>JBAZVG010000015.1:0-2575 GCA_041661005.1 Minisyncoccota bacterium | reverse complement strand
CATACGCATATATCTTATTATATGCAGTCATTATACAACAGTATTGGCGAGAATGGCATGGGCGGCAATTCATCCCTGTGTGTCTTGAAGGACAACACAGGGAGTTCTTGCCGGACTTTTAAATATAAACTAACACAAGCCTGACTTCTTGCCAAATCCCGAACATAATGTTATTTTGTTTAGGTAGTTTCCAGCTTATTAGCTTATCCGCTTATTAGAAAAAAGCAAAGCAGACTAAATCAATGTCGCCCTAGAAACTAAAAAGTTAAGGCCTAAAAAACTAGACTGGAGAGTTAGCAGAGCGGTTGCCCGCCTGCGGCGGACAGGAATGCACCGGTCTTGTTAACTGTTTGTCCAAAAGCGAAGCGATTGGAAACAAACAGAAATCCGCCGAAGGCGGAAAAACCTTGAATTCTTGATCGTTATTTGTTATAAGTTATAAGTTGTCAGTTATCTTGGAGAGTTGGCAGAGCGGTTGAATGCACCGGTCTTGAAAACCGGAGGACCCTCACGGGTCCCGGGGGTTCAAATCCCTCACTCTCCGCCTTCGCTTCGCCGAAGCGAAGCTACGGCGTGACACAGTCCGCTCGCCTTGGCGTAGCCTCCGGCGAAGCCAGGCCAGTAGATTCGCGAAAGCGAGCTTCATTTGCACAAATGAAATACGGCGTGACAAAGCTCCGTCTTCGTCACGACGGAGCTTCAGCGTAGTCGGACATCGTTATTATATATAATATATGCAAAAACTATATTAACACAATGTATTACATTTATAGTTTAAAATGTAAGGATGGTTATTATATCGGATGCACAGATGACCTTAAAGATAGGCTCGAGAGACATCTAAAAGGATATGTTCCGGCAACAGTAAATAGATTGCCAGTGGAGTTAGAATTTTACTTTGCGATTTCAGAAAATATAAAGCGTTTGAATTTGAAAAATATCTTAAATCTGGCTCTGGAAGAGCCTTTATTAATAAACATTTATTGTAATGTTTAAAATTAACGAAACAGTGACTAAAAAATTTACAACCTCAATCACATGACCAAGTTATTCATCAGGGATAATATTTTTTTATATTTACATGAAAAGAAAAAAACTAGGTCAAATGCAAGTTTGGGGTAATAAAATTAATTGGAAAAAAAGAGTTAAGGCAGTATGTAAACCATGCTGGGAAATTAAATATTGTCCATTTGGACCACTAGTAGAAACTTTTCCGATTGCCCCAACGTCTTCTGATAAAAGTTGTAGGATTTTTGGGCATGACTGTCCTGTATTTTACACTGCGGAACCTCTTACGGAAACAAAAGGATTAAGAAATATAGGTAGAAAAATTACAAGAACAACACAATTTCGAGTTTTAAAGAGGGATAATCAAATATGTGCAAATTGTGGAAACACGGTTAAAGATGAAGATATAGAGTTTGACCATATTATTCCTTGGTCAAAGGGTGGACCATCTGATGAAAATAATGTCGCACTACTTTGCACAACTTGCAACAAAAGCAAAGGTAAAAAGTTTGAAGATAAGTATTTGATTAAGTCGCTTTCAGACCACTTAATTGAACCCGCACCATTTGAAATATTAATCTGTATCTTTGAATTTATCAAATTATATCATAAACTCGCAACCAACGATAAAACCGAACTAACACCTCAAGATATATGCAAATATTTTGGAAGAAGAAAAATCACAAGACCAGATAAAGTAGGAGTTGAGGTAGTCCAGGATATTAGTAAATTTTTCAATCTGGAAAAACAAAACGTGATAAGAAAAGAATACTTTAAGGCATTAAAACATAGATGGGGATTTATGGATGGTAAAATACACAAACTAGCCGAAACTAGCAAAGAATTCAGTATCAATACCGAGAAACTCCTATTAGCAGAAGCTGATTTACTAATACATCTAAGTTTTCCAATTAATTTATCAAAAACTACAAAAAAAAGATGGCTAAAATATTAACAAAATAACACAAGAGAATACCCGCTATTTTAATTTTATGAATTTCGTGTTATAATTTTTCAATAATCATTATTAATCACTTCCATGGGAAAAGGAGACAACAGGAACAGAAAAGAAACGAAAAAACCGAAAAAGAACAAAAAGAAATAGTCCGAAGAACCACTCCATATCGGGTGGTTTTTTTTATTATGGTGCCAGAATACCCCGTGGCTTGCCACGGGGATGAATGGCTTATGAAAGATAGTCTCGGCGGAGCCGAAACTGATCATAAAAAACCCACCCTGATACTCCGCTACTTGCAGCGGAGTTGGGTTCATTTCAATGCCGGATAGGATCAGATGGGATCTATTTGTCTTTAAGTCGAAGTGGATTTATAATTAGTTATTGCTGAAATAGTCATAAATCGTGTCATTGCGAGAATCCGCCAGTCGGCGGAGACGAAGCAATCCCATAGCTAAGCCGAAAGACAAGATTGCTTCGTCGTACCTCCTCGCAATACCCGTTAAAAGGAAACGTCAAGGATAATAGTTGGGAATAATGAGCTATACAGTTATAAATGATAATTTAGAAGCATCATAGCATTCATTGTTTTTATTCAGATTGAACATTATT
>JBAZVG010000014.1:0-2724 GCA_041661005.1 Minisyncoccota bacterium | reverse complement strand
GGCAAATTGCAGGAAAGCCAACTATTCAAAAATTTACACCGATAGCAACTGATATGTTCTTGCCTAATCATTCAGGCGACCATTCAGCAGGGCATACAGGCACGCCTTCAACTGATTTAGATATTGCAAATAAGGCTTATGTTGATTTGCAGGCTGTTCCCGTAGGAACAATAACTATGTATGGCGGTTCAACTGCTCCGACAGGCTGGGTTCTTTGTGATAATTCTTCTTTATTGAGAGCAGGAACTTATGCAGATTTGTTTGCTGTCATTGGAACGACTTTCGGAACTGCAGATGGAACGCATTTTAATGTGCCAGACATGAGAGGAATTTTCCCTCGTGGAGCAGGGACTTCTGCAAAATTAACAAATGCAAACGGCACGGCTTTTGCAGGAGTTTTGGGAACATATCAGAATGATAAAATGCAAGGACATAAGCATTCAGTTACATCTGACGCACAAAAACAAGGTTTTGCGTCAGGAATATTAAATGGTGCTTTTTGTAATTTTCAGGCAGCAACTGTTACAGTCGGCTCTCCAACTACAGACGGAACAAACGGAACTCCAAGAACAGGACTGGAAACAAACCCGGCAAATTTAGGATTAACTTTTATTATAAAATATTAAGGCGAAAAGTATATAAAGCCATTCTACTTTAATTCTACTATGAATAACATCTATAAATCGCTGAAGATTAAATTGTCGTCGTGGAATAAATTAAGAAGAATATTTTATGGTAGAAAGAATGAAACATTTTCAGAATATATTGAGAGGTTGGCAGAGGCGGTAAAATGACACAAACTATCGCCCAAATGATTGAACAAACGCAGGAAGGACAAAAAGAATTAATGAGAACATATCCCAATGTTGAAAAGTTACCTATGGTAGAGACAAGAGAAGTCTTGAAATTGGCGATAAGATTAGATGAGAGATTAAAAACTTCAAACATGCGAGAAGATTATGAATGAAAAAGACGAGAGAATAGAAGAATTAGGAAAAAGAATGATTAATCATATTGAAGCATATAATCAGCAAAAATCCAAAATCTTGGAAGTAATTGATAATTTTTGGGAGCAAGGAAAGAAAATTAGAGTAGATATAACAAAGACTGGAAAAAATACTTCTAAAGGAGTTTGTATTAGAGAATTTTCTTATGAACAATGGGAAGAACTAAGAAAGGTGATGGGGAAATGACAAATGAGATTTTGGAGGAAATTAAGAAATTGGAAAATGATTTTAGAATTTTAGCACTTCATTTAGCACATAACGAATGTGATATTTGTGCAGATAAGACTACAGAATTTGCAAAGAAAATAGAAGAACTAAAAAGCGAGGTGATGGGGAAATGACAGAAAAAGAATGCAGCAACTGCGGGGCATTAATGATTTATAAAAATGGAGTCTGGCAGTGTGAAGTCTGCGGGAATAGTTTATGATATTCAATACAAATGTAAGGAGGTAAAGCGAGAAATGACAAAACAAAATTTAGAGATACTGGAATTTGAGGATAAGAAAACTCAGGCTGGAAAGAGATATACAAGATTCAAGACAAATGAAGGATGGATGAGTTGCTTTGATAAGAAAAGCTGTGAAGATTTGAAAGAGCAGGAAGGCAACACTGTGAGCTGCGATGTAACTGAGCAAAACGGCTTTAAGAATATTAAAAAATTCTTAGGAGAAGCTGGAGAAAGTGAGGATAATGAGCCAAGTGAAGAGAAAAAGTCTCAGGATAAGCCTGTAATAAGCAAATTTGACAGTTTCCCTGTAAGCATGAAGGTAAGCTACGCAAAGGATTTAATTGTTGCAGGAAAAAGCCAAATTGAAGCTGTGAAAATTGTAAAAGAGTTAGAAGAAGCATTTAAGCCAGAAGTGCCAAAAGCAAAGCGTAATTTCAAGAAAGAAATTGTAATGCTTTTGCAAAAAGGCGGAGATGCTGGAATTGAAGGAAGCGTAATTGAGAGCAATTTGAAAATGACAGAGGAAGAAGCACGCGTTGAAATTGCAAAGCTGCTGGAAGATGGAATTTGCTATGAACCAAAGCCCGGTTTGATAAAGTTTTTAGGATAATGGCAAAGATAAAATCAAATGCTGAAGAGCAAAGAAAAGCTGAGCATCGAAGATTCCTGGCAAGGCAAAGACCGAAGCCTGTGCTTGCTGATAGAATAAAAGCAAAGGAAGAAAAAAGAATGAGAGATGGCTCAGAGAAATTCAACTCATCGGACTTTGATTAAAGCTTCACAAAATTTTTTATTTATTTTTTTTCTTTTTTTTTAATTTTTATACACACGATTGATAAATCTATACACACGAATAGAAATATTTATATAGTTTAGTGTGTATGAATGTGTATGAAAAAGAGAGTTCAAATCACTTTAGATGAAAATGTTTTTGAAAAAACCAAAGAAGAATTAAATTTGTCTGCCCTAATTAACGCATTTTTGAAACAAAGATACAAAATAAATGGCAATTCTATACACACGAATAGTGAAAAAGTGTGTATAAAAAATGAGTCTATACACACGGAAAAAGACACGATTGAGGATGATTTTAAGAATGTTTTTAATTAAAATCGCCCCTACTTTCTGACATGATTTGTGTCAAGATTTTTAAAGTTTGGATACTTAGAATTTGCAGAGCAAATTCTCATTCCATGTAAAACCCAGCCGCAAAGTTCTGCAGAAAGTGTCAGGTTTTGGGCTGCCTAAACCTGTTATTCCAGCCCAAAA
>JBAZVG010000013.1:0-3820 GCA_041661005.1 Minisyncoccota bacterium | reverse complement strand
AAGTTATTCCGTTAAAAGTCAAGAAGAAATACTTGGGCTAAGTTATCCCAAGTATTTCTTCTGAGAAGTTATATTCTCAAAAAGTTCATTGACATATTGAATACGTTTCCTTAAGTTTGAGTTGAAGCAAACGGAAAGGAGCGAGAGTCTGATCCCGCAAAAACAGAAACAATCTGTTCCGCGTTCAGCGGTTTAAGATTTTGGGACTTCTCTTGCTCTTTTCTCTTTTTTAATTGTCTGCGGCTAACCGGCGCTTTACAATCAATGGGTACAAGTATTTTGTTACAAACTAATGATTCCTCTTTTTTCTTGGTTAAGTTTCTTAATCTGTTTGCTCTATCAATCTCTGGATTAAAAGGAGTATTGTTTTTTAAGATTCCATAAGCAATCCTGAGTATCTTGTGCATAATAGCACCGATAGCCGCCATCTTCGACATTCCTTTTTTCAAGTGATCGATATAAATTTCTTTAATCAGCGGATTGTGAACAATAGCAAACCTGGCAACATTAAACAAAATCTGCCGGGGTTCTTTTCTTCCTCTCTTGCTCATTCTATAGCCGCTTATCTTGTCACCGCTCTGGCTAAAGACGGGATGTACTCCAAAGAAACAAGCAAGTTTTTTTACAGAAGAAAATCTCTCAACCGAACCAATTTCGATAAGGAGGCCTACGGCAGAATAATCAGCTATTCCCGGAAAACTCTTCAGCAGCGCTACTTCCGGTAAATTACAATTGCTTTGGAGTTTCTTTACTTGCAAACAGATTGTTTTACGTAAAGAAAGAATTTGGTTTACCGTAGCGGTAATAATCTCTGCCATCGTATCATCTGTTTCTGAAGCAACAGATTGCTTTGCTTTTGTTATAAGTTCTTGGGCTAAAGCTTCGGTGATGTAAGGTATCTTAGAGATTGTACTTACTCTTGCTTTTGCAAGATGTTTTGCTGTAGGATACTGCTTCAACAGCTTTAGTGTCCAAAGATTTACTTTGTTGCGGCAATGATAAAGGATTTCAGTATTGGCAACATAAAGCAGAGATTCGAGTTGGTTTAACAGTTGTACTCTTTGCTTAGTAAGCATCTTGATAAAAGTCCATTGCCTGCGTAGAGAAGCAAAATAGTCTTCTGTTTGGTAGCTTACTTTCTCCGGGTGGCTGATGAGATACTCTGCGATACTTCTTGCACTAATCGCATCAGTCTTTATCCGTTTCAAGTCTGCCTTGCTGTTATAGTTTACCCCATACGGATTAAGCCTGGCAACAGAAAGATTCAGTTGTCCTTGATACTTGTGCAACAAGTGATACCAATTGTTCTCATATCCGCCGGTTGATTCTACAGCGGCAAATATTTTTGTATCAGGATGCTTTGTAAAGAACTCAGATAAGATCTTAAAAAGCTTGTTGTGTCCTTCAAAAGTATCGTCTAACTGGAAGCTTTCTAAAACTGTTTGTTTTTTCTCATTCAGCAGAACAAAGTCTGAGTACCCTTTGCTCACGTCAATACCGAGATAATAGTTTTTCATAGAAAACCTATAAGTTTGGTTAATAAATAAGTATTGTCAGGAATCATCAGTCTTGTCAAATACGGTATCCAAGTACCAAGTTATTCCTCGACTTAAACCTGACGGAAGGAAAAAACTTCGTGACGGGTTCTTAGACCCAAGGCACAAACCTTCTCTTCCGTAAAGGAAACTATTTTATTCAATATTTCAAAGAACTTTTTTTATAACATTTAACATACAAGGGCACAAAGGTTTCACAAAGGACACAATTGAGGCGTTCTTTGTGTCCTCTGTGTTTTCTTTGTGAACATTGTGGTAATGAAGGGCGAACTGAAAATTGATTTATGTAAATTGCATAGAATAGAGAAGTGGGAAGGAGTCTATGGATTTGGGAATTAAAAGTTGGAACAGCTGGTTGATAAGACGCAGCCCTTATGACTACATAAATGATTCAACGTTTAAAGTGGGTGCTTTGAGTTGCGGGTTATACAACATTCTAGAATTTTACTTTAACAACCATCGGTGACGTAACACTTATTTTAATAACGTTCGCACATATAAGTTGTTTCCCTTTTCCTATCTATTTTATTATTCCTAACCATTTGCTTCACTATTTTTGTGTGTTAGCTTGGTAGCCCATTTGTAATTTCGGGCTTGAGCGTTTGCATGCCCGAATTGCAAATACAGCATAAATGCAGATAATTCATGTTGTAATTCTATCAATGTTAATCTCATACTTTGATTTGTTTGTTTTGTTGCCTAAAGTTACATCTCTATAATTGAAAAGTCGCGCTACCAAATTTAGGATAAACCTTCTTTGGGTATTATCTTCTTGAACTTTAGAATGGTAGAAATGACTTTTTATTCCCATAATTGTTGATACAAAGAAATGTAATGATGCTTTATTAGCTGGAAATGTGTTAAGATTACTATTGATTTCATAGTCGGGATTTATAATTATCATTTCCTGAATTTCATAACCGTTTTTAGCCATATGCACGGACTGGATGTTTTCTTTGAAGAGATTTTCTTGATCTGGAAGATATTTACCAACCACATTCTTCATTTCTTCTGAATACAAATTAAGCTGAACTACACAAAATGTTTCTTTAAAAGAGTTATCCTCAATAATAAGTTCTGGATTTTCATAAAGTAACAGAGTTAAGGCAATTGCAAGTTTACTACAAATTAACTCATCAGCAAAAGTGCGAATTTCTAAATTAATTCTTCCTTCAATGGAAGCAATAAATATCCTACCATCATCTATATCTCTTGCAGAAAACATTGGTAATTTTTCCTGTAGTAAATCAGAGATAATATTTGTGTCCGCGTGATCAAGCAATTTACAAGATTGTTCTATTGCTATTCCTAAGATGCTATAAGAAAATTTTGCCTTTCCAATATTTCTAATTATTATATCAATTATCTTCTTAAATAATTTTTTCCCTTGAGTTGCATCAAGCCCACTACAATAATCAATAAACGATAGAAACTGATTAAGTATGTTTAGATTATTTTTTTTATCCGAAAAATATTGTTCAAATAGTTTTTCAAAATTAGTAGCAATTGTTTCCTCACTTGAATTGTCTATGATTAAAACTACTGCTTTCCCAACATCAATTTTTTTTGCAGTGTTCTCAAGTAAGTGATTTATTAATTCATTAGCCTTTGTTTTTTCTCCTGAATTGTTATAAATACTTATCGCCTTTGAAATATTGTGTTGATAAGAATCAGAGAACTGTTCCATCTTTCCATAAAACTCTCCACTTTCAACTAATGCTTCAGCGGCTGGTATTTGTTTACTCATTAGAAGTAATGTCGCCGATTTTTCTTTTAATGCATTTGCTACACCAAAGAAAAAATTTATTCCCTTGCATCTATCTATTGATTTATCAGCAAACTCAATACTAAGTTCAAAGTTCCCTTCAATCCTGTACATACTTGCTAATATCCAATAGATTCTTCCTTCCTCTCTTGTTAGTTTGTATTCTTTTGTTTTAATAAGTGCCTCATCATAAATTTTTTTTGCCCCTTCTATATCACCTTCATCCCTTAAAACATTTCCATAATTTATCAGATTAAGAACGACCTTATCTTTCATTTCATATCGCTGACAGAGCTCAATCGCTCTACTACTAAATTCTTTTGATCTAGGGTAATTTTTTTTTTGCCTATAAATACTTGCTAAAGTATTTAAAACTATGACTTCAACGGAATACTCTGAAGTCTTTTTAATTATCTCTAAAAGCCGTAAACCATATTTTTCTGCTTCGTCTATATATTCATCAATTTGAGCCAAACAAGTAACTAAATTCACAAGACTA
>JBAZVG010000012.1:0-4376 GCA_041661005.1 Minisyncoccota bacterium | reverse complement strand
TTCGCGAAGCGTTTGGAGGGCCCAATTGCAGGGGTCCCTGCCATAAGATCATTAAAGAACTGACATAATTGATTTGAAAAAAAAATAAAAAGATCTCCAAACTACAATGTAATCTGGAGATCTTTATTAGACGTATTGATCTCCCTCACATAAAGGAGACAAAAATAATGCGTTCATCAGTAAAACATTCCGAATCTTTAAAGTCAAATGTCGAAAGTAATCAACCAAGAGAAAAACAAAAAAATAAAAAACCAAATAAAAATCAAGTTTCAAATTCTTTAACAAAAGAAGGCCCTCTTTTAAACTCAAATGCTTCAAATTCAAAAAACAAATCAAGCAAAAAAATAAACTCCAAATCTCTTTTAAAGGCAAGACAAGGCAATCTTGACTGTATCAATCCTAACGCCGCAGGAATTGATATTGGCGCTAAGGAAATTTATGTATCCATTCCAGATAATAGGGATTCTGAATGCATCCGCGCATTTGAAACTCATACCGCTGCTCTACATGATCTATGTAATTGGCTCAAGAAATGCGGAGTAAATTCAGCGGCTATGGAGGCAACAGGAAATTATTGGGTGCCCCTTTACGAGATAATGGAAAAGTATGAATTAAATCCAATTTTAGTAGACCCGAGATCCACAAAAAATGTAACTGGTCGAAAATCAGATGTCAGTGACTGTGAATGGCTACGCACTCTCCTTTATTATGGTTTAATACAAGGTGCATTTCGCCCTCCTGAAGAGGTAGTGGCTTTACGTGGATATATGCGTCAACGTCGTCTTCTAATTGAGCATAGATCTCCTCATGTGCTGCACATGAATAAAGCATTAATAGAAATGAATCTTCGTCTAGGCAATGTTATCTCAGATATTACAGGTGCAACAGGATTGCGTATTATTCGCGCTATTGTTAATGGTCGGAGAGATCCAAAATATCTATCAAGTTTGCGTGATAAAAAATGCAAAAGTTCTGAAGAAGTTATAGAACAATCTTTAACAGGACATTATAAAGAGGAACAAATTTATGCATTGAAACAAGCTTTGGAGCTTTATGATCATTATACATCACTAATTGAGGATTGTGATTCAGAGATAAAAGAAGCAGCTGAGAAAATCACAGATAAGATTTCAAGTGCCGACATTCAAGAGAAGTTTTTTGAAGAATGGGAAAAAGAAGATGAAAAGAGAAAGCTAAGAAAAGAACAAGGAGAAAAGATCCCCGAAAAGAAAATAAAATGCCGAAAAAGAAATGCGAGCAAAAATAAATTCCAAAATATGGATGGTTGGGAAGTGAGCTATCGAAAATTTGGAGCTGATTTGACTCGCTTAGATGGTATCAGCGAGCAAACGTCTTTTGTAATTCTTTCAGAGATTGGGACTGATATGAGTCCCTGGAAAACCTGCAAGCATTTTTCATCATGGCTTGGATTAAGTCCAAATAATAAAATATCCGGAGGAAGGGTTCTGAGCAGCCGTACAAAGCGATCAAGAAATCGGGTAACACAGGCTCTCAAATTAGCAGCCTATTCATTGCATAATAGTGATAGTGCTTTAGGAGCATATTATCGGCGGATGCAAAACAAGCATGGTACAGAAAAAGCTATTACTTGCGTGGCTCATAAGCTGGCAAGATTAGTATATAATACATTAGCGCATGGGCAAGAATATGTTGATATTGGTCAAGAGAAATACGAGCAGCAATATAAGGAAAAACAGATGAGAGCATTGAGAAAAAAAGCTGCTGAATTTGGCCTTGAGTTAGTAAAGCAGGTCGCATAGGAAAAAATAACGAATGGTTAAATAGTATAAAAATAATTTACACATAATAATTTATAATAAAAAACATGAATTGGCAATTTGATACATCGATTCAAGAAAAGAAAACTAAATGGAATGGTTAAATTAGAACATGACCGAACGCACACTGGAGCCTTATGCCCGTTTTGGAGTATGGTCTGAAAGAGCTGATGAAAAGATCATTGGTGAGTTAGTTCCCGTTCAGGAGATTATTTTTTTCCCTTTTTTCGCTCTTTTTTCTTATTTAATTAACAAAGATCTAGAATCGAGTTATTTACAACAGGGGAAGCTTATGAAGAACATATAATTATTAACTTTCAATAAAAAAACTAAGTTAAAGAATTTAGCATCCTGAACTGATATTCGGAGCTTGAACAGCTTTGTAAAATACAGTTCTTCAGGAGAACTGACATAATTGATTTGAAAAAAAAATAAAAAGATCTCCAAACTACAATGTAATCTGGAGATCTTTATTAGACGTATTGATCTCCCTCACATAAAGGAGACAAAAATAATGCGTTCATCAGTAAAACATTCCGAATCTTTAAAGTCAAATGTCGAAAGTAATCAACCAAGAGAAAAACAAAAAAATAAAAAACCAAATAAAAATCAAGTTTCAAATTCTTTAACAAAAGAAGGCCCTCTTTTAAACTCAAATGCTTCAAATTCAAAAAACAAATCAAGCAAAAAAATAAACTCCAAATCTCTTTTAAAGGCAAGACAAGGCAATCTTGACTGTATCAATCCTAACGCCGCAGGAATTGATATTGGCGCTAAGGAAATTTATGTATCCATTCCAGATAATAGGGATTCTGAATGCATCCGCGCATTTGAAACTCATACCGCTGCTCTACATGATCTATGTAATTGGCTCAAGAAATGCGGAGTAAATTCAGCGGCTATGGAGGCAACAGGAAATTATTGGGTGCCCCTTTACGAGATAATGGAAAAGTATGAATTAAATCCAATTTTAGTAGACCCGAGATCCACAAAAAATGTAACTGGTCGAAAATCAGATGTCAGTGACTGTGAATGGCTACGCACTCTCCTTTATTATGGTTTAATACAAGGTGCATTTCGCCCTCCTGAAGAGGTAGTGGCTTTACGTGGATATATGCGTCAACGTCGTCTTCTAATTGAGCATAGATCTCCTCATGTGCTGCACATGAATAAAGCATTAATAGAAATGAATCTTCGTCTAGGCAATGTTATCTCAGATATTACAGGTGCAACAGGATTGCGTATTATTCGCGCTATTGTTAATGGTCGGAGAGATCCAAAATATCTATCAAGTTTGCGTGATAAAAAATGCAAAAGTTCTGAAGAAGTTATAGAACAATCTTTAACAGGACATTATAAAGAGGAACAAATTTATGCATTGAAACAAGCTTTGGAGCTTTATGATCATTATACATCACTAATTGAGGATTGTGATTCAGAGATAAAAGAAGCAGCTGAGAAAATCACAGATAAGATTTCAAGTGCCGACATTCAAGAGAAGTTTTTTGAAGAATGGGAAAAAGAAGATGAAAAGAGAAAGCTAAGAAAAGAACAAGGAGAAAAGATCCCCGAAAAGAAAATAAAATGCCGAAAAAGAAATGCGAGCAAAAATAAATTCCAAAATATGGATGGTTGGGAAGTGAGCTATCGAAAATTTGGAGCTGATTTGACTCGCTTAGATGGTATCAGCGAGCAAACGTCTTTTGTAATTCTTTCAGAGATTGGGACTGATATGAGTCCCTGGAAAACCTGCAAGCATTTTTCATCATGGCTTGGATTAAGTCCAAATAATAAAATATCCGGAGGAAGGGTTCTGAGCAGCCGTACAAAGCGATCAAGAAATCGGGTAACACAGGCTCTCAAATTAGCAGCCTATTCATTGCATAATAGTGATAGTGCTTTAGGAGCATATTATCGGCGGATGCAAAACAAGCATGGTACAGAAAAAGCTATTACTTGCGTGGCTCATAAGCTGGCAAGATTAGTATATAATACATTAGCGCATGGGCAAGAATATGTTGATATTGGTCAAGAGAAATACGAGCAGCAATATAAGGAAAAACAGATGAGAGCATTGAGAAAAAAAGCTGCTGAATTTGGCCTTGAGTTAGTAAAGCAGGTCGCATAGGAAAAAATAACGAATGGTTAAATAGTATAAAAATAATTTACACATAATAATTTATAATAAAAAACATGAATTGGCAATTTGATACATCGATTCAAGAAAAGAAAACTAAATGGAATGGTTAAATTAGAACATGACCGAACGCACACTGGAGCCTTATGCCCGTTTTGGAGTATGGTCTGAAAGAGCTGATGAAAAGATCATTGGTGAGTTAGTTCCCGTTCAGGAGATTATTTTTTTCCCTTTTTTCGCTCTTTTTTCTTATTTAATTAACAAAGATCTAGAATCGAGTTATTTACAACAGGGGAAGCTTATGAAGAACATATAATTATTAACTTTCAATAAAAAAACTAAGTTAAAGAATTTAGCATCCTGAACTGATATTCGGAGCTTGAACAGCTTTGTAAAATACAGTTCTTCAGGAGTGCGCAAGTCCTCTTGCGCTTTTCAAT
>JBAZVG010000011.1:0-5295 GCA_041661005.1 Minisyncoccota bacterium | reverse complement strand
GCATTCACACAAAGAACGACGGAAACAAGATCGTCGTTCTATGCAACAAGCGTGTGAATTTTCTTTCAGTTAAGTGTAATCCAAAAGGGGTTTCTTCGGAGACCCCTTTCTTTTTTTCAAAAAATGATATATGATGAAGTTCATCAAGTGGAAAGTTTATAAAGTTCATAAAGTCCGGACGGCGTCGTTATGGCTTTTAAACTTGATGAACTTTACGAACTTTTCGCTCGTTTTTTGCCTGGTTAGCTCAGTTGGTAGAGCACGTCATTGGTAATGACGAGGTCCACAGTTCAATCCTGTGACCAGGCTCCAATGTCGCTCTAAATAAAGACAAAAGGAGCAATGCCTTAATTTTTTTTAGCGCAGAGGACCCCATCCCGCAGTAAACAGGTCCACAGCTCAAAAATAGAGTGCACGCTGGATGCCATAAAATTATATGGACATCGAGATTATTGTACGTAAGTTTTACGGCTACTTGCTTTTTCTACATGGCACCCCGTGTCTTTTCCGCGTGGCGTAGGAAAGAGGGATATATGCGAAAATAGCGAGAAAAAAATAAAACACTTTGAATCAAAAGAATGTTTTATGGTATAATTTGTTCACGCATCGTTTTGTTTATTAACACAAGAAATTTTTTATCATGAAACAAAAAATATACACAAGCGTTTTGGCGACCGTCTTTTTGCTCAGCCCGGCAATTTCGTTTGCTGAGACGGCGACAATCACTGCGCTCAATACGCAAGTTCAAGCACTGCTTGAGCAGATCAAAGTTTTACAAGCGCAAATAGCCACGCGCAATACGGCACAGGTACAATTGCAAACGGCTCAAAGTAACATTTCTCAAACGCTTAAACTTATACGAAATTTACGCGAGGGAATGACCGGCGACGATGTTAAATCGCTTCAGGCGATTCTTTCCGCCGATTCAAACATTTATCCGGAAGGAAAAGTGACGGGATATTTCGGCAGACTGACCGCGGAAGCCGTAAAAAAGTTTCAGAAAAAACACGGCATTGACTCTATCGGAAGCGTAGGTCCGAAAACTTTGGTGAAATTGAATGAAAAAAGTAAAGAACTTGGTCTTTATGAAGAAGAGGACGAAACCGATACGGAAAACACCACGTCGCTTATTAAAAAATCCGAGAAAAAATTATGTGCCAAAATTCCGCCGGGACATTTGATTGCGGAAGGCTGGTTAAAAAAAGGGGGGAACGAAAAACCAATTGTTCCTGAGTGCCAGAAACTCCCTCAGGGAATTGCTTCCAAATTTACCGCTTCAGTTATTAAAGATACGATTGCTCCGATACTATCGGATGTTTCCGCAACAACAACCGGAACAACCGTTTCTGTTTCTTGGAAAACAGACGAATTGGCGACTGGAAAAGTATGGTTCGGTTCGCCAAGCCCTATAAATACATCTCTTAATCCTTTTTCTATCTCAAGTTTTATAATTAATCACTCCGCTACTTTTTCAGGACTCGCAACTTCCACAACATACTATTATATAGTATCGTCGGCTGATGTGTCGGGAAACACAGCCACTTCAACCCAGTACTCGGCGACAACTCTTGCAATATAACATAAAGATGTTTCCATAATAAAAAGGAGACGAATTACCCCGTCTCCTTTTTTGTATTGCTTCGAGCTTGGGATGAAGTTTGACCAGCGATTTAAAAACTCATCCAAAAGAACCACACGCCGATGAAGAAAATAATTCCACCCCAGAACCGCGGTTTGTCTTTGAAAGTTTGTGCGCGTTTGTTGACGTGATCGGGAAAAGTGATTTTTGTAAGCCCTTTAAGCAGTGTTGTCCATCCCAAAATCGTTATGCCGACTCGCCAATCCATAACCCAAACATTGTGCAGAACTACCGTCATCAGTCCCAATAAAAAAGTAATAAAACCGGTAATGACGGTAACTTTATGGTTGTCGGTCAATTTTATTATTTTTCTCAAAAGCCCGGCGCAAACGGACAGTCCTCCCAAAAGCATAAAAAGCATTCCCCAAAATTTTGCCAAAAATAAAGTAATTTCCATAGAAATATAGTACATTGATAATGAGTCTTTTCTTATTATATTATTGTAACAAAAATTCGCAGTCTTGTGTATTTTTCGTTATCAACACACATTTCGAGACCGGGACGATATTCGGCGGGCGATTATTGGGGGGTATTAAAAAAGAACCTGTGCTAAACAGGTTCTTTTACATCCGTAAGTATTTAAATTTTTAAATATAAAGAACAATGAAACTCACACTATCAATTCCAAGGTGGCCCAAGGTACGAATTTTCTAACAACCAAGCTAATGGACTGGTCAAAAATAACTTCAACCGGCAATACGGTTTTTCTTCGTCAATTATCCCCATATTAATTAAGAAGAAAGCTGCAAATAACCCGCCGATATTCCAAATTACAAAAACTAATAACGCGATAACGATAAGAGCCGACATACTTCACTCTCCTGTGGTTTGGTTTAAAAACAAAAATTATATAATGCCTCTGATATGAATAATACACTAAATTATATTAAGTGTCAATATCGCAAAAAGTTACATAAAAATACCCCTATAAAATAATGGTATTTTTTCTTTGCTCCGAGGTGTCGAGGCTGTTGGAAAGTGGATCGCTTTCGATATTATTTTTTTAACTTAATGAGGTTAATTGTGGCTACTTCGCTTCCTTTGTGCAGGGATGTACAATCTCATTCGGTAGAGATTTGTTGTACAAATACCGTTTGTTACATTATCGCCAATAAACGTAACTTATAAGAATAGATAATGTCAATCCATCGTTTAATAACAAGAAGAAATTGCGAACATAGGTTTTTCCTTAAGGAGGAAGAGAAAGTATGAAAACCGTAGGTTATTTAAGACTATTTTAGTTAGCACTATACGATGTACTTAGCACTTAGTATTGACATTATAAAAAAAATATTATATTATAAAACCTGGCACAGATAAATGAGTCCGATCTCCGGACTCTCTGTTTTTTGAACGATAAAATTGGAGATTATACAGATGCGACGATTATTTATAGCTGTCGTGCTTTTATTTTCTTACCTGGTTGCTACGGCTTCAACAACATTGAAACCGACAGGTTATGTCAACGATTTTGCAAATATCATTCCGGACACTCGCGAAGCTGTGCTCGAAAAACAGCTCCGCGACTATGAAAAGAAGACATCCGTGGAGATGGTTGTCGTAACGACACTGTCGCTCGACGGAGAAGTGATCGAAACTTGGTCTATCGAACTTGCGACACAGTGGGGCATCGGGAAAAAAGATGCCGATAATGGTCTCTTGCTCGTCGTTGCTCCCAACGAACGCACATACCGCGTCGAGGTCGGATACGGACTCGAAGGTGTGGTTCCCGATGTGATCGCTTCGCGTTTTTCGCGCGAGATCCTTCCCGATGCGTTCCGCAAGAACGATTATGCGGGTGGTATCGAAAGTCTGATGTCCAAGTTTATGGCGCATATAGGCAACTCGAGTGCGGAAGAGCGCGCGCAGGCCGCCGAGGAACGGGCAAGGCTCGAGAGCGTGCGGGCGGAGCGAATGCGCGAGCAAGCCGTAGATATCTTTTCTTTTGCGGTCGTTTTTTTGATCGTTGGCGTTACTTTGTATTTCCTTGTTAAATATTGCAAGGAATGGAGGAGAAAAAAAACGTTGCGGAAGAAAATAGCCGGCGATCTCGAGTCGCTTGAATCGGAAATATCCGGAATGGATGCTTTCATTCGCGGTTTTGATCTCTTGATGCTGCCCGAATGGATTCGTCCTCAAGTTATGGAAAATCTCGATGCATTGTCGCGCGGTCTTCCCGATATTAAAACAATGAAGAAAGAAGTTCGCGCACTTGTGCCGTCCAGTCCGGACAAAGCCAACAATCAGTTTGATGTTTGTGTTCGAGATTTGAACGACCTAAAAAGAAATTTAGCGACACTCGAAGATACCGGCACGAAAGTGGAAAATTTCAGAAAGCGCGTCGTCGAGATGGTCCATAGTTCGACCGAAAGTGCTGATTCGCTCGAAACTGCGCTAGAAAATTTGACGAAAGCGGGATACCACTTGGAAGCCATCACCACCGGCACTATTATGAGCGAAATCGCCGAGCTTCGCGAATCATCGCTTAAAAAACTGGAATCGAGAGGAGAAGGCGCTTGCGATATGAGCGATGTGGTATTTGGGGAAGCTGAAAAACTTCAACACCTTGTCGGATCGGTGCATGCGTCGCTGGATACCTTACAGAGGAATAAAGAGTATGTGGATCGCGAATTGCCGTTGATCGAGAATGCTTTGCTAGAAACTGAAACAGATAACGAGAAGATTTCGCTCGTGATGTTGGGCTTCTGTCGTTTAGCACCGAAGCATATCTGGGAAGAGATCGAGGAGCAATTCAGATCGGTGCCAGAAAAACTTCGTGAGATCCAACCGTTGCTTGAAAAGGCAAAGGAAATAGGTTCAATGACGGAACAGCGTTTCAATGATGCAAGAAAGTGCGTGGAAGAAGCGAAACTGCGGCTTGAGAGTTCAAACGATATTCATACTTCCATTCTGCGGTTGGATGAAGAGTTTCATAAAGCTATACTGGATGCTCCTTTCAAAATGACGAATGCGGAGAGTGCTATTCGAAACGCGGAATCTTCCGTGAAAGATTCTCGGTCGGGTTCCGACGCTCGTGAAAAGCTGCGCCAAGCGAAAAAGAAGATGGAAGAAACGAACGCAATGCTTTCTTCTGAACTTGTCGATTGGTTGAGTGTTCTCGCGATTGTTACGGCTGTTTATAAGTTGGCTCGATCAGCCAAAGAAATGGCGGATAACGACATAGCAAAGGCTAAGAGAAAGAAAGAAGAAGATGAGGAGTCGAGGAGAAGAAGAAATTCAAGTTCTTCAAGTTCTTCAAGTTCTTCAGGGTCTTCTAGCTCTGACGGTTTCGGCGGTTTCGGTGGCGGAGGATTCGGCGGTGGTGGAGCAACCGGCAAATGGTAAGTTGTTTTTAACTCTCATAAAGATTGGTCCCAAACGTTGAAGAATTGATTCTTTCCTGTTTACAAAGCCGCCCTCCAAGGGCGGCTTATTTTTTTACAGGCTGTGCAAACGGCATGAGCGTCGAGCAATCGGTGGTTGTTGACAGTTGAGGAATGGGGACAGAGACTGGGACGATGTTCGAACTGCGATTATTGAGGAGGAAACAATCGGTGAATAAAAATGCCACTCCAATAAATGGAGTGGCGTTAATTCTTATTGTTTTTTGGATTGCGTTCTCTCTATGACACTGTCCACATAAACAATTGCAAAAA
>JBAZVG010000010.1:0-7029 GCA_041661005.1 Minisyncoccota bacterium | reverse complement strand
TGATTCTTGTCGGACTTGATGTAACGAATCCCGCAAAGGGTTCGTTTTCGGCGAGTGCCGACACTCACACAATAGAAACCGGTTTTGATCTTATTCTGACCGATATCGGCAATGATTTATTTGTTGCGGAAATTGGAATGTCGCCGGGGGAACAACTGCTTCGTGAATTTGCCAACGGCGAATATCGCAAAGCGCGAAAAAATGAAATTCTCAAACGCAAAAGGGCGAGAGAAGAAACCGCGAAGAAATATTCGACGGTTTTTAAAACTTCGTTTGAAAAACTTGCCGAACTTCTGGAAACGGAAGCCGGAAAAGCATGGCTCATTGAAGCGGCAAAAATTTGCAAAGAATGCGGAAATTGCACAAAAGTGTGCCCAACCTGCGTTTGCTATACCGTCCACGACTGTCCGTCCCTTGATGGAACAGGCGAGCGTGTTCGCGAAAGATCAAGTTGTCTTTTTACGGAAGCGGCGGAATGCGGTGGTGGACATAACTTTCGCGGAAAAGCGGAAGAACGCATTAAAAACCGTTTGCTTGATAAAGTAAAATTTATCGGATCGGAACATAAAATAAACGGATGCGTTGGTTGTGGTCGCTGTGGTGTTTGCCCGGTCGGCATTGCGCACATCGCTGATGTTTTCAACGCTCTGGCACAGGAGGAAAAATAATGTGTGAATTAAACTTAGATCTTCACGTGCCGGAAAGAGCGACAATACTTACTGTTCGTACGCTTTCGGCAACGGAAAAATTATTTAAAATCGAGCTTAATAGCGGGGAAGAACTCGGGCATAAACCCGGGCAATTCCTTGAACTGACCATTCCAAATATCGGAATGGCACCGATTTCAATCGCTTCGTCACCAACAGATAAAGAATGGTTTGAACTTGGCGTGCGTGCGATTGCCGGCGGTAATGTTACCCCCGCGCTTCATAGAATGCAAGCGGGTGATACGGTGTTTGTTTCCAAACCAATGGGGAATGGATTTCCCGTTGATGAACTTACCGGCAAAGATCTTATTCTTGTCGCGGGCGGTATTGGGTTATTTCCATTGCGTTCGCTGATACGATATGTGCGAGCGAATCGTCCAGATTTTGGAGTTAACCGTAATGGAACTGATTTAGGAAATGTAACTATACTTTTTGGATCGAAAAATCCTGAAGAGCGGTTGCTTCCGGAAGAAATTAGTATGTGGAAACGTGATTCTTCTATTGATTTTTACGAAACCGTTGATATTGGAAACGAATCATGGAAAGGGAATGTAGGTCTTATTACAAAACTTTTTAGCAACATGCAAAATGTCGAGGGTAGGGTTCAAAAGGTTGATGCTCCAAATACTCGCGCAGTCGTTATCGGGCCCGATGTGATGTTTAAATTTGTAACGATGGAGTTGGTAAAACTCGGTGTTTCAAAAGATCATATCTTCGCATCTACCGAACGGAAAATGAGTTGCGGTCTCGGTTTCTGCAGAAACTGTTTGCTTCCAAACGGAAAACGCGCTTGCGTTGACGGACCGGTTTTCTCGGCTTCCGAACTTTGTTTCTGATAAAGGAGGGTAAAATGAGTTTACCAAGAGTACATATAAAAACTTTGTCAGGATGCGAAGGCTGTCAAGACTGTCTGGAACATTCCGATCAATTCGTGCCGTTGCTTGGAGCGATAAATTTAGTGGAGTGCCGGCTTTTAACGAGTCCGGTTGATACTACTATTTTGCCCGGCGACATCATTATCTTTGAAGGTGCTCCGAATACGAATCATCACGTCAAAGAATTGGAAGAAATTCGCGCAGTAGAGGGCGTTCTGATTATTGCGATGGGAACATGCGCGGTCTTCGGTGGCGTTCAGGCGAATGTAGCCGATGAAGACTTAAAAGAAGTGCATGACGGAAAATGGGGTGAGTATAATCAAACACTGGAATTGAAAGCCGGTGCGCCGATTTCTCGCTACGTCAAAGTTGATGCGGAAATCCCCGGATGTCCGATTGACCCAGAGGAGCTTGCGTTTATTATCGCAAAACTTCTCTCTGACGGAAAACCGAGAGAATTTAATCACGCGGTATGTGCGGAATGTCATCGAGTCGGTTGTTTACTGAACGATAAAGAACTTTGCTTGGCGATGATTACTGTTGCCGGATGCAAAGGGGTTTGTCCAAACGTCAGTCGCGGATGCCTCGGATGTCGTGGTTTCTTACCGAAAGTTGACATTGAGCAATTTGTCGCAATGCTTGTGGAAAAAGGTTTTTCCGAAAAAGATGTTCGGAGAAAATTGAATTTCTACAACGCTCACCAAATGAAGCAGGAGGAGGGTGGTAATGTTTAATCTTAAATATAAATTGATGCACGAAGGTCATCACCATCATCTTGAGGATTTTGGTACGGGCGGTGCAGAGGCGGAACCTGCGGAAATGATAATTGATATCACCGCGGTTCCAAGAACGGAAGGTGACGTGAAAGTCCACTTTTCGGTTAAAGACAACAAAGTAGAAGGAGCCGTCGGTCCAACCGAAGCGCCTCGCATAATGGAAAAAGTTATGGTCGGCGATCATTACAACGAAGCGCCGATACATGCTTCAAAATTTTGCGGGATTTGCTGGGTTCCTCACTTTGAGGCCAGTGCTCAAGCGGTGGAAAATGCGCTCGGTATTCGTCCTACGATTCAAACGCAACTTTTCAGAGAAGTACTGGCCCAAGCGACCGTGTTGCAAAGCAACGTACAGCACGCGACATTATTGTCATTGCCAGACTTGCTTCGCTTGCCAAATGCGTTTTCGCTCGCAACCTCTCATCCCGCAGTTTTTGCCATCGTGCGAAAACTGGAAAAACTCGGTAATGATTTAGTAAAAGTTATTTCCGGACGGAATGTCGGCGGTGTTGTTTTGACGGTTGGCGGTATGCTTGCCGTTCCAAATGAAAAAGAAGTGAGAGATTTACTTGCTCGCGTTATTGATGCGCAAAAAGATATGGCGACTCTCGGCGAAGTGTATGGTTCGTTCCTTACACCTGACCGATTACTGCCGTTTGCACGTGAAAGGGAATATATTTCACTTTCACCGTTTGATGGAAAAAATGAATATCCGTATACTCGCGGTAATTATTGTTCAAGCGATACCGGCGCTGTGCCGATAACGGTTGAAAATTACAAGTCGCATACGAATGAGTGGTTCCCGAAAGCGTCAACTGGAAAATTCACGAAACACGTGAGAAATTCGGTAACGGTTGGAGCACTTGCTCGGATGAACAACAACTGGAATCATATAGGTCCCGAAGCTCAAGCACTTGCGAAAGCATACGGTATAACAATGCCTGACTATCGCATTGCGATGAATCCACCGGCGCAAGTCGTGGAAGCATATGCATCAATGTTTGAATTGGAAGCATTATTGGAAACAATTCTCTTTCATGGAATTAAATATGAAGCATTACCTATTGTTGGAGATTTGGGTGAAAAAATCAGAGAAGGCGTGGGCATCGTTGAAGCTCCTCGCGGACTCTTGATTCATCACTACACACTGCAAGGCGCGTATTTGATTCATGCGAACTGTGTTGTTCCAACGGGGCAAAATTACGGTTCGATGCAAGATGACATTATATTCATTTTGCCGGAATATATCCGTATGGGTCTTTCCAAAGAGGAAATTATTTTCCGCCTTGAAAAAATCGTTCGCGATCATGACCCATGCTCGTCATGTGCGGTTCACTTCATACTCTTGTTGCTTAAAATTCTGAAAGGAAAATAAGATGAACGAAGATATCGGGAACGTACCGCGAATTCTCGTTCTCGGTATCGGGAATGAGCTTTGCGGAGATGACGGTTTCGGTCCGACGGTGGTGAGAGAATTCTCAAAACGACCGGAAGCTCGAAATGTAAGTCTTGAAAATGGCGCCACACTCGGATTAAACCTTGTGTGGCTCATGGAAGATTACGATGTCGTTCTCGTCGCCGATGCTGTAATTGGTATCGGAAATGCGGGCGACATCAAACGCATTGAATTTGAAAAAGTTGAATGCGACAGCACTATTCGTCTTTCGCTTCACGAAATCGGACTCGCGCAAGCGGTCGATATCGCGAATCACGCCGGCTGGAAAGTGCCGAAAATAATCGTCTTTGGCGTTGAACCAAAAACAACAGAGTTTGGCATAAAAGTATTATCCGAAGAAATCGCCCGCGCCGTATCAACGGTCGCAAAAATGATTTTTGAAGAAATACAAAAACTTGTTCTTTAAAACAAAGAACCCAAAGGTGGTCTTAATCGACCACCTTTTTTATTGTTTTTTGTTGATTTTATGCTATGATAGAGCTTAATAAGAATAGGGGATCGTCTAACGGTAGGACAGTAGCCTTTGAAGCTATTAATCTAGGTCCGATTCCTAGTCCCCTAGCCAACTTGAGCAACATTTCGGTCGCCCGAAGATCATTAATATTAGCGTTCAAGTTGAAAGCATATTATATGACCTATCCTACGGTGAATAAATCAAGCGTCTTGAAAGATGTCTTAGATAAAATTAAGCAGACCGGCATTCCTGATAAATTCACAAATGCTCACATGAAAACGATTGGTTTTAGTAGTAGTAATGATTTTCCCGCGATAGCTGCCTTAAAGTTTGTGGGGTTTCTTGACGGTTCTGGTGTTCCAACACAAAGATACAAAGAATATCGCGGAGCAAATGGGCAAAAAATTCTTGCGCAGGGAATAAAAGAGGGGTATTCTGATTTGTTTACCGTTTATCCAGATGCTGATGTTAAGGATAACGAATCGCTAATTCACTTTTTTGCAACAAAAACCAATGTTGGGAATGTGGCTCAAAAATCAATGGTAGCGACATTCAAAGCTCTAAGTTCAATGGCAGATTTTGAAGCGTCGGGTATTTCAGCAACCGCAGACAATTTATTGCCAGCAATCGAAAATACTTCTAAAGTTGCAGTCGTCAAGACTAAATCTATTCCCTCAGTGAATATTAATATCGAATTACAAATTCCTCCAACTAACGATCCAGAAGTCTATAAGAACTTTTTTGAAGCGATGAAAAAATATCTTCTCACTGATTAGGTAATATGCAAGATTGGATTAAAAAAGTTGAAGAATTCAAGTCATCTGCTCATAAAATATTAGGTGTTCACGAAGAATCAAGTTCTCGGATTGTTTCTTTGCGAGCCAGTTATGCGAGTTTAAAGAGCTTGAACTTGAAACAAGACGATCTCTTTAAGCAGGCTTTTACTTGCCTTGAAAAGGGTTGTTTTCGTGCATCTCATGTTATGGCGTGGGCTGCTTTTATGGACTTTATAGAGGAAAAGTTTTTTGAAGACGGCGGTCAAAAACTTAAAATTTCTCGCCCAGCGTGGAAAACGAATTCTGTTGAAGATTTTCGAGAGGGAGTGAATGAATTTCAAATAATAGAAGCCATCGAAATAGTAGGTTTGTGTACAAAGACAGAACGTAAGGCGTTACAAGGGCTACTTAATAAACGCAATGAGTGTGCTCACCCCAATGATTATTTTCCGGAACTGAATGATACTCTTGGATATATTACCGAACTGATTCGTAGAATAAAAAATTTAAAGAATAAACATATTTAATCCTCGCCCGAGAGTCGTCGATGTGGTATTCTAAAAACAAGCAATTCCGTTAATCTGGGCTTGACCGAGGACGGTTCCAGCTCAGCAAAATCGTACGACGCTTCAAAAATAGTGTTAATAATATTTTATGAATGATATAGAAATTTGCCCAATTTGCCGAAAACCATACAGTCAGAAATATCCAAAAGAAAAATACCATCTTCAATACCAACCGTATGGAGAATTTATTTATGCATGTGGCAAATGTAATTATGCGGAGTACTTATCAAGACATAAGCATAAGTATCTAACGCCATGGCTCTGGAGACGTCTGTGGCTAGTGAAGAAATTTGGTCGAGAGAACCCACATTTAAAATACTGAATTTGATAATAATTATTAGTGCCCGAGAGCCGTCGATGTGGTATTCTAAAAACAAACAAATCCGTAATAACTATGCCCTACGAAATCACACTTTTCTTTGTTGTCTCATTTTTTTTATTTGGCGGCGTGATGTGGCCGACTTTTTGGTTGACGAAATATCGGATTAAGAAAAAAGAAATACATAAAAGAAAAGATTTTGTAATACTAAAAGACGAAGCTAGGAGACAAGAGAGAATTCTCTACCGTAATTTAGTTACAAACAAACTGGCTGGATTTAAGGTTGTAACATGGATTACTGTTTGGATTACTACGGCCACTTTTTTGCTAACTTCTATTAATTATCTTCATGCGGTTCAATTGGAAATACAAGATCGACGTCCATGGATATCAATCGCACCTTCTCAAATAGCAATTACGGAGGTTGGAGAAAAAAAGAAATCTGGTGAACCGCTTCTTGTAACTACTTATATTGAAAATATTGGTAAAACTCCGGCAAAATATATCTCTGGTATCGTTTTGAAAAATAGTTATTCCGAAATATCTCTTTCAGAGGAAGAGCCAATAACCGGTATTTTATTTCCTGGTGAAAAAAGAAGAATTGGATGGCTTGCAAGGTGGAATAATGATGATGAAAGTTTATTGAAATGGGCACGAGAGGTTCGAGGACCGGAAATATTATGTGTGTTGTGCGGTGTAGAAATCAAGGTTGACTATACCCCCATTAATTCGCAAGGTACCAAATACTTTACACTTTCAGAATTGGAATGGTCGCAACCTAAAGAGGGGTACGTAGGAAAGGTGGAGCAATCATTCAAAACCCTTGATGCAAAATAATGCTCAATTTTGTAATACACACAATTAACGAACCCATGTTACTTTTTGACTCGCCCGAGAGCCGTCAATGTGGTATTCTAAAAATAAGCAAATCTGCCTTGCAGGGCTTGGTTTCGCACGGTTCAAGCTCGAGGTGGCTAGCCAAATCGTGCTAACGTGAGAAATAAATATCCCTTTTAATGAACTCATCTTGGAAACACAAAATAGGGAATCGGGAAAATGGGCTTGCTCATCATGCTTTTTTGATGGAAGGGGAAATTACT
>JBAZVG010000009.1:0-7304 GCA_041661005.1 Minisyncoccota bacterium | reverse complement strand
ATGACAACAACAAAGCCTAAAAAAAAACCATTACGAATACCAAGAGGTAAAAGATCAGACAGACTCACAAGGAAACAAAAGATATTCGTAGAGGAATATGCATTGACAGAGAATGGAACTCAATCAGCATTAAAGGCTTATGATACAAAGGATTATAATACTGCAAATTCAATAGCAAATGAAAACTTGAAGAAACCTATAGTTATAAAGGCTATTCAGTCGATCGCTGATCGGATACCGGATGAACTTTTAGAAAGAGTCCACCTTGAAGGACTGGTAGCAAGTGATGAAGTAAGAGACAGTGCAGGAAATGTAGTAGCCTCAAAACCAGACTATGCAGTGCGTCATAAATATCTCGACACTGCATACAAACTAAAAAATCTTTATCCTAAAGAAGGAGGGAACATTATTCCGATTCAAATAAATGTGAACACTGATAGACAAGACTTCAAATGAGATACCGAGATTTCATAGAACATTATTTTTTAATCGATACTCCGGAAACTGGAAAGCTGGTGCCTTTTAAATTTAGAAAAGTACAGAGTAAATATTATGATCAACTTGTTAGGGATTATGATATTGAGAACAAAGGCATAAATGCGCCAGTACGAGAACAAATACTAAAAGCAAGACGTGAAGGATTTAGCTCTATGGTGCTAGCGCTCTTTGCCGCTGACGATATTCTTCAAGATAATCCTACCGAGTCACTCGCCGTGTCGTATAAGGACGTGGCAACAAACACATTCCGAAAGCGTTATCGTCTTTATGTTACTTCGTACTTCGCTAAGAAATGCGGATACACGACAGAGCAAATTCAAGGTAATGTAAACATTCTTGAGACGATGGCAAAACAATTTTTCTCCATTGATGCGAACGATATTGAGATGAAACATAATCACGCGCACTTTTACTGCGGAACAGCGAGTGCAAGAACAGGAGGACGAGGAGGAGTTTTGCAAAAAGTATTGTTCTCGGAAGAGGCACACTATCCTGATACCGATAAGATGAAGGCAAGCGAGATTATTGATGGAACACTAAGACAGATTGATATTTCAAGTGGTTGGGTATTTAGAGAATCAACCGCGAACGGTTATGGAAACTATTATGAGCAGACCTGGGGAATGATACAAAAAGGATTGAGTCGTTTTATCGGTCGTTTTTTTGGTTGGAGAGAAATGTACAGCGATGAAGAGTTTAAAATTATTGCATCAGAGTTCGTTGATAAAGCGATGCTTATGCAAGAATATCCTGAGACACCGGAAGAGGCGTTCATATCTTCGGGAACATCTTATTTCGATAATATCAAGATACTAGAATATATTAAGTGCGCGCCAGAACCAAAAGCTACAGGATCACTCTTCATGTCCGAAGACACACCGATATTCAGCAACCACGAGAATGGAAGTATAAAAATATGGGAATTCCCACAACCATTCAAGTCATACGTTATTGGAGGCGACACGGCAGAGGGGCTTGAAGACGGCGATTATTCAGTTCTTGAGGTTATTGATAATCAAACAGGCAAGACCGCCGCGAAGTTTAAAGCGCACGTCAGGCCCGATGAACTGGTTGATGTGGCGTACTCGCTTGGAATGTGGTATAATAAAGCATACATGGGTATTGAGGTCAATAAGGACGGACTGTGGGTCAATACAGAATTATTCAAGCGAGGTTATCCTAATTTATATTTCCGCGAAGCGATTGACGACATCACAAATAAAGTTTCAGCCAAGGTCGGATTCCTCACATCCTCTCGGACCAGACCATTTATTCTTTCACAGTTGCAGAAAATGTTGTACAACAATCCTGAGATGTGGAACAACAAAGACTTCCTCGAAGAATGTTTGACCTTTGTTAGAAACAAAATGGGTGACCCGTCAGCGATGTCCGGCAAGCACGACGATGAGATTATGGCGGTTGCTATCGCATATGAAATCAGGCGAAACGCACCAATGGAATTTGCAAAGCCAGAGATCAAAACACAAACAGAAGCAAGTATATCCGCCCGGCTTGAAAAACTTTATGGCAATAAAAACAAATCAATAGTCTCACAAAATAATTATATATAAATAAGTTGCTCATTTAAATACTATGCCAAAAAATTTAAAACAAGCAGAGTGTAAAATCGAAAGCTACTCGCCAGAAGGAGAGGAACTTCTCGTTAAAGAATATATCAATAAGCGTATTCCCGTACTCAAACAAACTAAGAAAAACATTCTTGGGAATTTTGACTTTGAACAGTTGATGAAAGACGCTGACAGGGACTATATTCCTCATAACCTCAGAGAAGGTAAGAAAGGTGGAATAATGCTCGTACAGGACGAAATCAGAGGAATGAGAGGGTCTAGAATCGTTCCTATTGGAAACAATACAGACGAAGAATGGCGTTCAGACGTATCAGAGCCGATGTTGTTCTCAAAAATACAGACAGCTCTGTCAATTCTTATTGACCAAAATCCTGATGGAACATTCATTGCTACAAATCCTAAATTTAAAAAAACAACACGCTTTGTTTATAATTTATGGAAGCGAAGTTGGATAATCGCTAAGAGCCAGAAACAGATGAAGCTTCTTGTTACAGACCTCGCTAAGTATGGTTGGTGTATTGGTAGAACATATCCTCGCTATCTCGCAAGTAAAGGAAAAATATTGACAGAAATAAATGATGATCATCCAGAGAAAAATAAGTACGAAAACGTAAACATTGTTAGATACAATGATATTTTCAGAGAGCGTCTTGATCCGTTTAAGACATGGATTGATGATATGGCAAATCTTACTGACCCATTCAGTTGCCGTGATTGGTATTACGAGAAAGACTACTCGTGGGACGCATTCATGGAAGAGTTCGGAGATTATGCAAATTTGAAATTCATAAAAGAAGGTGGAAAAGTAACGAGTGAAAATACGGACAATGACGCTACCATCGAAAGAGATGACATTATCACCGTTGGATTTTACGAGAGCGTTGATAAAGACCTTTACTCAATTTCTATTCCGTCACAAGATGTAATCCTCTACTATTCACCTATTCCAAACGATGACAAAAAGCTCTCGTGTTGGTGGACTATTTGGAACATCCGCGACGCAAAGACACCTTACGGAATCGGACTGTATGAAATAATCCGAAACAACAAAGTACTCTATGACCGATTGAAGAACATGACCGTTGATCAGTTGGTACTCGCTATCTATCCGATGTTGTTCTACTCAGGAGCAGGAGGAATGACAAATCAAGGCGACATGACTGTTTCTCCAGGAATTATTAAACAAAAAGCACCGGGAACAACGATTGAACAAGTCAAGATTGATTATGACCCTCGAGGGTTTGAAGCGGTACAAAAAATTAAAGAAGATATTGACGAGGAATCAGGAATCACACCAACACTTCAAGGAAAGACGGAGGCTAAGACACTCGGACAATCACTCCAAGACAAACAAGGTGCGTTACTCAAGATGTCTAATCCTCTCAAGAACATCTGTGAAATGCTCGAAGATGAGGCTTATATTTCAATATCGTGGATGAAACAAGTCTATTCTATACCTGAAATTAAACAGTTTGTGAGCGAAGCAGAAATTCAAGCATACGCAGACGAGACAGGAAAGACAGCACAGAATGTAACTACAACAAAGACAGACACCGAAGGAAAACCAAGCGAAGTAACCGCTGACTTCTATCCTCAATTTGAAATGGGTATGGAGAACAGAGAAGGAGAACTTGTCGAATCAAAAGAAAATCGTTTCTTTATACTCAATCAAGATATTCCACTTTCTAACCTTAATTGGGACGGAATGATTGAAATTAAACACGACTCAATGCTCGCGCCGACTCCCGAACTTGAAAGACAACGAAAGATGGAACTGTTTAACGTCTTGCAACCCGTTATCGCTCAAATCGCTATGGCAATCAAGACAGATGTTGACACAGCTATAGCACTTTCAAAACCCGCATATCAGATACTAGAAATCCAAAACGAGAAACCTAATCTGTGGCTTCCCGATGAATTAGTCAAAGCTCTCGAAGATCCAGAGGCATATAAAGCCATGCAACAAGCACAACAAACTCAAATGCAACAAGAACAACAAACCACAGAAAGAAAAGCCGAAGCGCAAAAGAAAGGAGATTTGTTTGTACCCGCAAATGAGACGGCTGTTCCGGAGGGAGAAGTGACTAATCCGGTCAAAGACGCTATGAGTAACATGTTTGTAAATGCATAATTATTAAATAACTTGGAGAAATATGGCAATAGGAATCCAAACCAAAAAGCAAATCCGTGCCCTCATGCAAGATCCGAGGTGGCCCGCATTAGAACTCGCCTTTACAGAGTACCTCAAAGATAACTTCCTTGATCATTCCGCTAAACAAGCTACTGAATGGGACACGATGTGGTACGTCGCTCACAACGAAGGGGGAAAATATCACATAAAAGCATTTTTTAATCAATTAGAAAACGAAGTAAATAACTTGGAGTAATATGATTAAACACAAATTTTCTTATAAAGCAAAAGGATTAACCGTTGATTTCAACTGGAATAAAAAAGTTACACCCTGTAAGGAAGTAAAGATAACTCTTGGCAAGAAGCAAATACTTTTATCCCGTGAGGAGTTCTCTTTTCTTATGGCGGTATTTGCTGACGAAAAACAGATGGAGGACATCATTCAAAATGACAAAAGAGAGTTTGTGTCTATCCAAAGAATGTTGAAAATCAAAACTACTAAGGATTTGAAGGCTGGGGATAACATTGTTTTTCCTTACACTTATTGGATACCAAAAGAAGATTACGACAGGTTAAAAAACGAAGGTGAGATGGTTAAATTGATAGAAACCGAGACACAGAGTCTCATTAAAATTGTTTCCAAAAATGAAGCGGCGAAAAATGTAAAAAATATGTGGCTTCATGGAAAGTTACCAAAGGTCGAAAATTTGCCTTTATTAAAAAAAAGTAGTATAATATAACTAAATATGACTCCCGAACAAAAAGAAAAAATGCGAATAGGTCGCGAAAATGCAAAGAATAAAAAACTAGAAGGCTCAAATAGTGAAACCTCAAATGATTTTGTGTCCAAAAATGATTTTGACAGTTTCAAAAATTCTGTAGTTGGTATTCTCGAAACAATATCGAACAAACTCAACAACACAGAGTCAAGTGAACCAGCAAGAAAAGTTCTTATGGCAACAACTGGACCTGAAAATGTAAATGTACCGTCTGTTGAAATTTCAAATGAAGAAGTTGTACATAATTTAGGATACGTCTCACAAGAATATGATAATATTTTTGATAAATATTTTGATAAAGCTGATGGCTTTAAAGCAATGTTAAAAGGCGTGAACTTAAAAATTGAAGTACCAGCAAAACTGTCAAATGCACAGGAAGCTCACTTGAAATTCTACCGACACGATATCCGACACAAAGTTCTTGACGGACACGATGTCGCTGGATCACTTGAAAAGTATTGTAAATTGGTAGCACAAAACTTGAATTATAAACGAAACGTGCGACTTAAAATCTAGTATGAAAAAAGAAACAAAAAAAACAGAAAAAATGCCGATGAAAAGTATTCCGATGAAGAAAAAAGGTGGTAAGTGCTAAATTAAAAATTTAAACATTAAAAAAATGACAAAAGGAGACAACATTAACTTATTTTCAACATTAAACAAGTTGGGAAAATTAACCGGAGTAAAGTTTGCTTACGCTGTTGCGCGTAATCTTGCGTTTTTGAAACCTGAATACGAGGCTTTGCAAGAAGCGGTTAAACCAACAGAAGATTTTGTTAAATACGAAGAAGAACGTGTAGAACTTGCAAAAGAATATGCTAAGAAAGACGCTGAAGGAAAACCTATCAGTGAGAACAACGCATATGTTTTAGAGGACAAAGAAACTTTCGACGTAAAGTTTATTGAACTCAAAAAGAAACACAAAAAAACACTTGAAGCGCGAGAAGCTCAATTGAAAGAACAAGAGGAATTGCTTAAAACAGATTCAACCTTAGTTCTTTATAAAGTAAAAATTGAAGATGTGCCGAAAGATATTACTGTAGCTCAAATGAACAGTATTCTCGAAATTGTAGAAGATTAGTTGTTTAATAACTAAATACTGTCAACTTGGAGGGTTGTAAGTGGCTGTGATTCGCCCCTTACTGGTTTACCTCCAAGTTTCCAGTAATGGTCGAAGCACAACCACCTACGCCCCGCGTTGGTGGTTTTTGCTTTCTTCTATCCAAAGAAGTAAAACTTGGTGTAAAACTATATGGCAAATAACACTGAAATAGAGGTTGTAGAAACAGTTGTGGAAGAAGAGGATGAAGTTGTCGAGGGGGATGATGACGTAATTGTACCTCCAATAGAGGAGGAAGATGAAGTTGTAGAAACCGTTACTGAAAAAGACAACGAAAAAGACAACGAAGAAGAGATAGAAAAAGAAGTTGTAATCGAAGAAGTCAAACCGAAACCAGTCGAAGGCGAAACTCCTAGAGAAACTGCCTTAAGAAAGCAGATTCAAGAGCTTCGTGGAAAGATTCGAGAAAAAGATGAGGTTATAAAAATAGCCGACCCTGTTATCTCGAATGAAGAATACGACAAACTCAAAGGAGAATACGCAGATGAGGAATTGGAAAGGTTTGAAAAACTGTTTAGTGTTGTAGGAAAAAAATTGGGATATGTTAAAACAGAAGATGTAAACAGAGATAAAGGTCAGGATGTTTTAAATAAATTTCTTGATACTCATACCGAATACAAAATCGAAAACGACCCAACCGATGAGAGGTGGAAAATGTTTACCACGATTCTCAATCGGGACTATAACAGAAGCGGTAAAACTCCCGCTGAACTTGCGAAACTTTTTGAAAAAGTAAGTCGCGATGTCGCGGAAGAATTGGGTGAAAGCCCTAAACGAGTAATTGCGCCACGATCTGCCGATACACAGAAAATAAGAAGTGTATCTCACGCAGGCGGAACAAGAACACAAACAGAAGTCGTTAAAAAATCCAACGCACCGACTGACCCTAGTGTTAGAAAAATGTTTAAAGGGTTTGAAGATGACGATTTCTAAATTATAAAATTTAATTTAAAAACACACTATGTTTAAAAGAATTAGTGGAGGAGATAAAGGAACATATCCTGTCACAATTTCAAGCATCACTGTCGCCGAAGGAGACGCTTTGATGTTTGATTATGAGAATGAGGTTTGTATCCTTGCAACTTCAGCAATGACGCCAGAAAGATTTGCTGGTATTGCTGTAGCTTCTGCAACAACAGCAGATACATCAGTTTTAGTAAATAAACCAGAGGAATTTGACGAGTATA
>JBAZVG010000008.1:0-8200 GCA_041661005.1 Minisyncoccota bacterium | reverse complement strand
CTTGTGTTTTTGGGGAACAATTCATTTCGGTTTGACCATCGCCGTTAATGTCTTCACCGTAATGGACGGTGTTTCCGAGATTTACAAATTGAATTTTAGGATCCTTTTGGATCATTATCGGGTCTTCGTTGTTGCCGATGAATACTGCAATAAGATTCCTTTCTGAACTCCACACAAGCTCCACGTCAAAAGACATACCGATTTTGAAGTCAGGAAACGGTGTAGACCATTGCGCAGGTACGCCAGAAGTGTTAATTATCTCAAGTTGAAGAGATCGGTTTCCTGTGCTATCTTTCGTAACAACGAGGGTTATTTGATCTTTGGTCGCTGAACCAATAGCTAACAGATACAACCTATTAGTATTATTTGACGTGGGTGTGAGCCTGAATGCGACAGAGCCCGTTTTCCCAAGTGTTTGTGATTGTGAAATGTTAGGCATCTTTTTTATTGTTAGGTAATGAAGATTGCGCTTTTTTTTCCAGTTGTTCCAAGCGTACTGAGGTGCTTCTGATTTTCATACGGGAAATCATTTCTTGTTGCTGGGTTTTTAAAACTAATTTTTGAATTGTTTCCTGAGCTACTTCCAAGTTTTCTCGGGCTTTTCCCATTTCCTCCTGACCACTTTTTACAATCCCTCGTACTTTTTCTTGCGCTTCTTTTTCGATTCGAGTGATCATTTCATTCGATTTTTCTCTAGCTTCTTGAAGAATTCTTTTTATATCCTCTTCGGCTTTCTCCTTTAGTTGAAAGTTTTTCCAGACCAGAAAGCCAATAAAAAAAAGAAAAATTGTTGCAAAAACGCTTATTAAATTAATCCCCCAGTCAATTCTTGTCGATGCACTCCCAAAAGCAACCGCAGCATAAAAATCGTCTTTCTCAACTTTTTGCTTTACAATATCTCGAAGTTCTGTGTCGATTTTGTTAACGAGATAATCGGTGATCTGGGCGCCCTGGTAATAGTTGGATGCAAGCAGGGAATCAAGATATCGATTGGTGTCATTTACATTATAAAACAAATACGAAAAAAATGCACACCCTATTATGTAAGGAATTGAGAATGCGAACCATTTCCCGTACTTTGAAAGCATACCGATAACATATCATAGGAGGCTTCACGAATCAATCTCTTTCAGGCACGCTATTCAAGGCCTTGCTTTTGATGGGTTTGAAATGATACAATCGGCTCAGCGACGCACTTCTGAAAATTATGCACGGGCCAAGCAGACCGTAATTAATGGTCGGAAGGAAGTAGTCGGGCCTTCTTCAATTAAGCGAAGAATAAAATGACGAAGCATTGTATGAAAGACGCTCCCGGAATGGCGGGTTGTAGGTCTCGGACAGAAAAAGGGTCGCTCCGCGGAAAGCGAAGCGACACTTTTGTCGGAACCATAGAAAAGAACTATGGTGTGAATTTCGGAGTAAGATCCGATATGCACCTTGGAACACTTCTTGAAAAAGAAGGGGTCGGTTCTTTAAACGACTTGCTACACGGGCAGTAGCATTTCAGGAAAACCCCTTCGGGGGTTTTTCCTTGTACAGTTATTATCTCAGTAATTACTATTTACGAAAAGGGAAAAAAGTGGATTAAGTTTGGTATATTTTTGTTTTTTTGTATTGTTGCATTAAGAAGCAATAGAACGGTTGTATTCAAAAACAGCACCAATACCGCCGGGCATTCCACGGTAATCATACGGTGTTTCAAAACTTTCAACCAATTTTGCACCGTTTATTGTTCCGTCAATGCCCGCGATGACTGCGTTTGCAAATTTACGTTCGTGATTTGCTCCGAATACGTAAAGGCGTTTTGAGCCAGCGTTAAATCTATCCTGAGCTCTTTTTATATATGGGTCAATGCGCGTGCTTTCTGGGCGTGCGACAAGCAAAATTGCATATTTTGAAACTGAACCGCCGTGCCACCAATCTGAGGGTGCCATCTCTTTCTCCCCGGACAAATGATTATCATAAGCCCCAATAAAATTTTTGACGTGCGCGAGCATTTTTGTAGTTTCTTCCGGAATGTTATTCCTCGCACGGGAAAATTTCGCATTTGTCGCAATCGCGTAGAGTTCCCGTAAGAAAGTTCCCATAAAGAAACCGCGTTTATCCATCAGCTCATAGTCATCCATATATTCGGGTATTTCTTGAAATTTTTGAATAGAAGGTTCAAGGAAATTGTCTTCAAAAATTGTTGACGCGGTTTTTCCGCGACCATCAACCACCTTACGGCATATATATAGCACAGAAGCCTCGTAGTGAGGTTTAGGAATTACAGACTGCATTTTTGGGAAAAAACCTGAGTGCAGAAAGTGATATGAAGCGTTCACAAAATTATGTTCTTGATTTTCAAGCGGACGAATTCGCACAATTATTCTCTTGTCATTTCGGAGAGTGGAGGCCTCTTCTGTGTCAACCCAATCAATATCCATATCCTCGGCCCATCCGCAGGGAAGAAATTTTTTGACTTTGGCGACTTCTTTATTTACGTGTCCGCGAATGTCGCTTTTGATTGCGCTTTTTATAAGTTTCTTGTGTTTATATTTTTTGACGAGAGGCAATAAGATTTTTGATTTCAGAATATCAATCTGAGGCACGGCCGATAATATCAATTTCAAAAGAGACCCGACGAGCATCAGCGCAAAAAGCGAAAACCAAAGAACAGGGTGACTCTGGATATAATTACCTATGGCAATAGCCCACGGGCTTTCTGTTATTGCTTTTGTTGTTAGGCTTGATGTAGACATAATTTGTTATTGCATATAAACTCGATTGATTTTCCTCTGGGTATAATAACTTCCAGATTTTCAAGGCTTATATTTGTGTGGCAAAAACGACATTGAAATTCTTTTGATAGAATTTTGTCGTATAAGTCAACAGACTTTAAATATTTCTCAAGGTCATCTTCATAAACGGCCTTTATTGAGTTTTTTCTGTTTCCAAAAAAATTCATCATTATAGTTTTTTATAAAAGTTCGCCTCTATTTTATCAATATAATCTGCTTTGCGCAAAGACCATTTTTGTGTTGATTTAGGTATAAGCCTACCTCTGTCAATTTACCTAAATAAGTGTTAAAATAAGGGGAACAAAATATATGCAACCTAACCAAACCAACCCAAATAATGCTATTACCGAGCAGGACGCTCGTATCGTAATCAACCGGAAACTTCAAGAAGCGGGTTAGATTTTGTGAATAGAAAAAACAGAAATTCGATTTGCGAACGAATATGTCTAAAAAAAATAATAAATTCGTTATAACTTTTGACGAACCATCGTCTTATGCTTTCCACGCCATAGCATTGAATTACTTTGTGTATGAAGTCCTCCAGAAAAAAGACGACAAAAAGTCTGTACAACTTTATTTTCGGCTTATTCGAACCGGTATTATTGGAGATATTTTGTATAAAAAAGCTGACGAATTTATAGAGTCCGAAGAACACACCGCCGAAATGGAATTACTTGCCGGACTTTTCGAGAGTTATATGTTCTTAGTGAGAAGCATATATGACCACCTTCTTCATTTTTTAAGAGAAAAATATAATGTTACGGATGATAGTTTTAGCGACTTTCTTAAAAAAGTGAAAAAAGGAAACTACCCCCAAATTCAAGGAAAGTTCAAGGATCATCTTTTAAAAACAACACTATTTGATGAAATAAGATCGTTACGAGATTCAATCAAGCGTCAAACACCGTACATCGCTATTTATGTAAAGGAAAATCGGTATTGGGTTGACGGGACAATTTATAAAAGAGACGGAACCAGAGAGGCATTCGATAATCCGCTACATACAAAAATATTTGCTTATACAACGGCATTATTTCTTCTCATGTCATATATTGCAGAAAGCGCGACAGGGAAGAGTTTTAAAGAACAATTCGAGTATTTAAAGGAGAAAGATAAAAGTGTGGGTTCTAAAGTGGTTCAGAATCCTAGTTAAACTTGAGTGATTATAGGGCATAGATAATATTCGTAAAAATTGATAATATGTGGTATAATAAAAATGTAAAGTTAAAAAAACAAATTTATGATAAACCCCAAATTTAAAGACACACGAACTGAGGAAGAAAAAAGGATTGAAGAAGAAATGACAAAAGAATTTGTTGATGGTTTGAATAAAGCTGTTGACGAGAGAGAAACTGGTATTTGTATGAAAAAAGAAACAAAATTAAATCCCGGAATGTTTAAAACGGAATCCGAACGAAAAGAGTCGGATAAAGCAGCGCAAGAATTTGTTGATGCACTCAACAAAGCTTCGAGAGAAAACGATAATAATTGTATGGAAAAAGAAACAAGACTTGGAATTCCTGTTGGCGCTCTCCGCACAGAAGAACAGAGAAAAGAATCTGATGCGGCTGCTCAAGAATTTGTTGATGCTCTCAACAAAGCTTCGAGAGAAAACGGCGCTCCGGAATAATCGGTAAAAACTGTCTAAAGAAAAAGCACTGGTCGTTCAGTGCTTTTTTTTATTACTTTTTGTTTCCAGAAGATGTTTTTTGTGGTGGCAAAATTTCTTTATCACGGAGCTGCTTATATATCTCCTGTTTGATTTGTTCCTTCGTTTTCTCTTTTGTGTCTATAAGTGTTACTAATTTTTTCATAGTCTTTTGTCGTTAGTCTCAAGGTTTATGTTACATTACTTCATGCATAATTGCAAAAAGTGTAAAAAAGTTTAAACTGGCTTTCTTGGTGGGTGTGTGGTAAAATAAAAGGACAACTGAATACGTATGACCTAACCCGTCGGGAACGCCCGCCGGTATGGTTGAAAGTCGGATAAGGAATAAAGAACCCATCATATGGGGTCGCCTTATCCGCCATATCGGGAAACCGGTATGAGAGACTTCGGTCTCTACCTATGTGGTGGGCTTTTTGCGTCCAAAAAACAAAAATATAATTTTTAAAATTATGGAAATAGGAATTTTGGTCATTTTAGCGCTTTTTTTGGTTGTTAGGATGGAAAAAATTGAACGGCGACACGAAGAAATTCTTTCATCCCTTGAGTCAATCGAAGACACTGTTTCTGACATTAAAGACAGGATTGAAACAGCTGGGTTTGAAACATCAAGTGAAGCAGAATTAAACAAATATGGGCTTGGCTGATGCCGTAATCCACAGAAAAAGTTAAAAAGGCTTTTTTGAAAAGCCGTGTGAATAATTATTGTTATTTATAGCGGTTTTTTTATAAAACGGAGATAAACTGACCAAAAAACTTTTTTAACTTTTTCAATTATTTTGTCCTTTTTTAAAAAGCATAAAAGTTATCATTTACGTTAATAAAAACATGAATTCTGACACGTTTGTTTTGTTTATCCTTTGGGGTATTTCTGTTCCTATTTGCATCAGAACTGCAAAGAAAATGGGGAGTAATACGATTGTGGCAGCCCTCGCCGGGTTTTGCGCCCCAATATTGTCTGTGGTCGGGTATTTATATGTTGCGTCTAATCACAAGAAGAAAAAGGGAGTGAAAGAGTGGATTGTGGGGTAATCTAATCACCATTTTTGATTTTGGTGTTTTTTGCTTTTCATTGTAAGGCACTGAGGTTTTTTTTATTTATACTTGAATAGTTTGGGTACTTCTGGAATACTTAGATAATGAAGGGTGGCAAAAAAATAAAGACCGATAAGGCGGAAGAAATATGGTTTCGGTTGCAGTACAATGAGTGCTTTAAGAACGATGTATTAAAGTTGCAGAACGAGTATTCTAAAAAACTTGAGCCACGCTATTTTTTTCAAAGAGAGGCGCTGTTGAAAAAATATGGCGTGATGCCTACTCCACGGATAAATGACATTTTTGATGCCTTTGTTTTTGGTGTGACAGAGGACACAAAAAAAAGATATTATCCTGTTCGACTACAAACACCTTCACCGGAAGAAATCGAGGAAAGTAAAAGGATGTTCGTAAAATTATGGATCTTTGATGGCGTTAGCTGTGAAGAGCTTTGTGATTATGTCCAAAAAAACTGGAAAAAAATAAGGGCTTTGCTTGCTGCGGAAGGTATGCCGAAAATACAAAGGGTGCGGAAAATAAAGAACAAGGAGAAAACTTCTCGCATTCTTGAGCTTGATAAACTTTCTACCAAAGAGATCAGATCGCTGTGTGGCGAGGACTCTCCTCGTGGGGTGTATAGAGAGATACTTATCCAGCGAATTCTTCACCACGAGGGGCAGACGGCCTCATCAGACGCCATAAAAATGGTGATTTCTCGCTTTCGGGGAAAAGTGAAGTAACGCATAACGAGGGGGTATTAAAAGAAGTATTCCACTGATGCCAATAAAGATAAACTGCGAATAGTGATCGCAGTTTTTTATTGCGATTCACGGTGATATCACAAAGCTTAAGCCGCTCCGGTGAGTCACCCTCCGGAGCGGCTTGGTGTATGGATAACACAAAGCTCACAATTAAAGATTGTCGCAAATTCTTGGGTGATGAAACTTTAACCGACGAAAAAGTCGAGGAAATTCGTGATGCTTTGTACTCTTTGGTGGAAAGTGTTTTTGATAAAAATGATTTTGAGTAATGAAAAAATATACGGTATAATTAAAGGTGGTAGATAATAAAAAATATGTTAAAGGGTGACAAAATTCAAGAAGCAATAATATATTGTCGTGTCTCGTCTGAACGGCAAAAAAACGAGGGGCACGGACTCGACAGCCAAGAACATCGGTGTCGAGAGTACGCGACATCTTATGGGTACAAAGTATCCGCTGTTTTTCAAGATAGCTTTACTGGCGGAGGTGATTTTATGCTACGACCGGCGATGTCAGGACTGCTTAGATATGTCGACAAATATCCAGATAAGAAATTTACTGTTATCTTCGATGACTTAAAAAGATTCGCGCGTGATACTGAGTTTCATCTTAAACTCCGGATGACATTCAAAGGTAAGGATATCACTCCGAAGTGCTTGAACTATAATTTTGATGATTCGCCGGAAGGAAAATATGTAGAGACAATTCTTGCTGCGGGAGCAGAACTTGAGAAAAATCAAAATAAGCGCCAAGTAGTTCAAAAAATGAAAGCGCGATTGGAAAAAGGGTATTGGACGTTCGGTCCTCCTCCCGGCTATAAAGCTGTCAAAAGTTCAGAACATGGAAAACTTTTAACGAGACAAGAACCAAAAGCGAGTATTCTTCGTGAAGCCTTTGAAGGATACGCGAATGATCGCTTTATAACTCAGATTGATGTCGCAAGATTTTTAAAGGAGAAAAATTTTAACGGTAATAAACCCGTATATCCGTATTTTGTAAAACGTTTATTTGCACGGATTATTTATGCAGGGTACATTGAATACCCGGATTGGGAAGTTTCTCGAAGAAAAGGGTGCCATGAAGCGATTATCAGTTTGGAGACGTTTGAGAGGGTGCAGGAAAAGCTTAGCGGGAGGGCGTTAGTGCTTACGAGAAAGGATTTTAACGTAGTGTTTCCGCTAAGGGGGTTTGTTTGTTGTTCAACGTGTGGTGAACCTATGACAGCGAGCGAAAGTACCGGCCGACATGGAGGAAAACACCCTTATTACCGGTGTCGCAATCGAACATGCACTGAGCGAGATAAAAGTATTAAGAAAAAAGAACTCGAAAAGGAATTTGGAAGAGTCCTAAAAAACACAGAGCCAAGTAAAAATGCGATTTCTCTTACGAAAGTAATCGTGGAGGATGTATATAAGAAAAGAAAAGAATCAATGAGCAGCGGATCACATGAGGTTGAAAAAGAATTAAAATCTGTGGATGAAGAAATAAACAAGCTTTCGGAACGAGTAGTGAAAGCAAACAAAGAAAGTGTCATCGAAGTCTATGAAAACCAAATTGATAAGTTAAGTAAAAAGAAAGTATTATTGGAAAGTAAAAGTGAAAAAATGAAAGCTGGTCCTGTTGATGTTGGAACCGCCTTTTGTGAAGTAATGAGTTATTTAAAAAACCCCGTGGATATATGGGAAAACGGGACATTAAACGACAAAAGACGAGTGTTGAAGCTCGTCTTTGCCGATAAATTTATTTACGATCGAGAAACTGGCGTTGGAACCGCAAAAGTGTCAGTCCTATACGAGGTTTTTGAGCAGTTTCGTGGTCATAAGTTGCAGGATGTGGAGATGGGGGGAATCGAACCCCCGTGCAAAAAGGAACTCTTGGTACTTGTACAAACATAGTTTATTTTTTTTTGTTTAAACCTTATAAGTGTTAAATAAACAAAATCTTATAAGTGTCGAGCT
>JBAZVG010000007.1:7814-9102 GCA_041661005.1 Minisyncoccota bacterium | reverse complement strand
CCAAATGGTATTTTTGTTTCTCTAACTTCTGCGTCTAATAAATTAAGAAATGCTTTTGTGGATGGTCTTGCTGAAGGTCCAAATATAAATGTTCCGTGTGTTCCTTCTTCTTTCGCTTTTAAATAAACACCCATACAATCTCTTGTCCATAAATAATAAACATCTGGTGGTGGGGTAGTATAAGTATGTAGTGGGACAAAAAATGTGTCGTAGAAAAATACATTTAATCCTTTCTTTGTTGCTACTTTCCAATTCTTTGGGTCATATTCAATCCCAATAACTGCTTTGGCGTATTTGGACAATGCCTGCATAAAAGTCCCATCTCCACAACCAACGTCACATACAATCTTATCTTGTATAATATCTTTAATAAGGTCTGCTATTTCATTTGGCGTTGAGTGAGTTTCGTTCATTTTTCTATTATTTTTATAAGTTCTCCTACGGGGTCTTCAATATCCACGCCCCCTTGAAGCCTTGCCGTTTCGGCTCTTTCTTTTCTTTTTACTTGTGGGTTTTTTAGTTGCCATAAAATTTCTTTATTTAAGTTTTCTAATTTAACCTTTGTTACTCCGTTTGAGAAGTTACTCTTAAATTCTAAATATCTTGGGTCTTTACCTCTTATTTTTGGTGTCCAAATGTCTGCGATAATAACAGGTATATCAAGACATTCTGCTAAAAAAGCAAAGGTGCTTTCTGAAATCGCTACCACTAAATCTGCTGTTGAAAGAACTTCTGCCACTACATCTAAGTGATTACCACTAAATCTGTCTGACTCTACTGGATTTTCAAATATCTCTGTATGATTTTCTTTTTGAACTCCTTTGGTAATAACCTTAACCCCTTTAAGTTTGCGAAGTTCGGCGGCAACTATGTTATTCTCAACTACATCCTCTCCTAAATCCCAATGCTCTAAGGCAAACACTACATTCTTTCCTTCGTGTTTTACCCTCGGTTTAAGTCGTGGAATTATAGGACAACCAGTAACAATAATCTTTTCTGCAGGAGTTCCATATTTAATTAACTTCTCCTTATCTCCTTCTCCCCAAACACATATAACATCTGAAACAAGTTTTTCGTTCCAAGGTGGTCTAACTCTATCGTGAGCCCATACCCCCATCTGATAAAGAATAACTTGTTTGCCTCGTTTCTGTGTTTCTTTAATTCTTTCCAACCAACCCTTTTCTTCTATTTCACACCAAACAACTACTTTGTCGGCTTCCTTATATCCTGAAAGAAGAACGTGATTTTTTTTCAATCGTTCAATTACTTCGTCAAGAACACAATTCCA
>JBAZVG010000007.1:0-7714 GCA_041661005.1 Minisyncoccota bacterium | reverse complement strand
TTTATTTTGATTAAGGATTTTAGGTGCACCTTTTCCTGACGGTTTTTGACAAGCCACCTCCCAATCTATTGCGATTCTTTCCATACTGCGATTTTCTTTAACCCAGTTTTGCTGGTCTTTAGCTAATTTTAATCTAAAATCTTTATCAACAATTAACTTTTCCAATTTGTTATACCAATCTTTAAAAGTATTATTAGCCAAATAAGTGCATTCTTGCTTATATGGTTCTACGTTTGAAGCCAAACAAGGTGTTCCTACTGCCGCATACTCATAAAATTTTAAACAGGACTTTCCTCTATTAAATTCTTTATCTTCCAAAGGTGCTATCCCTATATCAAAGTCAGCCATACTTAATTTCATCGGGTTAATTTCTGGTAAAAAGAACGGAAGGTGATACATTTTAATCTTTTTCAATTTGTCGTAAAATGCCAAAGCATCTCTGAAGTAATCGTTTTGCTCTGGTTGAAGATTTTGAGAAAGTATTTTTTGGCAAGAAAGCATTTCGCTTTCAAAATCTCCACCAGTAACTCCCTGTAATACGAAAGTAAAATCATATTTCTCATAAAGTTTTTCCAACACATCTACTACTAAAGTAAGGTCTTTCCAGTGCGAGGCAGCCCCCATATATCCTATTAAAAGTTTGTCGTGTTCGTGTGGTCTCTCGTGATAATCATTAAAATCTATTGAATTATGACAAATAAATACCTTTTTGTTTTTAGAAACTTTCTGTATTTTTTTTGCCAAAATACTGCTTGGTGTTAAAACCGCATCTGCTTCCTTTATCATTCCCTCGTATTGGTCTTTAAACACATTAGAAACATTTTTTGAGGGATTAGATGGGTCAACTGCCCAAATATCATCATCTAAGTCATAAAGAACCCTTGTTCCCTGTTTTTTGTATGCCCTCATTAAATCTACTGGATGTGCCGCTTCAGGATAAATCCTGCCGAATATAACTGTGCTCGGATATTCCATAAACTCATCAGGCATTGATGTTCCTATTGCCACTTGTTTTATTCCATTTCCCCTACTCATAAGACCTCTTGATGGAACTTCTATTCGGTGATACCAAATTCCCGACTTCCAACACATTGCATTGTCTAATACCCAAAGTATTCTCATATTATTTTAAGTTAGTGAAGTAATCAATAAATAATTTAATTTCTTTCAACCTTTGTTGTTTCTCAGCAAGTTCTGGTCTCCTTGCCACTTGTCCATCTAAAATCCTCTTAATAATCCATTGTTCCAAAACAAGTTCAACTTCGTAATCCATCTTGTATCTTCTAACAAGTCTGTTCAAAACTTTTCGCTTTATTCTCCAATTATTAAATTCCTCTAATTTGTTAAGTACTTTTTTAATCATAATCATTTCCTCCCGCCCAAGTTGAAGTAGGGTTCGGGAGAACCACTCCAACTTGAAACGATTATTCGGTAATAATTCTATGTATCCTTAATCGTTACGTTCCTTGCTCTACCCCTGTTTTTAAGGGCTACTCCTGCTCCATAAACTGTCCAGGTAATAAAGTTAGACCCAATCTTGTGGTCGCAAGGTCTAATTTCTAACGCTGGTGCTCTTTGTAAGACTAAGTCAATGACTCCTTTCTTTCCAAAGTAATGGGCTGTTCCCGTGGTAGCTGAACCAGCTCCAGAAGGTCCACCCAAAGCAGCTATGGATAATGCACTTGTCTCTCCAGATGGTAAGTTGTTGGAAATATAGATTTCAAAACCCATAAATTTTCCAGCATAACCATTCTTAAGAGTTGCATCTGCAGAGTTAAATCCAACTGATGTTCCTTTTATATCAATATATGACGCCAAGGTTGGGGAAATAACTGCACACCAATCACCAGCTTCCTCAACATTGTTCTGTCGGAGAACTTTACGTACTCCTGCGAAAATGTCAATTATATTGGTGCTTGATGCTGTTATAACTCCGTCATCGGTGCTGTTATTGATGTGACCCATATCAATACAAGACAATCCTACGCCTGCTGCTCCAGTAATTTTGCTGAAGGCAAAGGTATCAATAGCGTTTGATAATTGATAACCTGCTTGTCCAGCTAATTCTACTGCAACAGAGACGTTAGTTTGTAATTTATTGACATCGTCTCGATTTGTTAATCCTTTTATAAGGTGATAAGACATTTCTGCTTATCTCATACGGTCGCCCGTATGGTCAGACTATCCCACTATCCTGTTTTGTTCTTTTCTATTTTGTTGCCAATTTAAGGGTCTAAGATTTGTATAATGAAAACACTTTTTTTGTTCCTCTACGATTGTAAGGTCAAAGTTTTTAACTTGATTTATGTGGTCTATTTCCCAAACTTTTCCGTGATTTTCCCAATTCATTTCTGGTGTAAATTGCTTTTCAAGATGTTCTCTTAATTCTTGAATTTCACAACCCACTAAATCAATCGTCTTATATGCCTTACTTCCTTCACACTTTTTTATCGCACCGTTCACTCTGCTTCTAAGAAGCCATATTAGTTTGGCATTTATATTCATTGCTATTCTTTTTTTATTATATGCTAAACTTCTTTTTCTAATTTCTAATCTATGCTTTTGTCTATATCTTTCTTGTCGTAATTTATTTTTTTCAGAATGATTTGCTTCTTTAACTTTTTCAGGATTTTTCTTTCGCCAATTTCTTTGCCATTCTTTGCTATATATTCTAAGTTTTTCCAGATTTTTCAATCTGTATGTTTTCATATACAATTTTTGATAAGATTTTTTATTCATACTTTAATCTTATCAACATCACCTTAAATTGTCAATGGACAGGATATTCCGATTATAGTCGTTGAACGTCCCCATTTCTGGGTTTCGCTGCGGATTGTCTCTGTGAGATTTTCCCGCAATTTACGGAATTTAATCAATAGGGTTTCCCCTAAGGTACGCAAACGGTTTACGTAAAAGGTACAGTGTTTGAACGTAGAAACGTTGATTGTATCGAAATCCCACTCTTGGTTGGTTGCAGTCAAATCAGTTCCAGGGGTGTATGTCTGTGCAGACAAGTCACCATATCTTGGAAGTTGAATTGCTTTACCAACTGTCAATTTATCGGCTAATCTGGTATTACAGACTTTTAAGGCAACAAGTGTCTTATAAAGTGGCTGTTGAACCATATCCGACCAAATCGTAGGATTTATAGCTGATACATCGTTTGATACTGCATCACTCATCGTATTTCTTGCCCCAATTCATTAGAGAGATGTAAAATCTCTCCTTGGATTCAAGGGATTCCACCCATATTTATTGAGCAGTTTCTCCTTTTCCTCCTGAGTTTTAGCCTCCTTAAACTCTTCAGTCAAGGTTTTCGGCTTATCTACTTCTCCCTGATTTGTATTGGGAGCAAGTGCTTTTGCTTTCTCGACCATCTCTCTGTGTGCTTTTTGCCATATATTGTAGTTTGTATTCTTTCGTGCCTCAGAAAGACCTATTCCTAAAGATGAAGCACGAAGTTTAAGCTCTGCCACTTCTTCGGAATCTAAGTCCCTTGTAGAACTTTGAACCTCTAAAATAGCATCTATGTCGGATATTGGAAGTTTAGCTTTAGCCACTTCCTCTTTGGCTTTTGTCAAGTCAGCTTTCGCCTTTTTGGCTATTTCCTCAGATTCTTTCATCCGAGCATAGTAACGCTTTTCTCTATCAGTATATGATTCTGTGGTTTTTTCATTGGGAGTTTCCTTCTCCTCTTTTGTTTCTTCCTGAGTTTCCTCAGTAGGAGTTGTCTCTCCTAAGTTTTCTTCGGTTGCTTCGGTTGTTGTATTTTCCATAATTTATTTATTTGCGAGTTTTTTTCTCGTCTACGACCTTTATTTATATTGATTACGCACCTTTATTTGCTCTGGTTTATTTTCTAACCTTCTACAAATATCGGTCAATATCTTTTCAGCTATTTGTTTGCCTAAAACCTCTTCCCAACTTTTATGAGTTGAAATATTATTCATTTTCTCAATCTCTTCATTAAACCAATCTATCACTGTCTGTGCGTGTGGACTTTCTTTAAGTTGTTGTATTTTTCGTATATCCATTAAATTGTTGAAGTTTTAGTTCCTGGCATAGCACCTTGCGTCATTTGTGGTCTTGATACCCCGCCTCCGCCTGGTCTCTGTGCCATAGCTCCTGTCATCTGTTGCTCAATACTTTGCTTATCCTGTGCTACAAAATCATTCAAATCAATCCCTCCGTCTTCAGCTACGCTAAATAATATTTTCTTTTTAGTCGGGTCTTGAAGCATCATTGGGTCTGCCTGTATGGCTTGTAATATTGCGAACTTGGTTGCATTTCTTACTCTTGTATCAACACTTTCACCAGTGATGTCTATATCTATATCGTATTTAGTATCTTTATAAAATCCTTTTGGAATTTGTTTTAAAAGTTCCCCGTTCTTTTTTATTCCATTTTCAATAACAATTCCAATTACTTGTGCATCATACTCACTCGGAAACTTTCCCTTAATAACTTGTTTGATAACTTCTTCTGCTACTAATCCATCTTTTATCATTGAAATATACGCATCTAAATCTTTTCCAACCAATCTAATTGTGTGTTCAGTTGAACTTTCATTTTCCCATTGAGGAAGAATAACCTTAAAAATCATTTCTTTAACATCCATTGCAATCGTTTCTTGGATTGTTTCAAAATACGAAAGTGTCTGACTTATAGCAATCTGAGCAGAACCTAATGGAGTTCCTGCTGGTAATCGTTCTCCTTGAACTACATCATAAGAAAAAGTAAGTTCGTCTCGGTTCTTCATCCAACGATTATGTCTGTCGTTGAAATGTCCAAGATTAACATCTTGAATATTAAGTTGATTTATATCACCTTCGCTTGTATCCAATACATCTCCATTACGAGCTTCTGTCAAAAGGTTTTTACCAGCGAAGCCTGGGTCTGCTGATTTAAGTAAAACTATTGCCCTAAAACCAGATGCCTTACTTAAAAGATTTTCTGACTCATTCGTATTTATTTGCGGTTCGAATAATGTTTCTACCACTCCTATACCCAACCATCTTCCTGGTATTTTTTCTAAATGAAATTCCCAATAAGGATTTTCTTCTACAACATCGGATTTTAATTCAATTCCCCTATAAGGAATAGTTCTATGGGTCATCTGGTCTTCTTGGTCAACACCTACATCTGCAATATACACCCTTCTGTATTCCCACTTTCCATTTGTTTCTACTTCACCATATCTTTCATAAACCATAATGTGTTTAACATCTGGCATTTCCCGATAAAGTTTTATAGTTTCGTCAATTTTCTTTTGTTCTACCCCAAACTCTTTCATCGCCTTTCTAAATCCAGCAACCGTATATGGGTGTTTCTCGATTATATAATTTGCGTCTTCTAATGTATCAGCACTTTGTTCAACTACAAAGTTTCTCAAATCAACAAAATAAAGATTTCCATTTATTGCTTTTAATACAACGCTTCCAAAAATAGGAAGTTCGTAAAATATCCTGTTAAGAACTCTTCCAAATTGTTTATCTTTCATCCAAAATTTCAAATCTCTTTCCATAAACCAAGTCTTCAAGGGGTTTCCGCCATCTGCTGTTAAAAGACGAATATTCTTAGTGTCAAAATCTATTGCCTTTGAAAAAATCTTACAAGGGTTCTTGTTTATGTTATAGAAATACTTTTTATCACCATCGCCATCAATCTCACCTGATTGAAATTTAGAATTATAATAAAAGTAAATCTGTTCTATTGTCTGTTTTTGGTTAAATGTAAGACCAGGCACAATTTGTATGTCCTTGTTTTCAAATGACATTTTTTCGTCATTTATCATCTTTAAAATATTTGTTTCCATTTTTATTTTACCAAGTGTTTCCACTTTGGTAAATCTTTTAATTCTTTATTTAATGCAAAATCTATACTTTGAATATTTAATTTCCAATCAACTCCGAACTGAAGTGGTTGATTGGTGTCTCCTGTATCAATTATATTTATATTTTTCCAAGCCACTAACTTTCCGTTAATGTCTGTGTAATAAAATTTATTTACCCATTTTGGTAATCCTACTTTTTCTAATTCAGCATCTACCATATCTCTCAACCTATAAACATCTTCTTCGGTTTCTGCCCCTAAGATATTCGATGGAATTAACCAGAAGTCAAACCCTTCAACTTTCCCTTCAAGTAATCTTTTCATCGCTTCAATTCTGTGACAACCATCAATTATTAAATAATTATTTTCATACTGGTTGTATGTCAAAACATTAAGGTCATATCTTTCAGGATATACTTTTGTTAGTTCGTCAATTACCCCATTTTCATAATCTGTCATTTTTTTTTCCAGTGCTTTTCTATCTGCAATGTAGTCAGGTCTTTCTGTTCTTTTATCGTGGTAATAAAATTTATCCAAATTATCTTTGGTAATTCGTATTTTTATAACTGAAGGTGCGTAGTACAATTTACTTTAAAAAATTAATAATTTCGTCTGCTAAATTATTTAATCTTTCGTTCGAATAACTTTGCGGGTCTCTATCAAAAAGTTTTGGAACTTTTACTTTTAACAAAGATAATAATTGTTCCCTATTAGGAACTATTACTATTTCCTTATTATAAATTTCCTGAAGTACTGTTGGAGAATATTCTATTTTCTTATATACTTTTTCTACTTTCTTTTTTGTTTTTTTCATAAGTTTTTAATTATATTGAAACTTTTTTTTAATAATTGGTTTTGTTTCTTTTACAATAAATTGTTCAGTCCGTTTTACTGACATTTCCCAAAAAGCAAGAAGTGTTGACATCACTCGGTCATCGTGAAAACCTCGTTGTGCACCTGCACCTTGAAGTCTCGCTTCTTCTGCCCAGACAAATGTCCCAAACTCATCAATCGTTTTTTGGTCATAGATTTTTGGAAATCCCTTTTTTAATAAATCTTGAAAATTAGAAATTAACATCCTTTTCGTTGAATGGTTTGTCTTAAATCCTAATTTTTCAGAGGTTCGTTTGTCTTTAAAATCAAAAACCTGTCTCCTGTAAATATTTAAATCTTTAATGTTTTCTAAAAGTGCTCCACCAGCTTTATCGTTCACCTCAACTACCACCTGAGGTTTATGATATTTATAATAAAGGGTCTTAATTTTTTCTGCTAAAGCAACTATTGGAACTTTTCCGCTGAACATAGCTACCAACTTTCCTTCTCCCGATACCACTGCAACACAAGCTGGGTCTATTACACCTTCACTCGGGTCAACTCCCATTTTGTAAATTTGACCTTTAGGCTGTTCCCATATGGAAATTCCTTCTTCCACGCACAGAGGTGGCTTAGAATGCCAAATATGAGTATATCCAGCGAAGACTGAACGTTCTGTTAAGCTATCAGGTGTCCACTTCCCATAAACATATCTGTCAATCCACTTTTGGTCGTGTCCTTCCATCTGCCTCCTGATATAATCTTCAGGGAGGTTTACAGCGTTATCCAACATAGAAGACATATAAAGAGCAGAATGATTGTCCTTCTCAGTCCAACTATCACCCATCTTCACACATTTCCTCACAAACCAGTGATAAGCCCAAAAATTCGCAGGATTACAAGTGCTATTGCTTTGCCTGACAGGAACAGAAGCTAACCTCAACCTTGACTTCAAAGCGTCAAACACGTCGTATTCAATTTCCTCTAACTGGTCTATAAAGAAAGCTCCTAAGTTCAACGACTTAATTTTCTGTTGAGCCTTCTTAATATCTCCCATATCTCCAGCCTG
>JBAZVG010000006.1:0-10430 GCA_041661005.1 Minisyncoccota bacterium | reverse complement strand
TAATCTCCTGGCTTATCTTTTTGGCCATATTTTTGGCAGGCTTTTAGTTTATTAATTCTATCCTCTTTATTTTAAACCATTACCGCTTTATGTGGAATATCGTGTCCGAATTTCGGGGTGCATGCCATGGATAAAGTTAGAGATTTTCTAAATTCTCTAAATGCCGAGGGCATGGGCTCTCTAATGCAACAAGATATTGCCGATAGGTTTACTAAATATATTAATAACGCTCCATTATTCTTCGACCGTGGAAATTTAGACGAACACTATACCTATACTTTTCTCCAGGGCGTATATAATATTCTGAGAGAAAACAAATATCCAGCGGGGGTTAATTATGATAATCTAATAGTTTTATTAGAAAATATTATTGCCTCGGGTTTAACTGATAAATTTAGTGTTGAGAAGAGAGATCGGGATATGTATAATGCTTGGCTGGCTAACTGGAATGCCGTGTTTAATTCCGCTGCCGATGTATTGAAAAAATTACTCGGTGAAGATAAATCAGAAGAGTTAATTAATTTTGTTGATTTAAGGGAAAGACTATTGGCTATTATAAAAAATTTCCTGTCATTTCCAGAGCCAGATTTAGAAGATAATATCAGAGAAAATGGAACCGATCCCTTTGGAACAGCTATTAATTCTGTTAGAGGCAAGGCCTTTCAAAGCTTAATCTTCTTTGCCCAAAAAGATGATAAAAAATTTGCGAAGACCGATAAAGTAAAAATTTCAGATGATGTTAAGGTAATTTATGAAGAATTATTAAATAGAGAGGATACTTATGCAGTGATGTTTGAATATGGCCACTATTTATCCTTTTTCTATTATCGCGATAGAGATTGGATAAAAGGTTTGTTCGGAAAAATATTTCCACAAGAACCAGAAAAACATGATTTGCTTATAGCTTCTCTCGAGGGATATTTTTGCAATAATCTCTATGGCGAGCTTTTCGCCGATCTTAATAATATTTATGAGTTGACCATTAAAATGACTTCAGATCAATATACTAAGCGCCGTTATTTTAAAGATGTAGACGAAGGTTTGGCAACTCATATCGCTTTAGCATTCACTTATTTTCCGACTGTTAATTTGGAGAGTCCATTATTTCAACTTTTTTGGGGTACACTTAACCCTAAAAGACAAAAAGAATTTATTTCTTTTGTTGGTAGACACGTAATTTCCAGAGAAAAAGCTAAAGAGAACATTACAAAGGATAAGATTGATTTAGAGAAATTAAAAGGTTTTTGGGATTGGGCGATAGATAACATTAGCGATAAAGAAGTTTTATCTGGCTTCGGATTTTGGATGAATACAAAAGAAGATGTGTTAGATAAGATATGGGTGTCAGAGAGGGCTTATAAAACACTAGAAAAAAGTAACGGCTTAATTGAGTGGGAATATGGTTTGATGAAATCTATTATAGAACTTGCCACTCTTGCTCCAGAAAATACCCTAAAAATTTTAAATGCATATTTAGATAGCAGATATATTTCTAAATCTTTAGATGGATCTGAATATTCTATTTATGTTGATAAGGAAATATTCGATGTGCTAAATATATTATATAAAAATACCTCTACTAAAGATGGGGTTTATCAATTAATTGATCAGCTGTTGCCGGTAGGTAATGGAATGTTCTGGAAGCTTAAAGATATTATTAAGTAACCCGTATGTCAGAACCATTAGACATTACATTAATGATAGACAAAATGATTAGATCGGTTATTATTGAGCTATGGTTTTTTGCAAAGGAACAATTATTAATATATTGGCCATATGTGTTTGGTTTTTTCATTTTTGTTGTTGCTGGAGTTGTTCTACAAATTATAATGCTACGCAGTGGTGGTCACAGTAAACTCTCGGCAGGTTTTAATCGTTTGGTTGGAAGCTTAACTTACTTCATATTTTTTTTAATATTTTTTAGTATTAGTTATTGGGTATTTGGTTCGCAGGTTGTTGATAGTATTTGGTTTGCTGTATTTGGTGCACTTTCTTTTCCCACCACTGGTTTATTTTTGCGTGCTATTGGATTCTGGTATTATTAATTTATTTGGTCGATACTTATAAAAGTCCACTAAAACTAGACACGCCGTGTGCCTCGTTTTTTTGTTTGGAGTAGATAAACTGTAGGTAACTTTTCTTTACTTTTAGGCTCTTTTAAGCTATATTTTAAGTGCGAAACTATACTTTAAAAAACGTGAGGATTAGGCCGAATATTTCGGTCATTTTTCCTATTTGTGCAAAGGAACGGACATCCCGACCAGCACAAGTAGGAATCCTCACGGATACCCAAAGTGTAGTTTCGCAACTAGGTCGGGTGTCCGTTTTTGTTTTATAAAACTCTCGACTATTTATTAATTCAATATTATATAAATGGTCCCAAGCAGAAATAAGAATAAAGAATCGTTGACGGATGAATGGGCAAATCTTAAAAAAGATTGGTTCTCTGTATATAACTGGGCAAGGCTGTCCAGGAAAGGTTATTCAGAAAAAATAGCTAAATTACTTCTTGATGAATTTGAGGGGGTAAAAATCAGCTACGCTGGTTTACGAAAAAATTATTTTCGTCTTGATAGTCATCACGGGCAGTGCCAACTTTCAACAGATATATCCCAGCATGTTGAAAAAAGATTCTGCCGAGCGTTATTCAATCTAAAAGAGTTGCCGCTACTGGGCAAGGTATTGGATTATGAGGTGCCATTTAAAGAGAAAAGCGAATCTAAGCACGGTGATATAGATTTGCTATCGTATAAGGATGGTAAATTATTTATAATTGAGGCTAAAAAAATCGGCTCATCTGAATCTATCCTTAAAGCAATTCTTGAAGCCTATGTTTATAGTAAGTTAGTTTATGCAGCCAAAGAGGCTTTTTACGCCGATTTTAAAATTGATTCAGGCGTAATAATAAAACCAGCCGTTCTAACATTTATAAACTCAACCTCAGGACAGCAGTTATTGGAAATGTCTCAATATCCAAACATCAAGGCCCTGATTGATAAAATTAACGCCGATTTGGTTAAATCAGAAATCGAGAAAATTGGTTTCTTTTTAATAACTAACCCGGACGAGGATATAAAATTTAGTCTGGAAGCAAGGCCATTCAATGATAAATGCAAAATGATTGTATTTAAAAATGGCTTTAAGTTTGACCTTAAAGAAATAAAACTCTAATGAAATTAAAAATACATCGAGGCACAAAAGAAATCGGCGGATCCTGCGTAGAGGTTTGGACTAAATCAACCAGGATTCTGGTTGATTGCGGCATGCCATTAGTAGCACAAGATGGTCATCAATTTGAAATCGATAAATACAAAAACTTGAATATAGCCGAGCTTATAAAAGAAGGCATACTGCCTGATGTCGCTGGACTATATGAAAAAGATAACGGTGTTATTGATGGTATTATATTATCTCACGCCCATCTCGATCATTATGGTCTGTTTGATTTTTTAAAGCCGGACATAAAAATATATCTCGGACAAGCTACTCATAAAATAATTGAACTTAATAGTTTGTTCACGCCTCAATCAATAACCATAGCCAATCCGGTATATTTTGAAAAAGAAAAGACTTTTCAGATCGGTGATATTTCAATTACACCGTATTGGGCGGATCACTCGGCTTTTGATTCCTACTCATTTTTAATTGAGGCTGACGGCAAAAAGATATTTTATTCCGGTGATTTTCGAGGACACGGTCGGAAATCAAAAGTATTTGAGTGGTTCACGCATCATGCACCGCAAAATGTAGATTATTTATTGCTAGAGGGCACATCGCTAGGCAGAGAAAGCAAACCCTCCAAATCAGAAACAGATATTGAGGCTGAGCTGGTTAGTTTGTTCAGCGAACCTGATAAAATAAATTTAGTCTATACTTCCGGCCAAAATATTGATCGGCTCGTTTCAATTTATCGGGCTTGCCTAAAGACTGATAAAATATTAGTAGTTGATGTCTATGTGGCCGATATTCTAAAAGAACTGTCTAAATTTGCCAAGATACCGTATCCTTCAAAAAGTTTCAACGGCTTACGTGTGATCTTTCCGTATTATACAAGTAGACGATTAAAGAACAGTGGAAATGAAAAACTGCTTTATCAATTTAAAGACTACAAAATAACTAAAGAAGAAATAAGCTCGGAGGCCGGTAAGGTTGTAATGGTGGTGCGGCCATCAATGCAAAAAGATTTAGATAATATCAAAAATATTGACGGCGGTAATTTAGTATATTCGATGTGGGAAGGGTATATGGAAAAATCAAGCACTAAAGAATTTATCAGTTATCTAACAAAAAGAAAATTCGCCTTTCATATAATCCATACCAGTGGACACGCTGATGTTAAAGAGCTGGAAGAAATGGCCGATGCCCTTAAACCTAAGGCCATAATTCCAATTCATACCTTTGAAGCTGGAAAATATAAGAATATCTTCAAATTTCCTGTTATTGAATTAGGCGATGGCGAGGAAGCGGTAGTTTAATACATGTGAATAGAAAAACAGCTTAGTGGTGATTGCTGTTTTCAGCTTCAGGCGGAAAGACACGATCTCCAATGATCCAGCAGATTTCATTAGAGACAGGTTTTTTATCCTCATCAATAATTTTTGTCACTAATATAGTTAGGGCATCAACCAAATCGTCATGTTTCTCTGTTCCCAAGTAGATCATTTGAGTTATTAACAGCTCGATAGTTGGGTCTTTTTTAGGAAATAATATTGTACCGTTTTTTATAAGACTACTTATCATTCTTAATCTGGCCGCTTTATCGGAGCCATAATTACCAACTTCTTCGGCCGGAATTCTCTCATGTTCCAGCAATTGAATAAATGCTTTTTGAAACCCATTGCTCTCAATTAATATTCTTGATTTATAGTACTCGCGCACTTGCTTTAAGGTGGCCATGGTTACAGGAAATTCCGCCTTGAAATTTAAGGGGTCGGGCAGTATATAAATTTTTAATTTTTCTTCACGGCCAAATACCTTGGCCGTCACCATTGCAGTATAATCAGAGGCCTCTTTAGTAGCTATCGCCGGATCAACGCCAGTTATTGTGTACCTTAAATTTTCTGGTAATTCAGTTATTGCATCGTAATAATGAATCCATTCGGGTTTGATAATTGCCGACTCTTCAACCAGGGGTATTAATTTATATTCCCTTTGAAAAGCAATCTCGTCGCCAATTTTATTTTTTAATTTCTCAATTTCATTCATATTGGGAAATTTGCCCGGCCATAATATTTTATTCGCTTCGTCAGTAATCGGATATTCTCGGTAAATACCGGACAGTTTGCCTTCAGCAATATCTTTTTTGCATCTCATTATTAACGAATCCCGATGCAGTAAGTTGCCGATGATATAGATCTGGGTGCCTCGGTCGCCCAGCGGTACGATGTCGCCTTTATACCAGCGGTAAATATTATCCCTTGATTCTTTGGTTTTTACGGAATTCAAGTCTTCAACATCGTCCAAGATTATCAAGTCAGGCCGTTTTGAGCCGTGCTTGGTGCCGCGAATGCTTTGCTCACTTGAAACTGCGGTGATCCTAGCGCCATATTTCGGCAGAACAAGCGAATAGCTTTTCCATTCCTCGTTTTCTTCATAGAATGGTCCGAGGTCGGCTTTTAGCGGTTCATTCGCCTCCAGCTCGTTTTTAATGTTTTTAAATATCTGCTTTGCCTGGTCAGCCGTTTTAGATATAATCAGTACGTATTTTTTTTCAAGTACGCCGGTTATCGCCCAAATTGGAAATGATTGAGAGATTATTGTGGTTTTGCCCGAGCCGCGAAAAGCCGTAATAACTACAAATTCATTAGTGCTATTTTGTGTTAAGCTGAAAATTTCTTTTTGAAAATCCGCCAATTCATAAAAAAGATGGTGGGGAAAGTACAGGACAAAAAACCAGAGATGGCTCAGTCTGGCCACGGCGATTCTGACTGCCGGATTAGTAACTATCTGGGCAATTAACTCCGGATCAAAGACCAATTCGTTATTTTTCATATGGTTTTTGGTTTAAGCCGGCAAGTTTCATGGCCCTTTCTATTAATTCCTGCTGTTCGGGAGTTAATATCCGATTATCCACTTCAATCTTGCCACTTAATTCTAATTTAGTTTTATAATCTTTGTGGTGCGCTTTTAACCAGAAAATAATTCCTGGCAGGTTGCGATCTTTAATGGCCGAGATCAACTGGCTCTCGGCCATGTCGGTTATTAAAGACAATCCTTCGTTGATAGCCGTATCGGTTTTTGCCGCAAAATCCAAATCTTCAGATCTCCAACGATAGAAGGTGGCTCGGCTAACTCCGCATTTTTCGCAAGCAATTTGTATGATCGGTGTTTTTCTTAGCTGTTCGGTTAGAATCTCTTTATCCTGATTCTTTCTCTTTTCTATGGTTGCTTCTTTTTTATTTTTCATATGAGGGTTAATTTAATTTTTTAGCATTAACACCGGTGAGTTTTTCGTAGCGATTAATAATCGTCTGACAATATTGCGGGTCAAGTTCAATCATTAAACATTTGCGTTTGGTTTGCTCACAGGCAAGAAGCGTAGTTCCCGATCCGCCAAAACCGTCATAAACATAGTCACCGATTCTCGTGCAGTTGAGAATCAATTTTCTTATAAGACTTACCGGTTTGGTGGTTGGATGATCTTTACTTTTATTAGGCTTTGGGCAAAAGAGCACACTCTTGTCTTTAGATTTTAGAAACTCATGCGTGCCATACCAGCCGACTGCCACTAACTCATGCTGGGGTAAATAATCCAACCTTCCGACTACCGCATGCGATTTTACCCACACGAGCAGTTGAGAAAATTTTAATCCGCATTCATTCATTGCATCTCTCAGGCTAAATATCATCTTATCTGAATTAAAAATATAGAATGAATTTTTCTTTTCTAAAAAAGACTTAATTGGCTCAATCCATTTTACGGAAAAATCTTTATATTCCAGCGCAGATTGTTCATGGTCATTGGCAATAATTTTTTCACAACCCAATTTTTGTTTAAACCCCTGTTTGCTTTCCACATAAGCCACGCCGTAAGGCGGGTCTGTTACGACAGCTTTTATTTTGCATTTTCCAATGAATTTTTTTACTGCTTCCGCATCGGTTGAACTTCCGCATAATAGACGATGCTCGCCCATCTCGAATAAATCACCTGATTTAATTATGAGTTTAGTATTTTTCATATAAATTAATAGTTATTTAATTAATTTGGCCTTGATGCCTGTGAGTCGCTCAAAGCGATTTACGATTACATCACAAAATACCGGATCATTTTCAATTAACAGGCAATTGCGTTTCAGCTGTTCGCAAGCTACGAGTGTCGAACCTGAACCGCCGAATAAATCTAATACCGTGTCGCCCGGCTTAGTGCAACGCCGCAAGGCTTTTTCATGCAGAGTTGGAGGTTTAGATGTCGGGTGTTCGTACTCGCTAGTCGGCATTCTCTTTACGAGCCAGATATTGATCAAATCCATGATGTCATCGATGGAACGATTGCCGTTGCCGACTTCCTTATTCATAATTTCGGTGAAGCTTTTCACGGTAGCGGCGAGATAAGGATTGCCTCTGGTGGCATAAGTGCAAGGTTCGTAAATTTTATTAAAAGCAATTTGCGGGGTTGGGCTAGCATTATTCTTTATCCACATGCATACTCGCCGATTTACCAGGCCGAGAGACTTAAATAAATACTGAATCACGCCGATAAATCGTTCGTCAGACCAATAAAAGACGTGGCAATCAGATTGCGCAACCGCTAAGGCATTTTCTATCGTGGCTTTGAGAAAATTTCTGTATTCCTCATCCGTCTTATTATCCTTTTCCTGACCGCCGTACTTTCCTTTCGTACCCAGCCCCTTATTATAATCAAGCGAGATGTTATATGGAGGGTCGCAATAAATCATTGAGATTTTATTGTTGTCAGAAACTTTTTTTACTGATTCTAAAATCGTGGAGTCGCCGCACAATAATCTGTGCTGACCCAATTGGTAATGATTGCCGAATTTAGTTTTCGGCGTTTTAATTTTAGCGAGTTCTTTTTCAAGATCAAAATTATCATCTTCAGTCTCTAACGTGTCATCCCAGATATTCGATAAATCGAATTCGTCAAAACCAGTTTCAAGCAATAATTCAATATCCATACTCTTGAGCAGATTGTAGTCCCAATCACCAGTATTACGATTTAAGCGGAGACATAATTCAGCCTCTTTTTTTTGGTTTTTAATTTTAACGTAGACAACCGGTATTTTAGTGAAGCCTAATTCTCTGGCCACCTTGTGCCTAAAATTTCCGCCAAGCACGATATTCTCGCGCCCTTTAGCAGAGTTGCAAATAACGGGATCAATTAATCCGTACTTGCGGATGCTTTGTTTGAGCTGTTCGGTGCTTTGCTCGCTCCAAATACGAGGGTTATTCTCGTATGGTTTTAGCTCATTGATCGGAACATAGACGATTTTTAGTTTTGTTAGATCCATAAATATAGAGTTAATAATTAGAAAGTGTAATAATTGGTGTTAAAACAAAAAAAGTTCAAAGCACGAATCATAATTTTATAGCTATAATTTTCGCTATAATTATAATCGTCCGCTTTAAACTTTTTCTTCTCCCCTTAAAGGGAGTCTTAACTTGTATTGTTATTTTAACATGCCAAAATATATTGTCAAGTTTTTTGGCTAATATTAACAAAGAAAACAACGTTAACAAAGTTGTAAAATATAAAAATAGCTAATATTATGAATTTTAATCAGGCTATAAAAAATTTAAATAGATCGCTATTCAAGAAACAACCATTAACTTTTAATCATTCTTGGGTAAAAAATAATGTTCGTAAATCTTACAATTTTATTGTAGAGAATATACGGACTGAATCGGGCGAGACTGATTGGGATAATATCGTACGTCGACTAGATCATCAAAATCAGAAATTATGGCTAAAAGGAAAGAAAATTAAAAAGAATATTGATCAGTATAAAAATCGGGCAGAAGTCGAGGCCATACTAACTAAATATCAAAAAAAGCTCTATACTTTTTTAGTACAGAAAAATAAAGAGGATAAACAAATCTGCGATTTAATCAGTATTAGGCTGGTGAGAACGGCGCAGAAAGGCAATTTGCTAGCCAGACAAAAGGCTAAGATTTTTATTAAGCACCTCGTTGATCAATGGATAGACGGCCGGTATTTTAAACATTGGAGAGGCTACGATGATCTGATTGAAAAGAATATTGAGCGATGTATTCGCCGTTATCGTTATTCCGGCTCGTTCATAGTTTATTTATACAGAACCCTTGAGTATGCCGGTCGAGGCTTGCGAATGCTGGAAGCTTTTTCCCTTGATGATTATATTCCCGAAACCACAAAAAGAAAATCTGAAAATCTAGTCTATGACTCTCGGACTGGTGAGACACGACTTTATTCGTCTAAAAAACATAGGCGCTAAAAATATTGACTTAGGTTAGATTAAAAGTTAAAATAACTACAGAAAATGAGACAGCTATAAAACCTCTTTATAATGTCTCATTTGTCTTATTTGCTATATCTAGACCACGACCCACGTGCCTTTGTGGGACATAATAAAATATGTTAAAATACCCTTATAACACTGTAGTTTGGGGGTACTTAACCCGACTTGCCCGCATTATAATTAAAAGGGATGAGAAGTTTGCACCCTACGGGTACAAGTGCCCCGGAGCGAAGCGTAGGGGTAAATCCCTGTCTCTCCGCATGAAATATCAAGACAAAGTCTATGGGAATTTTAATATCACCGAACCAGTTATATTGGAACTGCTTAATTCTCCGGCGCTTAAAAGATTGCGTGACGTAGATCAAGGCGGCTATGAACCGCTGATTGCCAAAACACGGAATAAAGGCAATAAATTATCCGGTCATGACCGCCTGGCGCATTCGGTCGGCGTTTATCTATTGTTAAAAAAATATAACGCACCTATAAAAGAGCAAATCGCCGGCCTGATTCATGATGTTTCCCATTCGGTTTTTTCCCATTGCATTGATTATGCAGTAGCTACCGGCGACGGCAAAAAACAAAATCACCAAGATAATTTATTTGACAGTTTTATCAAGAAAACGCCGATACCGCCAATCTTAAAAAAATACGGTTTTGATTTAAAATACATTTTAAGCGATAAGAATTTTCCTTTGAAAGAAAAACTCCTGCCTGATTTATGCGCCGACCGGATTGACTATATTTTAAGGGAAGGAATAATCTTTAAAGAAATCACCGTTATCCAGGCGCGAGAGATGCTAGATAATCTGACTATAAAAAACGACCGCTGGATATTTAAAAATTTAAAAACTGCCAAAAAATTCGCGCGATTATTCTATAAAATGAACCGTGATTATTATGCCGGCTTTTCCGCGGCGACTATGTTTAGAGCCGTTGGCGATTGTTTAAAATACGCTTTAACTAAAGGTTATATCGCTC
>JBAZVG010000005.1:0-11656 GCA_041661005.1 Minisyncoccota bacterium | reverse complement strand
GTAATAATGTTCAATCTGAATAAAAACAATGAATGCTATGATGTTTCTAAATTATCATTTATAACTGTATAGCTCATTATTCCCAACTATTATCCTTGACGTTTCCTTTTAACGGGTATTGCGAGGAGTCAGCAGACGACGAAGCAATCCCGTGGCAATAAAAAGGACGAGATTGCCGCGCTCCCGTTGGTCGCTCGCAATGACAAGTTAGATCTCGGCTTCAAATCTTTCAAGCTTTCAAGATCAAATTATCGCCAATGGAATGTTATAACCGACAAAGACGATGAGAAAAAATTAAAAGCGCAAATGAAACTTTTTGTCGAAAAACCGCTGGTTGATAATTACGACGAAAAATCAGTTGTTTATGAAATTTTGACCAAGGAGGGTTTTGATTTAAATGCTACAGTGGAACAGACTAAAATCGGTAAGTTGGAAGTTTGGAAAATTTCCGACAGCGAGCGCAAGGTAGTTGTTACTTTTGCCAAAAAATTAACCAAAGATCAAGTCGATTCTCTCAGTTTATCCGAAAACGATACTTTTGTTTGTCTTGATTCCGCTCTAGACGACACGACAAAAGTTAATTTGGTGAGGAATTATAACATTAAGGTGATATAAGATATATTGTTTAACCGTGTGTAAGGTTTGCAACAGAATTTTTTTAAAAAGAAAATAAAACTAAAATGACTTGGCATAGGTTGGAAATAAAAAACGATAAAATTCAAGATGGTCCGAATGAAGTAATTGGCTATTCATTTTATTATGACAATAGTTTTAAATTCAGGATTGCCGATAAAGATTTTAATAATATGCTGAACAGTTATAAAGGGAAATATCAGTTGTTGTTAGCACCACTCACATCAAAGATAGCTTTTGAAGGTACAACTATTGAAGAAAATGTAAAAACCATTACTGTAACTGATAAAGGAATATCTATAGTGAAGAAGTTAAGTGAGAAATTAAGTATGAATTTGGACACAAGCAAAGAAATTAATTTAGAAATTATTTGTAAAGATAAAGTTTTTTTAAGTTTACCATGGGAATTTTTATTTGATGATAGCGATTATTTAACAAAAAAGATTTATATCCAAAGAGCTCAAAATATTGATGCCACTAAGTCTGTGGTTAAGTTTACAAAGGATCATTTATTGTTTGCAGTAGCACAATGTAAATTGTCTGATTATGATAATGATTCCACAGATCATGAAAAATTGCCTCCTTGTAGTATTGATTCCGCAGATCATGCAAAGATGATCCCCATTTATTATCAGGGAAAAATAACAGAAAATTGTTTTTCGAGTTTTACTTTTCTCAGGCATTTAAATTGCGCCGCTTTATCAGAATCTATTTCAAAATATAAAGTTATACATCTTAACTGCCATGGGATTGGAGATGGCAAGCAATTATGCTTTGAAAGTGCAGAAGATTATAATTCACCTGAGGAAATAGATTTAGACAAATTTAAAGAATTAATTAAAGCAGCAAAAAAAGTACAATTACTTTTCATTTATTCTTGTAAAATGGACAAATTTCGAGAAGAAGGTTCTTTTTTGGCAAAGATATTTGGTAGTTTTCCCAATATGGAAGTTATCGGAATGCAATATAATATAGGTGCAGGATCTAGCAACGATGATTTGGGTTTTATAGAAAAATTTTATATTGCATTATTCGCGAATAAAAATGTTTTTGAATCATTTAGAGAAGCGTTGTCTCATTTAAGGGGAAGTCCCAAATCAATGGTTTTTTCTCCAATTTTTTATTCCAATTACGATTATAAAAATATACATGAGTAAACCGAATATTAAGCAAATTGTAGAGATAGTAAATTCCAAAAAATATCTTGAAAATAAAGATGCTATTTTGGATATTTTAAAAAATAAAGAATTAAGAGCTTATTTCTGGGAGAAAAATACTTATAAGTTTGATAATTTGGAAGAAGCGAATTTTATTTTAGAAGAACTTTTAAAAGATCCTATGCCTTTTGACTTGAGTCATGTTTTGGAAAATAACATTGAACGGAAAAATAATGCTTATATTATTGATTTTATTGATAAACATTATGAAGATTTGGGGAAAGATAAAGAAAAAAATTATACCGATAAAATGTTCCAGCAGTCGATGCTTCGGGTAGTGATTAAAAAAATTGTTGAATCTGACAAGAGTAAGATTAAAGAAATAGTGGCATTTTTGGAAAAGCTAATAAAGAGTAGAAATTACAAAAAAAGAGATAGAGAATTTGGCCGCAATAATTCTGATAGAGAACAGGAAAGAGACCTTATCGGAGAAATTTTACTGGAAATAAGCAAATTAGAGAGAGAGAAAGAATTGATTGAAATTATTGATGATAATTTTGATTTGATCTCTGACGATATGCGATTTGCTTTATATACTCCAAATACTGCATTTTCGATTCTTAAAAACTATATAATAGGCGGATTAAATTTAAAGGAAGAATTTGAAAAACGGTTTAAGGAAATAGTTGAAATTATAATCAATCAATATATTAGCTCCGATTCATATAATGATAAAACCGGTAAAAATCAATTTGAAGGATATGAGTGGTGGGGTGGATGTTCGTCACAATCGGGTTCTCATTTCTCCATCTCAGACAGGCATTTTGTTGAATTAATTTTACGTCCGGCGCTTGATGAGTATTATTTAAAAAATCCAAAAGAAGCGTTTGAATTTATTAATAGTTTTTGCATATACAAAGATAGTGAAGGAAAAATTAAAGTAAGTAAGGAAAAACCAGACTTTCTTTTAAGAGCATCTATCGGTATTATTTTAAGCGAATATGCGAAAGAAAATGAGACTGCAAAAGGTGTTTTGAAAGATTTTATTGAAATAGAAGATGGTTATCCAAAGAAAAGAGAACTTATTTTTCAAGATTTACATAATAACGCTGTTCAGTTGCCGGATGATAAAAAATGGGATTTATTAGAAATTAGTTTTACAGAAAACAAAGGTTTGCCTTCTAATGTTTTTGTGTCAAAAATTGCAGCTGATTTAGCGGCAAAGACGTTTTCGAAAGCCATTAATAAAATTGTTGGATGGTTAAAGAATGATGATTATTATAAGCAACTAGAACGAAGAGATTTTACTGTAACAGAGATGATTGATAGTTTACTGATAGGTGATTATGAAAAAGGCGTAGAGGGATTTAAAAATTATATTGGAAGTGAATATTTTAAGATAAAACTCGATTATTTCGAAGCATATGATGCTGGAAAAACACTTAATAATATTCTTAATAACAATGATAAGTTTGTTGAAGGGCTGAAAATATTGAAAGATTTATCTTCAAAAGAAAAATTGGAAAAAAATGAACAAATTGTGCTTTGCAATGGCTTAATTCGCTCTAAAGGCAATGGCGACGATGAAAATGAGAAAGTATTGATGAGAATATATAATGAATTTTTATGGCCATTTTTGAGTAAGGATTTAAAAAAGGACATAAAAAGAGATTATGAAAAGCAAGATTACGGCTTGGTTTATAATAAATTGAATTTTTCCAATGCCAGAGAGCAGATTGTTCAGTTTGCGGAGCGTCTTGCAAGGAAGAAAAAAATAAAAGAGGCAATAAGCATTATTCAAATTTTTGTAAATGACCCTGATCCGTTTACTCCGGCAAGACCTAATCCAGAAGACACTAAAGGAGAATATGATGAACACAAAAGGATTGTTGAGGGCGAAGGTGATGTTCATGCCATTACAACAGTTCGGGGCTGGTGCGGATGGACATTGCTGCAATGTTCTGTTTTAGCAGGAAGGCCATATATTAAAGAAATGATTAAGCTGTCCAGGCAATTGATCGAAGATGAAAACCTTTTTGTCGCAAGTTATGGAGCGACTGCTTTATCAGGTTTAGCGCAAAATAGATTAACGGTTATGCCAACAAAATTAGAAACTGAAAAAAGGGAATTATTTTTTGGGTATACTGCAGAAGAGGCGCTTGAAAACGCAAAAGAAGTAGAAGATATTACTTTTGAGTTTTTGAATAGAATTAGCAAACTTGGTGAAAAAACACAAAAGAATATGGCTGATCCATTGTTACGCGTGCTGGGGCATATAAGAAGCTTGAATGAATCAAAGGCTAAGTATATGTTAGAGAAATTATTATTAATGGACAGCAAGGTAGTTTCTGAAGCGGCGCCGCTATTTATATTTTTTGCCGAGTTTAGAAAAGAGGCTTTTAAAAATTGGAGATGGGGAGAAAAAGGATCATACGATGACTTGATTGATTTTAATGATTCAGGATTTAAGGAATTGCTAAAGAAAGCAATGAAAAAAGATAAAGAAACAAAAATGAAGTTTGCTTGGCATTTTTATAGTTTGCCGAGAGAACAAGCGGTTGACTATGATAAAACTTTTAATATATCACTTGAATATTTGAAAGAGCTTGTTGATAAATACGATCCTGAAGTTTTTAGAAGTGTGTATATGTTTGTTGAAAATAATATAGAAAAGAAATTTGATGAATGTTATGATTTGTGGGAAAACATTGCAAAAAAAGAAGTTGTATATTATCAAAAATTAGAAAAAGAAAAAAGGATGAAGGAAATTGATATTCGGTACCCTTCCCTTTACTTTCATGAAAAAATACTTAGTTTGGTTCATAAATGTAGGGGCAATGAAAAGTTTTTAGATAGTTTGATTTTATTATTGACTGCTCCCGAAATAATTCGGAATCCGGGCAATGATATTACAAATATTATTTTGTCCATACCGGCACCGAATGAAAAAGTTGAAAAAATATTTGACAGGCTGGCAGTGAACAATATTATTTACTCTGAAATGAAAGATAATTGGGCTAAGGGGGATGGCAAAAAATAATAGCATTTGTTATAAATAGTGAAATTAAAATTTATGAAAAAACAGACTTTAGAAAAAAGTGATTTAGAAAATTTAAAGAAAGAAGTTGTAAGAAGAATGGTTGAAAGAACGATCGAAAAAGAGAATAGTAAATACGGTAAATTTATTATTCAAACAAACGAAGTTCAACTTTGTTTAGTGTCACTAATTCATTTAAGATCGTTTTATCCTGTTGAAAGCCTTGAAGAGCAGCTAGAAAGGTTAGAATTAGGAAATTTAATTACCTGTTTTCGTATTTGCGTGAAAAATATCCCAGAGTTAGCGTTAGTGGATTCTTTAAAAAGTTATAAAGATAAACGCAACAAATTAGCTCATAAAATGTTTACAGACAAAAAGCTTACGACTAAAGAATGCGAATCGGCTATTGAACTTGGAAATAAATTAATAGATGAATTAAAAAAATTAGTTATGGGTGAGATTAAACGGATTCGAAAACAATAGAGAAATATTTAATATTAAAGTGGATTAATTATATGTCTAATGACGAACAAAAACCTCTTCTTTATATAGGGCCAGATGGTATAAAAATGAATGTAAATAAAGATAGCTCGATAGAAACAAATTCTACAAAAACTTTTATGAAAAATGTTGAACAAAATGTTAATGGCGGAAAAATTAAACATTATGCTACTGAAGAGCTAACGCAAATATGTAATAAAATGGAAGCTAAAGCCGATGGGCAAATAATAAATGAAGTTGGAGAAGGTAGTCTTAAACAAATTGGTAATTCAATGAAGGCGGAAGAAGGAGGTAAAATAATCAATAGAATTATTAAAAAAGATTTAAAATTACCTTTATTAATTCTTACTATTGGGATTTTGGCTGATTTAACTTCGCTGTATTTTTTTGGTGAACATATTTTGGAAAAGCTCGGTATTATTATAAAATAATGAAATTTAAATTTTCCAAAAATCCAGAATACAAATAACGAGCAATAAAAATCCCCCTAGCCCCCTTTACAAAAGGGGGAAGAATAAATTAAAAAACTATGGCGAAAATTAAAGACAAAAACAACGCGATTGTTATTTACGAGGCATCAAAAGGCGATATCCGCATCGATGTGCGATTGGAAAATGAAACTGTTTGGCTGGATGCTCATCAAGTGGCTAAAATTTTTAATATTGATAGAACAGTGATTGTAAAACATATTCGTAATATTTATAAATTGGGAGAATTAATCGAAAAATCAACCTGTGCATTTTTTGCACAGGTTGCCGCCGATGGCAAGGTTCGTAAAATGAATTTATATAATCTTGACATGGTTATTTCGGATGATTGCGCTTATAACCCAGCTTTTAAGATAAATTAATGAAATTCAAATTTTCTAAAAACCTAGACTATCAAAAGGACGCGATTGAGGCGATTGCGGGGATTTTTGATACGGGCAGGAATATTGTACGGACAGAAGAAAGTTTTTCTTTGCGAAGTGAGACCGGCGCAGTGATCGCCAATAGTCTGGAAATCGACGAAACGAGAATTTTGCAGAATGTGCAGGCGATTCAGAAAAGCAATAAAATTGAACGAGATTCTTCGCTCGGCGCTCAGAATGACAACATTACAGATTTTTCCATTGAGATGGAAACAGGAACGGGAAAAACCTATGTTTATTTGCGCACAATTCTTGAACTTAATCAAAAATACGGATTAAAAAAATTCATAATTCTTGTGCCGAGTGTGGCTATCCGCGAAGGCGTGCTGAAAACACTGGAGCAGACAAAAAATCATTTCAGAGAATTGTATAATGTAGGTTTTGGGTATTTTGCCTATGATTCCGCCAAATTATCGAAGGTGCGGGAATTTTCCCAATCTCTTGACGCGCAAATTATGATAATGACCATTCAGTCATTTAATAGCGATGACAGGGTGATGCGGCAGACTCCGGATAGATTCAATGGTGAGAGTCCGATAAATTTGGTGGCGGAAACACGGCCGGTAGTGATCATGGATGAGCCGCAGAATATGGAATCTGAACTTTCCAAGGCGGCGATTGCGGATTTGAAACCGCTGTTCAAACTTCGCTATAGCGCCACACATAAAGAACTTCATAATCTGATGTATCGCCTGACACCAGTTGATGCGTATAAAAATCATTTGGTGAAAAAAATCCAAGTATTCGGAGTGAAGGAAGACGATGCCGGAGCTTTTGTTTTTAAAGTTCAGACGATCAATGTGAAAAAAGGACGGGCGCCAAGAGCGTACGCTCAGCTGGAAATAAAAAACGCCGACGGGGATTTTATCAAAAAAGATGTTTTGCTTAAAGCTGGGGATGATCTGGAGAAAAAAACAAAGAATGGCAAATATGTCGGTCTTCTGGTAAATGATGTAAGCGCGCAATATAATCGAGTGGAGCTTTCGAATGGGAATTATTATAAGCTGGAGGCGGAAGTGGAAAACAAAGAGGCGGTATTTCGGACACAGATCAAAGAAACCATAAAAGCGCATTTTGACAAACAGGCGGAGCTTGGGGATTGGGTAAAAGTTTTATCGTTATTTTTTATCGATAAAGTTGATAATTATGTGAAGGAAGACAGCTTGATAAGAAGAATTTTTATTGAGGAATTTGATAATTTAAAAAAGAATTATTCGGAATTTAAAAATATAGAAGTTGGCAAAGTTCATAAGGGTTATTTTGCTAGCAGAAAAGAAAAAGGCGAGATTGTGTTTCATGACACCAAAGGCAATTCCGAAAAAATGGACAAGGATGCCTACGATTTGATTATGAAAGACAAGGAAAGGCTTTTGTCTTTTAGCGAGCCAGTTTGTTTTATATTTTCCCATTCGGCGCTCAAGGAAGGCTGGGATAATCCGAATATTTTCCAGATTTGCACTTTGCGGGAAACTAATTCTTTGATGAAAAAACGGCAGGAGATCGGACGGGGTTTGCGTTTGCCGGTAGATATCAACGGCGACCGGATTTTTGATATGAATATAAATATTTTGACAGTGGTGGCGAACGAAAGCTATCAGGAATATGTCGGCAAGCTTCAGCAGGAATTCAACGAATCGGGATATGCCGAAACGCCGGAAACGGGAAATGCCAGAGAGAAGAAAATGCCGCTTCGAATATCGAAGAAATATATTACAGACGAGGATTTCAATAAATTATGGGAAAAGATAAGCAAAAGGACAAAGTATAATTTGGAGTTGGAAACGGAAGTTTTGATCAAGAGCGCGGCAGGCGAGATAGGCAATAGGGATATTTCCAATTTGGCGGTTGTGGTGGATAAGGTTAATATATATTTTGGCGATAAAGGGAAAATGGAAACTGTGTTTAGTGATCATGCGGTGGGATCGAGATTGAAAAAAGATATTAATATTGGCAATGCGGTTGATAGGATCGCGCGGGAAACAGGTATAACCAGAAAAACTACTTTTGAAATTTTATTGAGAGCGGGAAATTTTGAGCTGATTTTTGAAAATCCGGAAGAATATATCCGAAGCGTAATTGTGATTATCAAGAATTGTTTGAATAATATTTTATTAAATGACGGGTTGCGATATATTCCGACCGGAGAGATTTGGGAAATTAAGCTTTTGTTTAAAGAAGGCGAATGTTTGGAAAGTAAAAGCATTAGAAGCGAGAGATCGCCTTACGAGAGAGTTATTTTTGATAGCAAGGGCGAGAGGGAATTTGCCGAGCATTTGGAACAAAGCCCGAATGTAAGAGTTTATACGAAATTACCGCGAGGTTTTGTGATTGATACGCCTCTTGGAAATTATACGCCGGATTGGGCGATTGTTTGGAAAACAGCAGAGGGCGAAAAGCTGTATTTGGTAAGAGAAACGAAATTCGGATATGCGGATTGGGAGAAAGAAATATCGGATTCGGAAAAACAAAAAATTTGGTGCGGGAAAAAGCATTTTGAAGCGATCGGGTTTAAGGATTTCGCCTTGGCGGAGAAAGAAAATTTAGGGGATTTGATCAAAAAAAATAAATAGAGGCGTCAATTGCTTTATTCTATAGCAACAGAAATTATATGTGAATTCTCTTTTCTCGCCATCTTAAAATTATTGCTATGGCTAGAATTTTAAGATAGGACTATTTTAAGAATATTATTCTAAAATCTGCGACGCAATCGCAGCTTTTGATTTGACGGATCCGTTATTATCCACTATACTTTTTCGCGGGGAAAGATGATCGAATCAATGAGATCGTTTTGTCCCTTATAGGTAAATGGAGGTGAAAAACAATGGGAATACCGTTATCTGACTTTGAGGTCAAGGCGGGGTCAAGTCTTAACATTACACATTTGCTTTGAAAGAACTATGGAGGTTGAGCCTCCAGAAGCAAAAGTGCCTGGTACCTTTATTTATTCTACATACCAGATTTATTTTCCATTTGCTTTTTGTTTTATTATTTATTATACTGCAGATAGTGAATTGGAAATCTTGACAAAAAGTACGTTTGGCAGTACATTGATTACAAATTCAATTTCTCAGAGCACGCTCTGGTGTTTCGATAATTATTCATGAAATGATATACAGACACCAGTTTTTTAATATGCGCAGGGCAACGGGGGCTCTTTGTGGTGGAAATATGATGGGATTTAGCTTAGCAGGCGACACTTTTGGGTGTCTGTTTTTTTATGTAAAAGATCAATAATTGCGGAAATATCCGTTTAACAATAATAATAAATTAAAATTACAGATATGAAGAGGAAAACATTAAGAAAACTGTTTGCGGGATTCATGGTTCTAAGCATCATTTTCGGTCAAATTGGGATGATTCTTCCGATACTGGGATCTCAAGAAGCAAAGGCGAGTGAAAATCTATCGTTTGAAACAAAACGCGGGCAATTGCAGAAAAGTATTGACGCGCAGATATTGGATAAAGGCATTGTGACTGAAAAGTTAAAAACAGAAGAATTAAATAAACTGAACGACAACAAGACTGCTGATCAGAAAATATCCGGCCAATATTCGGAAAGTTTATCTAAAACTGAAAAATCGGAAAACTTAGGGTATGTGCCCGGGGAAGTGCTGGTGAAGTTCAGAAATAATAAGATTAATTTAAACACTTCTACTGGCAGGGCCGCGGCTTTAAATCTCAGTAATTTAAAATCGCTGGAGAAAAAAGAAGACTTGAGAAAAAATAATATCTCAGTTTTAAGAATTAAGGACTCCAAGACCGTTGAGCAGAAAATAGCTGAGCTGAAAACTGATCCGAATGTAGAATATGCAGAGCCTAACTATATGCGTTATCTGACAACCATCGATATAAATGATATATACAAAGATAATCTCTGGGGACTGGACAATAGCGGACAAAATGTTAATGGCATTACAGGTATTGTAGATGCAGATATTGATGTTCCAGAAGCATGGGCAATAAATGAAGGTGTGAATGATTCAGTTATTGTAGCAGTTATCGATGATGGAATTGCATATAATCATCCAGATTTACTTGCTAATATGTGGGATGGAACAAATTGTAAAGATGAGTCTGGTAATTTTTTAGGTGGATGTAATCATGGTTATGATTATCAAGATAATGATAAAATACCATTGCCAACGAGTGGTTCTCACGGGACTCATATTGCTGGAACAATTGGGGCAGTAAAGAATAACAGCAAGGGTATTGTTGGAGTTGCTCCCAATGTTAAAATAATGGCAGTTAAATTTAGACTTGATATTGCTTCGGAAATTAAAGCGATAGATTTTGCCATCAATAATGACGCTAGGATAATTAACGCGAGTTTTAGTGGAGCTGATTTCTCTCAATCGGAATACGACGCAATCAATCGTTTTAAAAAAGCTGGCGGGATTTTTGTTGCGGCGGCAGGAAATGGCGGCGCTGATGGCGTCGGAGACAATAATGATTCAAATCCGCAATATCCTGCCGATTATGCTTTAGATAATATTATCTCAGTAGCAGCTACGGATTCAAGTGATAATTTAGCTAGCTTTTCTAACTACGGAGTTAATTTTGTCGATGTCGGTGCTCCTGGGGTGAATATTTTAAGCACGATTGCAGAAGGAAATGTTTTTAAAGAAGATTTTGAAGGGGCTATTTATGGGGTTGGAGGAGGAGGAATCACTCAAAGCTACTGGGGCATAGCGAATGATGGTTCTTCAAAAGTTGTGTATTCTGATAGTGCAAATTATCCATATGCACCAAATGCACACACATGGTTAATGCCAAAAGATGCCTTGGATCTTGTAAGTGGAGGCGCAACTAGTGCAAATATAAGTTTTGTTGTTTGGTGCGATACGCCTGACACTCTTGTTTTTGATGATTATATACAAACATCATACTTATCAAATGGAACATGGTTTAATTCAAAAAAATATAATGAAGATTCAATTTATTTAGACGGAGGTTATCCATGGACTGATTCGGGACATTTAGGATATTACAAAAAATATACAGAAGATATATCTAAATATCTTTCAAGTGATTTTAAATTCAGTTTTGACTGGATTACAAATTCTTCGGTAGATTCCAATTGGGGATGTACTATTGATAATATAAAAATCACAAAATACACTGATGGTTCTGAAGGGCAATACGATTATAAGAATGGCACGTCAATGGCTGCTCCGCATGTTGCGGGTCTTGCCGCATTAATTTGGGGGTATAAACCTTTGCTATCCTATTCCGAAGTTAAGAACACGATTTTAACAACTGGCGATAGTGTAGCTTCTCTATCTGGAAAAACTGTAACGGGAAAAAGAATTAATGCCTATAAAGCCCTCAATTCTTTATCTGAAGAAAAACCGCCATATGCGGTAGCTATAGATAATCAAAAAAACGCCAGGCCTATTTCAGGTATTAATGAAGCAAATG
>JBAZVG010000004.1:0-11745 GCA_041661005.1 Minisyncoccota bacterium | reverse complement strand
AAATTAAAAATATCAAACCGACGATGGCGGAAATAATATACCAATTTCTTTGCCGTTCATGCTTATCATACTCCGGTATGCTCCAGCCGGTTATTTTTTCACCATAATCAATTGTTTGATCTGATTCCGCCATATTTTTTAATTGACAAAACTAGATGAATTATATATATTTATTATAGCACAAAACAAGAAAACAAGAAAGATGGTTTTCTTGTTTTCTTACTTTTGGAGAGATGGCTGAGCGGCTGATAGCAACACCCTGCTAAGGTGTTAGGCTTTAACGAGCCTCCAGGGTTCGAATCCCTGTCTCTCCGCCAGGACAATTTAGTATCGGATAGACCCATATTACCGAGAGAACAGGGCGACCCGACTGGTTCGATTACTTTTCTCTTTGGTATGCACAACTTTTATCGGCAGATTAGAAAGCCCCGTTTTTGCGGGGCTTTTGAGTTATAGAGGTGGCTATACTTAAGAAAGCTAGGAATTGATTTTTAAACTAAGGAATGGTATTTTAAATAAGTATTTAACGTTTATTGTAAGTATATTTACAGCGAAATAATGTGCTATCTAATTATAAAGGTTTAAAAGAAAAATTAATAACATTCATAACGATGCCAATACGACATTTAATAAATAATGATGGGCAACCATTCGATAAAGCAGAGCTTCAAACTCTCCGTGCTGATCTTGATGCATTGCCCGACAATGAACGCGCACAATTTAGAAATGATAATGCTCAAGCAATTGCCCAGCATCCGGCAATTAAAATTTTAATTGTATCGGGTCCAGGAACGGGGAAAAGTACCCTATTTAAACAAAGAATCAATTACTGGTTACGGGCCGATCCTTTAACTAAAATTTTAGCTTTAAGTTTTGTTAGGAAACTTGTCGCCGATCTACAACACGATATTCAAGGAGATCGCAATTTAACCGATAAGCAAAAAAAACAGACTGATGTTTTTACTTTACACAAATATGCACGCAGTATTGTGGAAAAAAATCACGGCACAGTCCAGATAAGATTCGACCCTCATTTCAGGATAATCAGCGAATCATGGCAAGATACTGTTTGGAACGATGTTTTGCTATATGCAGGACAATCAGATCATAATAGATATTCGTGGAAAAATTACGAGAAGCAACTACATGATGCTCATTTTGAGAATTTTTCCGATTGGCAGAATCTCAAAAATGGCTACTTAACTCTTAATAAATTTTATAATGCGACCGGATTCGCAGATTTAATTATTTATGCAAAAAGCGCATTATTAGAAAATTCATCCTTAAACGAACACGATTTTCTTATCATCGACGAATATCAAGATTTTAATACTGCCGAAGAGGAATTAATCAATCAGCTTTCACGACAGTCGCGTGGGCTATTAGTTGTGGGAGATGATGACCAAGTTCTTTACGAGAAACTTAAATCTGGAAAGGCAGTATTAATACGAAACCTCTATAGCAATACCGATTTTGTAAATACCATGTTGCCATTCTGCGGCAGAAGCAGTTTGCATATTACGAAAGTAGCCGGACATTTTATATCGCAAGGTTCGGAAAGCAATTGTATTGAAAAAATATACTTGCCACTCTCTGTTAATACCGAGCACCCCAAAGTTCAAGTGATCGGATGCGCTACTTCAACTACCGCCGTTGATTACATAAAAAAATTTATTGATGATAACAAATCAGAAATAGAAACTCGTAAAAACGAACTTATTGACGGAAACACCAAAGATCCATTTTTGTTGATTTTGACCCCCGCAAAAGAAGTAAAATTTTATGCTGCCGGACACGCTAACCAAGAATTATTTAAACTGATTGCTGAATTCCAACAAGAAACAAAAAAGTTTTCAGAAGACTATTATAAGGTATTGAATTATTACTCATTAGCAAATCATCCAGAAAACAATTTTATTTTCAGAAAAGTTCTTAGTTATGAGCAGGTGCCGGATATGAATGTTGTTGAATTAATAAGAAAGTGTTTAATGGCTGGTGTAAACTTTTATAATTTAGAAGAAACAGAAACTATTCTCTCATCTGCCCTGATTCGTTGTCAAAAAATAAAAGCCATTATCGAGTCGTCTGATAATATCGACATTAAACTAGATAAAATTGGAGAAGAAATTAACTTATCAGATCCGGTTAGTCTAAAAAATGATATCGATAAACGTGCTATTAACGAAACCCAAATTCAAGAGATAGAACACGAAGAGGAAGAAGAGGCGGAATTAGACGAGTTAGAAATTCAACAAATGTCCGCGGTTGAGCTTATAACAATCGTTGGTTCCAAGGGTTTATCCGCTGATCATGTAATCATTATTGGGTTTGATAACGTAAATATGTCATGGGTGACCAGAAATGCTTTTTATGTAGCTATAACAAGAGCTAGGAAGTCACTTCATATCATAACAGCTTTGGGCTCTGGGGGATCACAAAAGCCACACGACTTTGTCGTGAAACTCCCTGATCAACATATTGAATTCTTTAAATATACAAAGTCGAATAAGCAAAAAACCCTGTTAAATAATCGGGCTGGTTTCAATCAATATTTTGAATCTTTGAATTATACTAGGCGAAAAAATAAAAAAGTCTAACCCTAACCGAGACGCGGCAGTTAACCGCTAGAGCACCCAATACTTTATATGTTCGCTAAATTAACAAAAACAGCGACGTATTATTGTTGTTTCTGATAGATTAACTATTATGAATATAAATACACGCCATTAACTTTATATGGATAATAAACAATTTACATCCGAACTAGAGCAACTACTAAAATACATAAATACTTATGCTACTGATTTTTACAATTTATCAAGTTTTAGAGACATTAAAAAAATAAAATCAATTGGAAAAACAAATTTCCTAAATAAATGTCATGAGGGTTTTAAATTAGCACAAGAAAAAATAGTAAATAACATTCTGTTCGTAGAAAATGAATTAATAATTATATGCGAAGAACATAAACAATTTATAAAAAACAAGCACAAAAAAGATCTGAAAAAAGATCTTAATTTTATTAAAATTTGTACAGATATAAATTTCTTAAAAACTCAGATTTCCACCTTTAAAGAAGTGGCAAACATGATAGCGTGGACAATCATAGGGTTTCAGAGAACTACTGTAAAAAGTTTTATCCAAAAAGATGGCAATAGTGGGTATTTAAAAGATAAAGATATTAAATCCAGTATCGAGATTGCTAAGGAAATCAATAAAAATGAAAACGAATTTGCTTTAATCTGTGATATTACGTCGGTGTTAAATTTAGGTGATTTACTCGTAAAAAGGAAAGGCCATTTTGAAATAATAGAAATTAAGCAAGATGGTAAAATAAATAATATTATTTTAGATATATTGAATAGCGATGATCATAAAAAAAATGAAGAATCTGTAAAAATATTGCATAGTGAATCAAAAAAGCATGGTATAAAAAATTTATTACGTGTTATAAGACAGTACAAAAGAGCACTAAATTTAATTCAATATATCGAAAAGGAAGAGGCTTATGACTATAATTTTAATATGCCTAAAAAAGCAATAAATATTATCACCCCGGAAAAAAATAATTGCAAATTATTAAATAAAAATTTAGAATATTTATATGAAAACAAAAAAGAAGAAATAATTTTTCTTATGGATTGTCTTATAGTCCGAATCTGTCGCTTAGATGCACGGGGTAATGGGCTCTCCAATCAATTAAATTTTAAACATCATATTTATCACATAATAAAAAAACCTTGGGAAGAGTGCCAATATGGCAACATTAAAGAAAACGATATTGATAATAATTTTATCCCAGAGCTAGCCTATTATATGAAATACCAAATTTATTCATTAAAAGACTCTATTCATATATTATCTCATAAACCACTTTTTTCTTTATTAAAGGATAAATACTCGATAGATTTATTGACAGATATAATTTCTATTGATTTCTATTTTGATGTAAATATATTTTTAGATAAATGTAAAAAATATAAGTTGCGAATAGCGGCAGTGGATAGAAAATCTGCAAAACACATATTAAAATCTATAGACGAAAGAAGCATACCTTTTTTTAACAATAAGTTGTTAGTTTATGATCAGGGAGAACAAAAATTAATTTTTAGCAAGGGGTTATTTTTTAGATTAGTATATGAGTTACAAACTAGCGAATCTTTAATAAAACAAATAAAAGAACAATTTCTTATATCAGAAAGCCCCAGGCTTTATAAATTATTTAAATTAAAAAAAGACATCATTGTTTCTTAACTATTTAATAAAGTCAATTTTTTATTCTCTAAAATAATCCTACTCCTTATATTGATTGTAATCGCTGTTTTTATTTTTACTCAGTTAATAGTGTGAGCGTTTTGTCTTTATAAACTATCTTCGATCTTAAGTTTCCAAGCAGTTCTCGCTTCTCCGATACCGACCCCTCTTTCAAAATATACTTCGCATAGTTTCGTATATCCATGTCTTCTCTATTTTTTACCTTATCAGTACTCCCCAGCACCGATCTTTGAAAGATATTAAATCTCGCGATTTCATCTTCCAATTTTTGCCTCATGCCTAGTTCGTTAATATTTACCTTATCAAGTATTTTAAGCAGTTCCGTAATCAATTCTTCTTCTCTTATATATTTATTTTTGCAGTTTCTATCCCTCGCCCTTGAACAGGAGTAGTAGACATATCTCGCATGCGTGCCGTCTTTCAGCTGTTTATATTTTTCTTCGGCCGATATGCCAGATCCGCAGTAGCCACAGGTAAATAATTTGGTGAAGGAGAATTCATGGTTTTCTCTGACGATCTGATCTCGCTTCAGTTGCGCCTTAGCTTTTTCAAATAATTCTTGATTGATAATCGGCTCATGTTTGCCGGTATACCAATTTCCACTTTCCTTTGGGTGTTCAAATACCCCATAGTAGAAAGGATTATCTAATATGCGGTAAATTCCGCTGAGCGTGAGCGATTTATTGCCTCTCGTATAAAAATTTAGCTCATGCCTAAGCCAGTTATATATTTTTCTGCCCGAGTAATGTTCAAACGCCAACTTTTCAAACATCTTTTTAATCACTGGCGCTCTTTGCGGATCAATTATGACTTGGCACTTCTTATCCATATGCTTTTGATTCAGATATCCTAGTGGTGCTACTCCCGGCCATAGCCCCATCTCCACCCTTGTTCGTAGTCCTCTTTTAACGTTGATACCTCTGTTATCGTTTTCCAGTTTTGCCTGCGATCCTAAAATCATTAGTAAAAACTTTTCATTTGGATTATTGCTAAACCTCTGGCCGAAAGTTCTTATCTCCAGTAGAGCGCCCGAATCCATTAAATCTACAATTTTTCCTAAGTCTCCGGCGTTTCTGCTAATGCGATCCGGCGCCCAAGTCAGGATGCCATTAAACTTGCCTTGTTTTAATTCTTCTATAATTTCATTGAAAATTGGTCTCTGGCCGGTTTCCTTAGCGCTGTGGGATTCTCGCTTCATTGTTACGACCTCTAAATCCTCACGTTCAGCCAGCTGAAGCATCTCTTTGATTTGGCTATCAATGGAGAGGATTTGTTTCTCTTCACTCTCAGATGACTTCCTGGCATAAAGACAGTATTTAACCTTGGTTGGGACTATTATTTTGCTCGTAGTCCCCACGGGCATTGATGTTGTATTCATATACTAACATTGATGACGCAACCCCTTGAAGGAGTCCAGAGCGTCCCAAGTAGATAAGAAGTAGATAACTTTAAGGCGATATTTAGAGCATTTTTTCATTTTTTCACGCCCATTGATAAAAGCCATATTTTGTGTAATAATTTAACCGATATGACAAGACGACAAACAAAGAATAAAACAAACATCGCCAGGATTTCCGGAATTACCGTGCATGAAGCATTGGCTTCTTTCGTTTGTATACGATGCGGCCAACTAAATTTCGTAAATGTTGGCAATAAACTTTTAAATTCAGCAGAGGCATACGAAACTCAATTTTGGAAATGTAAAGGGTGTGGTTTTGTCCATAGTAAAGAGTCTCCTCTACCGCTTAAAGATAAGCAAGGTAAAAAATTATCATTTGCGACATGGAATAAAGAAATAACGGCCAAAGGATCGTTGGCGGCCCAGAGGTTCTGGAAGTCATTTTTTACCATTTCGACAGAAGCAAGGGATGCATATTGGAAACAATGTAATACGTGTGGCAGAAAATTACCTGCGCGAGCTTTCAGCGGTCACAGCAGTTGGGGTCCGTTAGAAAAGCAGATGGAGTGTCGAAGTTGCAAGGCGGTTATAAATACAAATTTAAATCCCAAAAGAACAAAAGAGCAGCTTCATGAATCTGCGGCTCGCAGACGAATTGCTGATTTGCTTTTGGTTGGAGAAAACGAGCGCCTTGATTTTGAAGAATTGTTTAAAAAATTTGATAGTAAATGTTTTAAGACTGGTAAACCACTTAAAATTCAAGAAAGAAAAACTTGGGCAATTGATCATATCCTGCCTTCTAAATGGTTATATCCATTAAGCAACAAGAACGCAGCCCTTTTATCGAAGGAGGCCAATGATAACAAAAGGGATAAATGGCCAAGTGAATTTTACACTAACGATGAATTAAAAAAAATGGCATTAATTACTGGCACAAATTTAGAATTACTATCCCGTAAGACTCCGATTGTAAACAGTCAAATTGATGTTGATGCTTGCGTAAGACGTATGCTTACCGTAAGAAGTGCGACAAATATTACAAAAAGAATAAAAGAACTCAAAAAACTTCTCGAAGATTATAGCTTGGTACAAAATTTATCTGAACAAAACAAGAGACTTCTCGGTTATTTGTCTTAAGTTAGAATTAGATATTGATGTATTTTTACTGACCCACGGTCTTTAATTCCGTGCGATTCGCTATTTTCAACACTTTCTTCAAAGATATCATACACGTTGAACCAACGTTTAGCTCTCTCGGAAAGTACTTTTGCCATATCGCATTTATAGCTTTTTCCTAGGTGCATTACAAAAACTCCATCTTCTTTTAATCTTTCCCTGGCTTGCATAAATATTCCATCGTAGATAGATAAATCTTTTTTTTGTAGTTCATCTATAAAATTAACAGGTTCAGTTTTGAAGTGCGTGTTATCCCAACCGGCGAACCAAAGTCTCATCCAGTTTGCAGCATAAAAACGCGTACTATCAAAGAATGGTGGACTTGTAATAATTGCATCTAAATCCTTTACTTCTTCTGGCCAGGTTTTTGTAGCATCTTGATAATAAACGATTCCTGGCTGGAAAATATCTCTCTTAAGATTAGATAATGTTCTATCTATTTTTTCTCGTAACTTTTTAATTGTATTTTTGTATTCGAATTCACCTGTTGGTGCAAATGGCGTTATACCATGAGATCTTCGGCTTAATGCATAAGGACGATTCCCATGAAGAATATGCATTAATGCCGACAACACGAGGGCATGTTCTGGTGATACATATCCATTTTGCTTAAAATATTTTCTTGCAAGTAATATTTCTTTTAGAGTGTCTGGGTGAAAATAATCTTTTATAGTTTTATTTAACCCAAATTGACCTTCAATTTGAATTTCCTCTTTGGAAATAGAGCATTTTGTAATAAAAGACTCTAAATTTTCTAAAATCTGTTCTATTTTTCTTGTAGAAGGTATATCAAGCTTGGCCTTTGAAATTGCTATTGCAGCCGGACTTATATCAAATGAAAATGATTTTTTATCTTGTAGCGCCGCCTCTAATGGAATAGTCCCTACCCCTCCGAACAAATCAAGCATACAACCATTTTTTGGTACAAAAGTAGATATTAGTTGGTGCGCTATAGATGGTTTAAGTTTACCTTGATATGAACAAAGAGAATGGATCGGATCGCCCCAATTTCTTTTGGCCATAAGACCTTCATGATGAGGCATTTTTTCTTTAAATGTCTTCCAATTTTGTTCCCAATACGATTTTTTCTGTCCTATTTTTACTACATCTTTATTTTTAAATAATAGCAATACCTGTTTCAACTCCTGGCCATTATTAGATTGGCGCTTGCGAAGGGTAATACTTCGATCAAAGGCATAGCCTATTTCAGATAGGATTCTGATAAAAATCTCATCAGTTTTAACATGGACACCACTATAGATTGAATCTCCCAAATCTACTGCTAACACAGCATTTTTATTTAGTTGTTTTTTAATTCCAGTAAAAATTACTTTCATATCGGCAAAATAATCATTTACCATCTTTGGAATCCTTTTGTCATAAGCTTTTTTTCTAAGTTCTGATAATAATTTACTTAAAACAACATCATTTACTTTTTTTTCTCTCCCCAAGGCAACATCGTTTATCCCCGCAGTAACCGCTAATTTTCTAAAATTTGCAAGATTCTTAGGACTCTTAAGGTATCCTAAAAACCAAAGTTCTATTTTGGTATTTCTAAAATAGTTAGTACCATTTAGGTACGGAGGACTAGTTATAACTGCATCTATACCCAAAAAAGGAAGCTTACCAACCGCGCGAGCATCTTCTGTAATTAACATTGGCGCAGGACTAGTTTTTACAACTATTAAATCCTCAATAATTTTTTTGAGTTTTGACCTTAGTGTTTCAAAAAAATCTGTTTGTTTTAATTCTTCCAGTTCTTTGCCCCTTCTAAAGCGAAGATCACCTTGTCGTTTTAGATATGAGTTTTCGACCAATGATCCTAGCGTGGCAATAATAAGTAATTCCGAGACTAGTACATTTTTGAAATATATTTGATTAAGATATGTTCTAGTTTTTAAAATGTAACTAAATACTTTTTCATCAAAAAATCTGCTTTCCTTGAAAGTTTTAAAGTAGCTATTTTTAAGCTCCTGATCTTCTTCTTGAGATAGAATATTTTTTTCTAAATTAGCCAGTAAATCCTCGAGTATGGCTATTATTTTAGTTCTGTTTTTTGAACTCCTAGCGTTAGATTTTACTTTAGTTAACACTTGCAGAAGCGGATTCACTTCTGAATAATACGCCGTGTATTCTAGTTCAGATGCCACCAATGGGGTTGTGCCTGTTCCCGAGAATGGATCGTAAATAACCTTTATATCATCAGGTAAGTAATTTTGAATAATATATTTAACAAAATCAGGGGCATAACCCTCAAGATAGGGGTACCAACTTTGGAGCGGAATTTGTTTGCTACTTTGAAAAGTTGTGTGAATAGGATCTAATCTAAATTCTTTCTTATTCTCTTTGTCATTAAGTTCTTTTTTTAACTTCCAAATACAATATCTGTTTACTGGGAGACCTTCTTCTCCTGCTTTTGTTTCTAAGTCATTAAAAGTACCTACACCGATGAGCTTTCTCACGTCATAGCTGGAGAGGTATTTAATAGATTCGAATAAATCTTGTTCTTGTTCTGAAAACGCCAAAGTTAAAGATTTTGAAGATGTGTTATCTTCTCTTAGGTCAGAAAAATATATAGATTTGAACCCTTGTTTGATGTCCATATGTAGAGTATACCATATTATGATACCCTTTACCAAGGTAAGCTGTTGATAACTCATCCCCACTACCACTATCAAGATAGGGCGCATTTGGAGCCTTTAAATCTATAGGATTTTCTGATAGAATACAATTAAAATTAAACTGAAGTTAAAAAATATGTCAGATGGTATAAACGATAGCTTGAATACTAAAATTTTAGAACAAAGTCCAATAGTATTAACGGACAAACAAAAATGGATATGTACTCATTTAGATAATTTAAATAGAGTCGCTTTTTTTTGTTCTAAAAATTTACCATCAAATTTATTTAAAGGTGCTCTTTATGCTATGAGGTCGGATAACAGAATCAATCCTGACTGGATGGCTCAATCGGCCCACTCATTAAGAGAAATAATGTACGGGGTCGGATCCCCCAAAACCAAGAAATCAAAATTTTTAGATTTTATACTATCTTTAAAGTTTTTAAGCAGATTTAAGTCGTCAAGGAGAGAAAAATTAAAATTTATTTTATTATCATATCAAGAGGATAAAGAGGCTGATAAGATCGCCGCCAGGTTAAACGATCTGCATACAATATTTACTAATGTAGCTCATCATTTTCAAGAAAAATGGAAAATAGAAAAAACTATAAAAATCTTAAAGAAGTTTAATATAAAAATAAAAACAATTAATGATCTCGATGGTAGTATTTTTGAATTGTTAGTTGAACATCTTCAAAATACTTGGGTTGAATCAATACCAAGACAATTAAAAATACATCAAACCGTTGATGGCATATTAGCTTCTCGACAAACAGCAGACCAGAAAAAATTAAAAATATTATTATCGCTTAACGAAGACGCAAAAAGATATTTTTTTGCTAAGGCCGATGAAACTTGGCTTGATTGGCTGTGGCAGAATAATTTATTAGATGCAATAAAAGAAAAGTCATTAGATGGTCAAATGTATAGAATGTCGGAGTTAAACTATCTGGCTAATGTAGCTGAAAAGTTACCCGAGAAGGTTACAAATATAATCTTAGACGTTAAATCAGAACGTGATAATTTTGATATAGAAGTGGTAAGCCGATTCCTATGGATTTCTAGTTCTCTACCTGGACAGCAAATAGCGAGATTAGTTGCAAAAATTAAAGAGGAAAATTGGGTTAAATTAATGAAAAAGTTTAACAACTGGGGATTTGAATACGAAAAAATGTTAGAGAAACTTATTAGTATTAAAGATTATACTAATCTTTTAACGTTAATTGATGTAATTTTGACGGTTAGAACAAAAAAGGAAATACACGAGACTTCAAGTGGCTACACAACCGATAATCCTTTTTATTTTAATGATCTCGGACAAATTAAGTTGTTCAAAATTTTATCAGAGATACCAGAATCGTATTCTGAACAAGCTTTAGAATTGGCAACTAAAAAAATGAAAGAAATAGTTTTGATAGCCGACAAGGAATCAGAAAATAACATCTTTGAAGTTGGGGAACAATTTTTTTTGTTTGATGTTGATTTTTATGAATTAGAGGTTGACCAACAACGCCATCATTCATACAGGGATGATGTGCGCGATCTCGCGGCTGTTATAAAAAAACTGTCTGAAAAGGTTGTCGGCGGCCAGTGCGGCAATAAAGCAAAAGCCACGACTCTATATGAAAAATATATTAATTCATTACCGCTAAGCCGTTCCATGTGGCGGCTAAGGTTATTTGTCGTTAGTCTTTGCCCTCAAGCTTTTAAAGCTTATATAAAAGAATATCTGTTTAAAGTGTTCAAATATAAGGAATCCTTGGAGCTAGTATCTGGCGCTGAATACGAGCAACTTCTTAAAAAATGTTTTGGTGTTCTAAGTCCTCCAGAGCAAGAAGATTATGTAAATCAAGCAATTTCATTTTTTGGAGCCAAAAACAAGGAAAAATATTACAAGACCCATGGCCTTCAAGTTTTGTCCTGTATAAAATCATCGTTGAGCGCCGAAAAGATTACTGAATTAGAATCAGTTTTTGAAGGTAAAATATCAGACGATTATAAACCGCATCCAAGCATAGGCCCTGTTATAAGCGGTTCTGTATTATCTAGGGCTCCGATAGACTTGGCTACTTTGCGGGCGATGGAGGTGAAAGATATAGCCAATAAATTAAAACGAGACTGGAATCCAAAGAGTCTCCATGAGATGGTGGCATGCACCCTTTTCTTCGGACACTTTTGTCCATATAAATCAACCTTTGGCGGTAAGGGCGTAATACTGTGAAGGCGGCATTTTCAAACTGGTTTTAATCCTGATGTTGTTGTAATAATATACCT
>JBAZVG010000003.1:0-13770 GCA_041661005.1 Minisyncoccota bacterium | reverse complement strand
CCAAAAGCGTAAATTAAAAACCAAATCACTTGGGGTTCGAACCCCAAGTGATTTTTGAATTATCACCGGCAAACGAAGAGGTCACAAAAAATATCACTTTTGACAAGTGATATTTTTTGTGTTGTGAGCCTTCTCGAGATGCGACCCAAGGATTCATTGCACCACAAGGCTTATTTTAACTCTTTTTGATCCTCATTTCGACCCTTCTCGAGAGGGGTTTATTTATGATCAGGGCATCCGTTTTGGGTACATGCTTCATACTGAGACCAAGTAATTTGCACATGATTTTTAATATGTTTTTCAATGAGTACTAGGTCATCTGGGTCTAATTCAAGCTTATTTGACTTAGTATACGGACCCCATGCAGACATCTTTTCAATTAAATGGGCTATGAAATACGATTGTTTGCCGTCATATTGCTTGTTCAAAAGAATATTACAGGCGTGATTGTTGTCGTGTGTTAAAACAACTGCTAAGGGTGCTTCGCAAGGACCTTGGATAAAGACAATTGGGTGCCAAGCTTCTTTGAAGCTTCTTTTTGTCCCCCACAAGATATCTCCTTTTTTAAATTTTTCCATATTATTTTATTTTGAAAAAGTGACAAAAGTGACAATTTTATAGATTGCATTCAGCTTCAAAAATTAAAATATCGTTTTCTTCATTCTGCCGCATTTTACCTATAAGCTCTCTACCATATTTGACTGTGTCTTGCTCAAGATTGAATTCTAAGCTTAGGTGGTACGAAGTTGTAAGAATCTTTGCAAGCTCCATGGAAAATCCATTTTTGAGCATACAAATGATTTCTTCATTAGCAGTCCCATATTTAACTTGATTGTAAAAACCTTCATCTACAAGCTCTAATTCAGTTAAAATTTCCAAATACTTTAATATATTAAAATCAACAAACTCTTGTTCTTCTTTGATTTTTGCAATCGCAAGATTGATCATTTGCGCATCGTTCTTCTGTCTCATGTTTACATACAACTTCCGATATCCATCACCTCGTACCTCTTCCCCCCACTTTGGTCCAATATAAATAAGAGCTTCGCCGTCTGTTACGCGTCTCTTCCAATAACTCAAAAAACGGTTAATCATTAGAGGATATGGGGATCCTTGAGACCGCCAATTCACGAACATTGAATAAAATTTTTGAGCCTCCTCATTATCTCTCAAACGGATAATGTTATCGCTTTTTTCATTCAAGCTAACCCCCTCAAAAAAGATTCTAATAATAGTGCCGATTAACATATCAGCACTATTAATATGCCCAAGTCCAAGCTGTAAATAGAAATCAAGATTAGCGACAAGTGTTGATTCATTAGCAAGAATATTAAAATCCTGAATATTGTTTTCGTAACAAAGTTGTCCAATTTTTGATTCAGGTGCTGAAATTTCGGCTAGTCCAGAAGCACCAGACTCCATATTTTCTAAATATTCGAGAATACTCGTAACCTTATCTCCATCTTCAGAATTTTCTAATAATGGATTCTTTACTTCGTCCTCTACAACTACGCTTGAGTTAACTTTTGTTTTATAAAAATTCAACAACGAAAAATTTCTTGGCGCATATTCACCTTTAACTAAATATACTTCTGGCTCCAACATTGTTAAAGAGCCACTTTCACGATTAAAAACGTCCTTAAATCTACACACGCGACCAATAAGATTTTTGAATTGAGAAGCACTCAGATGTTCGCGCCCCTTTGAAGGATTAAGTATAAAAATCTTTTCTGCGGGTATATTAACCCCTTCGAGAAGTGTCGAAGTGGTAACAATTAACTCAAAATCGGAATGTTTACAATATATTTCCTCAACATAGAGCCGGACTATGTCGGGTATACCGCCATGATGAAAAAGTACTCCGCTTTTTATGCATTTTATAAGATTATATTCAGGGTGAATAAATTCTCCGATCGATTTAATAATCTTCTCTATCGCGGGCGTAAGCGGCATGACATTTGCCCGATGTGCAGCATTTAATGCAAACTGCTCTGCTTCCATGGGGCGATTTAAATAGACAATATTCTTTTTAGCTTTTTGCTCAAAAACAAACTCGATGTCAGTAGTAATTTGTTGAGATATATTAACTGGAAAAACATGGTCGAGAAATTGATCATAGAGACACAGGTATTTTTCTTCCAAATCAAAAGCAAAAAACCTCTCAACTTTCATATGCTCGTTTACAGGACGACCCTCTATTTCAATTTTATGATTTCTAATCTTCAAGTTACGTACGTCTACTAGAAATGGAGTAAAGAAATTCACAACAAAATGCTCATTTCTATTTTGAGCAATTAGTAACACTTGCGCCAAAAGATGAGACCTCTCATTATCTTCAAGAATATTATGTGCCTCATCCACAAGAATTAGATCAACAAATAATTCTTTATTCTTTTGTAATAATCTCAACAATCGTTCCTGTGTAAGGACAGCGAGAAAACCTTGATCCGTCTCTCGAAACATGTCTGGGTGCGTGATAATTTTTCTGAAATTTCCTTTTATAATCTCATTCTTTAAAAGTAATTTTTTAGTTTGCGCTAATAATGCTTTGCTTGGAACAATTACACAGATTTTTTTATTAAGATTATTTTGTATTTTTTTAATTATCATTTCGGACTTCCCGTAGGACGTTGGGGCAACAACTGCTATGTTAACATTCTTAGCTGAAAAGGCATTAAGAATTACTTGTCCCAACGATCGATAAACGTGCTGTTGGTCGCCCTCAATTTTAAAACCTTCTTGATATGCTTCAATGAACAAATTTGAAAAAGAATCTTGCTTTTCGGCGTTGCCAAAATATTTGTGTTCGATAAATTTTGCCACAGGAATATAATCCCTGCTTAATGCCACATCACGGAGCGGTGTATAATCTTTGTATAAATTCGAATATCGCATGATAATTCGATACCCTAAACGTTCAACGTTTTCGTCTTTAGAGTTTAAGAAAAAAACTGCAATCTTGAGTAAAAAGATTTTTTCCGTATCAGTAAGGGTCAGATCACCTAAAATCAATCGCTTATATACAGTTAAAAAAGTAGAGTCTTCTAAATTACTTCGTCGCCGTATCTTTTTCAATGTAATTTCGTAGGGATCCATAAATTTTATTGATTTTGAATTTCTTCTCTTAGGAAATCCTCGATTCTGGAGTAAGTAGATTTTTGGATAGAAAAAAGGATAACTTTTTCAAAAATATCCTCGGAAGCTATTTCTGCTAAATGGTCCTTTACACTTTCAACAGAAATTTTATTTGCGACATCATGAAAAAGAACTGATATTAAAATAGCGTTCTTTTTCACAGACCCTTCTTCTTGTATTTGACTGATGTCTGCATCTAATAGATCCTTAACTTTCTTTCTGTCTTGATGAGCAAGGCTCAATCCAACATCTATAATGACGCTGTTCCATAAATTGGGGCGCTGACCACTTAAAAATTCGCGCATTCCATTTTTTGAATCAATCAGCAGGCTTTTGTTTTTACTATCAGACGTTTCGTTAGCACAAATCTCTCCTGATTTTACTTCACCATACCAAATCACACCACCTTCTATTTCAACATATGTCAGATCAAAACCTTTCCTTATGCTCAGGTCTTCTTTATTAAAAAGAATGGTGATTGTCTTAAAATTTGGCAAAACTTTATTTATAATTAAGTGAGCGATAAACTCACCCATCATTCCTTTCTTTGTATTTTCTGTTTTAGAGGTATATCGAGTGAGAAATTCTGCGAGAGTTTTTTTATATGAATGTCGATCGAGTCCATATTCTTCCACCTCACTTTTTCCATGGCAAATGGAGCCCAACTCCTCCCGGATAAGAGCTTTTATTTCGTATGTAAATTCGTCTACACAGCAAAGAATATATCCTTCATTTTGCACGACCGAAACTCCATTTATCGTCATAAGTCATTTTTTTGATTCTATTTGTTAACTAAACATAACAAAACGCTGTTTTTAGCTAAAATAATAAGATGTATACCTAGTCAAAATAGAATCGGTTGATTAATTTTTACCATTACGTTACCATAAATGTACAATGCAAAGCGAAAAAAGTAAAGTTAGCCAAAAAGAGATTTTGACTCCTTTTTTAGAGGAAGTCTTAAAAGACGCGCTCAAAAAATACGCGGATACGGAAGCTCAAATGCAACTCATTCTTGAACAAAACAAACCATTTTTGGAGCAGGTCGCAAAAATCGCTGAACAAGCAAAAGAAGCGTTCTCGAACTCTCAACCAAAAGAGGAATTGAAAATGTTAGTGCACTCGGATCTCTACATACCAAGAACGGCACACCCCGCTCTCACAGAAGAAGACAAGGAGGATATCGCGGAATCACTTGCGATAAAACTTCTTAAAGCAAAAGGAACGAAACACTCCGTTCATTTTTCCGAACCGATAATAATTCTGCCTCAAGGCGCAAGATGGGAAGATGTTGAAATCTCTTTTATTGACGCGCACAGTATAACTGTTAGATGTAAACACAATCATGTCGGAAAATATGATTTTGAAGAACTCAGATTTTCCAAAAGGAAAAGTGAAAAAGAAGAAATCCCTGGCGGTGTCCTCTGGAAATTACTGTTGGAGCTTTCAATGTTATCCGGAGTGAAAGGCGCACGCCCCACAAAGCATGCCATTCTCGAAGCCGAAAAATGGATAAAAGAAAACACGTTGGAAAAACGCCGTTCGAATCTCGCGACAAAACTTCAAGGAATTTTTCCTATCAAGGACGATCCGTTTTTGCCTTATGACCAAATCGAGGGATACAGAACAAAATTCATACTCAAACCGCCCGCAATACTGCGCGGAGATGGAGAACTTCATCGATCGGGAATACCTTTCAAAGACAGTTTATATGACGATGAAGATGATGAAGACCAGAATCTTTTGAAAAATCCTCGCTGAAATTCAGCGAGGATTTTTCGTATTGTCTGCAAAGTTTTCACTCGAAAAATTCGAGTTTTTTCGGTTTGCCTGAATTTTCAGCAGTAGAGAAGAGAGGAGGACTTTACTAAAACACCTCCTGAAAAACATATGGCAAAGAACACCATTGAGGTCGTATACCGACCTATTACCAGTCTTAATCCTGCGGAATACAATCCGCGAAAACATACGAAGGAGCAATCCGAACAACTCAAGAAGAGTATCGAGCGGTTCGGGTTCGTTGATCCGGTCATTTGTAATTCCGCAAAAGGACGAGAAAACGTAATTATAGGCGGGCATTTCCGTTTCGAGACCGCAAAAGAACTCGGAATGACGGAAATTCCTGTCGTATTCGTGGACATTTCAGATATCGAGAAAGAAAAAGAGCTGAATCTCCGTTTGAACAAAAACACCGGAGAATTCGATTTCGAAAAGCTCAAGGCACTTGATTTCGATGTTCTACTCGACGTCGGATTCGATCAAAAAGAACTTGATGATATTTGGAATAGCAAGTTGAAACAAGGAAAATTCGATTTTGACGAAGAAATGAAGAAAATCACCAAGCCGAAAACAAAGCCAGGAGATATTATACAGCTTGGCTCGCACCGATTGATCTGCGGAGATTCCACCAAGCAGGAAACTCTTCAAAAACTTCTCGGAAACGAGCGAGCATCGATGATATTCTCAGACCCCATCTACAATATTTCAGTCGATTACAACGGAGGGATCGGCGGAAAACAGCAGTACGGCGGGACGGTAAATGACACCAAGAGCGATGACGAATACAAAGAATTTCTCAGAAAGAGCATGGTCGCCGCACTCGCCGTAACGAACGAGAACGCTCACGTTTTCTACTGGTCAGATCAAACGTACATTTGGCTTATTCAAACGCTCTACCGCGAACTCGGAATTATCAACAAGCGAGTGTGTCTGTGGTTGAAAAACGGACAAAACCCGACGCCCGGCGTAGCGTTCAATAAGTGCTATGAGCCCTGTTCATATGGGGTGATTGGACGACCGTACGTCGTCAAAGGAGTGAATAATCTCAACGAAGTGATGAATCCAGAAATGACCACCGGAAATAATCTACTCCAAGAAGCGCATGATCACCTCGATATTTGGATGGAAAAACGCCTTCCCGGCAACGAATACGAGCACAGTACGATGAAACCGCCCGAAGTGTATGAAAAAGCGATCCGCCGATGCACCAAGATGAACGATATCATTCTCGATAGTTTTTCAGGATCAGGCAGTACGATCATGGCGGGCGAAAAACTGAAACGCCGAGTGTATGCCGTTGAAATGGAACCCGCTTTTTGTGATCTTGCGATCCGTCGATACGAGAAGCTAACGGGAGATAAAGTAAAAGTGATTCACGCCGATGAAACGATTTAGACACGAAAATGCTTTTCTTGAACAAATAAAGACGATACCGAATATATCGCTCGCTTGCGAGAAGATCGGACTGTCGCGGAATACGATTTACCGTTGGTGTAAAGAAGACCCCGATTTCAAAAATCGACTTGATGAAGCCCTCGGGAACGGTACCGAATCGGTAAACGACCTCGCGGAGAGCAAGCTCATCACCCTGATAAATTCAGGCAACATGCAAGCGATCAAATACTGGCTTGATAACAACAAGAAAAACTATATGCGACCTCGCCCCAAAAACTTTTGGGAGTCTCTTGAAAGTGTCGGACATATTACTTCGCTTGTAATCAACGGGATAAGACAGCCGATTAATCCTAAGAGACAGGAGGATGAGTACTAAGCAAAGCTTCAGCGATTGTTTTCATGTCGGCATTTGAAAGTCCGACCGATGTTGAATGCGGAATGACCGCGTAGGTTGTTTTCTCGTCCGGAACGATGGACAATTTTCCCGGAAGCACCTCTTGAAAAGAATCGAGCGCAACCTTCTCCCAATACGGAAGATATGTACGCGAATAGAAAAGCACCAGTTTCGGATTAAATTCCCGGATCATGTGCCGAAGTTTAACGATTCGCTCCGGTGAATATTGTTCGAGATATGCTTTCCGCGATTCCAGCCCTTCGACTTCGGATGAACCGTACGTCCAATCGCTTTCTTTTGTCGATTTAGCCGGAAGTGGCATAAGTTCAAGCACCGCATGATCTGACGTTTTTCTTCCGAACTGTTTAATTTGAAAATCTCTGATTTCTTCAAGATTTGGTTCTTTTCCATTTTTCAGATAAAGCAAAAGATAAATGAGGCGACGATAGGTCGCTTGTGTCGGCGCATCATCTTCAAACCAGCGCACGTGCCCCGGGTCTACTTTGAGATCATCATAGATATCAAAAATAGATCCGTGAGCCGTTGCTTTAAATCTTTCTAAAAGTATCTCGTTACTTTCATTATGACCTTCTTCCATTCCAACGAGCCAAATGTCTCCGGAGAGATTGCCATATCCCCAAAAATTCTTAATACGAGAGCGGATAAGTTCTTGGTCTAAAAAAGCGGGTGAACCGCCTGAGTCTATATTTGTGAGATTCATATATTTTTTATGCATCCCATGAAATAGGTACAAAAAGCCCACCGCATGGGTAGGGACCGAAATCCCTCATACCAGTTTCCCGATATGGCCGACTAAGACAACCCCATGTGATGGGTTTTTTATGTCTTAGTCGGACTTTTTTCACCATGCCAATATTGCTACTGGTTTAGGCTACTTTAATATTCAATTGTTAATAAATAATACATTAAAAAACTGTATTATGCAACGATTATATCGCAGATAAAGTATGTTGCTAAGCCTTCCCGCGAGTATGAAATAGATTTTTAGTTCTGCATAGACTATGCACCAAAAACTGGTCTGTCATTAATATATATATGACAGAAGTCGAACAAATCCAAATGAAATATTGCTTATATGCTCGCAAATCAACTGAGGGCGATGAAAGGCAAGCTCTTTCAATTGATTCGCAGATCAAAGAAATGAGACAAATTGCCGAGCGTGAAAATTTAACGATTGTTGAAATCCGCAAAGAGTCACATTCTGCAAAAGAATCAAGCCAAAGACCTGTATTTGAAGAGATTGTGAAAGATATTGATATTGGGATATTCAACGGAATTATTACATGGGCACCTGATCGACTTTCTCGTAACGCAGGTGACCTTGGAAAACTTGTAGATAGAATGGATCAAAAAAAATTGATCCAGATCAAAACTTTTGGTCAGTCATTTACTAATTCACCAAGTGATAAGTTTTTGCTTATGATTCTTTGTAGTCAGGCAAAACTAGAAAATGACAACAAGAGCATCAATGTAAAGCGTGGCATGAGAACTCGTTGTGAAATGGGTCTATGGCCCGCACAACCCCCGACAGGATACAGGAAGAAAAACGATAGACTAGCTAAGTGTGAGGTTGAAATTGACCCCGAACGAGCTGATACGATAAGACAGATATTTGAGAAAATCAGTTATGAAAAATGGAGCGTATCAAAAGTCCACGCGTGGCTACGATACGATCTGAACTTTAAAACACATCGAGGATTTCCTTTGAGTATCGGGAATGTATTTAAGATCATAAATAATACTTTCTACTATGGTCGCTTTGAATTTCCACAAGGTGCGGGTATTTGGTATGAGGGAAAGCATAAGCCGATAATCAGCAAGGAACTATTTGATGAAACCAGAAACTCCATAAAGTCGCAAACGATAAAATCGCAAGGCAAAGAATTTGCCTTTACTCGAATCATGAAATGCGGGGTTTGCGGATCGGGGATTACCGCCGATGAGAAATTTAAGAAGTTATTAAATGGCGGGGTAAACAGGTACGTTTATTATAGATGTACAAAAGCGAAAGATAGAAACTGCAAAAATTCTGCACTGAACGAAACAGAGCTTATAGAATCACTTCTTGAAATGGTTGATACGCTGAATATAAACAAGGTCAAACTGACAGCAAAACTTGATGTTGAGATACAAAAGTTTAAGAAATTACAAGCGATGTTTTTAGGAAATAAAAGAACGGAAAAAATAGAAACTATTGACTTAAAAGATTATACAAAATTTGTGCTAAAAGAGGGCACGCCTTTTGAGCAAAGATCTATCCTTGAATGTATAAATAGTGAATTAATTTTGAAGAATGGGAAGATACAAACTAACACCTAATTTCAAGTTATCACTCCTTTATTTTTTGTTGTTAACGTTAGATAATTTTCTTATTACAGATAGGGCAATCTGGAAGATTATTTGCTTTTGGAAAACATTTAATTAGACGACGACATTTATAGCAATATGAAATAAATCCACCCGAATTCTCGTTGTTTTTGCTGAATTCTTCTATCTTACTTACTAATGCATCGAACGCATTCTTGGTAGGCAAAATATTTGCACCATATGGGATCCAATATTCAAAACCCCCGCTTGTTTCCTCGTTATATCCTTTTAGTGACTCTAAAAAATAGGTTATGTAACCAAAATCAGTTTTTTCGATATCCTCAAACTTTTGAATTATTTCCGGATAAATAGATGCATAAATAGATTTATTCTTTTTATTTTCATGATACCCAGCTTGAACGAGATATGTATCTAGAAGAAAAATTTGCTGAGCTCCAAAATCCTTAAGTTTTTGTAATTGTTCTAATGCTTTTTGAAATTTTTTTCTTTCTGTTATTGGTGAGGTTTGAATTTTTCCCGTGTTATCTATTTTACTAGTCTTTGTTTCAAATACCCTATAAACAAGGGGTATCACCCCTTGTTTGTTTGGTATAATTTTTGTTACAGCAATTAGTAAATCAATGTCCCCTTTTGGAGCAGACTTATCAACCAGGGTCAGGGGTATTCCCACCGCCACCCATTTGAACGTCCCGTTTGCAAGATCATACACATGATGACCTTTACATATTTTCCAAATAGCCGCCAATTCTCTGTGCTGTCCACTGAAGTTGTATAACTTATCTTGAAATTTTGAACCGATATAATGAATAGCTGCTATCGGACTTCGTTTGGCGATATACTTTTTGGTCAACTCATCTAAATAACAGATAATTTTTTCTAAAACTATCAATATTTTTTCCAGAATTATTTTCTTAATCATAGAATGAAGTACAGGTACTCGTTTTAGGCATCATATTTTTCGATGCTGTAAGAGTTTAATATTTATTCTGATTTTTGTATTATATTATTCAATTTTATCCGATTTCGCAAGATTACATTTTGCGCATAATAGTCGAATATTTTTTGCGGTTAAACTTGTTCCGCCTTTTGAAAACGGCAAATCGTGATCGAAGTGTAAATTCTTAGTTGAGCTGCACAAAACACATTTTCCATCATCTCGTTTCCATACTTCTTTTTTTACTTCCGATGGAATTAGGCGAGTATGTTTTAGGTCAATATCACCGTTTCCTTGCGTTTCCTGATGTTCCGAAAGTTTTAATGTAAATATAAAAACGTTCCGTTTTCCGTCATTTTTAATCTCATAATTTACGAGATCAAAAATTCCTTTCAAATACCAGACGCCGGCAAGGATTTTTTCGTAAACTTTTACCGGTTCCGGTGGTGTTTTATCAATTTGATGTTTTTCCACGGCTTCCGCGAAACGGCCATTTTGAGTAATCGTTTTATGTTTTGAATAGCGTGGTTGATCAACTTCTTTCGGGTTTATGTTGTTTCCTTGCGTTCTCGGTTCATCGTGCCCTTCATATTCAATTGTGATTCCATCTTCAAAAATGCGATCTTGATATGGCGCGTTTGAACGACGAGACATCAAAATGACCGAGTAATTAGGATTCAACCGAAAATTCATACCACGCTGGAGCGTTTGCACGTTTTCTTGTTCACACATTTCCCGATAAGAAAAGATTTGATCTATCATATTTATATTATCACAGTCACTTTCCCGTACAACATTGGCAAACAATTTTGTTTCATTCTAAATTTTGTTCCATGATTATGTCCGGTTCGAGCGTCAAAATCCACGAGGATTTTTCCTTCTTCGAGGGCTTTCAAAAAGCCCTCGAAATTGAATTTTTGCAACATCATCACTTTTGAATATTTGTAAAATTCTTTTTTATTTTCTTTCTTCACCTCAGCTTGAACATAAAAAGTGTTCAACAATTTTGTACCGGCTTTGTGTTCCAAATCATCAAAACCCCAATATGGTTGCGGTTCAAGTTCGCCAAGTCCAGCGTTCTTTTTTACTGTTTTTAGCCACTCCTTGTGTCGCGGGTCAACAGTAGAAGAATCAAAAGAAATCAAAATTTTCCGTTCTGTACGATCAATAACAACTTTAAATCCACGATCGCTCCGAGAATTTCCATGTATCGTTTGGCGAAAACTCATTTCACCTTTTGGATATTTTTTATCAGCTTCTTGGTGCGCCCAACCGTATTTCGGTAATAATATTTGCGGAACAAAAAGAATCGCCCGCGGTGATGGTTCGATATGAAAAAGAGTCGTCAAAGACGTTGTGTTAATTCGTTGCGCTTTCAACTCCCATTCGGCGGCATTTGGTATCGGCAAATTATTTTCCTCAATCCCAAGTAAATCTTCCAAAGTATTTCCAATGCCTCCGGCATTGCCATGCCGTGCATTTGGAATCCACCCGCGAGCGAAAATTTCTTTGAATTTTTCTATCAAAGCCGGTTTTGTGTATGTGAAAGGTTGATCTATCATAATATTTTTTGATTAAAAAGTTTTTATTTTCCTTTTGTGCTCATTGATTCTTTCTTCTGCCATTTTGCAATACTCTGGCGACAGATCAATCCCTATATAATCGCGCCCGAAGTTCATCGCAGAAAGTGCCGTGGTGCCTGAACCCATAAATGGATCAAGTACAGTTTTAGCGTTTGTAGAAGAAACAATCCGGTCAATTAGTCCAACAGGAAACGCCGCGGGGTGTTTATTGTTCATTTCTTGCGTAAATTCCCAAACATCGCCATGTCCGTTCGCCTTCGGCGCAAGTTTAAAATTCGGTTTTGCTATTAAATAAATAACTTCATACGTTGGAACAAAATAACCAGCGTTGAAATTAAAACCGCCTTTTCGTCGCCAAATAATAATTTGGCGAACGGGAAACCCGCTCACAATATCTTGGCGGTCTTGCAATACACCACCTTGAACACGCCATTTGTGGTTGTAAAAAATTGCGCCATCGTCGGGAATAATACGAAACATTTCTGTCAGACAATCTCTTTGCCATTTCACATATTCATCATGCGGCATATTGTCATTATGGTTGGAATATCCTTTTTGTAAAGCGGCGTTTGCCCATTTTCCACCTCGCCCGTCTTTCATTCCGTTTCCTGTGGAATTTTTCAAATTGTAAGGAGGTGATGTAATAATCAAATGCACAGAATTAGACGGGATTTTTTTCATTATATCAACCGCACTACCACAAACAATTTGATTTATGAACGGAATTTTGCCGTTTGATTCTTGGTGAATATTTTTCTTTTCTTCTGTGATTGAAATTTTAAATTCAATATCAGGAGTTTCATTTTTTTTATATGAATTTTCTTTTTTCTCGTCCACAAGCAAATCAAATAACGACGCAGTGGCACCATCTGCAACGTATTCAGTTTCTGTCAATTCCGTGTCGTGGATATCTCCGAGAATAGTATGAGATTTATTTTTTGCAATGATCAAAAAATCAATAACGTTCACACCCATCAATTTTCCTGCTTCAATCATTCGCTTGGCGACTTTTTTATCCTGCTCGCTTGGAGTTGAATCTCCCGATGGATGATTGTGTACAAGAATCACGCCTGCGGCGTGCATTGCAAGCGCAAGTGCAAAAACTTCTCGCGGTTCCGCGATACTCTTATCCAACGAACCAATTGAAACCGTTTCTTTTTTTATCAAAGCGTTGCGTGCATTCAAGTATAAACAAACGAGATGTTCTTGTTTTTTTTCTTTCAATTCGGAAACTTGAGCCACTGCGTCCTCTGCGGACAAAATAAGATTGTCGGGGGCATTTTGTTTGTCGTACAAGCGCCCTGCAAGTGCGAGCACAGAAACGATTTGCAACGCTTTTGCTGGTCCGATACCGTCAATTTGTTTAAGATCGTCAACGGTAACATTTAGAAAATTATCTCCGAATTTTTTGAGAATCTTTTGCGCCAAAACTTTGACGTTTGTTCCTTTTATTCCACTACCGAGCAAAATCGCCAACAATTCGCTGTCAGAAAGCGCGTCCGCACCTTTCTCTAAAAATTTTTCTCGAGGCCTGTCAAATTTTGGTGTGTCTTTTAGTTTTGTCATACTATTTTAATAATTCATTAGTTGAAACTCCTAACGCTTGGGCTAGATTAGTAATGGTTGAAAGGGTCGGATTATTCTTTCCATTTTCGATATTACTGATAAAAGATTTATCAACACCAAGTTTTTCAGCAAGGTCAGTTTGAGTAATATTTTTCTCGGTTCTAATCTTTTTGAGATTTTCCCCTAGTTTTTTAGCATCATCTTTCATGAGTTAAATTATATCATATATGGTTGTATTAAACTACAACAAAAGCAAGCCAGGTTATGGCTTGCTTTTGTTTGCTAATTCGACCCTTCTCGAGTGCTCGAACTAGCTCTCTAATTGGTGACCCTACAGAGAATCGAACTCTGATTTAAAGCTTGAAAAGCTTCCGTCCTAACCGTTAGACGATAGGGCCCCACTAAGTTAAAAGTTTATAAAGTTTATAAAGTTTATAAAGTACGAAAAAACGGTGCGGTGTACTTTACAACTTGATGAACTTTACAAACTTTATGAACTGCGTTTAGCATAGCATATTCACTGGAAAAATCAATGGGGATATGTTAATATGAGGAAGTTAGAAAAAAATAAAAGGAGGGATGGCTGAGTGGTCGAAAGCACAGGTTTCGAAAACCTGCAGGGGGGAAACCTCCTC
>JBAZVG010000002.1:0-21567 GCA_041661005.1 Minisyncoccota bacterium | reverse complement strand
AAGCAGGGTTTGTTTTTGTTCCCAGTCGACGTGTATTACACCGTTTTTGGGGTTCTTTGTTGGTTCTTTCATGGCAATCATGCCAATCTCCTAGTCTATATTGTTGTTGAATAGTACATTCTATCCTGTTTCTATCTTACCATAGAACAATATATAAGTCAAGTATTTGCACGAGAATAGAAAATAGAGAATGGAGAATAGAAAAATACCGATGCCGGTGTGATTATTCTATTCTCTATTTTCAATTTTCAATTCTCTTTTTCATCTAGAACTTATTCCACAACATTTGATTGGTCACTTCGTGATGGTAAATCACTTCGCTTGCTTTTACTACGGCGCCGAGCTCTTTTGGACTTCGGTCGGCGACGTCTTGTTTGCTTTCGATGTATTTTTCGAGGGCGTTTTCACCGAGCGCGCTTTTCATAAATTCGCTCGCTTTGCAGAGTTTTATCGCATCATTGATATTGCCGGGAAGGTAGCGGAGGCGGTCACGCTTGCTTTCGTCTTTTTTGAGCGCTTCGCCTTCGAACGCGGTCTTTAAAAGTGCGAAGGTGGCAATGTAGGGATTTGCATCGGGAGCGACGGAACGCACTTCGATGCGCGCGCTTTTTGCGTTGCCGGCGGGAATGCGAATCATTGAACCGCGGTCGATGGAAGAAACTTTGATTTGATTCGGCGCTTCGAAATGCGGGTCGAGTCTGCGGTACGCATTAACGCTCGCATTCAAAAGGAGAGAAAGTTCCGGAGCATGATTCAAAATGCGGGAAATAATATCCCAAGCGAAAGAGGAGAGACCGTCTTCACCGGTTTTGTCGTAGAAAATATTACTACCGTTTTTTGAAACGGAAAAATTCATATGCATTCCGCTTCCGTTGATACCGGACACGGGTTTCGGAAGGAAGGTCGCAGTCATTCCCATATTCGCGGCAATTTGTCGGCACACCAATTTATAGAGCTGAATGCGGTCGCAAGCGCGAACGACATTGGTATACGAAAAACAAAGTTCAAACTGCGACGGCGCCACTTCGGGATGATCTTTTTCATTTTTGAAACCCATCGCTCTTTGCGCTTCCGCTGAGGCGTCAATAAACATTTTCAGTTTATCTTTTGGAAGGGAATGGAAGTATCCGCCGGTTGAGATAAGCTTGAACCCGTCTTCGTTGAAATTTTGTTCGGCATTTATTCCGTCCACAAGAAAACCTTCGACTTCGGCAGCAAGAAACGCTGTGAGACCTTTTTTCTTTTTCAAATCTTTGGCGAACAATTCCAAACGCGAGCGAAAATCGGATTCGTACGGAGTTTTGTCGCGATTCAAAACATTGGCAAACATAATGACCTTGCCCGGTCCGAACACGTCAGAGGGAAGCCAAAGAATACTCGTCCAATCGACACCAAGCCGAAGGTCGGATTCTTTCTGCGCAGAAAATCCTTTAATGGAAGAACCGTCAAAGGTGAGGTTGTCGGCGGAGTCGAGAAAATATCGTTTGTCATAATCAAGCATATGAAAACGTCCCTCAATATCAGAGAAACACAAAGTTACTGCCTTAAGTCGTTTTTCTTTTGCCAAATACGCGCGATACTCTTTTTCAAGAACGTCGGCAGATTCGCTTTCCGCCCGCTCGGATGCCCGAAGATTCATCTCTTCCAGCGTATCATAGGGGATTTCGAGGAAGTTTTTAAGCGAATTTGTCGCTAAAATAGGTTCTTTTGTCATATATTTTATATATTTATATTAAATAATGATATTATTATATTAAATATATACCTTTTTAATATAAAAGTCAAGAAAGTTATCCACATGCTGGGTAATTTTATAATCATTCACAGAATTCGTATATTGGCTTTTTGTCAAAAAATATGCTATTCTGACGTCATTATGGAGAATAAGAAAAGTCAAAGTTCCAGGAAAAATTCTTCACATGATTAACAAGAGGAGGAAGAAAAATGAAAAGATTTAAGATTTAAGAATACGGACGGAAGTTTTTTGCACGGAGCGGAACCAAGGGCAGTCCTCAAGGAGGAGCCGGTGAGGCGACGGGGAGAGAACTGCCCTTGGTGGAGCGGTCTTTATTTCCCCACAGAAAAGAACATTGCGGGATCATCTAATGGTAGGATGCGACTCTCTGAAAGTCGTTATCTTGGTTCGAATCCAAGTCCCGCAGCAGTCATATACTAAGTCAGGTGACCGAGACGCCTATCGTCTCAGCACTTATTTTTTTGAAAGGTATTTCATACCAATTTTGGTGTGATTAAAATTGAACCCATTATTATATGCCAGAAAGAAATGAAAAATGTACATGTGGAAGTGGAAAGAAATATAAAAAATGTTGTATGGACCAAGAAAATAGTAAGAAAGTTGTATCACAATCTGGCTCTGTGGCTGGGGTGCTTTATGGACCAATAGATGCGAGCGATGACGATCATTTTGATTTTCGATTTATCTTTCAAAATATGGAACTTCGATCGTTTCTTTTACAAAAAGACAAGCGATCTGATTTTGATAAAGACTATGATACTTTTTATCAAAATCTAAAAGAGGCTAGGCTCGCAAAAAAATATGCCTTAAGAGAAATTAAACGTCACCGTGAAGAAATTTTTACACGAAAGGATGGCATAATCACGGGACATCAGCTGAATATACATAATCCGATTGATGACGAATTGAACTTATTTTTTAAAGATTTTTTTATCCGAGGAACGATGGCAACAGAGGGTCTTCAACATCTTTTGCATAAATGGTTTGGGTATAATATTGCCTTTTTGTTTACAGATGATATGAAAAAATTTGAAAAAGGCGCCAAGGCTTTTAAGTTAGATCGGAACGATCCACGTTTTGAAACTTTAAGCATTTTTATAAAGTCGCATCGTGATGGATGGTATCGAAGTTTTAAGGAGCTTCGAGACCAAATAGAGCACCGTGGCTTTCGTTTGCCGCAAATTAAACACAGGTTAGATGAAAATGGGAATGTTCAGATTTACATTCCCAAACTTGGCAAGCAAACCATTGAAGATGTTTTAAATCTTGCTTGGGATAATCTATCTAATCTCTGCGAAGAAATTTACGTGTTTATTGCCAGCCTTGAGTTAAGTAAAGATTATATTATTTGGAAAATTCCAGAAGATAAAAGATCTAAACACAATTGGTCACGATATAAAATTGCTATCCCAGAATTTCCAGAAGCCCATGTTTCGACATCATAAATTGTAAATATTAAACAAACTCGTTTTTTATCTAATACCCAAGCGTTATTTTCTTATCTTTCAAAAATAGTTTGCTTTGTAAGCACCCGAGCAACTCGCGTTTTTCAACGAGGGTACCTTCTCTCAGTAAATATTTGGTGTAATTCCTCACGTCCACGTCGATTTCTATTTTATCCTGCTTGTGTCCGAGCACTCCGGATCTGAATTTATTGAATCGCTTTATCTCATCTTCAATTCTGACCCGTATTCCGAGTTCGTCCAAATTTACTTTATCCATGAGTCCAATTAGTTCTTCAATTAAACTCGGTTCGTTTATGTACTCATTTTTGCAATCTATGTTTCTGGCTTTTGTACAGAAGTAGTACACGTGCCGATTTACTCCACCGTCTTTCAACTTTTTAAACTTCTCGTCAGCCGATATTCCTGAACCGCAGTATCCGCATTGCATAAGTTTTGTAAAAGCGAATTCTTTGCTTTCGGTTTTTGGTATGAAATTTTCATCCAGTGCTGTTTGTACTTTACCGAATAATTCTTTATCAATAATCGGCGTGTGTTTTCCGGTATACCATTGCCCGCTTTTAACAGGGTATTCAAACTCGCCATAGTAGAATGGATTTCTCAAGATGAGGTAAATATTGGCGAGAACCAAAGGTTTTCCTCGGTGAGTCTTAAAATCTGTTTCGCATAGCCAGCGGTATATTTTTCTACCGCTCCATTGTTCGTGTGCGACCTTCTCAAACATTTGCTTAATAATCGGCGCACGTTTCGGGTCAATTCTGCACTGGCATTTTTTGTCTACGTGCTTTTCGTTTAAATATCCGGTTGGCGCAACGCCAGGCCTTAACCCCATCTCGCATCTCGTGCGAAGTCCGCGCTTCACATTGACCGCCTTGTTGTCGTTCTCAAGTTTCGCTTGGCTCCCCAAAATCATCAGCAAAAATTTCTCGTTCGGATTATTCGTAAACTTCTGACCATATGTTCGTATCTCGTGCAAAAGTTTTTGATCCATCAAATCAACCACCGAACCGAGGTCTCCGGCGTTCCTGCTCAATCTGTCCGGTGCCCACGTAAGTATTGCATTGAATTTTTGCGAACGAATCTCGTTTAACATCTCATTGTATACAGGCCTCTGCCCGACCTCTTTTGACGAGTGTGATTCTCTTTTTATCTCAACAACATGCAGGTGCTCGCGTTCTGCAAGCACCTGCATTTCCTTCACTTGAGACTCTATAGAAAGAGCCTGTTTATCCTCAGCCTCTGTGCTTTTTCTCGCATAAAGGCAGTATCGCAATTCCTCTTGAATTTGTTGTTTTTCCATACAACACAATCAATGACAGAATGGCTCTAGGGAGTCCAGACCCCCGGAGTTGGTAACCTTTCATTAAAATTTCACCATATATTTTTCGTTTGCGCACGGAGTATTTTTTATGTTAGTATCACCGCATATGAAACACATAATCACAATTTTTGCGATACTCTTTTTCGCACCTTCTTTTGTTTTTGCGTCTACTACTGTTTCGGGAACGCTTTCCGGAAATACTACTTGGTCGACAGGAAACACTTATATCGTTTCGGACATGACCGTTCCGACAGGAGTTATTCTTACAATAGAACATGGCGCTATTATCAAGTTGAACGGCGGTTGGGATAGAATTTCCGTTCTTGGAACTTTGAATGCGAATGGAACCGATTCTGATCCAATATACTTTACCTCAATCAATGACAATTCCGTTGGTGGTTCAACAGGAAACGGAAATCCAAATATTTCCGATTGGGCTCATATTGTTGTTCTTGGTGGTGGTACAGCAACTTTTGATCACTCAATTATTCGCTACGGCGGAGCGAATTACACCGGCACGAATATCTATAACAGCGGTGGTACGCTTTCCATTTCAAACTCAGAAATATCACGCGCTTCCATTTATGGTGTTTATCATACGAGCGGGACGACGAGTATTGAAAATTCATCGATACACGACAATGTTTCGTATGGCGTTTATGGAACAGGTCCGGGTAACATCACCATGAACGGAAATACGTTTTCGAATAATTCAAATTCAGCGGGTTCATTTAATTTTGGTTCTGGTCTCGTAGTACGCAATTCGGGGAACTCCGCATCCGGTTCCGGACTGTGCGGTTTTGTTATGGGCGGATCTTTGACCTCGAGCCAGCACTGGACCAAGGAAGGATTGGCATATATTATTTCCGATCTGACTGTTCCGATAGGAGGCGATCTCTCGATAGACGCGGGTGCAGTTATTAAATTCAGGGGTGGTTGGGATAGACTTTCAATTCTCGGTTCGATTAATGCGAACGGAACAGCCGGTGACCCAATTTATTTCACTTCCATAAAAGACGATATTGCTTTGGGTGATACGAACGGCGATAACGGCGATACAACACCTTCTATTTCCGATTGGGCGCACATTGTTGTTCTTGGCGGAGGTGTCGCTAATTTCAATCATTCTATTATTCGTTATGGAGGTGCAAATTATACCGGCGCGAATGTCTATAATAGTGGCGGAAATTTAAGTGTTTCAAATTCTACTATCTCTCGCGCTTCTATCTATGGTGTCTATCATACGAGCGGTACGACTTCCATCGGTAACAGCGCAATCAACAGTAATGTTTCCTACGGCGTGTATGGAACGGGACCGGGAACGATTTCTCTTGTGAATAATACTTTTCATAATAATGAAAATTCTGCCGGTTTGTTTAATTTTGGTTCGGGTCTTGTTGTCGCAAATTCCGGAAACACAGCAAACGGTACGGGACTTCTTGGTTTTGTTATGAGTGGTTCGCTTACCGCCAGCCAATATTGGGTGAAAGAAGGATTGCCCTACATCATTTCAGATTTAACAGTACCAACAGGAAGCGAACTGGCAATTGATGCTGGTGCCGTTATCAAATTTAAAGGTGGTTGGGATAGACTATCCGTTTTGGGTACGGTTAATGCAAACGGAACCGCTTCAGATCCGATATATTTCACTTCTATAAAAGATGATACAGTACTCGGTGATACGAACGCGGATGGCACCGATTCGTCGCCTGCCGTTTCTGACTGGGCGCATATTGTTGTACTCGATGGAGGAACGACAAATCTTTCTCATTCCATTGTTCGCTGGGGAGGAGCGAATTACACTGGTGCAGATATTTACAATAGTGGTGGAACTTTAAACGTCGCTGATTCCGAAATTTCTCACGCCTCTATTTATGGAATTTATCATACATCGGGCACGACAAGCATCACTAATTCAAAAATATCACACAATTTATCGTATGGTGTTTACGGAACTGGTCCCGGAACTTTTACTCTCACTGGAAATATTTTTTCCGATAATGATAATTCCGCCGGACTCTTCAATTTTGGTTCCGGTCTTGTTGTTACAAATTCCGGCAACACCGCAGATGGAAAAGGACTGCGCGGTCTTGTAATGAGCGGTTCTCTCACTTCAAGCCAACACTGGAAAAAAGAAGGTTTGCCGTACATTATTTCCGATCTCACGGTACCGACTGGCAGTATTCTCACCATTGATCCCGGGGCGGTTATTAAATTTAAAGGAGGTTGGGATCGTCTTTCTGTTCTCGGAACAGTGAACGCAATTGGGACAAATCAAAATCCAATTTACTTCACTTCCATAAAAGATGACACGGTGCTCGGAGACACAAATGCGGACGGAAATCTTTCTTTGCCTGCCGTTTCCGATTGGGCGCATATTGTGGTATTGACCGGCGGAAACGCAACTTTTGATCATTCTTTCATTCTCTACGGTGGGGCGAATTATACCGGCGCAAATCTTTACAACAGCGGAGGCACACTTTCCGTTTCAAATTCTCAAATTTCTTTCGCATCAATTTATGGAATTTACCATACGGGCGGAATGACAACGCTGTATCACAACTCCATTAAAAACAATGTGAGTTACGGAGTGTATAATTCTACCGCAACCGACATAGACGCAACAAATACTTATTGGGGTTCTGAGTCTGGTCCGTATAACCCGTTGCAAAATGGTGCAGGAACAGGAAATAGAGTTTCTGATCATGTACTGTTTGACCCGTGGTTGCATACTGATCCGATTGGGGAAGTACAACCGCCAACACCAACGGAAAAAACTCCGATACTGTTTATCCCTGGAATTATGGGAACGGAGATTTCTAAAGGAAGTGATTTGTTGTGGGTAAACATACCAAATATGTTGAAATCTCCTAGTGATAGTTTTATGGATCCACTTGCTTTTAATTTAGCTGGCACACCTTCAGATACTTCTGTTACTGTTGGGCAGGTTATTGGAAATCCAGAAGGAAGATTTGATTACACAGAGGGGCTTGTTTCTGAATTCCTCTCCCGAGGATACTCCACTGATACTGAATTTTTTATGTACCCGTACGATTGGAGAGCCGATATTGCGAATAATGCCGATGTTGCGCTCAAGAAGAAAATTGAAGATATCGCAGGAGGAGGAAAAATTGATATTATTGCACACAGTCAGGGTGGACTTCTCGTCAAAAAATTCTTACTTAACCATCCAGAAGATAACGCAAAGATACGTAAAATTGTTTTTATCGGAACGCCGAACTTGGGCGCACCAAAAGCCGCAAAAGTACTCCTCTCTGGCGATACCATGGGGGTTCAATTGGGTGTATTCGGTCTTAGTCCGATAGAAGTGAAAAATATTTCACAAAATATGCCGTCGGTCTATGAGTTACTCCCTTCTCGTGAATATTTCTCACACTCTTCGGGTTATCTCGGAAAAGAAATTCTTCACAGAACGTACACGGAAAATGTTATTTATGATTACGATACCACCAAATCCACACTCCTCAGCAAAGGTTTGAATTCAGCACTTATCAACAACGCCGAAAATTTCCATTCTAACGCTCTTGATAATTTTAGTTTTGCCGGAACAGGAATAGATGTTTGGAATATTGTCGGATGCCAGACGGCGACAGTGATGCAAGTGATTGAAAAGAATCCGAGATTTAGTGTGGTAAAGTACGACGCGGGAGACGAAACCGTTCCATTCTTTTCAGCAGCTCATATCGGCGGAGCGACAAATTTGTATGCACTCAAAGCCAACCACTCCACGATGCCATCTGACCCAATCATTCGCGCTCAAGTTGCTGATATTCTCACCGGTGATTCCATTCAAACAAGATCGGGACTGACCGCAAACGCGAATTTATGCAAGATTAGTGGTATGTCGGTATCCGTTCATTCTCCCGCAGACCTCAATGTTTATGATCCTGAAGGTCATCATCTCGGACCCAATCCGGATGGAACATTTGATGCGGATATTCCCGGTGTTGCATACGACATCATTGGTGAAGAAAAATTTGCTTTCCTTCCCGAACTTCCGAGCGGACAGAACTACACGGTCAAACTTATCGCGACCGGTTCAGGAAGCATGAGCTTTGTTTCAGAAAAAGTTGAAGAAAGTACTACTGTTAATACTGCGGCATATTATGATGTTCCGATAACAGTCGGTTCATCGGCGGATATTTCGTTGACGGATGCAAATACTCAACCGCTCGTTCTCAAATCATCAGATGGTACCTCTCAGAACATTTTGCCGAGTATTGGAACGGGAGACGCTTTGCCGGACACTCTTGCACCGCAGACAACTGCAACATCAAACGGAACGCTTGGTAAAAACGGCTGGTATACTTCGGATGTTACGGTGGCTTTGAAAGCGACAGATCTCCCGAACGCCGTATCTTCGGGTGTGTACGAAACAAGATATTCACTCAATAGTGGCACGACATGGTCGACTTCGACTCCGCTCGTTATTTCGACAGAGGGGACGACGACTGTTCAGTATTATTCCATTGACAACGCGGGGAATAAAGAAGCGACGAGTACTCTCGTTGTAAAAATAGATAAAATCGCACCGGAAGCAAAAACTTCCGTTGATGCGACAACAAAAGATCTCAAGATTGAAGGTGTTGATATGAATCCGACAATCATTACAAAAGATGCCGGTAATACGTACACCATTACCGACCTCGCCGGACATACAACAAAACTCTTTTTCCAGAAAACTTTCCTCGGGAAATTACTTACCTTCGCCAAACTCACGGGCGTACAATATGACACTGCAACAAAAGTTACGTTGCCATCGTCTTCATTCCTCTATCTCTGGAATCCTCTCGTGAATCCGCCAATACTTTTGAGTCAAACAATTGTCGTGAATAATATCTACGGAATTGAAGCAGTGTATAATAAAAAGAAAAATCAAACCACCATACTTCTCAAAAATAAAGGCGTACAAATTCAGAAACAAATTTTCACTGGTTTGCGTATAGTAAAATTAACCACAAACAAAAGCGTTGTTGGGTATGAGATATAAAGTGTGATATAATATCAAAGTATTAGTATAAAAATATACGAACATGTTTCTCAAACCAAATATTGTTAAAATAATAATTTTCGCTGTTTTATTTGTGCTTGGATATTTTTGTTATCAATACGCACTCAATCACTTAATGGACTGTTTTCTTCAAAGTGAATGCCAAAGATCTATAACTTACTATTTGATAATTCCAATTATCACGGTTATTCTTGTCCCAGTGTATTGCGCGACGGCATTAATTACTTTAATCGTAAACCCAAAAGAAACAATGCTATTGTTAAACCTAACATATGTTATCATCGGAATGGTGTATTATTATTTTTTAGCATGCGTTGTTTATCTTCTGTGGGTTAAATTTGAAAAGAGGAATTCTCGTTGAATATGAATGGTTCGCTTTCTTTAAAAGAAAAATATACGTTCGGCTTATTATCGGCAATATTTCTCGTTCCTGAACTTATTTGGGGTATGATTAGCAAGTATTGGTTTTTCTCAATCTTTGGGTCGTGGAAAAACCTGGAGCAAAATGTTGCTTTTTTGAGCGACAATACCAATGCGAAACTGTATACAAACATTTTGTTCTTGCAAATTTTTAGTCTTTTAGTGTTATTAATACTTGCAATATACAAAGGGCAAAAATTAAAATTTTTTACCCCGATTATAGTTTTGCTTATTGCTTTAATAGGACTTGGAGGTATTGTGTTTATGTACTCCTATGCTTTGTCTTATGTGCAATATTCTATTGGGTTTTAAATTTCCCGCGTGGTTCATAAATGTTCGGATGAGTGTTCTATTATCATGCAAACATTATCACAAAAAGATAAAGTTATTTTTCTAATTTTGGTTTTATGTTTTGCTATACCTGAAGCGGTATGGGGAGGACTTCAGCGTCAACTTTATTCTTTATATGGTTATGTTACTGGTTCTCTATAAATAGGAGGTTCCTTTGACCTTTTGAATGAACCAAATACGCGTGATTTTTTCACTCCCATCTTCTATTTTCAATTTCTCGTCATCTTCTTAGCTTTTGTTCTTTTGGTTTACAAAAGAAAAGAAATTCGTAATCGTACGGCATTTTGGATTGGAGTGACTGGTGGATTTGCTGTTTTGGCACTTATTGTTTGTGCTGCTACTTATGCAACTAATCATGTGGCTATAAGTTTTTGATTACTCGCAAAATAAAGTTACCAAAAAACACGGTTTTTAATAAACCGTGTTTTTTGTGCATCTAAAAAGAAGTCATTATTTATTTTCTGGATCATTCATATATTCCTCCATTTTCTTGCGGTATGGAGCTTTTAATTCCGCCATCCTTTCTTCATCTTCCAGTTCTTTCATTATTTCGGCTCCGGTTCTTTTTGGTATGATTTTTTGTGCGGTTATTCGCGAGAGGTATTCAAGAAATGCGCTTTGTTCTTCCGTACTTGGGCGATCGGTTACTAGTTCGTACTCGTGAATTACACGATTTACTGTCGCGTATTTTGGATTGTTATGTTTCAGCCAGAAAATATTTGCTGTCAGATTGTCATCTTGAATCATTCGAATGAGTCGCGACTCGGCGATATCGTTGATAAGGAAACAACCGGCTTCTTTTGCTTTGTCGGCGGCTCGGGCGAACGTCCGATCGGTCGTCCTCCATTTGTAATATGTCGAACGACCAACGCCAGAACGCTCGCAGGCAAACTGAACAATCGGTGTTTTCTTTAACTGATCCACAACAGATTTTTTCTGTTTTTCCGTTTCTTCATCAATGGCCATCAATCTCTTTTCGTCTTTGGTGAGTTTTTGCTTTGTCATACAGATATATTAATTAATTTTTTTGGCAGTCTTTCCGGTCAATTTTTGCCAGCGATTAATTATCACCTCCGTGTAGATCGGCGATTTTTCCATAATACGGCAAATTCGGCCAAGCTTTATGCTTGCTATGAGGGTTGAACCACTTCCGCCGAACGGCTCTAAAACTAAATCACCACGTTTGGTAAGCACCTTGATGTAGGGGATGAGAAGTTCAAGTGGTTTCGTTCCAAAGATAATTCCTTGTCCTGATGATTTTTGATCAGCAGCGATGTGCTCGATAAAATCTGTTGGACAAATTTTTCTTCCTTTTTCATAACCTTCCCATTGCGGTTTTCCGCTCGAAGCGTATAGGGCATTTTCGTATTCGTTCTCGAAAAGCGAATCATCTTCGGGTTCGACGTTGAGCGAAATATCTCCTTGTGTACCGACAAGCGCGATATCTTGTTTATTAAAGAATTTATATTTTGAACTAAAACCTTGCACGCGATTTGGCACGTGCCACGTGATAGTGTTGCGATATTTCCAGTGCTTTTCCAGTTCATTCCAAATTGTTCGGAGGTTTTTTGGATGTTCAAAAATCATTATGGAGAAATCCTGTTTTTGTACTTTTGAAACATTCGCCATCCATAGTTCCGTGAAATTATCGGGAAGAACATCTGTCTCCAAATATTTCCGATTTTTCTTAAGTCCGAACCCTTCGGTCACTCCGTCTTTCTGCTTCGTTTTTCCTCTCAAATAGTCAAGAATATACGGTGGGTCAGTAAAGCACATATCGGCCTGCGCTCCTTCCATGAGTTTCGTCATATCTGCTTCAATGGTACTATCGCCACACATAAGCCATGATCCACCGATTTCGTAGATATCTCCTTTTTGGACTTTGATTTCATTAATGTTGAGCTTCTCTAACTCTTTTTTTAAGTTAAAAATTTCGGGAGTCGGGTCGATATCAAAGATGTTATCAATATCTTCCGATGTGAAGCCAACATCTGCGAGAAACTCTTCTTTAAACTCCCTCAAAAGGGAAAGATCAAATTCGCCGAGATTTTTATTGAGTCGTAGATTCAACTCTTTTTCTTTATCCAAATCAGGTAAATTAATAAATACTACAGGTATTTCTTTATATCCTAAATCGATAGCGATTTTTAATCTGAAATGACCACCAATCACAACGTTCTCGCGATCCTTTGCGGAGTTACAAATAATCGGATCTACGATACCAAAGCGAGAAATACTTTCGCGAAGCGCGGTTGTTCGCTCCTCATTCCATTTTCTCGGATTGTATTCCGATGCTATTAATGACTTCACTGGAACCTGTACAATTTGCATTGCGTTCTTATTCATATATTTGTGAAAAAAACTTATAATTGCACAGCAATGACAAAACTTGTTTGTAACGCAAAAAGGCCACAAACTAAAACAGCAATTCGTTCCATATGAGGAACAGTTTGTTGTTTCAGTTCGAGGCCCTTGATCCAACTCTCACGTCGCATAATAGCTAGAGAGTGGTACAGTTTTTCCAGAAACTATTTTGAGACTCACTTTCCGCCGTTATCGAAGCATTTCACCTCAGGTTTCGAGTGGACTCGTTTTATCTTTTGCAATGTGCTTAATAAAAGTATAACAGTGCTACAAATTTCTGCAAATCGCCAACTTAAGAAAACTGTTGATAACTTTATTCAAGCCCCTTCGCAAGACCCATTTTTTAAGCTAAGGTACATGGACTAATAGCTGTTTTTACGCTATTATGTTTATTAACAACTGAATATCGAGGCCTAACCCTTAAAGACTTCAAAAGTCTCTAAGGCATGGCTTAAAATCCTACAAGAGCAGTAGACTCCTCGTCAGAGTCGCTCTTGTAGGTCGTGTCCCGAAAGGGATACGGGTGGGGCCGAAAGGTTCCATCGCAATGGCGAGGAGTCTTTTGCTTCAAGCGACTCATCGCCATAAAACCTACAAGAGCATTTTATGGCAATAATAATATCGAGCAACGGTAAAAACGCCGTTCGCGTGGAGAAGTCTTCTTTTGATAGAGAAGACCATATTCAACAATATATTTACGATAATCCGGAGTCTATTCCTCTCTACGATATAAAAGAGGATATACATCTTTTAGTTCTCGCTCGAGAACTTCAAACCAACGCCGGCCCGATTGACGGCTTCGGGGTTGACGGCGATGGCGAATTATACGTCATTGAAACAAAACTTTTTAAGAATCCAGACCGTCGAACGGTCGTCGCGCAAGCACTTGATTATGGCGCCGCACTTTGGGCGCACACGAATGACTTCGGCGAATTTTCCGATCGGCTTGGTAACGCCGTTCAGAAAAAATTCAACGTTTCGCTTTCTGAAAAACTGAAAGATTTTTTCGGAATGGAAGAGAACGAAGTTTCCTCTCTCCTTGATCGAATGCGCAATAATCTGAACGATGGAAAATTCCATTTCGTCGTCCCGATGGATCACATAGAAGACCGCCTTCGCGATCTGATTCTCTACCTCAACCAAAATAGCCAATTTGATATCTACGCTGTTGAGTTTGAATACTATAAACACGACACGTATGAAATAATTATACCGAAACTATTTGGGGCAGAAGTGAAAAAAGATATCGGTGTCAGCACTTCATCTAACCGTCAAAAATGGACAGAAACAAGTCTGTTGGAAGATGCGAAAAAGAATTACTCCGCCGAAGAATTCGAAGCGTTCAAAAAGATTTACGAATTCTCAAAACAAAATGCAAACGAAGTCCGGCTCGGTACCGGTGCTTACGGTTCATTCAGTCCCATCTTTGAAAAGATATGCGACAAATCTCTTTTCACTCTTTCAACCGATGGTCGCCTAAGTTTCAATTTCCATTGGATTCATAACGAAGAATTCGTACACAAATACAAAGAAGCGATGGCCAACCTCGGTTTTTCAATCCCCGAAAATTACACCGAAATCCGCCCGAGTGTTCGAACGGGGGAGTGGTTGTCTAGAACAGATTCATTCATTGATGCCATGAGTATAATCATCACTGTTTAAATTCTTCTTTACGAGAAAAAACGAAAACGACACGCAGCGCACGGTAGTAAAAATGGCGGTTTGTGATATAATCCAAGCATGTTTCTCTCAAACCAACCAGAAGAACAGCTTGAATATTATCGCGAAATGCTCAAGACGATAGGGTCGCTATCTCGTCTTTTTTCAGAGAGCAATGAACCCTATGTTGAATACCGAATCGCAGAAAATCTATTCTGTAAATCTTTTGGTGCAAAAAATCTATCAAGAACAGACTGTTCCGCAGATGCTTCAAAAGACAATCTTGGAATAGGAATAAAAACATTCCTTGAAAAGAACGGCGCTACGATGCAGAAGGTCGCTGAGTTCAATAGCGAGCATAATCTTTTTAAAGGTCTTGATGCTGAAGGGAAAGTAAAAAAGATTGCGGAATTGCGGAATAAGCGCATCGATACAACGAAACGCATCTTCGGCTTAGAAGACCTCATCTATCATTGTGTGACAAGGAAAAAAGGTACTATCTTGGTTTATGAAACTGGCATGGCGCCGGTTAAAATAGCAAGTATCACAGGAGTGCAAGATCGGAATAATATTATTGGTTTTAGTGATGGTTTGAACGAATATTCATTCAACGTTTCCAAAAGTACGTTATATAAAAGATTCCATACGGAAAACACAATTCTTGATCTCCCTGTAAAAATATTAGATGATCCTTTTGAAGCGCTGGAAAAAATGTTCCGCGCATCGAGTCCAATATTAAGTTTTGCCCCAATAGGAGAACTTCCGCATATTTTTCTTCCCTTATACTCTACAAAATCTGGAACAAAAACTGTTCCTGAAAAAAGCGGGCTTAATCAATGGAATGCAGGCGGAAGACCCCGCACGCCGAACGAAGTATACATCCCGATCCCATCTTGGATACACAGCGCATATCCGAATTTCTTCCCGGATAGGGACGAATCTTTTAATCTTATTTTACCGAACGGAGCTGAAATGAGTGCTAAGGTGTGTCAGGACAACTCCAAAGCGCTTATGAGTAATCCGAACTCTGTGCTTGGGGAGTGGCTTTTGCGTGGAGTATTAAATCTTAAAGAAGGAGAGCTTCTCACTTACGGAAAACTTGAAGAGATCGGACTTGATTCCGTTGTTATCTACAAGACTGAATCCGGAAAGTTTGACATTGATTTTACAAAAATAGGAACATACGAAAACTTCCGAACGCAAAACCAAGCCACAGATGAAGAGGAAGCGTAGCTCATCTCATTGCTTCCATCATTCGTTTCGCTACCGCCTCTATAACGGTTACCGTAACTGAATTCCCAAATTGCTTATAGAGTGCTGAGTCAGCAATATTTTGAGGAATCTTATATTCCGAAGGAAACCCTTGTATTCTCGCACATTCAAGAGGTGTCAGCTTTCTGATTCCTTTTTTATCTTTTACTATCGGAACGTTATGTCCGCCTGTGCCCATGTTTGCTGTTAAAGTAGGACATACTCCGCTTTTGTTCTCACGAACATACTGTCTTCTCCATTGGTAAACCTTTCCTTCATCCGTAACATCTTTTTTAAGTTTTTCGAATAATGGCTTGCCATTATAGTAATATTTTTCAGGAACGTTTTTTTCGAGAAGGTGTTTAATCTTTACTTGAAGCTTAATTGGTTCAGGAAATTGGAATTGGTCTGCATAATCTTTGTTTTTAAAACCGACGATATATATTCTTTCTCTGTTTTGAGGAACATTTCCGTAATGCATGCTGTTCAAGACTTTTACATTTAAGTGATATCCGAGATCTTTAAGTGTTTGCTCGATAATCTTAAAAGTTCTTCCATCATCATGACTTTTTAAATTTTTTACGTTCTCTAGAAGAAATCCTTCTGGTTTTCTTGCTTCAATGATTCTTGCGACATCAAAAAATAGGTTTCCGCGACCCTTTTGATCGTTAAACCCCTGCCTATATCCAGCAATTGAAAAGGCCTGGCAGGGGAATCCTCCAAGTAGAAAATCAAATCGTGGGAGATCCTCAATTTCAATTTTTCGAATGTCTTCTACTACAAGCTTTGCTGTGGGGAAATTGAGATCATAGGTGAATCTGCAGCTTTTTTCGTAATCATTTGCGAAAACCGTTTCAAACCCCGCGCGTTCAAAGCCGATGCGTATACCGCCGACTCCGGCAAAAAGATCAATCGTTTTGAATCCGTGCTTTGTTTTTTTGGAAATGGGTTTTTCCGGTTCGCTTGAAATATTTCTCACTACCTGAACAACAACACCCCTGACTTCTACTTCTGTTCTGAACAAAGGGATCATATTCGGATTTCTCGGCTGGAGCCGGAACATATTTTTTTCACGATAGAGTTTTTTAAGAGTAGCTTTCTCGTCGTCGATAATAGCCACAACCGTCTGACCGTTTTCAGCGGAGGACTGTTTTTTTATTATTACTATATCGCCATCAAAAATACCTTCATCTATCATGCTTTCGCCTTCCACTCTTAGTGCATAATATCCCCGAGGGTCTTTAATGCTCGGATCGGAAATAGAAATGGTTTCTTGATATTCTTCCAGTACATCAATCGGAGCGCCCGCCGCGATCTTTCCTAAAATAGGTATTTCTAAAATAGTTTTAATTTCTCTTTGAGGAATAAGCCCTCGCGAAGAATGTTCATCTTTCGAAAGATATCCTTTTTCTTGAATAGCGTTTATGTGCTCATGAACCGTAGAAACCGCTTTCAATTTCAGCTTTTTCCTGATTTCTTCCATAGTAGGGGAGATGCCGTTCTGGGCAAGGTAGGAATTAATAAAATCGTAGACCCTCTTTTGTTTTTCAGTTAAAGTTTGCATATTTGCTCAATAAAATTATTTGCGCTACAATTTGATTATACCCGAACAAAAACCGAAAACAAAAGCAGGTTATCCACAGGTATGAAAATCTACAATGGACGTCTTCGCTAAAAAGAAACGGATCGACATCATGTCACACATGCGGGAGAAAAATATTGGTATTGAAAAAGACATTAAAAAAACACATAAAGTGTTCCTTTTAAAAGGATGATAAAAGTGGTAGAATATCATTACTTATGCAACTTACGGCTCCTAAAATCCGATCAAGTTTTCATTATCTTCACTCTCGAAAGGAATGGTCTTTTCGGGATGTCCAGAGAAAGGAAATGCATTCTAATACGCATGGCTATCATCGTTACCCTGCAAAATTTATTCCACAGCTGGTTAGAAAACTTCTCACTGATTTTGCGCCATTAGGGAACGAAGTTATTTGCGATCCATTTGGAGGATGTGGAACTACTTTGGTGGAATCAAAACTTTCCGGACGAAAAAGTGTTGCGTTTGATATTAATCCTGTTGCGAAACTGATCACACAAGTAAAGGTTACACCAATAAATCCAAAATTACTTGAAAAATATAAAATTGAGTTCCTGTCTAATTACAAAAACTCAGGAGAAGAGAAAATACCTCATCATATCAGAATGGACTATTGGTTTGACTCTAAAACTCTTAAATCTTTAGACAATCTTTATTTCAATATTCAAAAAATTAAAAATCAAGAAATCAGAAGGTTTTTTCTTTGTGCTTTTTCGCATAATTTGAAAAATTGCTCACGCTGGCTAATGAAGAGTATCAAACCACAAGTTGACCCTGTTAAAGTTATACCAGATCCAAAAAAAACTTTTCTCAAGCACCTTGACGGAATGATAAAGAAAAATAAGGAATTTTATTTAGAATTATCAGAAAAAAAGAATCTTGATATCCCCGCACTGATGTATCGTCGGGATTCAACCCAACGTCTTCCTTTGCGAGCTAGCTCGGTCGGACTAATTATTACATCCCCCCCGTATGTAACCTCCTATGAGTATGCTGATTTGCACCAGCTTTCGCTTTTGTGGTTTGGAGACGATCCAAGTAATTTCAAAAAGTGGCATAAATTCAGTAACGAATTTAACGAGTTCAGAAAGCAATTTATAGGTACAAGCTATAAAAATGTAAGGAGTAAGTTTTTTGATAGCGTGATAGCTGATGACGTCGTAACCTCTCTTGAAAAGGCTGATAAATCTCTTGCTTCAGATGTTGCAAATTATTTTTCTGATATGAGGAAATCTTTTGCTGAGATGTATCGAATTTTGAAGCCGGGTGGCAAAGCATGCGTAATCATCGGAAATACAAGTTTGAAGGGGGTAGAAATTTTAAACGCTGAAATTGCTACAGAGCAAATGTCCCGTTTGGGTTTTAAAAAGGTTGATTTTATCAAACGCGAAATATCCAATAAACTTATCACGCCGTGGCGTGATAAAAAAACCGGAAAATTTACTAATCTTGACAATCCAGAGAAAAAGCGAATATATGGATGTGAGTATGTGCTTATAATGGAAAAATAAAAAAATATGTTTAACGTACACAATCTCGTTTCGAATACCCCAAAACACAGTCGATATCATCGACAACTTGAGCGTATTAATAGTAAAAATGGATATACTGTAAACATAGAGACAGCAATAGATGGATCAATAAAAAACATTGAATCAGGATGTCGGTCTTTTGTCGTTTATGGTGAGCCACAAAGTGGAAAAACAGAAATGATGATTGCCTTAACGGCACGATTACTTGATCACGGTTTTAAAATAGTAATTGTGCTTTTGAATGACAATGTCCAACTCTTAACTCAAAATCTTGAAAGGTTTCGTCGTTCAAGCATTGACCCTGCGCCAAAAAACTATACTGAAATCGTGGACCCTGCAATATCTATCGGCGATAGAGAATGGATCCTTTTTTCAAAGAAAAATTCCGGAGATTTAAAAAAACTTATCGACAAGATTGGGAACATCCACAATAAAGTCATAATTGATGATGAGGCAGATTATGCAACACCAAATGCAAAGATTAATAAGGGGGAGAAAACAAAAATAAATAAGCTTGTTGAGGAACTGATCGGTGATGATGGTGTTTATATTGGAGTTACCGCAACACCTGCACGACTTGATTTGAATAATACGTTTAGAAATGAAAATGAAAAATGGGTGGATTTTCCTGCTCACCCATATTATAAAGGTCAGTCCACTTTTTTCCCGACATCAATTGATGGCAACACACTTAACTTCAGATTAAATTTATTACCAGACACAGACGATAATCCAAAATATCTAAAAGAAGCCCTTTTTAGCTTTATGGTGAATGTTGCCCATCTGAATACAAAAATAAACGACGGAGAGAAGGAGTATGCAATGTTGATACATACATCGGGACAAACCGCTGACCATACAAAAGATCATGAGGGTGTTGTAAAAGTTTTCAATATTTTAGGGAAAAATGATCCCGATAATGAAAAATTCAAAAAATATTTTGAAGAACTTTTTAGTTTAGCAGAAGAAAGATATCCAGGCGAAGGAAATGAGATTACCCAATACATTTATGAAAATCGTAATCGAAACACGATCGTAGTTATGAATAGTAATGCGGATAAGAAAACTGTCGATTACACAAGTGCGACTAACCCTTCAACGCCATTCACAATCGCTATTGGCGGGAATATTGTTTCTCGTGGAGTAACCTTTGATAATTTGTTGTCGATGTTCTTTACAAGAGATGTAAAACATAAAATTCAACAGGACACTTATATTCAAAGAGCCCGAATGTTTGGGTCGCGCGGGAAATATTTACCGTATTTTGATTTACATATTCCAGAACAGCTTTATCTAAACTGGCATAAATGTTTTGTTTTTCATAAACTGTCTCTCGATTCAATTCGTTCAGGTCATGGTTCGCCGGTTTGGCTTGAAGATAGTAAGGTTTCCGCAACGGCACCTTCCAGTATTGATAAAACAACTGTTGCCTTTGACAGTGGTGAAATGAGCTTTGAAATGTTTGATTATGATAATTCAGTTGAAGGTATTATTGCCGACGAATCAAAATCAAGTATTGAAAAATTAAATTTGCTTGCCAGTCAATTGGGGAGAGAACGAGTTCCGGATTTTATTCTTGAGTGGTTAAAGCACTTCAGTCCCGACGGTGAAAAATCAGTGCTAGTTCATAAATCCTCACACGTCTCGGATGATTATAAGTCCGCCGATGTTGAGAATCTGAAACGCGCACGAGGGTTCATGAGTTCGACTGAACTAAACAGGGAGAAAAAAGATCAACCAAAGGCAATTCACCATTTTAAAGTTTTTTATAATTCAAAAAAGAAGGCGAGATTATTCTACAAATATGATGGGAATATTAGATTTGTAAAAAACCTTAAACAAAATATCTATGATCAGGGAGTTTGAATTCTTTCACGGCGTTATTTTCTCGAAGATACTGCACGCATCCCAGAAACAAATTTCTATCAAGCCTTTTCCAACTTCGGACAATGCTTCTTATGTTTTAAATGATAAGGTTGGTATTTATATTAAATATTCGACAAAGAGACTTTCTCCTTGGCGATTTTCATTTCAAAAAAGACATCAAGATGAAATTTTGGAAATGCAAAATGCAATCGGAGAAACATTTCTTCTTTTGGTTTGTAATGATGATGGAGTCGCTTGCCTAAGTTTTGAAGAACTTAGGCAGGTATTGAACGAATCCCACGAAGAGGTTGAGTGGGTAAGCGTTACTAGGACTAAAGGAAAAATGTATTCAGTAAAAGGATCTGATGGGCAACTGGAATTTAAGCTTGGCAAAGATGATTTTTCAGAGAAAGTACTTGCTAACGCACATTTATCTGCTGAGGAAAAGCCGTATTTTAGTTTTAGTTGGTTTAAAAATAAGGATAAACAATAGTTTTACGATTTTAGCGAAATAGACACTTTCCCCGCCCCTTTTTATACTGTCTATCGTGTCTATTGAGACGTGACTGAGACGCCTCAATTTGGTACACTGAAAGTACCCAAAGAATCCTTGCGGGGTCTCACTTCGCGGGGTTCGCAACCGACTCAGTCAGCCAATCAGTACAACGGACGGAAACGGACTCCTCCCGCAGGTCGTCGGCTTTTTTAATGTCCCCAAAACGGCGGTAATCGTAAAGGATTTGCCACGCCGAGCCGTACGAAACCGACACGACACGGGAACGCAAAAGCGGGTTCGAGCCGACTTTTTTGAGAAAATTTTTTTTATTCAAAAAATTTTCTTGCGAAGCGACAATTCCGGCTTGATGAGCGTCTAAAATAAAGTTTTGCGCGCGTTCGAGCCAACGATTGCCTTTTTGTTCAAAATCTTTCAATTTCTCGGAAATATCAATTT
>JBAZVG010000001.1:364068-813355 GCA_041661005.1 Minisyncoccota bacterium | reverse complement strand
CCATTTCCTGTGAAGAACCGCTCTGATCTTCGTGGACATCAGAGTGGAAAGATTGAAAGCCTTCACGATAATGGAACGATTGACTTTGAAAAGTGGCACTGCCTCCACTTTACATTCACGCAAAAGGCCATCATCGCGAAATACTTCAATTTTCAGTATAAGCAAATCAGAATCCCCTTCCTTCGCCAAACCCAATTCTTTGAGAATTGGAAATTTTAGCATAACGCGAAACTTCTGCGTGGAAACAGCGACTTTTAGATCTGTCTGCTTGTTAAAATATACAGAAAGATCGAGGCCGATCTTTTTGATATCAATATCTCCATGGATATCCACAAAATCCAGATCTTCGGAAAGTCTTGGCAATCCATAGCACTGTGCCAAGCAAGATCCGCCATAGAATACCAATTTGCTGTAAATTAGATGGGAGTAGAGATAATCCAAAATAACAATCTGCAAATACTCTTTGAGGATATTGCGACGAAACAACACCTTGGAAGATGGCGCTTCAGATAAAAGCCGTTTGAGTGTTGGTTTTAATTCTTCCATAAAATTTTAAAAATGTTTTTCATGCGTATTGAACCTTCAAGTTCAATATATCGCCTTAATTCTCTTTTGTCATTTTCATGGAATACTTCAAGATTCAAACGCAGTTCCGCGATAATTTTCTCGTTGATTAAATTGTTTTTACGAAAATATAAAAAGTCAAAAAGGGCTTTCGCCAAGCTGGCGCGGAAGATAAGATAGTCGCCATCTCTTTTCGAGGTGAAGCCAGTAAAAATTAAAGGCTTGATGCTGTGATACTGGCAAGTTCCAAAAGGTGTTTTAAAGGAAGCGGTCTTTTTACGCGCGACTATCGTTATCGCGGTCGGCATCTCGGTAATAACTCCATGCTGATGCAAGACATATTCCAAACTTAAATATGACGGTTCATACAAAATACCGGAAATAAACTCCGCGTATATGATACTTCGGCCTGACTTGTCCACATGATCCAAATAATCCCGCGTTACATACATTCCTTTTTTTAAACGCACAACGTTGCCGGATTTAACATAGCGCGATAACAAAATGCTCAAATATTTTCTATTGGTTTCAATGCTAGTAAGATCATTCAAAGTAAAAACCGGCAACTGTTTCGCCACCTCAATAATCCTACTGATTTTTGAATTTCTACTGTTTCTCATAATAAACTGTAATAGTATGCTATTGGAAATAATAAGTCAAGTGCTTATTCCCTTACACACTCCAATTTTGGACCATGATGTCATAGTCTAGGGAGTTTATGATGTTATCGTTATTTAAATCATATGTAGCATTGTTTTGATTCCAGTATGAGGTTAGAAGAGAAAGGTCTATTGAGTTTACTAGACCATCGTGGTTGAAGTCACCTGTGGTGTATGTGGGTGGGGTTACTGGACCAGAACATTGATACGCTCCGATGTATCCGCCATTCTCTCCCCCACTACACAGAGGCGAGCCGTCGAGAGGGATGAGACCATCGTCGGAGGTAAAAGGTATACCATCGGGACCGATGGGATTATTGATGTTCTGGAACCTAGGATCACCACCGTTTAGTGTCCCACTAGTTGATTCTTTGCCGACGAAATCTGCTTTTGCTGGAAAACCCTGTGAAGCGGGGCCGGCAACAAAGTTCCAGTTAGGTGTTGGCATGACCGGAGTCCCGTAAATTACACTGGATACGATGTCATACCAGCCGTTCCGTGAATTCAACGAGCTGTTTTCAATAAATGCATTACTTCTCACTATACTACCGTCAGCATTTCCGCCCACGGAATTAGCTATCGGAAAGACATGTCCATCAGTCTCATAAGCAGATTTGTAAAAGGTATTGTGCTCAAGAACAGTATCGGGTGCGTGGAACTGCCCCTGAAACTCAATCCTAGAGAACACATTGTTGCGAATTACGGTATCAGTAAGCGAATTCGCCGCACTATTGTCCAGAGAATACTCGTTGAACTTGAATATTTCATTGTCAAGATTATCAAAGAAGTTATACTCGAAGAGGTTGTCATTACCGGCAATGCTCGGGCTCCCATATGCCTGTAGTGTGTTTGCTACAAAATCCCAATGACCACCTGATGATTGATCCGGCGCGCATCCTTTCCCCGGAGATTGACCTGTCTCGCACCTGATCGGCGTTTCCATTCCAGAATATCGTGGTGAGTTTTTAGCAAGATTGTATCTTAAAATATTGTCATGTCCAACGAGTTCAATGATTCCCCAACCATTCGTCCTTTCAAATACATTTCCTTCTATAAGATTGAACGAGCCTTTAATTATCATGGATACGCCCGACAAGTTGAAGAATCTGTTGTTCTTTATGACCACATGACTAGCCGCGCCATGTGTTGAAGTTAGGTCAAAATAGATACCATTAACTCCGGTACGTCCACCGCGAGTGGCGTAGATGACAGCAAGTACCGGACCCTCGGTAATAGGAGATGCTGTCAGGGTTAAAGTTGTGTCCGTTACGGAAGCTACTGTGTAAGTTTTATTTGCATTCAGTATTTCCCAGTTAATATTTGAGGCAACATATATGAGCGTACCTGGCACAAATCCTGCGGAGATAAAGCCGCCGGTGGGATTCGTTATAGTCTTTGCCACGGCGTTAAAAGAGAAATCGTTTGAAAGCAACTGAATTCCGTCATGAATATTATTATTTATGATTGTAGAATAATTTGCTTGCTCTTCAATAGATATTTGACCCATGAGCAGACCGACTGGGTATTTCGTTATATCAAATCCGTCAATGGTGATGTACGGTTGTTTCAATCTGAACCCTTGAAGGGAAGCATCTCCATTTGATTTGAAAGTTACAGGATTTCCTGCTACCCCTCCTCTATCTAATTGGATAAATTCTTCGTATCTTCCAGTAGACACCAGACAAGTATCACCGGGATTTACGACATTAGCGCATGCTTGTATTGTGGAATATTCCTGTGTGGGGCCAGGAGTATCATCGACACAACGGATGTTTGTCTGTGAGCAATTGGAGGAGTTGACTGGGGTGTAGACTGAAAGATATTCTTCCGCCGTCCAGCCGTCTACTCCATTATCATAATTAACATTCCACCAATAATGTCCGTCAGCCAATACACCGTTTTGAACATTAGAAACAATGGTACCAAGATTACCTGTAGCTTGTATACCAAGGAGAGTGCCTGAAGTGGAGGGAGTGGAACGGATATTAACTGGGCCGTTCGTGACTTGAATTTGGTCACCTGTCTTGAATTTAGTAGAGGTTTGGGTTGCGGCAAGGGTCGTTACCGAAAGAGGACTAGACTGATTGGAAACATTGGCGTTCGTCGAAGCGTCTATGGCCGAGATAGTGTACGAATAGATGGTATTGGCGACCAATCCCGTATTGGCATACGAGGTGCCGGTAACTGTAGTTAAGAAAGAACTGTTCCTGTAGACGCGATAGCCGGATATGCCCGAGGCATCGGTGGACGCGTTCCACGATATCGTCACCGAGGTTTGAGTGATATTAGATGAAGACAATCCTGTTGGTACGGAAGGAGGGAAAGTGTCGCCAGTTTGCTGACCCCCTGAACAACTGTACGCCCCTATGTCGGTACCGCCTTCGCCTGCTCCACAAAGTGGTGAACCGGGCAAGGGCTTCAAACCGTCATCCAAGGTAAATGGAGTGCAGTCCGGACCGAGAAAATCATTCATGTAGTTTGGATCTTGGGTGTTCGGTACACAGTTCAGACTATTGTGTGTGAGAGCGCTGGAGAACTTCGGGTTACCGCCATTGATGCCGTGGGGTTCACAGAAATTATAAACTGTGGATGTCGCTCCCACGACGCAGTCGCTTGTCCTCTTCGACGGATAACCTGCGGTTGGAGAACCTGCTACATAGTTATAATCGGCAGAGAATGTTGTACGGATAAGATTTTCAAGTGGAACAGTCCGGATAATAAGATCGTAGATCATAGCCTTGTATGAAGCGTAGGTCGAACCAATGACAAAGGATGAAAAGTTGTTTAAACCACGAGCCTTATCGGTCAATTCCCCGTTTCCGGTTAATAAATATCCATTGAACACGAGATCATCCATTATCCCCCTGGCAATAGTATCATCGTTACTGGTTGCCAACATTCTGACGACTTCCCTTGACAAGACACCGCCTGTTTGGGAATAAAATCCGTCGTTGCCATTTTGGTTATTCGAGCGCGAACCGCTGGCAAGAAAAACATTGTTATTTATGGAAGCTCTTGAGGAATCGCCTCTTACCAGTGATCCTCAAAAATACAAACCCCCAAGCGAATATGAAAGGCGGTAAAATGTATTGTGGTCAAATCGAACGCCTGGAATCGAGATATTTCCGTTGTCACGAATATTGTATACGACATTTCTCCTGAATGTCCAGTCATGGATGCCGGACAAGGCATCCGTGGTCAATTGGGAGAATTGACTTTCCAGATCGCTTATCCAGTTTTCTTCAAATAAAATATTATTTGCGTCTTCTCCAGTATTACCGAAAGTTTGTACAAAATCCGTATGATTCGAGACTTCAGTATTGGTCGGTCCGTTGCGGAAAATGTTCCGGCGGAATATGTGGTCATGCCCAAAGAGCCGTACATAGTCCATGCTATTCTGTAATTCAAAGATATTGTTCTCGAACAAATGATTGCCGCCTCGGACGGTGACGAATTGATACAGGAGATTGGTTAATTTGTTACCTCGGACAGTGCAGCTAGAAGCAGCCTTACCACTTGAAGAATAGAAAGTTATTCCATAAACATCTTTAACACCATCACGGATGACATTGTTCAGAATTTGGCAATTGTTACCTTCAAAAGTAATTAGCACAGAACTGCCATACTGCTGGGCGTATCCCGTTATATCAAATCCGTCCACCGTTACATATTGATGCTTGATATCAAACCCTTTCATAGTAACCAAACCGTTTGCCTTAAATGTTACCCGGCTAGAATCGCTGGTACCACCAAATTTTGTGAAAACATGTTCAGGATAAGTTCCAGGGTATACAAGACAAGTGTCCCCAGCTTTAGCTGTGTTCGCACAAGCTTGGATGGTGGTAAAGTCTCCAGTGCCGTCTTGTTTGACATTATAAGTCTTGGGACCGGTTGTTTGTTGAACATTGAATGTCGCCGTCACGGTCGTGTTGGCATTGACGGTAACCGTACAACTTCCCGTGCCGGAACATCCTCCCCCACTCCAGCCGGCAAAGGTGGAGCCAGATGCGGGAGTAGCGGAAAGAGTGATAGATGTGCCTCCCGTGATGTTTGATTGTGAGCAAGTGGAACCACAGGATATTGAACCTCCTGTTACTGTGCCAGTGCCCGTGCCTCCTTTTGATACTGTGAGTGTATAGGTAGTTTCTCCCGCTTGCTGTCTCGTGGCTGTGCAAGAAGCTGTGGAACCACCGTTTGTTCCTTCGCAAGACCAAGATGATGTACCCCCTGTTGACGGATTGGTTGGAGTTACGGGATTGGACATTCCTGAAGAACAATATGAACCACTTGGGAATGTTTCGGTTGAGGTGTAGGTTTTGGCAGCCGGTCCACAGGTTCCGTTTGTTGGCGATTGGGGTACTGTTCCTCCGCCGAGGGCGTAGAGCTGGGAGATTTCACCGGCAGTTAGGGCACGGTTGTATATCCGCACATCATCTACCGCACCGTTCAAGTTACCGGTGGTACCACCTGTTTGCCTATTACCGATGCCTAGTCCAATAGCCGCAGAGTTAAGCGAACCAAAACTAGCGGAAGTGTCCGTGTCTACTTGGACACCGTTAATGTATAGCTTAGTGGTATCCGTTCCATTGTAAACACCGACGATATGATGCCATTGGTTATCTGGAACAGCTGCTACGCCAGTTATTGAACTCATAGTAACTGATCCATTGCTTATCAAAAATCTGAGGCGTTGTGAATTTTGAAAATCGAGATAATATTGTTTCGTAGCAGTCGTACCTGCTTGTATATTTCCTCTGCCGACGATGAACATACCGGAGGCGCTTGAATTCGCTTTCACCCAAGCGGATACAGTGACTGCACCTGTGATATTACCTCCTGTGCCGGCGTTGATATAGTCGTTGATGCCGTCGAACTGTATCGCCCCACTTCCCACCTTGCTATCCGTCGTCCATATCGGCCCATTTGTAAGCGTGCCTGTATTTGATCCGGCAGAGTCACCTGCAGTGGTGCCAGAGCCTTCATCAAAAGTATAATGAGCTACTAGATTTGAATTAAAATCAGATACAGCTGCGATTTGAGAAGAAGGTGAAATTTGAAGAGCAATCAAGTCCACCTGTTTGGTAGCCCAGTTGATAAAGAGTAAAGCGACAAGAAAACAGACTGTGATAATTGCTAGACCATAAGATGTTTTGATGGGTGGTTTCATAATGGTATTATATAACTTTTAAAAATTATTATCTACCTAAATTATAAAGTTGTAAAATCTCAGTGGCAGAGAGGGCGCGGTTGTAGACGCGAACATCGTCTATAGAACCATTAAAATAATAATTATTGGCCGCTGGGTTCTTTCCGATAGTAAAAGCGTAAACATTTGAGACTGCATCGATTGTCTGAGATTTCTGCGTGGCGGCGGAAACTCCATCAACATACAAATTCATATAACTACCATCCCACTTGGCTGTTACCATATGCCATTGTCCATTGTTCCATGCAGATGTAGTATTGATATAATTGTCACCAGCCGCGTTGCCCATATCAAAACCAAGCCGGCCAGCAGTGCCCCAAGTCCCTATAGCAAATCCGTTTCGATCAGTCGCCCAATTTTCATTACCAGCTATTACCATATAGACTGTAGCGGAGGTAAACTTCGCCCAAGCTGACACCGTGCCGGTGTGTGTCAAATTCAGAGACCCGCCGATGCTTGAAACCACATAATCATTCACCCCGTCGAAACTCAACCCCTGCCCTATCTTCCCCGCCACAGGAGAGGTCGCTTGAGACATATTTGTAAGTGTTCCGGTGTTTCCACTTCCCGAAGAGTCTAAAGTAGTTCCTGCTGTAGCTGAAGTCCATGGAGTGTTTTTGCCATCGAAGGTCCAGTAGCCGACGAGGCCAGAAGTAAGTGCCTTTGTTGGTGAGACGCCAAATTTAGAAATTCCCGTATTGTAAAGTTGAGTGATTTCAGTAGTAGACAGCGCGCGGTTATAGATGCGGACATCGTCCAGTGAACCACTCAGATACGTACTAGAAACACGTCCAAGTTCAAAAGTTGAGGCATTGACTCCTGTGCTATCAGTGATTGTCACATGATTCCATGTCCCAGCAGATATAGTTGAACCAGCTACACCATTTACATATACTGTCGCTCCAGGAAAACTTGTGGCAGTTATCTGACTACTACCATTTGTTTCTATCTGATCTGTGCCGTCTATATTGATGATCTTCTGACTGGCGGCACTAGGTGCCTTTATCCAAAATGAGATGGTCCTGATACCACTCCCAACATTTCCAATATTAATATAATCATCCACCCCACCAAAATCAAGCCCCTGCCCGATCTTCCCTGCCACTGGGCTCGTCGCTTGAGCCATATTCGTCAGTGTCCCAGTATTTCCATTACCTGAAGAGTCTAAAGTTGTTCCTGCCGTAGCAGAGGTCCATGGAGTGTTTTTTCCGTCGAAGGTCCAGTAGCCGACGAGACCTAGACTATTGACAGGCCGAGAAATACCAAAAGTGGAGGCATGGACTTGATTGCTCAATAGAAAAAACAAAAGAGCAATCAGGGTAAAAGACAGAAGTGCAGAAATATATTTTTTAAAAGTTTTTAAATTCATTTTAATTTTGTGTAAATTTTTTTAACTTCTTCAACGAGAAATTTCTTAATTGTGTCGAATGGCACATCAGTTCCGTTCTTGAAGACTATCTTATCCTCTATTATATCTTCGAAATATGTGAGGCATTTGAGCACTAAGTTTTGATCTTGATCGGGCATCTTCTTTTCAAGACATGCGAGAATGTCTGGGAGTAGGTGAGAATTAAATATGAAATAAAGATCAACATAATCTTTAAGTACAGATCTGCTTGTTATTGCGCCAAGTTTCATACAGGCAATATCTCTGATAGAAGCAATATTAATGTGAGCCTCATGAACAAACTCATCAATAACTGGATATGGGTAACTAAGAAAACTAACTTTCAATTCCTCATCGAGAATAATGCTTAAAGTATCTTTTTCTTCCTGAGTCTTTTCTATCTTATGACTAGCAAAAACTTCGCGAACTTGATCGTATAATTTTCGAGTATCAAAATGATCTGGAGTAAAGAAATCGAAATCAATACTGTCTCTATGACCTATCTGCAGAGCAAGTCCAGTGCCACCAGCCAAATAGAAATTATCTCTAAATTTTGCTAGAGTAGGTAGAAGATCAATTCTTTTTTTATCAAGTATTTCGTAATGCATCAATATTATTTTGGCACCACCCTCATCGTCGTACCTGGCTTCACATCAAATATGAGCGACCAAAAATTAAGAGACTTTCTATTCCATTCTCCCGGAAAGGGATGCTTAATCGCTTCTCGTACCTCGTCGCGGTCAAAGATCTCGAATAACCAATCAGTTGCTTTTTTTGTCCCAAAATTTAAAACATTAGTGATAATACGTTTTTTGTCTTCTTGTCGATCCAAACGTTCTATATCATATGACCATAAAAATGCTTTAACAAAGGAAGGAATTTGAAATTTCATATCACCATTATATCATGTTTTATGGATTAATTATACACTTATTCAAACTTCCATGTGGAGAAAGTTCCTTGTAAGAAATCTCTGAATTCATAATAGGTGCTGATCTGATACAAATTTCCTTTAAAGACAAACCAGATTTCACTCGATTTACCACCAAAAGCAGGATTGTCACTGATAAAAGCTAGACCTTTTCGCGATGGTCCGATTTGGAATTCTCGCGCACCATCAATCTTCATATCAGGGATTTCGTTTTTTATAATTTCTGAAGTGATATCAATATCAGCGTTTTGAAATGGAGAAATACTGATCTGTAAAGCCACTTTCGTAGTGATGTTTTGAACCACTATCGTTTCCGTTTTTTCATCTGGAATTGATGCTATGGTAAAGCCTTTTGGATAATTGAAGGAAAATTTTTTAGTGGGATGAGAATATTTTTCTGTGTACTTATAGTTTGAAATATTTTTTATTGATTCTGTTGTCGTACCACTTTGATATATCTCTTTTGTATCAGTTTCCTTTAGTATAGATGCTGGATTTTCAAATTTGTTTTGCCAATAATAAAACCCAACTGCTACTAGCGCCACTGTGATTATAATCAAAACTATCTTTTTCTTCACATGCATTATTATAACTCACACAGACAGGTTAACAAAGTCTATCCCCTATCGCAATGCTTCAAATCTCTTACCAACCTCAAAAAGTAAATCCTCCCTGCCATGTGGCGCCATGAACTGAATAGAAAATGGTAAACCATCTTTGGATGTTCCTGAAGGCAAAGCAATAGAAGGAACTCCGGCAAGGTTTGCTGGTGCAGAAAAAATATCGCAAAGATACATTGCCACCGGATCATCCATTTTTTCCCCCAATTTGAAAGCAGTCATAGGAGCGGTCGGGGTAAGAATATAATCAACTTTTTCAAAAGCCTGCATTACTTCCTGTTTTATTTTTTCTCGCACTTTTACTGCTTTATTGTAGTAAGCATCATAATATCCATGAGAAAGTACGTATGTTCCTAAAAGAATTCTCCTTCTAGCTTCCTTACCGAAACCTTTGCCCCGACTTTTGTTGTATACATCTAGCAAATTTTCTCCTTTTGCACTATAACCATATCTTATACCATCAAAACGAGAGAGGTTCGTAGAGACTTCAGCTGGCATAATTATGTAATAAGCAGCCAAGGAATATTTAGCATATGGAAGTTCTATATCTACTATTTTATATCCTAAATTTTTTAATTTTTCTAAAGATTGTTTGAAATTTTCTTGCACCCCAGCCTCCACCCCTTCTTTAAATAAATGCCATGGTACTCCAATCTTTTTACCTTCTTTTAACTTTGGGTTTCTAAATTTATCTGGAACAGAAGTACTATCTTCGGCATCATATCTTGATAAAAGATTAAATATTATTTCTGCATCCCTTACGCATTTTCCAAAAGGAGAAACCTGATCCAAAGAATTCCCCATGGCGATAATCCCTTGTCTAGAAACTGCTCCATAGGTTGGCTTTAGTCCTACCAACCCACAGAAAGCTGAAGGTTCTCGTACAGAACCACAAGTTTCTGTACCGAGTGCGGCTAAGGCCAGACCTCCGGCAAGAGCTGCCGCTGAACCACCAGAAGAGCCTCCGGGGACTCTAGACGTATCAATAGGATTTTTGGTTACACCGTAGGCAGAAGTTTGAGTAGAAGACCCCATGGCAAATTCATCCATATTAGTACGACCAAGAAAAACAGCTCCCGCTTTTTTAAGATCTTTGATTACTGTGGCATCGTAAGAAGCTTTGTAATTTTCCAAAATCTTTGAACCAGCTGAAGCAATGTGTCCTTCAATCAAGATATTGTCTTTGATAGCAAACGGAATACCAGTCAAGGTCGTAGCTGTACCAGCGTTAAATCTTTTCTGCGCCTCGTCTGCCTGCATAAGAACATCATCATATACTTCAAGATACGCGTTCAAATCTTTATTTTTTTCGGAAATAACTTTGAGATACGCTTCCGATAATTCTCGGCAAGTAAAAACACCTTTTTTAAAACTTTCGTTGGCTTTTTCTATTGTTAAATTTTTTAAATCAATCATAAACTTATTTATAGTGAGCCTGTCGAACTATAGAATCTTTTTTACTTTCAAAAAACCGTCTCGCGAATCTGGAAATTGTTTAAAAATTAAATCACGGGAAAAATCACGAGGTTCTACTTGCCCCGCCTGATCTAGGCGGGGTGAATCCTCCCGCCAAATATTCACGAGATCATATTCTGCTTTAACATCATCCAATTTAACCCCTTCGATCTGCTTCACATATTCCAAAATCCCCTGCATATCTTTGAGCAAGTCTCCTTTTTCTTCTTCCGAAAGCTCAATTCTGGCAAGCTCTGCAAGGTTTTCCACGTCTTTGATTTCCATATTGAGAGTATAACAAAATAAAAGAAAATTAGAAAATATAGCTTTTTCCGGTACGGATTTTTTGAAGCTTAAAAAATCCTGAAATTCTCGGCTCGCCAGCCTCGAAACCCCTGCAAAAGCTATATTTTCTAATTTTCTTAGCCTATCAAAGCTTTAATTCTCTCCTCCACCGGCGGATGAGTGGCAAAAAATCCTCCAATTTTTCTGCTAATTTTTGATCCTTTTGCCTGCCCGCCATCGCTTCGCTCAGGCGAAAGCGGGCGGGGATCAGCGATATAAAGATGCGCAATGACGCTGGATTGGCGTGTCATCGGCTGACTATACTCCGAAATTTTACGTAAGGCATTAGCGAGACCATCTGGATAACGAGTAAGGAGCGCTCCCGATGCATCTGCAAGAAATTCACGTTTGCGAGAAATAGCAAGTTGAATAAGTATTGCAAATATCGGAGCCAAAATCGAAAGGACAATCCCGACAATCATTAGCGCACCTCCCCCTCTATTGTCGTTTCTTCTACCTAAATTCCCAAAAAATAAATTCCTCCTGAAAACATCCGCAATAATAGTCACAAAACCCACAAGCACGACAACGACAGTCGAGAGCAACATGTCACGATTGCCTATATGGGAAAGCTCGTGCGCTATCACTCCTTCTAATTCTGGTTTGTTTAAGATTGCGAGCAGTCCAGTGGTAGCGCAGACAACAGCATGATTTTTATCTCGGCCTGTCGCAAACGCGTTTGGCGCCTGATCTTGCACTACATACACTTTCGGCATTGGAAGCCCCCCTGTAATAGAAAGATTCTCGACACTTGTATATAAGTCAAAATATTCTTCTCGTTTGGCTTCTTTCGCTCCAGCAAGTTTGAGAACAATTTTATCCGAAAACCAATACGAAAAAAAGTTCATCAAGACACTAAAAATTATAAAGAAATATAAAATATTAGGATTACCGTAGTAAATGCTCACGAACCAACCAAGACCAATAACCACGATGAGAAATGTCGTCATTAGTATCCATGTTTTTGTTACATTTTTAGATTGTTGTGTATATAAAGTAGCCATCCCAATACTAAAATTTTATTTATTAATATTTATCATTATGCCCCGTAATTAAATTTAGTACGGGACAAGTAAATTATTTCTTAGTTACTCTGCATTTTACGGTAACTTGCTATCATGGAATCAATATAGTCACCGCTACAGCCCAGAGCTTGGATTCTATTTTTATCCATATTGTTTTCCATAAATACGCCGAGGGTTCCATAAAAATATATCTGACTAGCATATTTATTCAAGTTATCTATACTAGCAGCTGTAAATAATGTTGGGGTTTTTGTTTCGTCTATGGCCTTGACGATACTAAGAGGACATGAAATATACTGACCGGCTAATTTATTGCCATCGATGTCGACTAAGGTGCTGTCAGCTCCATAAGAGAGTTTGAAATTACAAACATTTTGGTCAGCGCCCTCACTCCCAACAATTTGAATCATATTTGGAAACAAATCATTTGCAAAAACAGCTTTCGCATTCCCGCAACTTAAGGCACTAACACCTAAACAATTCAATACCGCGTTATTCTCGTATGTATTTTTATTTTTTAGATCTGGTGAATTGGTCGTCCCACAATCTTTGACACTTATAGTTTTATTATATGGCGGTATCACAGTATTATTTTGTGGTGGCACTGTGTTGACTAGTTCGGTATCTTTTTTAGAGCTAAAAAGAGAAGTCGATAATTCCACTATTTTATTTACTCCAGAATTCCAAAAACCGGTTATCTGCGGTTTGTAAAAATACCAAGACACAAGACAGAGTATTGCGAAAATAAAAAAGATTAAATTTTCTAAAATTCTTCCAGACAATTTTGGTGTAATCATAAGTTTTTAACTAATTATTAAAAAAACTAAAACTTAACTTCCACCGGATTTTGAGCGGCATCATTGTCGGCAAGATCGAAGAATTCTTTTTTAGCGAAATTAAAAATACCTGCAATGATATTACCTGGAAAGCTTTCAATTGAAGTATTTAAGTCACGCACATTGGAATTATAGAATCTGCGAGCTGCTTGAATTTTATTTTCTGTGTCAGAAAGCTCATTTTGTAAAGCCAAGAAATTTTGATTAGCTTTAAGATCTGGATAAGCTTCTGCAATAGCAAAAATGGATTTCAAAGCACCAGTAAGCATATTTTCCGCCTGCGCGTGTTCGGGAGTTGGACCGCTTGCACCCATCGCCATACTCCTAGCTTTGGTAACATTTTCAAAAGCAGAAGATTCGTGAGTGGCATAGCCCTTCACTGTATTTACTAAATTCGGAATTAAATCATATCGACGTTTTAATTGCACCTCAATATCTGCCCAAGCTTCTTGTGTGCGATTTTTCAAAGAAACAAAACCATTGTAAATGGTAACAAGCCAAACCACGAATAAAATAATTAAGGCTGGAATATTAAACTTCCACTTAATTAAATCAAAAAGACCACTACCTAATAATAATATTGCGAGAATGCCAAATATGATATTCATGCATTTATTATACACCAAAGTATTCTAAATATACAATCAATATTTTACAACTTTCTTTTTTGAGCTTGCCATTCTTCCACCATTATGAGTAGTGGCGAAGCAAAAAATAGTGAAGAATAGATACCGAAGAAAAGACCGATGGTTAAAATCAGCGCAAAATTCTTGGTTGTTTCGGGGCCAAATAGATAAAGCGGAACTAATACGAAAATAATGGTGAGAGTGATATTGATTGAGCGGACAATGGTCTGGCTGGTGCTCATGCCGACTGTTTCTTCAAAACTTTTCTTATCTCCTTCTCTTAGATTTTCTCGGATTCTATCGAAAACCACAATCTTATCATGAACTGATAAGCCTAAAATGGTCAGAAGCGCTAAAACGAAAAGCGTGTCAACTTCTGCGCCGGTATAATGAGCCATCAGTGCAAAAATTCCCGTCGGAATAATAATGTCGTGAAGAAGAGTCACGACGGTAATAACTCCATATTTCCAAGACGCCACCGGTTGAGAGACTTTGCGAAAAGCATAAGTTATAAAAAGGATGATAGCCAGTATGACCACAACTATAGAAACAATAGCCTTTCGCGCAAGTTCACTTCCGACAGATGGACCAATCGAATTGAAACTCTTTTCTGAAACGGGATATTTGCCCCCAAGTGACAAAGAATCAAAAAGTGTTTCGTGTTCTGATTGGCTCAAATCGCGAGTTTTAATTATGTAATCATTTTCTCCAGTCGGCTGGACAAGAGCTTGACCCATATCAAGCGTCTCAATGCTCCCCTGAATCATTAATATTTCCGGACGGCCACCAGAATAAGAAACTTCAAGTAAAGCGCCTCCTTTGAAATCAATACCGGGTTTAAGACCAAAAGTAAAAATAAAAATAACAGAAATAACAACCAGAGCAGTCGAGAGATAAAGAAATATTTTTTTGTATTTTACAATAAACATAATTTAGTTAAAAGTTATAAAGTTTATAAAATCAAAAATCATTTAGAAAAACCGCTGCCGAAAAGAAATTTCGTAAATGAATTATTTCTTTCAATGCCGAGAGCGTAAAGAAAAATGCGAGAAACGGTAATTGCGGAAAACATTGACACCAAGACACCCAAGCCAAATGCGAGCGCGAAGCCTTTTATGAGCGGGGTACCTAGCCAAAATAAAATTATTGAAGTGATGATGCTGGAAGTATTCGAATCTCGAACTGAAGGCCAAGCTCTAGCAAAACCAGCATGAATGCCTTCGAAAATGTTGTGTCCATTTCTTATTTCTTCCTTCATTCTTTCAAAAATAAGCACATTTGCATCAACTGCCATACCGAGTGAAATGATAAATCCGCCAATCCCAGCAGCCGTCAAAGTGACAGGCAAAAGTTTAAAAATGGCCAAAAGAATGCTGGTGTAGAAAACAAGCGCAAGGGTTGCTATGAGGCCAGGCAAGCGATACCAAAGAATCAAGAAAAGAGCTACTAGCAAGAATCCTATAACGGCTGCCTTGACTCCAGCATTGACAGCCGACTCCCCTAAAGTAGCCCCGATGGTTTGTGTGGAGAGAAGGGTGATAGGCACAGGAAGAGCGCCGGAATTCAATCTACCCACTAAAAGCTTTGCCTCATTAGGAGTAAAATTGCCGGAAATCACAGCTTGACCGTTCGGAATTTCTTCATTAACTCTAGGAGTGGATACTGGCGCGCCATCCAAATATATAGCCACCATTTTTCCTATATTGTCTTTTGTGATTTGCGCGAAAAGTTTTGTACCTGTTTCGTCAAACTGCAAATTTACCATAGGCTCGCGAGTATTTGGATTAAATTCCAAAGTAGCCTTTTTTAAATATCTACCTGTCAGCTCTGTCGCGATAAATTGCTGTGCTAAGTCTATACTACCCAGATCTACTTTCCCATCTTTGCCAACTTTCACTGTTTTGGGCGCATCTTCAGGAGCTTCAGTTTTAAATTCCAAAACTGGAGTCTGACCAATCATTTCTATCGCTTGCTTTACATCAGTCACGCCCGGCAAATCAACTATCAATTGTTCATCTTTGCCGGAAATTAATCCACCATGTTGCACTTGGATTACCGGCTCGGAAACTCCGAAAAGATTCACCCTACGTTCTATGACATCGCGAAGCGCTTCCATCGAACTCGATATTTCACCAGAGGCCACCGCGCTAACATCAGCTTTGTATATCAAATGAGTACCTCCAGACAAATCAAGACCTAAGCGAAAAGGAAATTTCTTAAAAAATGAACTCTGCGTCTCAAAATTCTTATTCAATTTAGATTCGGTTTTGAAAACAAAAAAGGCTACGCCGGAGCCTAAAATAAGTATTATCAGTGCCAAAATTATTCTCTTCTTCATAAAGATAGGAGTATATTATATCTTTTTTACAAAATAAGCAACCAGATAAGAAACTAAAGCACCCAATATAAACCCGCCTAAAATATCAATCGGAAAATGAACACCAGCCATGATGCGCGCAAGACCTATCAAAAACGCAAAAAACATAAATAAGTAACCAGCTTTTTTGTGACTAAAAAATATAGAAATACTGAGTGCCGCAAAAAAAGCAGCATGGCCTGATGGAAAAGCAAAACCAGTTTCAGGAAAAAGTGCCTTAACATTAGTAAGCGCTAAAAATGGTCTTGGGGTATGAATTAAAAGTTTTAAAATTACAGCTAGAAAGTAAGCCGAAAAAGCAGACAAAAATACCTCAAGTATTTCTTTCTTCTTCTGCATAAAAACTTTAAAAGGCTCTCTGCTTCTAAAAACTTCATGATGCATGATAATAAATATCCCTGCCAAAAAGACCACAGCGAACGGAAAATAAACAGCCGTGAAAATAATAAACTTATCCAGCCAAACTGACTGATGCGCTAAATTATAAAAAAAATAAAAAATTGTTTCGTTCATGTTATTTATTCAAACTCTTTGCAACTTTTAATACATTACTGAGAAGCATTGCGACAGTCACTGGTCCGACACCTCCCGGAACGGGTGAAACATACCCAGCAACATCTTTCACGGATTCCAAATCAACATCACCGACTATGTTTACTCGTCCCTGTCCTGAGAGTGAGCCACTTACTTCTTCAGAAGTTCCAGCGTCAATAATAACCACGCCCTTCTTGACCATATTGCCTGTCAAATATTTTCCACTACCCATGCCTGAAATTATAATGTCTGCTTCTTTGATGAGCTGTTCTTTGTCAGGAGTTTTACTTCTAATAATGATCGGATTTAATCCTCTATACTTCAACAAAGCAGAAACGGGTTTACCGACCAACATCCCCTGCCCCAGAACTACTATTTTTTTGCCTGCCCCGAGCGGAGTCGAGGGGTCCAAATCCAAATCGATAGAATCAAGAAGCGCCATACAAGCCAAAGCTGTGGGATATCCTAGATCTGTTTGAATATTATAGTCATTGTAAAATTTCTCGCTCGCAACATCTCCTAAACAATCTACATCTAGATGCGAATCAATGCTGTTCAGTATTTTACTTTTATCTAAATGTTCCGGCAATGGAAGCTGGATTATAATTCCGCACATATTTTTTACTTTATTCAAAATCTTTATTTCTTTTATGAGTTCGTCAGTAGTTATAGACTCGGGAAAATCCGCGTTATGGAACTTAATACCAACTGATTCTGCTGTTTTAGCTTTCATTTTGACATACTGCGCCGAGGACGGATCACCACCCACCAAGACATCGCAAAAAACTGGCTGAAAAGCAAGTGAAGCTACTTCACTTTTTACTTTTTCCAAAATTTTTACTCGTAATTTTTTTCCGTCAATTATTTGCATAAAGTTTATACACAGGCGTTGCCTAGGATACCTAGGCAACGCCTGTGTATTTTCAGACTCCTAAAAATTCATTCTTTGTGTCATCTCGATGCACTGATCTTGCATATTTCCTCATACTCATTAAAATTCCTAAACCCGCAAATTCAAACAAAAGATGTGACCCGCCATAACTCATGAAAGGTAGTGGTATTCCAGTCACCGGCATCAATCCTAAATTCATGCCGATATTTATGAGTATATGACTCATAAACAAAATAGCAATGCCTATACCAAAAAGTATTTCAAAATTATACGCTCCAAGAGTGGCAGAATAGAGAATCCTCCAAATAATGGCTAAGTAAAGTAGCAAGATTAAGAAAGATCCTATGAACCCCCACTCTTCGGAATACGCAGCAAAAACGAAATCAGCTTGAGGCTGTGGCAAGAACTTCAACCGCGACTGCGTGCCAAATCCTAAACCTTTACCGACAATTTCTCCAGAACCTACAGCAATGGTGGATTGGAATGCATTATAGCCTGTTCCATGTATGTCAGTGAGTGGATGGATAAAATTAACAATACGAGCCTTCTGATATGGAGCAAAAACTAAAAACCAGAACGATGCAAAAACGACAAGACCAATCGCAAACACTGTAAATAGATGCGTTTTAGAAATCCCTGAAACAAGCACCATGCCAAGCCATATAAAAAATATAATCATCGCCGAACCGAAATCCGGCTGGAATAACACCAAGATAAAAGGCACAAACGCATAAAAACCGGAAATGAAAATATGTTTTATGTCTCCGATCTCCACATGCCGACGAGAAAAATATTTCGCCAAGATAAGAACCAAGACTAGCTTCATCATATCAACCGGCTGAAAGGAAAAAAGTCCGAAACTAAACCAGCTCTTTGCGCCATGAGAAACATTTCCTAAAACAAAGAGTGCGAGCAGGATCAACGAATTCAAAAGAAATATAAACACTAGTACTTCGGTACGTTTCAAAAAACGAAAATCCATGAAAGAAAAAATAAAAAAGACTGAAAAACCAACCAAAATCCAGATGATCTGTTTATTGAAAAACTCGCCATAGTCTTCGAGCGGAGCAAATGATTTCATCGTAACTAGCCCTGCCGAGATTATTGGAAGCATAAAAAAAACCAAGAGCCAATCTATTCTATTGACAGCTTTCTCTATCATAATTACCTTAATTGCACCGAGAGAATGTTATACATGGGTATTATTTCCTTGGCGATAACTTTACCTGAAAAAGGTTCCGGCCAAGTGAAATTTACCTCTTTGCTTTCTTCGCCTGCCAGCGTTTCTAAATAAGTGCGACTGGCAGAGACGGCATTGTTGTCGGCGTCATATAAAATAGCAATCACGTCTATTTTTGGTATAGAATAAAGAGAATTGTTTCTTATAACAGCAGAGAGTGCTGGATTTGTTTCCTCATTTATAAGATTTATATTTGAAACCAACACTTTCAACTGATTGATCTTCTCTTGCGGAACTGTGATCCATTGCGGTGTTTGCGTAAACTCGAAAGTAGTATAGACGGGAACAGAATTGCCAATGTCTATGCCCGGTTCAAAGATAGCAAAACGACCCGAAGGAGGCACGTATGCGCTACCTTCACGTTTGCCAATATAAACATTATTTCCATCAGCAAAACGAAATTTGTAATTTATTTTACTGATGGCCACATTTCCATTTTGATTTTCGAGATAAGCTAGAGCATTGTAGCGTCCTGGAATGACTTTGAAGGCGCGAGACCAGAGAATTGAAACAGGACTTACTTCTGCAATACACGCATTCAGACACGATCCTCCGCAATCTATGCCAGTTTCATTTCCATTCTGTTTATTATCAGCGCAACTCGGCGCTTTATTTATTTTTGGATAGACTATTAAAAACCCAAAAATTGCAAGAAATGAAACAAGTATTAACACATAAAAAATCTGTCTCTTTAAAGCCCATGTCATGAGTGCCATGAGAATATTTTATCATTATACAAGAGATTTCTCAAATACATTGTTCTGGCGCCTACCTACCCCAGCACTAAAGCATAGCTTAGTGCTGGGCATGTGCTTTCGCTGTTTTATTTTTTGGAAAAAAGCTCAAAAATACTATAATTGCAACATGGACACGGAAAACGAAAAAAAATTTGCTCTCATAGATGCTCAAAACCTATACTTTGGTACTACAAAATGCGACTCATGTGCAAAAGCGCTTGGTATAGAATTAAAACAAATGCAACTTACAGACTGCACTTGTTCTGACGCTTGGGAGGTAGACTTAGAGAAATTTCGTATCTATTTAGCTGAAAATTATGCTGTAAAAGAAGCTTATTATGTTTTGGGATATTTCAATGAGAAACATGATGAGTTATATAAAGAGATTCAAAAAGCAGGTTTTATTATTTTATTTAAAGAACACAACAGTAAAGCAAAATCATTAAAGAAAGGAAATGTTGATACCGACATTGTATTTGAAGTAATGAGAAGCTTAATTGAGAATAGCTTTGATAAAGTAATTATAGTTTCGGGGGATGGAGATTATAAAAAATTGATATATTACTTAGTAGGTAAGAATAAATTCAAGAAAATACTATTTCCTAATAAGAAATTTGCTTCTTCTTTATATAAGGCTCTAGGATCTGAGCATTACGACTACCTAGACAACATAAAAAGCTATATTGAAAAAGTTAAAAATAATGATGCAGTTGATAAACCAACAGAAGAAATTGGGCCCATAAATGAAAAAGGCTCCTAAGGCACTAGCACCTTTCGGATCCTTTTTCGTATTGATACGGCTATTATACTCTTTTTTTACCTAAAAAGTCAAGAGTTGGGGATAAGTCAAATCAACTCCAAAAAACCAGCAAATATTTATTATTTTATTCTAGGATGGCCTAATTCGGCTAATTTAGTGTCAATTTCTATTACCCTTTCTTCTAAGGTTTCAACTTCCTTTAGCAACATTTCAACTTCCTCAAATTTCCTCCTACTTTCTACCTCCTCGACAACATCTTGTTCCCGAGCTCTTTCCATCATTGCTTTAATTTCAGGAGAGTTGGCAAGTCTGCGACCTTCTTCGGTTTCAGCTCCAGTAAGATTAAAAGGGTTTTCTTCTGATGACATAAAATTTTATTTTTGTACTATTATAGTAATAAATAAATTATAGCACAAAAAACCAGCAATTTGTTTACTGGTAATTCTAGAATCAAGTACCCCAGTAGTAGAAACTTCATTTCACTACGGGGCATGCTCGGTGCCCTCCAAAGGCGGGACAACTTGCGACAATTTAAGATATTAAAATTATGATAGACCCCTTAAAAATACTTGCCAATTCATAGCCATCGGAACAAGGAGTAGCAACAAAATAACGCCAACAGAAAAATAAAACCAAATTTTATAATTTTCTTGTCTTTGCGATTTTCTATGCCACATAATGGTTGCAAAAAATCCAAATAATAAAAATACTAAAACTAGACCCAGCATTGGTTCCTGAATAATACTTTCTACAACTGAAGAAGAACCTGATAATCCTACGGCCATAAAGATACCAGCAAAAGAGAGAAGATAAACAAGAGAAATTATAATTGTCATAACTTTATTATTATAACATACATAAGGTTTTAAACACTTTGTGCTGGCGACTGCCTACTTTTGCCATGAAAGACTATCATCGGCTCAACAAGGCTTAACTTCTCTGTTCGGAATGGGAAGAGGTGTGACCCTTGCGACAAATCACCAACACAAAACGTTCAAACATCCTCACTAAAATCATTGAAAACTGAGTATTGGGTTTCAGTGAGAAATTCAGCTGAAACCGGATCGATATTTGCGCTACAAAAGTGCAAAAAGAGCATAATGGGGGTGCAGTGTATTGCAGGATCACGTCCTTAAAGCTTTAATACAGCTCGCATTAATACACAAACACTCCCAATACTCAGTTTTCAATTTTTCCCGCCTACACCGAGGTTTCGGCGAGGCAAGTTGTGGTTTCCAAATTTCTTAACAGGAATCGAAACATTAGTACTTCTCAGCTCAAGCGATTACTCGCCTTACACTTAAAGCCTATCAACGTGATCATCTCTCACGGTTCTTAACGATTCCTAATCTTAAAGCTGGCTTCCCTCTTAGATGCTTTCAGAGGTTATCCAATCCCGACATAGTTACCGAGCAGTGCCCTTGGCAGGACAGCTCGTACACCAGAGGTCAGTTCACGCCGGTCCTCTCGTCACATTATATCCCCTATTTCTAGGAGTGCAGACTATATCTTCATCCTTTTCAACAAAATAAATAATGCTGAAGGAGGATGTTGGCGTATTACAAGCATAAGCCTGTTTCTCAAAAAAAATTTCTGAAAGAAACTTTCCAGCGTCATGCAAGTCCACTCTGACACATGTCAGAGATAAGTCGTTACGGGGTCAAACCTAAAACTTTATGCAACTCTTCTATTGTTTTCTTCTTTTTAGTCACATAGTTCTCACTTTGAATAACTAAAATTAGATCGACAAGTTTAAATAGTTGCCTTTTTGTTAGCTTACTGAACTTTGTTTCAGATAACACCTTACATGCTTGTAAAAGCGCATAAGCTTGAAGTTTTTTGAATTGAATATATGGCAACAAACTTGTAAGAATATCTCTTATTTGTTTATAACCATTTATTCGCAGTTCAGTCATTCCATCATTTCTATGGGAAATATAACCGATACCTAAAACTTCTTTTATCCAATACAAAGTTTTTTCATGCCTAGTGTCTTGATAAAAACAAATTGTAGTCATAAAACGAATTGCTCGTTTACTATCGCTTCGCTTTTTAAGCTGAAGCATCAGACTACCATCTCCATCAAGAAAACCGGCAATATACGCTAATTTGATTTTAGATTGACTTCCCACGGTATTATCTTATCACATTTCTGGTCCTCAAGCGAACCATAACACCAAAGACCGTTCGATATTATTTTTCATCGGACTAGAAACATAGATGAAGACTCCACCGTTATTAGCCACATTGTCATCCTGTATTTCTACAGGAAGTAGCAATAACCCTTGCGGGTTTACTAAGCGCAAATCTTTTCAAGAATCAACGAGTGCAGTAGATAGGAGACCAACCTGTCTCACGCATGATATCACAAATTACTTTGTGCATTGGACTATATCTTCATCCATTCTAGGATGGCTAATTGTTAGTCTCTACGGAAATTTATTATGTGCTGATTAGTGGAGGTGACGACACGCTTTCGCATCGTCACCAACAGTGGTAGGCGCTCCATGTACTCTGTACATTCCTAGGATTTGGCACGGAACAGTGTGTCGTTCTCGAGACTTCCTTGGTTGGAGTCTTCTATGATATTCCCCCACTAACTAGCACACAATAAACCCCTCGGTATTATCCCTTTCATGTGGACTTCACCGATTTCATTAGCTTGATCTACATAAATTACTTTATGCGACCGCCGTGATTTGATTGGTTCTATCTTTCAATTTCATAAACAAAACAATTTTAAATATGAAATGTAAACATTTCATATAAAAATTTCGCTCGGACAAAATAAAAATAAATTTTGTTTTACTCCTCACTAATTTTTATAACATAAGTTCAAAACTTTCCTCTGAGGGTTCAAACTGTCAAAACTACAAAAATAAATTTATAATTTTAACGGTCTGAACCCAGCTCGCGTACCTTTTTAATTGGCGAACAGCCAAACGCTTGGCAGCTTCTCCGCCGCCGCGCTAAGGTGAGCCGACATCGAGGTGCCGAACTCCGCCGTCGATATGAACTCTTGGGCGGAACTAGCCTGTTATCCCTAGAGTAGCTTTTATCCGTTAATCTTCCACCGCGTCTAACACGGGTGGTCGGTTCACTTGATTCTGGTTTCCCACCTGCTTGAGATGTACCTCTTACAGTCAAGCCAGCTTGTGCTCATACACTATCGGCACGGTTTCCATTCGCGCCTAGCTGACCTTTAAACCCCTCCTTTACTCTTTAGGAGGGTACAGCCCCAGTAAAACTATCCACCATATACTGTCTCAAAACGTTTTTGCCGTTTTGGTTAGAACATGCCTTCAAAAAGAATGGTATTTCACTGTTGAGTAGAATTCATCCAAGAACGAATCCATCAGACCTCTCCCATCTATTCTACGCAGTCCAAAAACATGCTCAATATAAAGTTATAGTAAAGCTTCATAGGGTCTTTTCGTCTAACTGCACTTAACCGGCATCTTCACCGGTATTGTATTTTCACCGAGCTGGTCCCCGAGACAGTTCTCCAGTCATTACACCATTCGTGCGCGTCGGAACTTACCCGACAAGGTATTTCGCTACCTTAGGACCGTTATAGTTACGGCCGACATTCACCAGGGCTTATATCACTCACTAATAATATTGCTACTACCAACGGCGATATTTGACCTTCTGGCATTGGTCAGGTGTCACCCCCTATACATCCTCTTGCGAGTTCGCAGGGAGCTGTGTTTTTGGTAAACAGTTGCCAGAGATACTTTCACTGCGCCCTTCGACTCGGTGCTAAGCACCTCGCTCAGGGTAAACCCCAATAAGAAATTGAAATCTTAAATGGGGCCTGCCCTGAGTGAGATACGCAGTATCGAATCGAAGGGAAGCCTTATCCCGAAGTTACGGCTGCTTTTTTGCCGAGTTCCTTGGGGACCACTCACTCGTTCGTCTTGGTCTAATCGACCTGATCACCTGTGTCGGTTTGCGGTACGGATTCTATATTCATAAGTTTAGAGAGTTTTCTTGGAAGCGTGCTTTGTATCATTGTCCTATCCCGAAGAATAAAACTTTTTGCTTCTCTTTCATGCGCCATTTAAGGCACTCTGCGGATTTTCCTACAGAGCACAATCAAGACACAAACTTCAAATCCAATAATGAGCGATACATACTACCCTCCGTCATCCCATCACAAAATACAGAAGTCAGGGAATATTAACCCTGTGTCCATCGAGTACGGCTTTCGCCATTCCCTTAGGCCCGACTAACCCTTGGCTGATTGACATTACCAAGGAAACCTTGATCTTTCGACGTGATGCGTTCTCAGCATCATTGCGGTTACTTGTGCCAACATTCTTACTTCCACACGCTCCAGAAGCCCTCACGGGTCTTCCTTCACAGCAGAGTGGAACACTCTCCTACCACTTTAGTTCTGTAAACAGAATTAAAATCCTCAAATTCGGTAATATACTTAGCCCCAATTATTTTCGACGCAAAATCTCTAGATGAGTGAGCTGTTACGCTATCTTTAAAGGATGGCTGCTTCTAAGCCAACCTCCTCATTGTTTAAGAAACTTCACCTTCTTGTCTTACACTTAGTATATATTTAGGGACCTTATTTTGAGATCTGGGCTGTTTCCCTTTTGGCTAATGGAGCTTCGCCCCCATAGCCTAACTGCCGTGTTCTTACTTCTGGTATTCGGAGTTTGATAGGTTCAGCGGCCTTGCGGTCTGTCCGAACCTTCCAGTGCTCTACCCCCAAAAGAAACACACGACGCTAGCCCTAAAGCTATTTCGGAGAGAACCAGCTATTACTAGGTTCGATTAGCTTTTCACTCCTTACCACAAGTCATCCGAAGACGTTGTACGATCTACCGGTTCGGTCCTCCATAAGTCTTTCGACCTACTTCAACCTGCTCATGGCAAGCTCACCTAGTTTCGGGTCTTATGCATGTTACTATAATGCCCGCCTAGACTTGCGTCTACGCGAGGCTGGTCGCGCTATTAACACTCGGTTTCCCTATGGCTCTGCTGTTTTAGCCAGCTTTGCCAGCAACATGAATAAACTCGTTGGCTCATTCTTCAATAGGCACGCCGTAGCCCCGCCGAAGCGGAGCATCGACTCCTTGTAGACATACGGTTTCAGGTCTATTTCACCGCCCTAATCGGGCTGCTTTTCACCTTTCCCTCACGGTACTAGTTCACTATCGATCTTTAAGAGTATTTAGCCTTAGCGGTTAGTTCCGCTAGATTCCCCCCGGCCATTCATGTCCTGGGGTACTCAAGAATAGCAATAAAAGAGATAAATTATTTTCGCTCACGGGACTATCACCTCCTATGGTGTTGCTTTCCAGCAACTTAAGCTAATAACTTATTTTTTGACTCTTCTAAAAATTAAATTCTAAACTGCTACCTTACAACCCCTTAGTCTTGCGACTAAAGTTTGGGCTTCTTCCTTTTCGCTCGCCGCTACTGGGGAAATGCATATTTGTTTCTACTCCTCCTGGTACTGAGATGTTTCACTTCCCAGGGTGCGCTCTTTTATCATAAAGATAAAAATTGTTGAGGGATACTCAACAGGGTTTCCCCATTCGGAAATCTCCGGATCAAAGGTTGCTAAGCACCTCCCCGAAGCTTATCGCAGCAACGCCACGTCCTTCATCGCCTCTTAAAGTCAAGGCATCCACCGTACGCCCTTAAATTTCCTGTTAAGAAATTTGAAAACCACTTTACCCCGTCCTTGAAATAGGCGGGGAATTTTTAAGCCAAAAAATTAACAGATATTCTGTTTGCGACCGCTCGCTACCTAGAATACCTTTTGGCTTTTTCTTATCTCCAAAAAAGACCCCGGACATACAGATTGTATCTCCAGCAAATTTAGGATAAGAATTAAATTTTCAAAGTGTCATTCGTCCTGATTTTTAAACCCTTCGACTAAGCTCAGGGTAAACAAAAAACCGCCTTCGAGGCGGCCTACAGACAAAAGAAATAGTCTATTAAGGCCTGCCTTTTAAACTGTTTCTTGTTATATTCATACTGATTAGGAGAGTATATACGAAAGGAAATATGATGTCAAATAGGTCCATTCGGGGATAACTTGGGGACATCTTTTTCTTATTTTTAGTTTAATTTTATTTGCCTTTCTAATTCTTCTTTAGCGTCACTTTCACTGCGAAAAACCTTATACTTATTTAGAAAATCTGCGGTAAGGAAATCAAGAGGAAATTTAAATTTAGGCACTCTCACTTTCACAGAGTTTAGATTATAAAACTTATAAATTTCCATGGGGGTTGTATCCATACTCTTATCTGGATTCCCAGCAGGATTTGAAATAGCCCAAAAAGTAACTCCTGCTTTAAGCTTTTCAAATTCCTCTATTGAAAGAGGTTTGGAAATATTTTCTGGTTGGCTACCTGGAACTTTGTCACCTGGTATAAATTTTATATTTCAACTTTAATAATTTCGATTGATTATAATTACGCAAATGCTGGCAAGCCAATAAGTTTTTTACCAATCATTATTTTCCCAAAATTTTTCTTACCAAATTTTTCACTAGCGCCAATTATTTCCAAATAAAGCGGATTCCCTTTTTTATCCAAATCCATAAAAACCAAAGGAGAAAGTTCCACAGTTTTTTCTACTGGACCAGTTTTAAATTCTATATTTAGGGCATCTGCCTCTTTATCGTAACTTATCTTCATACGTCTATTTTATAACTTATCCTTAGATTTTGCAACCATAATTCCCCTCTTGAGGGGTGGCTCGCTTGCGAGACGGGGTGGATAAATTCAATCCACCTCCCCCTAAAGGGTACTCCTCAAGAGGAGAATAATCCTGTGTCAAGAAGTTATTATCTATCTTTTTCTTCCAAAGAAATACCCTAGTCCTAATCCTAGAGCAATCACTATAATATATAGAATATAGTTACTATTTTTATTAGGGGTAGTAGCCTCTCCAGGTGCTGGTGCTTCCCGCTCTGGATTATTAGCCACCCCAGCATACACCACGACATTACCCATATTCGGTTCTGTTGCTGATGCTTGTTTAAAACCTCTCACTATATTTTTATCATAATATTTTACACCTTTCACAATATGTAAACTTTCCCCTAAATATCCACCTTCAAAACAATCTCCTTTGTTAGAAATTAACATAGCCATTTTATCAGAATTTGGAATCATATATCCTTCGAAAACATGTGGCTGATCTTTATCACACCCCTTAAAATTTATTGCGCCAATTTCTTTATCATCTTGAGTGATGGTCGCGCGAAAATTGCGCGAAATAATCCAATTATCTTCTCCTTCTAATTTATTTTCGGATAGAAATTCAACCTGAACATCGATATTATTCTTTTTTAGACTGACACTTCCGAGATAAGAAAGACTCTCATAAGTATCTGCGATAAATTGGTTATACTTTTGTGTGTTTGTTTCACTATATGGAAATTCTCGCTCCACTTGATTGCATGATTTCACTTCCGAATCTTTGAGAGTAACTAAATCAATCCGGTGGATAATCGGCGGGCACCCCCTGCCACCTCCATCATGCACTTTGTAATAGATAGAATTATTAACAGCACTAAAAGCGATCTCAGAAATATAAGTCGGTCCGCCGACAGTAGCAAATGCGCTATTTGCTACAAAATAGATTCCTAAGATAATCGAAAATAGAAGTAGTTTTTTAAACATACATATAGTATACACCAAAAAAGGAAGTCAGGAAATTGTGCTGGTTCAGAACATTTTTCTTAAGTTGCTAGAAAATAATTACTTTATCTTCTTAATTTTCTCCCACGGAAGATTTTTCTTGCCAAAGTGTCCATAAGTGGCAGTCTGATTGAAGATAGGTTTACGAAGCCCCAAGCGTTCGATAATGGCAAGTGGCTTGAAATCAAAATTGTCTCGGACAATTTTTGCCAAATCTTCACCCTTTTCATTTATCGCTTCTATCATTAAAGGTTCAGCCATGCCAATAGCATAAGCCACCGACACCAGCGCTTCCTTGCCATATCCGGAAGCTACCAAACTCTTTGCAACATAGCGACACATATAAGCTGCTGAGCGATCTACCTTCGTCGCATCTTTTCCAGAAAAACATCCTCCACCATGCGGAATCAATCCGCCATAAGTATCCACCATTAATTTTCGTCCGGTCAATCCAGTATCCGCTTCGAAACCACCAGTAATAAATTGCCCTGTTGGATTTACAAGAATTTTAACTGTTTTTCTCTCTGCGGGAGACAGGAGGGGGTTAATTATTTTTTTAGTAATTTCTTTTTTAATTTGTTCCAGCTTTATATTTGACGCATGTTGGGTGCTGACCAATACCGTGTGTAATTTTCCATTTGTATAAGTTACTTGAGTTTTTCCATCAGCTCCAAGCCATTTTATTTTTCCACTTTTTCTCATCTCCTCTAAACGTTTAGCTAATTTGTGAACAAGCACCACACCCTTCGGCAAGAATTCTGGTGTTTCATCAGTCGCAAATCCATACATGATGCCTTGGTCCCCCGCTCCACCGGTATCTACCCCCATAGCAATATCTGGAGATTGTTTGACAATGTTAGCAGAAATTTCGAGTTCCCCTTTATAGCCAATATTTTTGTAAATTTCACGAGCAATTTTTACATAATCAACGTCGCCCTTGGAAGTCACTTCCCCACCGATGACGAGTTTACCGTGTCCACCGAAAGTTTCCACTGCCACTCGACTCTTTGGATCTAACTTCAAATACGCATCCAAGATAGCATCCGATATTTGATCACAGACTTTGTCTGGATGTCCAGAGGTTACGCTCTCCACTGTATAATTATTGTTGTGTTTGTAAAACATATATTTTACTCTGTGAATTACGAAATTCGCTAAAATACAACTTTTTGAAGGGGTTTCGAGGCTGACGAGCCGAGAACTTCAGGATTTTTTAAGCTTCAAAAAATCCGTACCGAAAAAAAGTTCGTATTTTTGTGAATTTCGTAATCTACCATTAAAACAAAAAATTCCTCAAATAATGAGGAAAGATTTTATGTGGACTAGACATACTTATCTTTCCTCGTGCTGATTCATCAGCACTTGGTTGGATTTAGCACCTTGTTTAAAAAGGTTGCTGGGCGAGTCATACGAGCCAATTCTCGTTCTCCGTCCGTAGTTTTACGAAGGAGGATCGTCGCCACTCTTGATATATTTAATTACTTGCCTTGCCGTAGCATCGTGCGAAGGCAGGTAGGTAAACTGTAACAAATCTATTTTGCAAATGCAAGAAATCTAAGAATAAAGTTCACTGTGTGTGCCGATAGCAACGAATTCAACATGGTATTCAGAAATCTCTTCAAAGACGGCGCGTATGTCGCCCGTTATGTTTATACTTTTACAACCTTCATATTCTCCGGTTAATTTATGATTATTAAGAATCGGACTAAAAAAATCAGTAGCTAGTAAGGTCTGACGTTCAATAAATTTATTCTTAATGTCGATAGACTTTTTAGTATACTGCTTGATGAACTTTTTACTGTAACTAAAGTGCATTAGTTTATTTTGACTTCAAGAAAGCAATAGAATCCTTAAGGGAAAAAGGTCCGTAAGATTTACCTTGCACCCTGTCTTGACGAGCGGATCTAATAGCGTGTTTCAGCATCGGGGAAGGTTCGAGCACAGAGTATGAAACAGTTTTACTTCGCATTAGATTTTTCAAAGAAGCATTGACTATCGCAGAAAGAGAAAAACCAAGTTCATCGGCAACTTTCTGGGCTCCCTTTTTTACTTTTGGATCTATTTTAATGCTTAATGCTGATGTTTTCATAATACCTAAAGTATATACAAAGTAATTTTTAAAGTCAAGCAAGCAAATCTTTAACCCTGGCTAACCGTTCTCCTGGTGAACCAACTATCTTAACAAATGGAATTTTGTGTTTTTTGAGAACATCCTTAAAACGCTCGTCTATAGCTCGTTGAAATTCAATATCAGTTGAACGCACACCATCATCTTCAATATCAAATTCTCCACTAGGTAAATATAAAACTAAATCATATTTATCAAATCTTGGCACTAAGGTTTTAGTAGCAAATTCAATCAGAGCCGATTCCTCGGAAAATAAATGATGTATATATGCGAGCAAATCTATGCAGGAACGGTCAGCCACCCATTTACCCTCTCCACTTTCTAACTCAATTTGCTTCGCAATTAACCAGTGTTCTGTCTCTATTGTTGCCGTTTGGTCAAGTTTATACCCTGCCTCCAAGGCCAGTCGTGCCGCTTCGGGCAAGATTTTAAAATCAGGGTAATGCTTATTAATTTGTTTGGCTAAAGTAGTTTTACCTACACCTTGAGCGCCAATAATTACAATTTTCATATAATTTAAAATAAAGAAATTAATTGAGGTAAACTTTTTGTAGGGGTTTCGAGGCTGACGAGCCGAGAACTTCAGGATTTTTTAAGCTTCAAAAAATCCGTACCGGAAAAAAGTTATACCTAAATTAATTTGTGCCTTCCTTCCAACCAGCCATATATTCTGTTTGTTTTTTTGATAAAGTATCTATTTTTGCTCCCAAGCTTTTTAATTTCAAAATAGCAATTTTTCTATCAAGAATTTCGGGCAATGTATGAACTGAATTAGAGAGTTTACCCTTATTCTTTAACACAAATTCCGCTGACAATATTTGATTGGCAAAACTCATATCCATCACCGAAGCTGGATGCCCTTCAGCGCTACCCAAATTTACTAATCTCCCGCCAGCCAACACAAACACGGTCTTTTCATTTTTCCCGATTTTTATCTGGTAGCTTTCAACGAAATCGCGTAAGACTTTTCTAGTCTTGGTAATCTTCTGAAGCGCGACAAGATCGATCTCCACATCAAAATGTCCGGAATTAGAAATTATACATCCGTCTTTGATAACCTTAAATGCATCCAATCCCACGACACTGGTGTTCCCAGTGACAGTGCAAATAAAATCAGCCTCACGAGCTGCCTGCACCATCGGCATAACCCGAAATCCATCCATCAACGCTTCGAGCGCTTTGACAGCGTCAATCTCAGTAACTATGACATTCGCTCCCATCCCGCGAGCGCGCATCGCCAGCCCCTTTCCACACCATCCATATCCCGCGACGACAAACACCGAGCCAGCGATCAATTTATTCGTAGCGCGAATTATACCGTCTAGTGTAGATTGGCCAGTGCCATAACGGTTATCAAAGAAATGCTTGGTCATAGAATCATTTACTGCAATAACCGGGAAAAGAAGTTTCCCCTCTTTTGCCATTGATTTTAGCCGAGTAACACCGGTAGTGGTCTCCTCCGTTCCGCCAAGTATTTTTTTAGCTTGATCAAGACGCAAAGAATGCAACTCCCCGACTAGATCAGCGCCATCATCCATAGTCATATCTGGGTTTGTATCGAGCACCGCTTTTAGGTGTGAAAAATATTCTTCTTTGCTCTCGCCTTTTTTAGCGAAGACAGAAATGTTAAATTTTTTTACCAAAGCCGCCGCCACGTCATCTTGGGTGGAAAGAGGATTTGAAGCGCAAAGCGAAACTTCCGCGCCAGCTTCTTTTAGGGCAATCATCAAATTAGCTGTCTCTGCTGTAACATGCAAACAAGCTCCAATGGTGAGATTTTTAAATGGTTTTGATTTCTTGAAAGTATCCCTAATACCAGCAAGCACCGGCATATCTTTGCCCGCCCATTCAATTTTGATCAACCCCCTGTCTGCCAAGCTTATATCTTTAATTTCGTATTTCATATTTGGCATTCTAGCACAAAAAACATAAAAAATATCAACTTGTTTTTTCGTCTTTAAAAAAGTATCATAAAGGCATGAGAAATAAGGTTCGAACAGTACTACTTCTCCTTGGCGACATAATAATGTTAGTTGTAGCATTTTTTTTGATGCTTGTAATAAGGTTCCCTAATAGAATTTCGCATGATGTCATCAGTGACCACTTTTTTCCTTTCTTGCTTGTCTTTGGTATATGGCTTTTGGTTTTTTTCCTTTTTAATTTATACGAAACAGAGTCGGTAAAACCAACCATCCCCCACCTAAGAATAATCGGCATTGCTTCTATGGTAGCTTTAGCTACAAGTACTATTTTGTTTTATTTGGTTCCATCTTTCGGCATTACGCCAAAAACCAATTTAGTTATATTCAGCGCGATCTTTGTTCTTTTCTTTCTAATTTGGAGAAGAATTTTTTACAATATTTTCTCGGTATATTTTCGTAAAGAAATAGCTTTTGTTGTGGAACAAAACAAAGACAGTAATTGCATAAGAAAGATTATAAATTACATAAAAATTTGCCCACAATCCGGTTTTTACGTTTTGGGTACATATTCTTCTTTAGAAGAATTTATGACAAGACAAGACCAAAAACAAGTTGATACGCTTATAATATCTAAAAATTCATTGAAGGAAACAAAGGATTTAATACTAATATATAGTGTGGCAAAAAATATCTTGGATTTAACATATGCATACGAAAACATCCTTGGAAAAATTCCAGTCGACTCTATCGATGAAACATGGTTCCTGCATAATATCCAAAACACAACTACAATTTTTCACAAAATAATTAGTCATCTTATGAACGTCGTTGTTGCTTTTATTATTCTTTTAGCTACCTTTCCTTTTCTTCTTATTGTTGCTTTATTTATCAAACTCAATGACAGGGGTCCTGTATTTTATACTCAACTCCGAGTTGGAAAGAACGGTAAAATTTTCAAGCTTTACAAATTCCGTTCAATGTTTGTAAATGCCGATAAAAATGGAGCAGAGTGGACTGAAAAAAATGACCAGAGAATTACAAAAGTGGGTAAAATTATTCGTAAACTTCACATTGATGAAGTTCCGCAACTTTGGAATGTGATAAAAGGCGAAATGTCCTTAGTGGGACCAAGGCCGGAAATTATCTCTTTCGAAGAAAAACTCAGCAAAGAAATACCTCATTACGGATTGCGTCATATAATTACACCCGGATTTACCGGCTGGGCGCAAATAAAATTTAGAAATGCAAGAGGGATAGAAGAATCAAAAGAAAAATTTGAATACGATTTATATTACATAAAAAACAGAAATATTTTTATGGATTTTGGTATTATTCTTCGAACAATCCAAATTATTTTTACACATTGACTATTTATTTTGAATAAAATGTTTTACCATGAGCCAGAAGAAAATCGGCCCGTCAATAAAAACTCTTTTCCACATTCTTTTTGGCTCACGAAAAAGTCTCCAAAGCCACTCAAATCCTAAATCTCCAATCCATTCAGGGGCTCTTTTAATCTCACCACTCAAAAATTTAAATGCCGCTCCAACCCCCATCACAACCGGAACTTTCAATTTATCCCTATGCTCAAAAATCCATTTTTCCTGCTTCGGGACCCCCAATCCCACCCACAGGACATCAGACCTAGCCTGGTTTATTTTTTCAATTATTTCTTTATCTTCTTCTTCGGATATGTTTCTGAACGGCGGAGAATAACTTCCTGCAATTCTTAAATTGGGAAATTTTTCTAATAATTTTATTTTCAGAGCTTGCAGAGTATCTGCTGTATCGCCATAAAAATAGTTGCTGAACCCCTCTTTTTCGGCAATTTTAAAAAATCCAGCCATAATATCCGGGCCTGGAACCCTTTTTTTGATGTTAAAACCTTTCAATCTGGCGATCCAAACAAAAGGAATCCCGTCGGGAGTAAATAAATCTACAAATTTAAGTATGTATTTAAAATCAGCTTGCTTTTCTCCTTGTACAGCTCCGTTCATATCCTTGCCAACCATCCAATGCAATTTGGTAGGATCGCGCTTAATCCATTCGGACATGTTTTCCACGGTATCTTCAACTGTAACAACGCTTATTTCATTTCCAAAAAACTTAAAGCTTTTTTTCCCGAAATGATTCTTCTTATTTACCAAGTCCCCATTTAAGCTTTGTATGTAAGCTACTATCGGAGCTATGAAAAACCAGCCGGGTTGAAATACCACAGCAACAGAATCACTCATACTGTTTACCGCAAAAAAAACCAAAACTGCAGAAACCATTATTAAAAATGTTCTTTCAAATGATCCTGCCGCATAAAATTCATTTTGCGGAGAATTAAAAAGTCTGATTAAATATATAAAAACCAAGATAAAAGCAAAAGTAAAAGAAACAACCCCCAAAACTCCGGCTTCCAAGGAAGCTTGAATAAAAGAATTTTGCGCATTGCGTCCATCTAGCATAATCCTGTCTGCCTGGAATCCATAGCCAAATAAAGGATTTTTCAGAAAAAGACGCCACGCGTCACGCCAAATAATAGTCCTTCCGCTCAACGTATAATTATTTGTATTAAAAGCAAGTTTATGTTTGACTTCCACGGCAGGCGCCTGCGCGATTTCGGTTTTAATTGATGGCTCGCTTAAAGCAGAGCTCATGACTGACGTTACAGAATTTTTAGCACCGAAAATTTTAGAAAATGGTGATTCTATTAAGCTCAGCGAGTTGGTGCATGGAATATTATAAAACACAACAAAAACGGACAGCGAGACTATACAGCACATGACCAAAATCATGGGCTTACTTATTCTTTTTACCATAAAAAATAAAAAAGATGCGGCCGCTAAAAAAGCTACGATGTTGGCTTTACCCTTGGTAAACATAAAAATAAGTAAGAAAACAGTAAAAATAAGAGCCCAAATAATTTTCTTTTTGTTTCTTTTTTCCGCTAGCAAGAAGCCCGCCAAGGCGGCTATTGCGACAACTCCCGCATACCTGCCCAGTCCGGTGGGTCTCGTGCCCATTATTCCAAACGTATCAATTCCCGCTGGTATATTGGCAAGACTTTCATATGGTCTTTGTATGCACACCAAATAATTAAAAGTTAAAGAATTTAGCGCACCAGGTTGCAGGAAAAAGAATGCGGTCAAGCCAACCGCTAAGATACCCGCTATTATCCAATTAATTATTATGATATTTTTCAAAAAACTTTTATTATCTAAAAAAACAAGAAGGACGGATATAACAGACATGTACAGAATACCCCAATAAAAAGCTTTTAATGGGTCTTCCGAGAATATGGAAGAAAACAAGCCTATAAATGCAAAAAAGCAAAGCAACCCAAGCGGAGTTGCAAAAAATTTCCTAGACAGGTTTTTTTTCCTGACAAGAATGAAGGAGGAAACGGCCAATGCAAAAAGGGGTAAGAGCGCGCGCAAAGCATGTATCAAATCAAGCGTATTATGCGGGAATCCGGGAGCAAAAAAACGACTCACATCGGTGGAGTAACCGCCCCAGATACAAAGCCATAAAAATCCTGAAAAAAACCACTCCCAATTTTTTTTAATTTTTTCTAAAATAAATCCTATCATAAAATATTTTTGTAAATTTCATTTAACTTATTGCCCAGCTTATCCAAATCATATTCCCTTTCCGCTTTCTTTCTTGCTTCTTTACCAAGACTTAATCTTAAGTCTTCACTAAAATACAATTTTTCTAAAGCCGTCGCCATGTCTCTAACTGCCTGGCCAGGACTATCAGGCCTTATTTTTATCCCACACTTTTCATCAATATGAAGACCCGGTCCGGCCAGATCAAAACAAATGACTGGCTTGCCTGCCGCCATAGCCTCCACAACAACTGCGCCTCCGCCATCCCTTAAACTCGCAAACAAAAAAACATCTGAAAGGGACATCTTTTTTAAAACTTCCTCACGAGAAAGCCAGCCCTCAAAAACGACCTTATCTTTTATATCAAATTCTGCCACTAAATTTTCCAAATTATTTATTTCAGGCCCTTTGCCGACAATAACTAATTTTGCTTCTAGAACTTTGTCACTGAAAATTTTAAAAGCCTTTATCGCCATATCAAATCCCTTTAATTTGACCAATTTCCCAACAGTCAAAACAGAAAAACCATATCTTATTTTTTCCTTATGCAAATCAAGCAGTTTTAAATCCTCGGCAGAAATCCCGTTAACAGGGAAAAAGTATGATTTTTTTTGCCATTTTCTAGGCAAGGCATCAAAGGCCTCTTTATTGCAAACCAAAATAGCTTTCGCTCGATTGTTTCCAATTATAAAAAAAAAATCTCGTTTAAAAACCCACTGCCCAATACTTCTAATTTTTTCTGCCGCCCGCTGCTTGATAGAATATTCGTCAACAAATCGTTTTGGCACTCTATGGGCGCCTCCTCCCGGGCCCCTTACATAAGGAATGGGCAAAAGCGCTCCAATAAAACTGGCCATCCAATCGTTTGCATATGTAACGTGATGAAAAACGTCAAACCCATTCCCTTTATTCAGTTTTCTTGCAACAAAATAAGCTTTTATTTGCCAAAGATAAGCATAAATCTGCATTACTCTTTTTGTAAAATTTAAAAATGCAGGGAGTTTTAAGTAATAAAAATCTATTCCCGTAACCTTACTAACTGCAATTTTTTCTTCTATGGCTGCCCTATTGTCAGAATGGGTTAAAACCGAAACATCAAAAAACCTGTTTAATTGTAAAACTATGTTCCAACCCAAAACTCCTTCCCCGCCATCGCCAAAACCAAACCTTGTGTCAGGGTTCTTTAAGCACGCAAATGCGCAAACCAAAACTTTAATTTTGTTATTTGAAGTCATTTTTAAATTTTTCATACTTCAGGCGGCATCTCCTTGAATTTAGAAACATCTGGATTCTTTATTGTGTAAGCTAGACTGCTTTTGTATCCTCCGTCGCTAGGATACAAACCTAACCCGTTGCCCGCCCCTATCAAACATGGCACCTCTGAATTTAAATTATCTCTCCACCATAATTTATCAAAGAATAAAGAAACCAAATCATTGTGAGCCGCCTCATGTATAAAAAACAGTCCGTTATCATTCAACAATGGCCACAAATATTTCAAGCACGTTTCAGTGGATTTTTTAAGGTCTGCGTCAGAAAAAACTAAAATTACATCATCTTCAAACAAGGGCAGAGTCTGATCAAAAAATCCTTCATAGAATTTACAGACATTTATATTCCCATAGTTAGAAATATTTTTCTTGACTTCGCTCAATGTTCCGGTCCAAGCACCCTTCTGGTAGGCGTGCGTTTCTTTATTACTTAAAATTATATGCTTTTTGTCTTTCAAATCTGGCTCAGGAAGACCCTTAAACGAATCAAAGAGTAGCAACTCTCTGGAGCACATTGCACATGCTAATGATAAATTTGCTGCGCTTCCCCCTTTAAAAACACCTGCCTCAACTACGGCTCCTTCAACAGATTTAGGAACTCTAAATATCGCCTCAGCCATTAAAATATGTTCTACAAATCGTGATGCCGTCTTTATTTTAAAGTTATTTCTCACCATCTGTAGGAGAAGACGAATTTTGCTAAAAAATGTAATCCCATATTCTTGACCAGTTCTTTTATTAAAAAAACCAGATAAAATAATAGGCAAAGACATACCAATCAAAAATATTCTATACGCGTTAAAAAATAATTTCTTCATTGTTTAGATATTAAAATTTTTAATCCTTCATCTAGATTATATTTAATCTTCCATCCAAGTTCTCTTTTTGCCTTTGAATTGTCAAGACAATATCTAATTTGCTCTCCTGGCCTTTCGGGATGATAAATGGGTTTTGCCTCTTTGCCCAGCAGTTTAGCAATGCCTTTGTATAAATCATTTAAAGTTGTTTCTTTGCCACTTCCTAAATTAAAAACTGGATCTGAAAAATCATCTGGTAAATCCAGAGCTAAAATATTGGCATTTACAACATCATCAATAAAAACATAATCCCTTGTCTTGTTTCCATCTCCCCAAATGTCAGCTTGCTTGTCTGCCTTTAATTTTCTGATATAATCTGCCATTGCTCCTGTTATTTGCCTTGGACCATAAACCGCTGCATTTCTAAAAACTACATAAGGCAAATTATAGGCTTTATTAAAGAATTTTAAATAATTTTCAACTGCATATTTTGAAACAACATACGGAGAAATTGGATCAACTGGTTCTGATTCTTTGGCTGGTAAATTCTGTGTATTGCCATATATAAAACCCGAAGAAGAAAAAATAATTTTCTTTGCTCCATATTTTTGCGCATTAATCAAAACATTAAGAGACCCCGCAATACTGTCCATATCAATTAAAGGATTTTCAACCGATTTAGGAACTAAAACATTAAAAGCAAAATGATAAATTATCTCGAAATTTTCTTTTTCAAAAATATCTTTAATTTTTAAGTCAGCAATATTTATTTCATAAAATGTAGCATTTGGATTTATGTTTTCTTTCCTGCCAGTAGACAAATTATCAATTATACTTACAATAGCTCCAGCTTTAATAAGCGCATCTGTAACATGTGATCCAATAAACCCAGCTCCTCCAGTTACTAAAATTCTTTTATTTTTAACATTCATATTTTTTATATTACTTTATTTTATTTTACGCGATTTTTCATAAATAGCGAGTTGTTTAACAAAGTCACTAATATTATCTGGTACTTTTTTTGCAAAAGGCCCCAGTTCCACAGTTTTATGAGATAACTGCCTATACAAATCAGGTAATTTCCAGAAAATACAATAAAACAAGAACTTAATTGAGTTAAAATTATGATACTGATTTATTTGTTTTCTTTTCTGAATAATTTTAGTAATAGTAAGCCCTAAATTATAATCGTTTGATGATTTAAGCAACCTGGACCACATAGCATTATAATTAAACTTCATGCCACTATAGAATTTAGGAAACTTATCCATTGCAACTAAAATAGTATCTGGCATTAAATTAGCCACTGGATCTATCCCAGGGAATAAGGATTTATGAATTTTATAACCTTTGTATTCTTCAAGAAATTTTCTTGTATTTAATTGATCACCCTTTGTGTATGTTGTCACGCTATTTGATTTAGGAGATTGACCAGTAATGGTTACTAAATAATCAACGTTAAGAGCTTTATCTAAAAAAACCGGTAAAGCAAAAGCTGTACCAATATCTGGAGTTGTGGAATGAAAAACCCGACCAGTCTGGTTTTTTATTTTTTCTAAGACAGATTTCTTAACAGCGCAATGATATATTGAGGGTAAAAGACCGCAGCCAGTTCCACCCATGCTAATTACAAACTTTGCTCGCTTTTTTAAATCAACTTCATATAATCGCGTGTTAAAAGGTAAAATCCAAATAGAAGCATCCTGCCCGCCTTTTGGCCAAAGATAAATTGGTTTGTGCCAACAAAATACAGAATAATCAGATTTATTTTTAATGGTATTCTGCAATTTGTCTATAGCATGTGGCATAATGGCATCATCGTCTCCAATAAAAATTGTATATTCCCCTTTGGCATGGTTTAGAGCAAATTCAAAATTATCACACATTGATAAACGCTTACCAGTGTTAATATAAACCAAACGCGAATCATTAAAACCTTGAACAATTTCTTTTGTGTTATCCTGACTAAAGTTATCACTAATAATTACCTCATAAGAATTACTGTCTTGATCCAGCGCAGTTTTTATAGCAAACAACAGAGTATCAGCTCGCTCTCGGGTTGGGATAATTAAAGAAATTAAAGGCTTTGAATTTTGATTCTCGTTCATTTTGATTTTTTAATATTTAATAATAATTGCACATAATAAAAAAGTGTTTTTTTAAGCTCTTTTGTAATTAAAAAATAAGAAAAATATAAATAAACAACTGAGGAAAGTAAATAAGCTAAAATTAACGCAAAAATTGAATGGTTGTTGATTACTCCTAAAATAAACCAAGACGTGCCATAAGTTAAAATTGCAAGAATAAAAATTCTAAAAATATGAAAATACCAATCTTTTACTTTAATGCCCAAACATTCTTTACATATTTTGGGTATGCTATAAAAATAAGCAAAGATATGATAAAACACTAAATATAAACCAGCAGCAGGCAAACCAAAAAAATAAATTAAAATCACCGACGGAGGCAAAACAATAAATAAAGCGTAAAAATTCATCTTTGCAGTAATATTTGGTTTACCAACAGCAAGGGAAAACACATAAGGTATTGTTACTGTTCCATTCATATAAATACCCAAACATAGGAAAGTTGTTGGCAACAGTAATAAGTTAGCAATCTGAGCATTAAAAAGAAAAGAAAATACCGGCACCAGAGCAAAGGGAATAGCTGCAAATATTGGCAGAATACCAAAACAAAGTAAATCTTGCAATTTGTAATACTGCGACATTAACTCATTTTTATCTTTTTCTTTTGCCAAAGAAGAAAAAGAAGGATAAGCTGCCATGCTAACTGAATCAGTAAGCAAAGTGGCCTGCGAAACAGCAGTATAAGCTAAACTGTAATATCCTAAGGTTGAAATAGGTAAAAACTTACTAATAGAAATTTTATCTGCCTGGATATGAATAGTGGAAAAAATAGAAATAAAAGTTGTGTTTAAAATAAATTTAAAATTTCTTTTAATAACTGCACTTGAAAATTTGGGCGTAAGAGCTGGAAAGGAAAATAAATAACCAGAAACTAGAAAATAAATACATACTTTTAAAATATAACTTATAGCAAACCAATAAATTACCAACATCAAACTTCCATTTAAAATCAAAATCAAAAGAGCCCCGCCCTGTTGCAATATGCCAGAAACTACATCAATTAAATTATTAAATTTCATCTTTTGCAACCCACGTATTAAACTAGAATAAAAAGAAACTAATAAAGTTGTGACAGATGTAATACCTAAAATTCTAATAATATTTATAGCAAGATCAGGACTTATTGAGCTTAAATGAATCCATTTTTGAACAAAAAATGGCGCCATAAAAAAAATTATCAAAGCAGCTACTAAATAAATACCCCAATAAAAAAATGAAAAAGTATGTATGAGTTTCTTGATATATTCTTTATCAGAATCAAAATGGCTTGAAATTTCTCTAACTAAAGCAGAAGAAACTCCCATTTCAAGGGCCACAGCCAAGATTGTATTCATGGCTATTGTAAAATATATTATGCCCAAGGCCTCGGCGCCTAATTGATGAAAAATATATTTAACCGCCAAAAAACTGATTATCAATAATGACCCTTGACCAAGTAAATTATAAATAATATTTCGTGAGAGTTTTGACATAATCTTACTTATTAGCTCCTTCATTTATATATTTAATAATTTTAGCTGGCACACCAGCTATAATACAGTAATCAGGGAAATCTCCTTTAACTACTGCATTCGCTCCCACTATGCAATTTTTACCTATTTTAGCTTTTAAAATAACCACCCCTGCTCCAATCAAAGAATTTTCACCAATAAAAATTGAACCTATCGAAAGTTTTTGATTATGAATAGGCGTTGATGTGTTAGTATACATGTGGTCACTATCTAGTATTTTTACATTCGGAGCAATAGAGACACCACTTTCAATAGTTATTTCATTGGTGCAAGAAATATGAGATCCTTGCTGAATTTTTACATCATCTCCAATATCAATTTTAGGATTAAATTTTTGCCCGCCACGGTGCTTTGTAATACATAAAATCCTAGCATTACTATGAATAACTGTATTTTTACCAATAAAAATATTTGACGGATTTAAAATTAAATCAGCTTTAACAATCATTGTGCCACTGCCAATTTTTCCAAAAAATAATTTATAAAAAAACTGAGTTTTAATTTTTGCCCAAAAAAATATTGGCCGAGTGTAAAAATAAAATATTTTATCCAATTTTTTTTCCATATTAATTAGCAAGTTTATTTTTTATCAATAAAATATTTTCAAATAATAAAGCATCAATATCAGTTCCCAAAAAACACTTAATAGCATCTTTGGGGCTTTCAACTATTGGTTCTCCCGCCACATTAAATGACGTATTAATCAATACAGGCACTTTAGTTTTTTTATAAAATAATTCAATTAATTCATAAAAATTTTTATTTAATTCTTTGGAAACACTTTGCACTCTGCCTGTGCCGTCATAATGAGTGGCAGCTGGAATTAACTTTTTTTTATCTTCTTTAACCATAGGAACAGTAAGCATATATGGCTCTGGTCTTGGTATATCAAAATATTCTTGCAAATGTTCTACTAATATTGCTGGAGCAAAAGGCCTAAAAGATTCTCTGTGTTTTACTCTAGCGTTTAAAACATCTTTATTTTCAGCAATCATTGGACTCATCACAATGGATCTATTTCCCAAAGCCCTAGGACCTGTTTCAGACCTTCCCCAAAATATTGAAATAATTTTATTTTCTAAAAGCATTTTAACTGCCTCGGGTTTTGCATCTTTGCGTACTATTTTATAACCGCTAAATTCTTTAATAGCTTTTTTTATATCATTAATTGTATATTCTGGTCCCAAGTAAGGGCTTATCTCTTTATATGTTTTAGGTTTATTTCCTAAAACATGGTAACCATAAAGCGCGCACCCCAACGGAATTCCTGTATCTGAAGCTGCGGGATTAATAAAAACATCTTTAAAAAACCCTGATTTTAATACTTTGTAATTTGAGACTGAGTTTAAAGAACTTCCCCCAGAAAGACATAAATAATCTTCATTGGTTATTTTTTTAGCATAATTTGCCAAGTGCAAAAATACTTTTTCACACAAGTCTTGGATTTCAAAGGCTGCTACTTTTTTATCCTCAAGTGTTTCTATATTTTTATCATATTCCTTTGTTAATTCATATTTGCCTAAAACCATAACATCTTCAAAGTCAGTTTCTATGCCACTGAATCTTTCGGGAAAATTAAAAATCTTTCGATTATATTCCTTTCCATACGGAGCCAGTCCCATTACTTTTCCTTCCTCTAAAACCTTAAATCCAATCTTTCTAGTTACAGTCGAATATAACAGCCCAATTCCCATTTTACTTGTTGATTCCAAGGGTTTTATTTGATTATCTTTGGCAATAAAAATGCTTTGAGTTTCTTTATTCGACCCTCTCCCATCTATCACTAAAACTGATGCGCTATTAAAAGGTGATGAAAAGTATGTCGCAGAGGCATGAGCCAAATGGTGATTAATAACAATTATTTTATCTTCAGGAAATTCTTTTAAAATTTCATGGATTCTTTCTTTATGTTCAATGTTGTCTTTGCGCCAATCTTTATCTTCAATATAGTCCATTACCACAAAATCAATTTCAGCATAACTTTTAATATCCAGCTTTTCCATACAAGCCTTTATGGCTCTTTCCGGGAAAACTCTTGAATCTTTCTCTCTATTTAGCCTTTCTTCGCTTATAGAGCACACTTCAAAAGAACCGCTTTTATCAGATATAATGCAAGCTCCTGTGTCGTGCCATGGATTTTTATGTAGTCCTAAAACAATCATTTATTTTTATTTATTTAATTTTAAATTATTAATTATTCTCACTAATCCATCATTTAAAGTAATTTTTGGAGTAAATTTTAAAACATTTTTAACTTTTTCCATACTGGGAACATTTCTTGTCATGGGCGACTTAAAAAAATTTGTCTTGCTTTTCTCTTGAATTTTAACCTTAATTTTATTATCAAAAATTTTACATATTAATTCAGCCAAATCTATTATTTTAACTTCTGCTTTTTCATTACTAATATTAAAAATTTCTCCAGATTTTGCCATTAAAGAAACTAACAAAACAATTGATAAAACATCTGTTATATAGCAAAAAGATCTTGTATCTTGGCCTTTGGTCTGCAAAACAATATCTTTTTTTGCTAAACCGCAGTTTAAGAAATAATTTATAGTAACATCTTCATTAAGCCTCATTAATGGACCATACATATGAGCTGGGCGCACTATATTTATAGGAAGATTATATTGCCTAAAATAAGCCATAGTGCAAGCTTCTCCAGCTCGTTTGCCCTCAGCATAACAAGACCTAAAAGAAACTGGAGACACATTTCCATTAAATTCTTCTTTAGTAGGAATATTTTTTTTATCTGGATTACCATAAACTCCAGCACTACTAAAATATAAGAATTTGGTAATTTTTATATTTTTTAAAGCATCTAATATATTTTCCGTTCCAATAACATTTATTTTTAAAGCCTCCACAGGGTTTGTTGAATTAAATTTAGGAGAAATTACAGCTGCCAAATGAAAAACATAATCAATTTTTTCATTAATGCTAGTTTTTTTTAAGATATCATGTTTAATAAATTTTAATTTTTTGTTTTTTATCAAATTGCTTATCTTTGAATCAAATTTTGCTTCTTTAGCAATTAAAATAAGTTTAATATTTGTTGAAAAATTTTCATTTAAATATATAAAAAAATAAACTAAAGACCTGCCAATAAAGCCATTTGCCCCGGTTATTAATATTGTCTTTTTACTAAAATTTTTCAGCCTTTTTGAGCCGACATTTAAAATGACTTCTTTCCAATCTTGTTCAATTATATTAATTTCGCTCATCATTTTATTTCTCATAATTATAATAAAGGCCAATTCTTATCTTTTTCTGAAAGATTAGGGTTTTTAATCGGCCAAGCTATATTTAAAAATGGGTCATTGTATCTTACCCCAGAGCCATATTCTGGAAAATGGAATTCCGACATAAAATATTGGACAATGCAATCACCACTTAAAGTTTGAAAGCCGTGAGCAAATCCCTTTGGCAAAAAAAACATTTTTTTATTTTCCTCTGTTAACTTCTCGGCTACCCATTGCCCATAAGTTAAAGAATTTTTTCTCAAATCAACAGCCACATCATAAATTTTCCCCTTTAAACATTGAACAATTTTCCCCTCTGCTTTAGACTCTTTTTGAAAATGCATCCCCCTAATCGTTCCCTTTTTAACTGTCAATGATTGGTTTGCCTGCACAATATCAAAAACCAAGCCTTGTTTTTTCAATTCTTCCTTGCAAAAAGTTCTTGCAAAATTTCCCCTTTCATCAATCTTCAACTCAGGCTTAATTATATATAGATCTTTAATTTTTGTTTCTTTAAAAATCATAATATTTTTATATTTGGTATTGGTGTAATAAACTTCCCTCCTTTATTCTTATATTCTTGTAATTCTATCATATCCATTACTTCTTGAGTAATGTTCCAACACAGAATCAAAAGATAGTCTGGCTTTCCTTGATATATCTTCTCTAAAGGATATACCAACAAATGAGTTCCTGGTGTATATAAACCTTGCTTTGCTTTTGACTTGTCGACAATAAAATCTAAATAATTTTCATTAATCCCAAAATAATTTAATAAAATATTTCCTTTTGCTGGAGCTGAATAAGCTGCAATTTTTTTACCGTCTTTTTTAATTTTTTCTAAAAAACTAATCAATTCATTTTTTAATTTTAGAATATTCTCATTCATTTTTTGGTAGGTTTCAAATTTATCAAATCCACTTTTAAGTTCTTCTGCTTTAAGATTTACTATATTCTCACTTATTTGAAAAACTCCAGAATTAGAGATAAAAATCATAAGCGAACCGCCTTGCATTGGCGTAAGCTTTACATCATAAATTTCCAGATCCACAGATTTGAATAAATTTATCAAAGCCAATAAAGAATAATAAAAAACATGCTCGTGATAAATGGTGTCGAATTTATTATCCATCAAGCCTTTTACATAAGGAAATTCAAAAACAGCAGTGCCTTTTGGTTTTAAAATTTCTTTTACGCCTTTTACAAAATCAACAATTTCTGGCACATGAGCTAAAACATTGGCACCAAAAATCAAATCTGCTTGTATCTTTTTTTTCGTTTTTAACTTTTTAGCAAAATCAAAATTAAAAAATTCTGTAATAGTTTCTATTCCTTTTTCGTTTGCAACCTTTGCAATATTTTTTGCAGGGTCAACGCCCAACACGGACACTCCTAATTCTTTAAAATATTGTAGTTGTGCTCCGTCGTTGCTGGCGATTTCCAAAACCAAACTGTCTTTATTAAGATTAAATCTTTTAACCATGTCATCAGCAACTTCTTTACAATGATCTAAAAAGTATTGAGAGGTGGAAGAAAAATAAATATAGTCTCTAAAAAGTTCTTCCGGCGGAATTATATCCATAAGTTGTACTAAAAAACATTTTGGGCAAAACCCCACGCTAAGATTGAATTTCTTTTCCTTTGCAATATCCTCTTCCTTTAAAAAAGAATTAATCAAAGGCATCTGCCCCAAAGAAAGAAATTCTTTTAATTCATTTTCACAATTTTTACAATTCATTTATAAACCAGTTAAAAGTTTCTTTAATTCCTTGATCAAAACTTATTTTTGGCTCCCAATTTAATATTGTTTTTGCTTTGGTCCAATCAAGGTATTGTTCGGGAATCTCATTTTTTGTCGTGTTTAATATTTTACAATTGATTTTCGCCCCGAGAATGTGTCCTGATTTTTCAACTAATTCTATAACGCTAAAAATATTTTTGCTTCCAAAGTTAAAAGCTTCGCCATAATTTTCTTTATGCTCGGCAAGCCTTATGCAACCTTCCACAATGTCTTTAACGTGAGTATATTCTCTAATCATTTTTCCATCGCTTCTTATAAGCAATATCTTATTTCTCGCTACGGCTTCCATTATAGCCGGGATTATTCTTGAAAAAGAATAATCCCCTTGACCGAAAACATTTGAAAATCTTGTAATTTTAACCGGTAAACCATATGTTGAAAAATATGTTTTAGCTATTAAATCAGCCGATGCTTTTGAGACGTCATAAGGATGATCCCCCATTAAAGAATAATGCTCTGCATAGGGAAGATTTTTTGACTTACCATATGCTTTATCAGAAGAGGCTACTATAATTGATTCTATGCCCTTTTGCTGTCTGCAAGCTTCCAAAACGTTTACTGTACCCATAACATTAACATCAATCGCTTCTTGGGGGTTTTTAAAAACGTCTTCAACTAATGCCTTTGCAGCAAGATGAAAAACTATTTTTGGTTTTTCCTTTTTAAATATTTCAACAATTTTTTTACTTCTGACATCGACTTTATAAAATTTAACCTTTTTATTTATATTTTCTCTTCTACCCGAAGACAGGTCGTCTACTACAACAACTTTATTGCCCCGCCTTATCAATTCATTAACCAAATTGGAACCAATGAAACCAGCTCCTCCTGTAACTAAAATTTTTTTTCTTTTTATTTCCATATTTTCCACTTTGGGTCTTCTTCCCAAAGCTTATTTAATTCCTCCACTTCTCTGTATGTATCCATCGGTTTCCAGAACCCTTCGTGTTTATACATAGATAATTGACCATCTTTAACCATTTTTATCAATCCGTTTTCCATGGGGCCATTATCAAAATAATCAAATGCCTTTTTATTAAAAATCATAAATCCTCCGCTTGTATAATCAAAAAGAATTGGCTTTTGTTCAAAATTAATAACTTTGTTGCTGTTTTCATCTATCTTGACTAATCCATATTTACTATATGGGTGGAAGCCGCTTATTGTCCCGACGGTTCCTTGTTTTCTATGAAAATCCACAAGATTATTAATATCAATATCGGAAACCCCATCTCCGAAAGTCACCATAAATTCATCCTCTGTAATATACTTTTTTAATTTCAATATCCTTTCTCCTGTTTCTGACTCCTGGCCAGTTTCAGCTAAGGTAACATTAAAATCATCTCCCTCATTGTTATGAAAATCTGTTTTTCCGTTTAAAACATTTATGGTGAAATCATTAAGGAAAGCCCTTTGATCCAAAAAATAGTTTTTAATCATATCCCCTTTATATCCTAAAGCCAAAACAAAATTGTTATGCCCGTAATGGCTGTATATTTTCATTATGTGCCACAAAATCGGCTTGCCACCTATCAAAACCATTGGTTTTGGCTTAAATTCAGTTTCTTCTTTCATACGAGTACCCATACCCCCGCAAAGTATAATTGTTTTCATATTTTTTAAGCTTATTTGCCATTTGCTAAAAACCAAAAAATCCAGAGGTGATTATAACCTTTTTCATTGCTTCTTATTTATATCATAAAATAATATGAAAAACAATTATTTTTTCGCAACCTGCTTTTCAATCCAGGTATAAGTTTTCTCTATCCCTTCGGTAAGCGGTGCATTGGGAGCCCAATTTAACTTTTGTTTAATAAGAGCATTATCAGAATTCCTGCCCCTAACTCCGAGTGGGCCTGAAATATGTTTTATTGAAAGTTTTTTGTTTGCCACACTCATTGCCACCTCAGCCAATTGATTAATTGTAACCATTTCATCAGAACCAATGTTTACAGGACCAGTAAAATCAGAATCCATAAGACGTCTAACGCCCTCAACACACTCATCAATATAAAGAAAAGATCTGGTTTGTTCACCATCACCCCAAATCTCAATTTCATCTTCTTCTTTTGCTTCAGCTATTTTTCGACAAATAGCGGCGGGAGCCTTTTCTTTACCGCCCTTCCATGTCCCTTCGGGACCAAAAATATTATGAAATCGAGCTATTCGCACTTGTAAACCATAGTTACGAAAATAACTAAGATAAAGACGTTCGCTAAAAAGCTTTTCCCAACCATATTCTGAATCTGGTGCAGCTGGATATGCAGAATCTTCGGAACATTTCGGATTGTTCGGATCTTCTTGATTATAAGCTGGATATATACAAGCAGATGAAGAATAGAATATTTTACCAACTTTATTTTTATGAGCTAGGTCTACAATGTTTAAATTTATAGTTGCCGAATTGTGCATAACATCTGCATCATGTTCTCCGGTAAAAATGTATCCTGCGCCACCCATATCAGCGGCCAATTGGTATACTTCTTCAAATGATTGATCAAGAACTTTCCTACATACTGCCTGATCCCGCAAATCGCCAATAACAAATTCGTCAGCTTCGGTCGGACTAAAATCCGGATTTTTTAAATCAACTCCACGCACCCAATATCCCTCTTTTTTTAATCTTTTGACTAAGTGACTGCCGATAAAACCACCGGCACCACACACTAACGCTCTTTTTTTATTTTTTGTATCCATTTTTTTTATTATTATACCATTTTACTAAACTTTTCACACTATCTGCTAAAGTTTTTTTAGGATTAAAATCTAGTAGAGATTTTGCTTTTTTTATATCTGCATAAACTTTATCATATTCCCCTTTGCGTTCTTTGCCTTTTTTTACGACAAATTCTACCCCTAGCTCTTTTTTTACTGCATTTACAATTTCCTTGACTGACCACCCCTTACCATTACCGAGATTGAAGATTCCCGATGGTTTACCTTTATTCAAATATGAAAGCGCATTTATATGAGCATCCACAAGGTCTTCTACATCAATATAATCCCGTATAGGTGTTCCATCTGGAGTATCCGCCTTTCCACACGTGAGCCGAAAATATTCAATGCCTAGTGCTCCACGGACGGCATTTTGCACTAAAAGCTCTGAGGGTTTTTTACTGTCCCCTATCTCTCCATCGCTATCTGCGCCACACACATTGAAATATCGCAAAATAACATAATTAAAACCGTGCAACTTTCCAAATTTTTCTATTTCTTTTTCTGCTTCAAATTTAGATTGTCCATAGGGATTCAATGGTTTAGTAGGATGTTTCTCATCAATCGGCAAATATTGCGCATCACCATAAACAGCGCAAGTCGAAGAAAAAATTATTTTTTGCACTTTTCCTTCAACCATAGCCTCAAGAAGATTCAAGGTCCCTGTCACGTTGTTTTTTATATAAAGCTCGGGCTTTCTGACTGATTCATCCACGGAACACAAAGCCGCAAAATGCATCACGCCATCGATTCTATACTTTTTGAAAAGTTTTTTTAGGTCTTCTTTTTTTTGTAAGGTCTCCCTCTACTATATATAATTCACCGTATTTCTTCAGAATTTCAAGCGGTTCTCTAAACCCACGAGAAAAATTGTCAAAAACTACCACAATATATCCCTCTTTGAGAAGTCTTTTTACTGCATGACTACCGATATACCCAGCTCCGCCTGTTACAAGTATCGTTTTCATTTATTCAAAATCAACCCTTGGCCAAGTGTTATTTTTTTCTAAATACTCAAGAATTTTATCGAGGGGAGCTGAATTGGTATAGTTATTTTTCTTCAGTCTTTCAACTGTTCTTAAAAAATTTTTTTTGTCTCTTTTTTCGTAAAAATATTTAATAAAATTAGTATAAATACTTTCGGCTACCTTTCTGTGTTGCGAGAAAAATTTTGGGTTCATAAAAAATACTTTTTCAAAAAAACTAAAAGATTCTTCAAACTTTTTCTGGTAAGCTAAATTTATAGCCAAGCCATAATTAATATCTGACTTGTTTGGAGCAAATAAAAGCATTTGCCTGAAATATTCCTCCCCTTTCTCAACATATGCAATACTCTTTAAAGAGTCGCCCTTATTTGTATAGACATCAGCCAGAGAAGCTAGAAATAAAAAATTCTGTGGTCTTTTCGCTATATATTCTTCCGCTCTAATGAGCGCCTTTTCAAATAACGGTTTGGCTATTTTAGCGTCTATTTTGTAGTAATTATCACCAACCCATTTCAAAAAGTTCTCTCTAATATCCATTTGGGCAGTGGTAAACGGAAAAAAAACTGAATCAATACTTTCAAAAGTGGTAGGACTTGGATTTTTTATTATAGAAAAATAATTCCTCATTTGAAAATAGGAGGGTAAAGTATTTCTAAAAAAAATAAAACACAAGAAAAATGTCGAAAATACAAAAAAACTTCCCATTATCAATGTCCCCCTACCACTTGTTTTAGATTTTTTTGAATCATTCCTTGACTCTTTGGAGACATCGTCAGTGGTAGAATAGACGGCAAAAGCAAGAACGGTAAAAAATGCTATAGATGATGTTGTTTGTTCAAAAACAAATAAAAGGTGAACGAAAAATGAAATACCAAAAAGAAGAAACCCCATATTGATTAAAGAGAAATCCGTTTTTCTATTCAGAATGGAACGAAAAAATAAAAACCATATTGACAAATATGCTAAAAGCCCCAGAAGCCCACTCATCACTAAAACATCCAAGAGTTGATTGTGAGCTCTGTCAAGCCAGGTTGAGTCATGTTGCGCTTGCGCTGGACTGAAATACTCACCATAAGCAAGAATAAAATTATCCGGACCCCAGCCGATTAAAAATTTTTTCCATCCATTCTGTGTTGGATTGACGGCTTCTATGCTTGGCTTATAGGCAAGCAATCTGTCCTTCATTGAACCATCTTCAATGTTATTAATATTTATTAACGCCACTTTGGATAAACCGGGAACTTTTTGCCATATATCATTCTCTCTGGTTAAAATAAAGATTATAGAAAAAAGAACAAAGAAAAAAAGAATGCCAGCCGATATTTTACGTAAATTAAGACCTTTGTAAACAATATTTTTACCCCTGAAAACACAATAAATTAGAGAGCCTAAAACACCAAAAGCAAGCCCTAATATTGTACCCCTAGTCTGAGCGATAAATATGCCTAAAACCGAAAAAATAACGACAATTACAGATAAAGATTTCCATCCCATTAGAGATAGACGCCCACTGCGAACCCTCGTGATCTCTAACGGGATTGACTCCCTAAACACAATTATTGACGCAGTGATTGAAAAAAGTAAGTATCCAGCCAAAAATGTCGGGTTGCCAGCAAATGACCCTGGTCGTGGTACCCCATTGAAAAACTCAAAAAATTCTTTGCCCAATAAAATCAAAGTTGTTAACAAACTCAACTTTAAAAACCACACCCAATCCTTTTTTTTAAATACTAGTAAACTTAAAATAAAGAAAACGAAGAAAAACATCGTGTTAGCTAATCCTTCTGCCCGTTCTATATTTCCCCAAAAAGCGCCATACTTATCTACAGCAAAAATAGCACTCACTGCGAACACAAGAATGAAAGATAGAATAGAAAGGACAAGCGGATGCTTTAGATGTATGGAAATCTTATCACTGATTTCCTGTCTGAAACTTCTAGAATAAATAAAATAACCAGCAAATAAAAGAGTAGCCAAAAGCAAAAAAAACTGTATAAAAAGACTCTTACTGGATATATAAGGGAAAAAAACATTCAAATCAAAGATCAGAGGTGCGAAAGCAAGCGCTAAAAGACATATTTTTATAATTTTAGTCATCTAAAATATACATAATAATACCATAAAAATACACAACAAAAAACCACCCCCGTCGGGGTGGTTTTTTGTTTACCGTTTTTTCTCTTTTGTTTCCATCCGTGACCATATATTGGCATCGAAGGATTAAAGAGATTAAACGTAATACTTTTTAAGGTGTATTGACCAGATTATAATTTAGACTAAACAACCATCTACTAGTTTGTTAACACCAAGTTTTTGTATGATGTAATGAACTGAGTAAGATTTGTTGTGTATTCTATATTTGTAGCATCTACTAGATCTATATCAGCATCATCGTAAGCAAGACTTGTGAGTGATACAGCAGTTAGTCCACCTGTAACAGTAGGAGTAACTATAGAAGTAATAGTAAATCTTTCAGTTTCACCTTCTGTGACTAAGAATCTAGAAGTAGTATCTACTGTTCCAGTCATAGTTGCACCTGTTGGTGAAGTTATAACTGCAGTTTGAGTAGATGTACCAGGATCATTGATAGTCAAAGTGGTTGAATCTTCGCCTGTTAGAGTTGGCTTAGTACCATCAATATACATATCAGCACCAAATGCAGTTACATCAAATGTAATTGTATATGTTCCAACATCTGGAGCAGTAGTAAGTCCCTTTGCCACATCGGCAGTGGTACCTACTAATACAACATTGATACCTGTAGAACGGAATGTCTGAACTTCACCTAGAGCAGAACCAGTTTTTTCTGTCGCATCTACCAAGGCATCACCTTGTGCATTTTCAGCAACAAAGCTTGCACCATCACGAAGTGTGGTTGTTAACTCTGCCTTCAAAGTTGTTCCTTCATCAAATGTTGAAGATTGTATATCATTTAGATCTACGGAAACAGTGAAGTTTACAGTTGAACCAGCATCAATGGTGTAATCAAGATTGTCAAAAGCAACTGTCTCTGTTGAAGCACCTCCTGTTACTGACTCTGAAAATTCTTCTGTTCCAAGTGTAAGATATACAGTTGGTGTTACTTCAACAAGATCTGATTCAGTAGTAGTAAACAAAATTGGGAATGAATCTAACAAAACGTCAGACGTACCTTCCAATTTTAATTTACCCTTTAAGATAACAAGCGGTGAAACAGAATCTGCTGTAGCACTTACTTTAACAACTTGTGCAACTGGAGTACTGTTTAAGGAAATCTTAAGTTCAGTATCAGCTGAAGTTGAGTAAGAAACAAATGAAATATTTACACCATCTCCTGTTGAATTATATTCAATAGCAGCTGGCATTAAATCAGATTCAGTTGTTACAACTCCTGATCCATCTTCATAACGGATATTGTTAATACCTACTTCCCAGTTATCAGCTGTTGTCGCAATATCTCCTGAATCAAGATTTGATACTGCATCAACTGCTACATAAAACTTTGTAGTAGTATCAGCTCTTAGGACTGCACCACTAAGAGTGATGGTCTTTGAATATACTCCTGTACTATCTTTGTTGAAATCAGACATATCTGCTACTCCAACTTCTGTTGAACCCATAAGGATTTTAACAGAATCTAGATAATCAGCAACACGAGTTGAACCTGAACTGTCTGCACCATCAAAAGTCAATTTGATTGATTTAACAGCGACATCTCCATCATTTGAAGTCACAAGATCAAATCCCATAACTTTAACATCGTTTGCACCATCACCAACTTCTTCATTGTTAAAAGAAGAAAGTTGATTAATGTCAGAAATTGTTCCGTCTGTTCCCACTAGAGGACCAGTGTTTGAAGGTGTTGAAGGTGTTGAACCACCAGAACATGAAAGTCCGGTTGTTCCACTAAACAAGTCGCCAGTTTGACATCCTGCTGGAAGATTAGAAGAACCTCCAGAACATGAAAGTCCGGTTGTTCCACTAAACAAGTCACCAGTTTGACATCCTGCTGGGAGATTAGCACTGGTTGATCCGCTATTCATTGCAGTAGCGGTCATAGGGCCAACTACTCCGTCAGCGGTCAAGTTGTGACCTGATTGCCAAGCCATAACTGCAGCTTTGGTCAAAGGACCAAAACTACCGTCTGCTGTTGCTCCTACTATAGTCTGAACGCATTGTACGTTCACACCCGTAGAACCAACTTTTACTGTAGGAGTGACCGTACAGTCAGCGGAAGCTGTAGTTGCAACTGCAACTGCGCCTACGAACATGATCGCAACAGTCATAACTCCAAGAAGGAATTTTGATTTTAATAAATTACTCATAAATTTTTTTCTAACTTTTACGCCATTAATAAGTTTCGACAAAACTAAAAGCGTATTTTTTTCTATCGCTATTTTTTCTTCGCCAATAAATAATAATAATTAATAATGTGGCAAATAATCAAATGGCGAACAGATGTAAACTAAACCATTAAAAACATAGCTATTCAGTTTTCAATGGGCATTTATTTTCTCAAAGCTTCGCTTAGAATTTTTTCGACGAAATAAAAAGCGACGACAAAAAGAAAACAAATATACTAACTAAAATATTATAATACATAGCTCCATAGTAGAGCAACATACTATGTGGATAACTCCCAAATTCTAAGAAGCAAAAGCGCCTATAGAATTTGAGGATCCCGCCAACGGCGGGATATAACCCACATATCAATACTATCATATTTGAGTTAAAATGCAAATTGCAACCCCCTTTATCCCCCTCTTGAGGGGTGGCTCGCTTGCGAGACGGGGTGGATATTCCACCTCTCCCCGACCAAAGTCGGGGTACTCCTCAAGAGGAGAATAGGCTCAATAAGGGATTATTTAACGAAATATCGAGTCCAACGTTTCTCCCCTGTTTTATTAAGGACACCATCTTTCGTCATGGACACCAATTCTCTCTGCAGTGTCTTTTCACTACAAGAAACAAGTACCCCAGTGGCTCTTGTTTTAATGTCCGTTATAGTAGTACCATTTGGATTTGTCTTTACAGTATTTATTATTTCATCTCGTCTTTGTTTCTTAAGAACATAAAAATCATTTTTCATATCAAAAGGACTTCTATCGGACATTTTTATCTCTCCCAGGGCTTGCATAAGAGTACTTCCCTTTTGGACACCAATTCTGGTACTTGTTTGATGTCCGTTAGAATATCCCTTGTGTTTTGATTCCCCTCTTGAGGGGTGGCCAAAGGCCGGGGTGGATAAATTCTTTCCACCTCCCTCCGACCCCATGTCGGAGTACTCCTCAAGAGGAGAATTTAAAAATTCTTCGAGCCACACTGGCTTTACTTGCATTGATTCTTGCAGAGACATTTTTAGTCCAAAAAATTCTTTTTTCAAAACAGCACAATTCATTTCAGAGATAAAATTCATAGCAGAAGCAATATCTAAAAAGGACATTATTTGCTCTATTCTTCTAATGGACATGTTTGCCCCGAGCGTAGTCGAGGAGTCTGATACTATTTCTGTCCCCAATGTCCTTAATTTATTTCTTATTGGCTCTTCGTTGTCCATTACGTCCGTTACCATATACAAAGCTGTAATGAGTTTCTGAGTTTTTGTATAACTCATAACGGACATGGAATAGTTGCCTTCCTCGCCCGCTTCGCCGGAGCGTAAGCGAGGCGAGTAGGAAGCCGAGAGCTTTCCTTCGGAGTCTTTGAGGTTTTTATTCATGTCCTTATTCATGGATAACATATGTCCATTATATACCAGCCTCGCGTAGACGCAAGTCTAGGTGGGTCGGACGTAGAAAAAGGCAAGGGCATATTTTTTTAAAAAACTCTTTCTTGGCATAAGTTTCCAATCGACACGCATAATTTTCTGCTGAAAATTTGCTATGCTCGGCTCGCCAGCCTGCGCAATGTCTCTTGTAAACTACGCCTGCGACGAGTTTTTTAAATTATGAAACTCGTTGAGGCACAACTCTTCGCAGGGGTTTTGAGCGCGACGGCGCGAAAACTTCCCTTGGCCGTACCAGCACGGGCTAGGCAGGATTTTTTAAGCTTAAAAAAATCCGTACCGGAGAAGAGTTAGTGCCGATGAAGAGTTTCAAAAATCGTTGAATATGTTAGAATAACTATATGGCGAAAAATGCAAATAAGAAAAAAGATGACGAGAAAGAAAATTCTTTAGGACTAAAAACTCAAACTAAATACGGAATTTTAGCAATAGTTTTTTTTGTTTTTGCGTTATTTTTTTTAATGTCCAAATTCAGCATGGCTGGAGTTGCGGGTGTCTTTGTAAATGAAAAACTTCACCTCTTGCTCGGCATTGGCGATATCCTCCTGCCCGCTCTTTTTATTTTACTTGGAATCTCATTTATCAAATCCGAAACTCCAAACATCGGATGGAGAAGTATGGGGAGCGGGGTAATGTTTCTGCTTTCGAGTCTGGGAATAATCGACATTGCTTCAGGTGTAAACTCTGCGGGAGTATATAGGCATGCAGGCGGATTATTGGGAGAAATTTTATCGACACCTTTCGTCTCCTTATTTGATGTATATGCCAGCACCATCTTCCTCGGAGCAATTTTAATAATTTCCATCCTGGCGATGTTTGATACAAAACCAGACCTCAGTCCGTTTATTAAAAAAATCTGGGACTTGATAACAAGAAAAAAACCCCTCGATGATACTCTAAGTGTCCCTGCAGAAAATTCTTCAAAAGAATCGGAGATCGAGGAACCTGAGCCTGAAGAAGAGGAAGAATCGGGAGAAAAAGAAAGCGCTAAAGAAAAAATTAAAAAAGCGCTAGGTATAGATAAAAAAGAAGAAGAGGAAGAGATGCCAATCAAAACAAGAAGGAGTGGACTAATCTCCACCTATATCCCCCCTCCCATCTCTCTATTAGAAGAAGATCAAGGCAAGCCGAACACTGGCGACATAAAAGCTAATGCAAATATTATAAAACGCACGCTATTAAACTTCGGCATTGAAGTGGAGATGGATGAAATAACAATCGGACCGACGGTCACACGTTACGCGCTCAAACCAGCAGAAGGGATGAAACTGTCGCGCATTATTGCCCTGCAAAATGATCTATCGCTCGCGCTCGCCGCGCATCCTATACGTATAGAAGCGCCGATTCCAGGAAAATCTCTAGTCGGCATCGAAATTCCAAATAAAACAAAATCTCTAGTCGGCCTCGCTACTCTCCTTTCCGACGATAAGTTTCGAAATTCTCCTAAACCACTTACTATCGCCCTCGGTCGCAACATCGGAGGCAGATCAGTGTTCGGCAACCTCGCCAAAATGCCTCATTGTCTCGTCGCCGGCACGACTGGTTCTGGAAAGTCAGTTACTATTCATTCTATGATTACTTCCCTTCTATACAGAAACGGACCGGATGATTTAAAATTTATATTGATCGATCCAAAACGTGTAGAACTAACCCTGTATAACAACATTCCACACTTGTTGACCCCGGTAATAACTGAGGCTAAAAAGACAATTCTGGCTCTAAAATGGGCGGCCAAAGAGATGGACCGCCGTTATGACATATTAGAAGCAGAATCAGTACGAGACATAGAATCTTATCACAATAACGTCTTTGGCAAAGTAAAGAGCAAGGCTAAAACAAACGAAGACGGCACCTCTACTGAGGAGACAAATATCGACCGCTTGCCTTATATAGTCATCATTATAGACGAACTGGCAGATATAATGAGCTCCTATCCGCGAGAACTCGAATCCGCTATCGTCCGTCTGGCGCAGATGTCGAGAGCTGTGGGTATACACCTCATACTCTCTACACAACGTCCGGAAGTAAACGTCATCACTGGGCTAATCAAGGCAAACATCCCCGCCCGTGTCGCATTAAAGGTGTCCTCGCAGGTAGATTCACGCACTATTCTCGATGCTGGCGGAGCTGAAAAGCTCTTGGGTGCCGGCGACATGCTGTATTCCTCGGGCGACGCTCAACCAGAACGTTTGCAGAGCGCATTCATTTCGGAGGTGGAAGTTAAAAAAGTCGTCAACTATTTAGCGGATGCGTATAAAGACGAGATATTGGGAGAAATAACGCTGACTTCAGGATCTATATCGGCTGATAAAAGCATCTTTGAAAGCACACTTGAAGATGAAGATGCGGACGATGATGATGAAATGTATGAGGAAGCCAGACTGTGCGTGATCGAAGCCGGCAAAGCATCAACTTCTTACTTGCAAAGAAAATTAAAATTAGGCTACGCGCGCGCGGCTCGTTTGATGGATAAACTAGAAGAACGTGGAATAATAGGACCGGGAGATGGCGCCAAACCGAGAGAGGTGCTGGAAAAAATTAACCGCAACGAGAATGGAGAAAACGTTATCTAAAAAAATATTACAAACCAGCGCGCTTGTCATCTTTTTCCTTTTTCTTGTTATCTATGCTTTTTGGGGTTCTCATAATTTGATCTTTGGGGTGAAAATAAAGAACGTGAACATATCTGACGGCACAAGGGTTGAAAATAGTGTCATTGAGATAACAGGCAATGCGCAGAATGCCATAAATCTAGTCTTAAATGGTCGAGAAATATCAGTAAATCAAGCCGGTGATTTCAACGAGACAATAGCCCTACTTCCGGGGTATAATGTTATTAATATAACAGCCAAAGACAAATTTGGATATATTGATGAGAAGAATTATAAGTTAATATACGAGAGTAATCAGAATCAATAAACTCGTCGCAGGCGTAGTTTCTGAGAAACATTGCGCAGGCGGGTAGCCGAGCATAGCAAATTTTCAGCAGAAAATTATGCGTGTTGAGCGGAAACTTATGCCAAGAAAGAGTTTTTTGATTCTAAAGAAAATCATGCAAAAGAAAAAAGACAAGAAAGAAGACAAAACTTTGGGGATAGCTGTGCTAGAAGACACTTTAAAAGCAATCCAAACAAAATTTGGCGAGGGATCAATAATGAAATTTGGCGATTCGCCGAAAGTGGACGTCAACGTCATCCCTACCGGCTCTATCGGCCTAGATATGGCGCTCGGAGTCGGCGGAATACCGCGAGGAAGAATTATTGAAATATTTGGACCTGAATCTTCTGGAAAGACCACCCTTTCGCTCCACATCGTAGCGGAAGCGCAAAAACTCGGAGGTGTCTGCGCGTATATAGATGCTGAACATGCCATGGATCCAGAATATACTAAAAAGCTCGGAGTCAATATAAACAATTTGCTTATATCCCAGCCAGACAATGGCGAACAGGCGCTCGAGATCGTAGAGTCTCTGGTGCGAACAGGCAAGATTGACGTCATCGTCGTCGACTCTGTGGCGGCACTCACCCCAAAAGACGAGATCGAGGGCGACATGGGCGCATATCATGTAGGCAAGCAAGCCCGCTTGATGTCTCAGGCGCTTCGCAAGCTCACAGCCATCGTCGCTAGAAGTAAAACTGTCGTCATCTTTATAAACCAAATCAGAATGCAAATCGGAGTAATGTTCGGCAATCCAGAAACTACTCCAGGAGGTAAGGCTTTAAAATTCTACACTTCTGTGCGTCTGGATATTCGTAAAATCGCCCAAATCAAAAAAGGAGAAGAAGTCGTGGGCTCACGCACTCGTGTAAAAATAGTGAAAAATAAAGTCGCTGCCCCGTTCAAACAAACGGAATTTGACATTATTTACAATGAAGGCATTTCAAAAGAGGGCGAGATAATGGCGCTCGGGGAGAAATTCAAAATAATAGAAAAAACTGGAAATTCATATTTCTTTGCAGAGGAGGGTGAAGGGAAAGAAAAAACGAAACTGGGCGTAGGATACGATGCAACACGTAAGTTTTTGAAGGAAGACAAAAAAATCGCAGACAAAATCTTAAAAGAGATATCTAAAAAATTTGCGGAAGAAGCGTAAAATAAAAAATATCTTTTTATTTTACAAGTTGATGTTTTAAAGATTTTTTGTTAGTATATCCCCATGGCAAAATTAGAATACAGCGAAATTCGCGAGAAGAAAATAATCATTTATGATGGCGAACCGTGCGAGGTCATCGAGTCCCATGTCGCCAGGACCCAGCAAAGAAAACCGCAAAATCAGGTAAAACTCAAAACTTTAATTTCTGGCAAGACTATCAATGCCACCTTTCACGTTTCTGAATCAGCAGATGAAGCAGACATCACGAAAAAACCCATCACCTTTCTATATCACAACAGGGGTGAATACTGGTTCTGTGATCCAAGCGATAAAAGTAAAAGATTTAAATTAGATGCTACGCTTATCGGTAATGGAATAAAATTCTTGAAACAAAATGGTGACGTAGAAGCTTTGGTTTGGGAAAATGAAGATGAAATTGAACAGATTATAAAAGTCACCCTGCCAATCAAAATGAATTTTAAAGTTAAAGAAGCTCCTCCGGCTGTGCGCGGAGATACTTCCAAAGGCGGAGTGAAAGTCATAACTCTTGAAAATGGAGCAACCTTGAATGCCCCCATGTTCATAGCAGAAGGTGATGTTGTCAGCATCAACACAGAAACTGGAGAATACGTCGAGAGAGTTTAATTATTTAACTACAAAGGGAAGCAAACCTAGAAACCTTGCGTGTTTGATGGCATTAGCCAGTTGGCGCTGATTTTTGGAAGTCACACCAGTCCTCTTGTGGCTTATGATTTTGCCATTAGGATTCACGAATTTCTTTAGAATTTCAACATCCTTATAGTCTATATATTTTATATTATTAGCTGAAAAATAATCTTGTTTCATGTATTTTTTTTATTTACTTTATAACTAGAATGGTATGTCTTCGGGATTAATGTCTTCCTCGGGATATTCTATACTGTCTACTTCTTCGGAATTCTTTGGACTTGCGTTCTCCACTATTTTGTTTGGACTTGATCCTCCAGTATTGTTGGGTCTAGGACCAAACTGAGTTCGATCTGCCACAACCTCTGTGCGATATTTTTTTTCTCCGCTTGTCTTGTCTTCCCAACTTCGCGTTTGCATTCTGCCTTCCACCAAGATCGAGCTTCCTTTTTTCATATACTGAGCCACAGTCTCCGCTTGGCGACCAAAGACGACGACATTGTGGTAATCAGCAGATTCTTGACGCGCGCCATTCTTGTCTTTCCAGACACGATTAGTTGCCAAAGAAAATGAGCAAACTTTCACCCCTGAAGGCAGTGACTTGAGCTCTGGATCTCGAGTAAGGTTCCCTATTAAAATTGCTTTATTTAAATACATATCTTTATGCTACAACTAGCGCATCTATTTCTTTATCAATTTCCTCTTTATTAATTGGTGTAACTGTTTCATTTTCTGCGCCTTTAAACTTTGGTTTTCGGTATGTTTCTCCACGCACAAATCTCTTTGCGGCAATAGTGTTTTCTTTCACAGTCTTCAAAATTAAAAATCGGACAAGATTAGAGTCAAGATCAAGATTCTTCTTCATCTCTAAAATCTTTTGCGGATCCATAATAAATTTTATCCAACCAAAGTATGCTGTGCTAAATTTATTGCGCACGTTGGACGTTACTTTTTGCATAGAATAGGCAAGATTGATCATCTTTGGCATTTCATCTGAAATAATCTCGCCTTTAAAAGACGAAACAAGTTCTTTGAGATTGCCATAAACAGCGCCCAAGTCCTCTTCTTTGATCGTAGGCACTAAAAGATAGCCAAGTTCATAAACTTTAGAATCTCCTGCTCCTGAGATTTCCTTTTTTTCTTCAATTATTATGTCTTTTTCGCTGTTTTGTTCGCTTGTCTGCATAAATTTCATATTAGCAAAAACTCCCTAGAAAGTAAACCCCCACACCTTTCATTCTGTGAAAGGTGTGGGGGTGAACACTCTAATTAAATATTAAACAGTCGCCTAGCATTTGCCATGATAGCTTCGGCTACTTCAGCTTCGGGCAAATTTTTAATTTTGGCAATTTTCTTAACCACTTCACTTACATAAAACGGCTCGTTGCGTTTCCCCCTGTGCGGAACAGGAGCGACATAAGGAGAATCCGTCTCCGACATGATCATATCAAGCGGAGTGTTCTTTATAACCTCATCATAATCATGTGTAAATGTGATGACTCCGGTAAAAGAAAGAGTGAAACCGAAATCAAGAAAACCTCTTGCCTCTTCGGAAGTCCCCGCAAAAAAATGCACGTTGCCTCTTGCCCCGCCATGGCGTGGGTTAACTTTTGAATGAATTTTTAAAATCTCAAGAGCATCAGTATAAGCATTTAAATTCCCCTCGTTGAGGGGTGCTCCGACTTTAGTCGGAGTGGGGTGGATTTTTTTTGGGTTGTTGCGAATATGGAGCATCAACGGCTTGTCAAATTCATTCGCCAGTTCTATCTGTTCTATAAAAGCATTTTTTTGTTTCGCTATTGATTCCTCTGTGCATCTGTAATAATCAAGTCCGCATTCACCTATCCCGACAACTTTTTTATCTTGCAAGAGTTTTCGATAAGATTCTTTATCGAAAATTTCTCCACGAGAAGCAAATTCCTTACCACCCTCACCCAATTCTTTTTCATCATGATATGAAACACCTGTGTGTATCGGATGTAATCCAATAATCGCATAGACACCTTCTTTATATTGATTCGCTATCTCCACTGCCGTCCTTGAAGTATCTATTTGGGTGCCGACATTTATCATCCAAGTTCCGCTATCCAGGGCGCGCTTTATGGCCTCTCCCCTGTCTTCATCGAAGGCGTGGAAATTAACGTGACTGTGTATGTCTATGTATTTTGGCATATTAGTCTTTTCGTGGGAATAATGGCTTCTCTGGTTTTTTATTTTCTTGAATGAGTTTTTTTATTTTTTCTGATGTTTCCGGTATTATTAGATTTGACATTCTGGCAATTTTATACAAACGGAGAACCATATCCGAAATTAAAACTCTGCCTTTTTTTGCATCTGCTTTTACTACTTTAAACGGTTCTGTCTCCTGAATAAATTTATCCAATCCTCCTATTTCATCCCAAATAAAATCAACAGCTTGTTTGATATCAAATTTTTCAAAAAAATTAAAGTATTCGGTAAAATCTGATTTTTCCGGAATCTCCGGGCACTTGTCTAAATACTTTTCTGAAAGAGTTAAAATTCTTGAAGTTAAATTCCCGAGTCCATTGGCCAAATTGGAATTATAGGCATCCTTAAAGCGCTCTATTGTAAATGGACTATCTTCAAACGAAGAAATCTCACGCAAAAGAAAATATCGCAGAGCGTCTGTCCCATATTCTTTTACAATTTCTTTGGGATCAACCACATTGCCTAGTGTCTTAGACATTTTTATGCCATGATCTGCAGTAATAAAACCATTCACTACTATCTGGCGAGAATTCGGTAAACCAGCCGCCATCAACATGGCCTGCCACATGGCAGACTGGAAACGAGTATTATCTTTACCGCAATATTGGACAGGATTTCCATTTATCCAAAATCTTTCAAATTGTTCCTGATTCTCCGGCCAACCTAAGGTGGATATATAGTTTGTAAGCGCGTCAAACCACACATACATAACATGATCTTTATCCCCCGGCACTTCTATACCCCAAGGCATTTTGCTTTTTAGCCGTGATATGGAAAAATCTTGCAATCCCCCCGCCACAAAGGCTTTTATTTCATTAAAACGAAAATCTGGTATTACAAAATTTGGATTATCTGAATAAAAATTCAGTAACCTGTCTGCAAATTCGCTGTATTTGAAAAAATAATTTTCTTCACTAATAATTTCTATTTTTTTACCGGGATGAACTGGGCATTCACCGTTTACAAGCTCAGAATCATTTTTATTTTCCTCACAACCGACACAATATTTCGCTTCGTAATTTTTTTTATAGATATAACCATTTTTATCAACTCGTCTCCAAAATTCTTGCGTTGATTTTATGTGACATTCATCTGTAGTGCGCACAAAATGCAAAATACTCTCATCCATACCAAAAATTTTCACTGATTCTTTGAACTTTAGAAAATTTTCGTCGACAAACTCCTGCGGATTTTTTCCAACAGATGTGGCCTTTTCATATATTTTCATTCCATGCTCATCCGTCCCACTATTGAAAAACACGTCAAACCCTTGAAGTTTTTTATATCGAGCGATAACGTCTGCCCGCACGAACTCAAGAGCATGACCCATGTGAAGATCTGCATTTACATAAGGAAGCGTGGTTGTGATATAGAAAGGTTTTTTTTCTTTACTGATCATTGTTTGCTACTGGTGCGAGCTAGGATCTTATTTTTTTCTATATCGCTCAAAAATTCCATCACGATCACAGCCACTGGAATAGCGAGAACTCCGCCCCATATTCCGCCTAATTCAAAACCAATCAGAACAGACAGGATTATGACAATCGGAGAAAGACCTACTATTTTTTTGATAATAAGCGGAGCAAAAAGAAAAACTTCAAATTGATGAATAATGAGGTAAGCGCCAGCCACCATCAAAGCGCTTGAAATCCCATCAGAAAGATAAGAAAAGGCAAAAGCCGGAATCAAAGCAACCCAGATGCCATAAGGAACCAGCTCCATTATCCCTGCGATTATAGCCAAAAGAAGGGCATAATCTATACCGAGAAGTGACAAAATCAAATAAATGAGAACTGCCACGACTATTCCCAAAACCACTTGCCCTTTCATCCAAAGGGCGATTTTGCGACGAGAACGCTCCCAGAGATCCACCACATAATCCTCATGCTGAATCGGGAAAATAAGTCGGAGAAAATTTTCAATTCCCTTTTCTTGAATTGAAAGATAAAAAGAAATAAGAATAATTAATATAAAATTAAAGACGCTTCCGAAAGCGACAGAAAGGGTCTGAAAAAATCCCCCCGAGAGATTCAACACAAAAGCCTTGGATACCGAAAACAACGTAGTGATCGAGAAACTGCCACCCAAGGAACTCACTATGTCTTTTGCGCCAGAAAATGCTTCATTTTGAAAAAAATTCAAGAAAGAAACACCTGGAACATACGTTGAAATAAAAATGGAAAAATTGTAAATTTCTGTTATCAGAAGCGGAGCAAAAAGATAAAATAATCCAGCAAAAATAGAAATCGCAAAAACATAAAGTATCACAATCCCAAGCACTCTATTGATTTTGAATTTGTTAAAGTAAGAAACTGCTGATTCTACAAAAGAAGCAATCACGATGGAGGTCAAAACTACTAAAACCAAATCTCGCAAAAACCAGAACAAAAATACGCAAAGCAGGACAAGAACCGCTCGAACCATTGTCCCAGTAGTTACATAAACAGAAGTGGAAGTGCTTCTTTCAAACATAAAAACATAATACCATAAAAATGCACAGAGAAAAAGCGCCTAAAATCTCAACAGTTTTAAGAACTTATCCTTCTCCTTGAATGGCCCAATAAGCGCCAGATTAAGCTTATTGTCTTTGAAAATATCTCTTGCTAAATCTTGAATCTGCTTTGCTGTAACTTTGCGTATTTTTGCGGCTTTTTCTTCAGCTTCAAGAATTTCCCGTTTCAAAAGCTCTTGCCCGCCATAAAAATTAGCCATATCATCAGTCAATTCTAAAGATAATTTCATGGTGCCCACCAAGTATTCTTTTACCTTGTTTAGTTCTTCTTCAGAAACCTTGAATTCTTTTAATTTACGACATTCAAGAAGAATAGCCAGCAAGACTTCATCAATTCTCTTGTTGTCGACTCCGGCCGAAATTTGAAAAAATCCGTGGTCGGTATAAGAATCGTTATATGCGCGAACATAATAACCAACACCCATTTCTTCGCGAAGTTTTACAAAAAGTCTTGAACTCATTCCCCCGCCGAGCACCCCGCCGAGCACGGAAAGGACTGCGTTTTTTTTATTGAATAGGTCATAAGTTCGCACACCCAAAACAAAATGCGTCTGGTCTGTCTTTTTGAAATTTACCAACACTTCGGTTTTACTTTGCGCATCTTTCACTTTCGCCTTACCGCCCTTTTTACCACGCAAGACTCTGCCAAAAATTTTATTTACTTCTTGCAAAACTTCTTTTTCAGTAACCTGCCCTGCGACTATAAGCACAGTGGCCTCTGGCAAGTAATGCTGATTTTTGTATTCCACAAAATCTTCGCGTTTCATGTTCAAAATATTTTTCTTTTCACCCGCGACGTTCCATCCCGCCGGCTGATCCCCATAAAGCAATTTCATCATTAGATCCTGCACGTGCCTCTGGGGCATGTCTTCATACATATTTATCTCCTCGATTATTACGCCTTTTTCTTTTTGCATTTCAGAGTCTGGAAAAGTAGAATTGAGATAAATATCCGACACAATATCAAAAATCTGTTTGAAATGCCTGGCATCGGATTTGGCATAATAGCCCGTATACTCCTGCGCGGTAAAAGCGTTATACAAACTCCCTAAACTATCAAGTTCCTTCGAGATATCAATAGCTTTTGGCCTTTTTGTAGTTCCTTTAAAACACATATGTTCCAAGAAATGTGAAATGCCATTCACTTTCTTATCTTCATATTTAGATCCAGCTTCCACCAAGACCAAAACCGTCACCGTCGGGTTGTCTTTCATCGGCACAGTGATAACCCGTAACCCATTTTTTAAAACTTTTTTTGAGAATTTCATTTAATATTATCTTTATATTTTTCTAAAAAATTTGGCAGTTGAGAATGAATTGGGGTAGGTAGATTTTCTAGTGTAAACCATTCAACAGCATCAAACTTGTGTGGCTCACCATTTTTTACTTTCTCTTTATCAATGAGCACCTTGAAATCAAGTGTAATCCAATGGGTTTTTTTGCCATTATGTTCTCTGTGCACATCTCGGTATCCAAGAAATTCATAATCCAAAACATCTGCACAATATTCTTCTTTAATTTCTTTTTTTAAAGTATTAACGACAGTATCGCCAAACTCTACCCCACCTCCACCAATATCCCAATTGCCTTGCTCATCTCTAGCATTTTTACTTCTTTTTGCTAATAAAACCTTTCCATTGCCGTCGTGACAAAAATAAACAACAGAAATTCCAATATAATCAACTCCTTTTTGCATAAAATTAACCTTTTAATATTTTCTGAAAAATTAATAAAGAAAACAAAGCGACAGGCAAAGAAATAATCGCAGTTTCAGGAGTAAGATTACCTAAGAAAAATAATACCACTACACTGACATAGGCACACATTAAGCTCCAAAAAACAGCTACCCTTTTTAGAGTCCAATAAAGTGTTCCAAAAACAACTGGAAAAAGAGCGAGATTAAGACTCAAAAGAGCCAGCCCTAGGTGAATAATATTTTGATAAAAGATGGCAATAAGCATAGCCACAAAAACAAGTAAAACCATAAAAAACCTACTCAAGTTTTTCATGGATTTTTGACTATACTTAGTGGAATAATTTTGTAAATCGCGAGTGAATATTGAAGATATAACAAATGTAACTGTATCCGCAGAAGAAAGCGCTACTGCATACAGTAGAACCATGCCAAATGCTTCAAGCGTAGATGGTAAAAGATTTTTAAATCCAGTAACAAGAGCGTCTTCCGGCAAAATATTAGGAAAAAATTGCTTGGTTGCAAGTCCCAACACACTAATAACCAACCCAAGCAAAACCAAGGATATGGCAGAATATCCAAGACCTCGTTTTAATGTTTTAACATCTCTAGCTGCAAACATTCTTTGCCAAATATCTGGCGCGACCATAATACCAAGACCCCCAAGAATAACAAAACTAATTATGTTTCCAACTCCAATAGCAGTAAGATTTAAATTTGAACTATCAAAATCAACTTTTCCAAACAAAAAAATACCAACAATCAAAGTCATTAAAATCATGACAAGAAACTGAAAAAAATCAGTTTTCACAACCGCCTTGAATCCTGCCAAAAGAAGATAGGTTAGAATAATTACGCCTCCAATGAAAATAGATATAAAATATTGGATTGGGAAAATACCTGACAAGACTTTACCACTAGCAATCAGCCCGATTATTAAAAAAAGAAAAAATTGTGTAATGAGAAATAAAGAAAACATCAATCCATTACGTTTACCAAGTAGACGATAAAAATATTCTGGCATTGAATAAACCTTAAGTTCGTCAGCTTTTTGTTTAATTCGAGTTGAATATCTACGAAGAAAGATAAACCCAAGAGCAAAACCAACAAAAAGCCACGCTGCTGAAAGTCCATACTGATAAACATACCCAGTATAAGCAGTAAGCACAGCTCCATCAAAAAATCCCGCACTCATAGAAGTCGATAGTTGAATACTTCCCACATTTCTCTCAGCAATCATAAAACCTTCTTCGGTTTCTTTTTTGGAAGAGATGATACCAATAATTAATACAATGATTATATATAAAGAGAAAAATAAGATTGAAAGCGACATATAAACATAATATAATTATACTATTTCAAAATCAACCAGACTGAGATTGATTCACTAAGTAAGAATTGTGTATTTTAACTTATCTTCTCTTTTATATAATTTTGTAAATCAGCCACTTTTATTCTCTCCTGCTTGCCTGTATCACGGTCACGAACGGTTACTGTGTCATCAGTCAATGTATCAAAATCAACCACGATGCAAAACGGCGTGCCGATCTCATCTTGACGGCGATAACGCTTGCCGATGTTGCCATTATCATCCCATGCTACCCTGCCAAATTCTGCCTTGAGTGGCGCATAGACTTTAACATTTGCATATTCGACAAGTTCGGGCTTGTTCTTTAGAAGTGGCGAGACGGCGCAAACTATTGGCGCAATGCTGGGTTTGAATTTTAAATACGAACGCATTTCTTCACCTTTTTGGTCTTCAACATAAACTGAAAGAAGCAAGGCGAGCACAGCTCGGTCCACACCAAAAGTCGGTTCTATGACATGTGGAATTATCTTTTCTTTCTCATCCTCATCTATATATTCAAGTTTGTGATTCTTTAAATCAAAATCCGTCCTATATGCGAGACCGAAAAGTTCTTTTTTCCCAAACGGGTAATCAAATTCAAAATCAACCGTTCGACTGGAATAATGCGCCCTGTCTTCCTTTGCCACCTCGAGCTCGTGGACTTTTGCCATATCGAAACCCACTTCTTCCATCCAGGACAACATTTCATCCTTCCAATATTCAAAATACTTTTCCCAATCGCCGGGTCTGATGAAGTATTCTATTTCCATCTGCTCGAATTCACGCTGACGGAAAAGGAAATCACGAGGAGTTATTTCATTTCTAAAAGCCTTTCCGATCTGCGCCATACCAAAAGGAAGTTTCGGATGAAAAGCATCGACGGTATTTTTGAAATTCACAAACATCCCTTGCGCCGTTTCCGGACGCAAGTATGATATCGCGCTGGAATCATCTGAAGCGCCAACTTTCGTCTGAAACATCATGTTGAATTTGCGCTCATTGGTAAAATTCTGTTTTACTAATTCTACCAACTCATAAGAGTTTACCGACCCAAGATGTTTTTTTTCTTGGTGATCCATCATTTCTTTTGATAACTTACCATCATCCATTCTAAACATTTCTCCACATTTTTTACATTCAACCAACGGATCAGCAAAACCCGCCACGTGCCCAGACGCTTGCCAGACTTCCTGGCGCATTAAAATAGCCGCATCCACTCCATACATGTCTCTGCGAGAGTCAACAAACTTTTTCCACCAAGATTGTTTGATATTATTTTTCAACGCCACGCCAAAATGCCCCCAATCGTAAGTCCCTCCTAGTCCACCATATATTTCTGAACCTTGATAAACAAACCCCCGCCTCTTGCATAGCGAGACAATTTTTTCCATCAAATCATTTTTCTTTTCTTCTTTTTTATTTTTGTCTGCCATATCTTTATTCAACTATCGTGCCTCCAGCAGGAGGAAACTGAGGGTCGTTATCTAATTGCGTGCGGAGCGCATTTTTACTTACTCTCACGTCTACATTAGCAAAATCATCATGTCCAGTCAAAATACTGTCATTTATGATAACTGGAATAGTTCCGACCTGAGAAAGTGAAGGAGAAATCGCAATCTGAAAGGAGACACTGCGTAGAGCTTCGGTGATGCCAGTGCCTTTAGGAATCCTGCCTATATTCCAAGTGATTTCTCTAGTGGAGGAATTGAAAACTAGGTCTTCACTGGTTGGCGAGACGGAATCCATAAATTTTACCCACGAAGGAATGCTGGAACGAACCACGCCTTTTGAAATATTGTTGGCAGTATTCGAAAGAGACCAGACTATTGTATAAGATGTTTCCTGTTCAACTCTAGGAGGAACAGGGCCATTATTTGTAAAAGGTCCAGAATAATAAAGCGCCTTAGTCGCAAATCCAACATCAGAAATAATTTTAATAACCGAAGAATCAGAATTATTCAAATCCGTAGTTGCATAGCCAGCCAACAACTGTTTGCCAGAAATAGAAATATTGACGCTGATAATAGGATCGGTGAGCATCCCGCTCGCGACAGAAAACAATGAGAGTGGAGAGATGGAAAAACTTACAGAACCAGAATCTCCTGGATTTATTTCCCTGAAATCATCCTTGGAATTCTTGTCCCAAATTATTGTGTCAGTCGATGAATTATAGAAACCTTGATCAGAGTTTATCGTTCTACGATCAACGGCATTGCCAGAAATCTTCGCTCTGATTTCAAGATCGTTCACCTTGGTGTCTAGGTTGTTTGTCCACCTGATCTCTCCACGAAATGGAGTTTTCGCATTTGTGGAATATTCTCTCTGATATGCGCCGTTTACAAAAAGCTTTGCTTCGATGAAAGGTTTTTTTATTTCAACAGTATGTGATAAGGAGTTGAAAACCATGTCGATCATGGACTTATCTCCCGCTGACTGCGATCCGCTCGATATGTGAAACGTCTTTTCTTCTCCATCGACAACATCAAACATTTTTCCAGTTATAGAAATATTACGCCCTGCGCCGGGAGCCAGATCTCCCAAACTCCAGACATTGTTTCCGAGAGAAGGAGCTGGAACAGATGATACAAATTGGAACCCGATCGGATAATCTAACTTAAGAAGTATTTTTGAAACTGGATAAGTAGCGTTCAGGGTCGCCTTCACGTTCAGAGTGATGTCTTGATTTGGGCTTATTGTAAGAGGAGCATCAATGGAAAGATTCAAGGGCGTGGAACTGATCGTAACTTCATATTTTTTTTCTTTCACAAAAATAGCATTCGAACCTTCCACCCGATATTCAATAGAAACTTTGATAGGACGCACAGCCCCTTGTTCGCCAAAAAGCACCACTTTTATATTCTCATTACGCACCGCTCCAGCAGGAATCGCCCCCAAGGATTCTCGAAACCTTTCTGTCCCAGTTGACAAACCCGTTTCCGAATTGGAAGAGCCTTTGGGATACTCCACAACAAGATCAACTAAATCAAGTGAGGAATTATTTTTATTTGCAATGCCCACAATGAGCGACAGATCTTCCCCACCGGCAGTGAAATTATTTCCGAGTATGGAGATCTCTATGTTGTCGCTCGAAACAGTATTGCCACCGGCAAAAAACACGTAAGAAGCATAAATAAGAGTTAAACCAAAAAAAACCAAAGAAAACAGGAAAAAACTTTTGAATACAGAGGTCTTCATAAAAAACCTGCCTCGATTTGAAACAGAATTAGCCCCGATATTTTTCCCGCCTTCCCAAACATCTGGAATATCATTCCTTCTCGAGGGTGTAAATCTGTCTCGGTGCTCCATTTTCGTCTGGTAACTTTTACTAAAAAGTTTGCTTTTGAGCTCCTCTATCCTGTTTAATTTATTCCTATCGTTTAATGACATATAGGAGCATTATAACATCAAAATTGCATTTAAAAAAATTTCTACGAATCTGAAATCATTTATGCTATTTTTACAAATGCGTCTCTTTGAGCGCTTTATTTATCTGACGTAACACATGAATTCTCGATTTCGAAACTTCGAATATCAAATCTTCCTCGAAAGGAGACTTTATAAGATTCTGCAATATTTCATTGTCACCGATATATCCTAGATTGTTTAATATGCGCAGAACTATGATTACTTCGATGTTGCTCAGATCTTCTTTAGTCTTTGCCTTTTCTAAAATTAACAAACCATTCACTAAATCTGTGAACAAAGTTTCATTTGGTTCGACACCGGCCAACAAGCGTTTCAATAAACGCGCGACATTCGCAAAGACTTTAAAGTTTTCAGGCTGTCTGGTGATGCGCTCAAGTGTGTTTGTCTTTGACGCGTTCGTTATTCGAAAAATATTTTTGCCTTGGACTAAATCAATCTTGAGATAAGAAAAATCTTGCAACACAAAACGCAATTTTGAAGACATTTTTCGCACCCCCTGAGCGGAAGCATGAATCATCCCCAAATCACGAGTAAAAACACTATAATATTTCCCCGCTTCCCCAAAATTTCGGCTACTCAATATTATTCCCTCTGTGTGATAAATGTGGTGCATTAGAATTCTTCTTCTTTATTATCTTCGAAATTTTTAAAAATTATATTGAATTTTGGCAAAACTAACGCAGGCACTCTGTGAGAAGTTCCAAATGATCTAAGCATTCCATCGTGCACAGGAAAACAAACTTTTGGTTTTATGTCTAAAGCATATCTCATTGCATTTTTTATGCTAGTCCATGGACCAGCTACCGGCAATGCTAAAATTTCAACAGGTTTACCGGGATTATAAAAAGCGTCCCCAGGATAAAATAATTTCTGACCAATAAAGTATCCAGTATTCTGCACCTGCCCTATCTCTTCAAAAATTTCTTCATGTTTGCAATCATGAGCCTCAAGCTCCACCCCGAAAAATTCTTCTGGGATTTTATTTTCTAAAACTTTATATTTAATTCCAACCTCGTTCAATAATTTCCCTACTCCGTTGTTTGTAATGACCATAGCACTAGAATTATTTATCAAAATCTTTTTTAAAGACTCCAAATGAAAATGGTCTGGATGTTCGTGTGTGATTAAAATCAGATCGACATTGGATTCCCTACTTTGTTCCTCAACAGTATAAGACCCCGGATCTGTCATTATCTTTTTGCCATTTATTTCTATTACCAAACAACAATGCCCGAGTTTTCTTATTTTCATCCTCTTATTTTATCATGAAGTCTCGTAGTTCTAAAATTAAAGGCGTTACTGTTTCGTCATTTATATCTTCCGGTTTTATCTTGCATTTTTCGAAAATTTGTTTTTCCATTTCTTTTCCGCAGACTATGAGTTCTTCACGTCCTTGAACAGCAAAAACGTCAGTTCTTCCCTCATATCTCTTTTTTCCTTCATCCATCCGCTCGTCATACGACAAAACTCCATGAGGGCCGACCCGTAAATCACAATAGTGAGTTATCTTAATACTCATCTCATCACTATCTCGATGAATACATAAAAGAGAAAATTCAATTTTACCCGCAAGTCTGACCATTTGGTCAGATAAACCAATTTCTTTGATAATCTTTATTGTCGCCTCATGCTCGTTATTTCCATATTTTGCGATATATTCATCTTTGACGCTCTGCCAATATTCCAGACCTTCAGGCTTTAAAAATTCAGGAAAGTAACTCAAGTCTGATTTTATGATATTCCCCATATCATGAAGCAAACAAGCAGTAACAACTTCTTCTTTATTTAAAGGCTCGTCAAAATTATCACAGATGAGAGACGCAACCGCTGCCACCCGAAGCATGTGATTTTGCAAAGAGAGCATTATTTTATATTTTTTATAAATCTTATCAATACTAAGTGGCATTTTGTCACCCGGATTCAAACCCATTTTTTTTCTTTCATCTTGAAGCTCTCTCATAAATTCTCGATACTCTCCTTCTGCTTTGAGCGCCGGAGTAATATTTGTATCAAGCTCCACTTCACTTAAAATAGAATTATCAAAAACAGCTTCTCTCACATTCAATTCGTCTTTTATTAATTCTACATGGACGTCGCCTAATTCGTGATTCTTAATCCGTAATTGGTTGAGTGGCTGACGGACTTGGATTTTCGCTCTTTGACGAGCTTCTAAGCCGAGAGTAACGATTTCGCGAACAACTTTCATATCTTTCAAGATGGTTGTTTTTTTCTTCCTAAATATGTCAAAAGGCATCTTTGACACCGTCGGCCATTTTTCCAGATGCACACTTTCTTTATCGTCATCATTCCTCAATTTCGACCAAACATCCTCTGCTGTAAACGGAGCAAAAGGAGCCATAATTTTTGCCAAAGTTTTCAATACAAAATAAAGTGTCATTTTAGCATTGTCTCCATCTCTTGTCTCGCCGGAGCCTTGAGCGGAGGCGGATTTAATTCGCTCGCGTGAACGACGCAAATACCAAGTAGACAGATCATTGATAAAATCCCTAACTCCCCGCACTGGTTCAAGCAATTTATAATTGTCCAGATTTTCCGTAGAAAGTTTTATTAGTTCGTCCAGTCTAGCTAAAATCCATTTGTCTAGAATATTTTTAGACTTAGGCCGTTCATTTGTCTCTATTTTTTTATCTCTATAAAGTTCATAAAAGGCAAGCACATTGTAAAGCAACCCGAAAACTTGACTATAAAGCAGAGCGACAGTTTTCTCATCAAAATTCTTTGACTCTCCAGGCTGATTGACTGAATACATCCACAGACGAAGCGTATCCACACCATATTTTTCTATCATGCTCCAAGGATCGACGATATTACCCAAAGACTTAGACATCTTTTTACCTTTGGCATCGAGCAAGTGCCCCAAGCAGATTACATTCTTATATGCTTGACCCTTCCCCATTAAAATTCCAATAGCGTGCAAAGTGTAAAACCAACCGCGAGTCTGATCTATCGCTTCGCAAATAAAATCCGCCGGATACGGTAGTTTCACATTTTCAAAAGGCTCGCCCTGAGCGAAGTCGAAGGGATAATGATCTTGCGCAAAAGGCATGCATCCGGAATCAAACCAGACGTCCATCACCTCTTTTGTGCGAATTAATTTCCCACCACATTTACACGTAAGTGGAATCTCATCAATATACGGTTTATGTAAATCCAATTCATAATCTTCATTGTGTGGAAGAGGGACAAAATCAAGCTCTCTGATCTCACCTGTCTGTAAATATTTGAAATCATTTTCTTCTTTTTTTATCTCACTTTTTGTATAGCCCTTTGCAATTAAAAACATTGCCAAAGTAGGGTCGCCATGAGAAATTATTAATATTTTTTTATTTGAATATTTCTTTTCCAACTCATATATAAAATCTCCCATGCGTTTATGCACTGAGAGGCGACTCTCTCCACTTGGAAGCGGAGTTGAAAAATAATCCGATATGGTTTTGATATATTTACAATACTCTTCTATATTTTTTCCATCGAGATCTCCTACTTTGAATTCCCATAAACGTTCATCGAAAATAATTTTATTTTTGTCAAAACCAATCGTATCAGCAATGATTGAAGCTGTTTCTCTAGTGCGAAGCATCGGAGAGCTAAAAATGAAATCAAAATGAGTTTCCTTGCATCTTTTTATATTATTTTTTACATCTTGTATTCCCCTTTCAGTCATATTGTTCTTCTCGTCACCCTTTGAATCAACAACCCCTTTAACGTTACTCATAGCCTCGCCATGACGAGCGATAAAATACTGATTGCCAGATTTTTTGGTCTTTGATTTTATTTCATCCAGACTTCCCAAAACATTGATCTCCTTGCAAGATTCACATGTCCAGACCGGAAGTGGCGTCCCCCAATATCTCTCCCTCGATATCGCCCAATCTTTAATCTCCCGTAGCCATTCGCCAAAACGTCCGTCACGAATATGCGCCGGCTCCCAATTTATTTTTTTATTTTCACTGATTAATTGCTTTTTGATTGCGGGAGAAGACATTCGGATATACCAAGAATCCCGCGCATAATAAATGAGCGCCGTATGACAGCGCCAGCAGTGCGGATAAGAGTGCTTGTAATTTTCCTGCTTGAAAAATAAATTTCTTTTCTTTAAATCCTCAATTATATCTACCGCGAGAGTCGGTTTTCCATTCTGGTCAGTCTCTCTGACAAATCTAGCTTCCAAAAACCCAGCTCCCTTCAGAAATTTTCCTTCCAGATCCACAAGGTGATGTTTTGGCAAGCCAACTTGCGTTCCAAGCACAAAATCGTCCTGACCATACATGACAGCCGTATGCACAATGCCTGTTCCATCTGCTGTATTTACAAAATCAGCAGTATATACTTTGTATGCTTTTTCTAGTTTTGATTTTTCGCTTCCCGAAATAGTTTCATTGAGATAAGGAAAAAGCGGTTCATATTGCATACCAACCATTTCGCTTCCCTTATGCTCGGCAATAATTTCATAAGGATCAGTGATTACAGAAAGTCGTTCTTTGGCAAGCACTAAAATTTCATCTTTTACTTTCGCTTCCACATAAATAATGTCTTTACCGACAGCGAGAGCAACATTTCCCGGCAGAGTCCACGGCGTAGTCGTCCAAGCCAAGAAATATGCTTTCGGAAATCCGATAATTTTGAATTTCACATACACCGACAAATCTTTTACATCTTCATACCCTTGCGCAAGTTCATGCGAAGATAAAGCTGTGCCACATCTAGGACACCAAGGCACAACTTTGTAATCTTTATAGAGCAATTTACGATCATTTATTTTTTTTACCACGTTCCATACGGATTCAATATAATCATTGTGGTATGTCACATACGGATTTTCCTGATCAGCCCAATAACCCATCCGTTCAGTAAAACTTTTCCATAACCCTATGTACTCCCAAACACTGTCTTTGCACAATTTATTAAAAGCGGCAATACCATAATTTTCAATATCTATTTTTGACTTGAATCCTAGTTTTTTTTCTATCTGTAGTTCTACTGGTAAACCGTGTGTATCCCACCCACCTTTACGACGTACGTGATAACCTCGCATGGTTTTATATCTCGGGATTACATCTTTAAAAGAAAAAGGCACCATGGTGTGAAGAACTGGTTTAGAGTTTGCCGTAACCGGTCCATCGTAAAAAACAAATTCTTTTCTTCCTTCTCTGGCTTTTACAGATTTTTCAAAAATTTTATTCTCACGCCAAAATTCTAAAACCACCTCTTCGCGCTTTGCCGCGTCGGAGCTCCCAGCAGAGACGGGAAGTGCTACACTCGCCTCGCTTCTGCTTTGGCGAAGCGGGTCTGATTTACTATTATTTACATTTTCAGCCATTATTGGCTGATTTTAACATAAAATCTTTGTTTTTACACTTCTAGATTAAAAAAGCCTAAAAAGAAAGGAAAGAAAAAACCAACCAAATAGCAACATAAGAAGGATAACTCCTCCAGACATTTTTTGATGCATTAATTTATGTTTTTCTCTCTCTAGACAAGTTATAACAACGACGACAGAAGCAAATGCTATGATCGCAATACTAGATAAAGATTTATTGAGTATTTCTCCAGATAAAACATCCCAAATCGCCAGCACTCCCAGAAACGCTAAAAGAGAAATGGAAATAATTAAAATTGCTAATGTAATTTTTCTAGTAGTCGTAAAAGCTGGGTTAGAAAATGGCACGGTTTCAACAGCACCAGTACTAGAGACAGCTAGTTGCTCACGAGAATCTACAAATCTACCAGCAATGATGACAATAACAGCGACTATAGAAAGCAAGCCAAATGTTTGAATAGATTTAGTTATCACATCGTCACTAAATATTTTCCAGACTCCACAAATAGAAATAGCTGTTAAAATAAAAACAGAAACAATAAAAACAAACGCTGCACCATTTTGTATTTTTTTCATGGGTTTATTATATCCAAACGTCTAAACAAAATCAATATTCTTAAACGTCCTCTTTACTCCCTTATCATCTTTGAAAAATCAGAGCTATCAGCATATTTTAAGGCCCTTTCGTTTATGTGATATTTTTCACGCAAAGTTTCTAGAGGAACAGAATTATCTATAAGACCAATTCTGTATGCTAATTCATCGGAATATGCCGGCATTAAAACTTTAAAACTAAAAGGAATTCTGTTTGGAACTATTTCATTTACATGAGAAACAATATTTGTAGTACATGTGCTTGTCAGAGTATTGTAAAATTCTGGTTCAGTTGCAAGCTTGTTTGCTCTATTAAGCATAGATATGAAAAGCTTTTGCATATTTTCTTTTGTAGTCACAACTGGGTACAAGAAAACTTCATCTTTTCGATAATTTGATCTTAGTTTTATGACATCTCTTTCGTCAGCAATAACATAGACTAGTTCGTACTGCCTCAAAAGTCCTTTTATTGCTCCAAAAGATTCCCCTTTTTCTTTTCGTATTTCGACAGATATGGAAACATAGTCTCCATTTTCAAATCCAAAAGAAACTAAAGTATGCGCTGCCCCAGCCCCATGCCCCGTAAAGGGCTCAACCATATACCAAACTGAATTTAATTTATTTAAATCAAAAACTTTATCGTAATATCGAACATCATAATCTGTAGTTGATCGATAGTTTATATTTCGAATATTTTTAATGGAAATAATATTCTCATTAAAAGTCGCTCGCGCCAAAACTTCTTGATCCTTATTCCATTGTCGATTCAAGGACGGTCGTACAATGATAGAGAATATAAAATATACTACGATAAGAAGTGTGATTATTTTTAATAATAACTTAAGAAATTTAAATAGTTTTGACTTCATAAAATTCCTTCAACTTTTGCTAATAAATCAGGGAAACTTAAATATCCTGCTCTTTTATTAAAATGTCCTGCGTTTGGAATAAATGTGAGTTCGACTTCAAGATTTTTTGCCAGTTCTTTCCCATTGTCTAGTCCCACATAAGGATCGTTGTCAGATTGAAATACATCAAAATGCTTTGCATTCTTTTTTATCTTTCCCCAATCAAAATTAAAACCACTAAAACCATTAACTCTGTCATAATTTAAATTTGGTCTTACTCCTATCGGTGTTCCAGTCAAAAAAGCACCTTTTATTGGATGTTTCAATTGTTCCAAAACTCTTAAAGTAAAAACACCACCCAAACTATGCCCGATTAAAATAGTATCTTCGTTAATATATTGTTCGTATTCTTTTAGCACTTCAAACCATTCTGAAATTTTCGCTGGCACCACTGGCGGTGAAGGAAATTGTGGCACAAAAACTTTGTTACCTTTTGCTTCAAGTTTTTCCTTTAGCCAAGGAAACCAATTTTCATTTGGATGACCTTCTGTTCCGTGAAAAATAAAAATGTTTGATTTCATTTCTTCCAATCTTTAATCCCGAACCAGAGACAAGCTCGGTACGGGACAGGTTAAAATCCGTTATCTTCCCTTCGGTTTCCAATCGCTAATAATTAATTTACTACCTTTTTTCTTTACCACCACTTTTTGCTTTTCCTTCCATCCGAGCTCTACCACGAGCTCCCTCGGCAATGTGACCGCCAAAGACTTCCCTCCCAGTTTTGTTATCTTCCGCACATTTTGATTTATAAGTTTTTGTACTCCCATATGTATGTAATTAATTACGTAATTGATTACATACTTATTTTAGCATAAGTTAAGGACTGTTCTAAATCCTAGCTTTCTGGAAATAGGTTAGGGCTGTTTAAACAGCTACCATAACAAGTCTAAACTATATACCTTCTACTCTTTTGAGAGCTAATTCAGAGGCCTTGAGCCTTAATTCGGTCAAGATATTGATACCAAGTATTTTTCTTATTTTTTCGATAACCTCATCTATGGCAATTCCAGCTTCTTCTTCATTGAGAGATTTCCTATCCCCTAATATTAACCCAAAGGAATCAAAAATCTCATTCACTACTTTTGTTCTCATTTCTCCTACATCCAACTTTGCATTTTGAAGAAAATTTTCCTTAGCGCCTATCTTAATTAATGCATGCTCAAAAGGCTCCAGACTTTTTTCGATTTCTTTTGTAAGCCAGCAAGAATGCTTCTTTCTTATTCCTACTAGTTCACGTCCAATTTTTATTGCATTTACTGAAGGACCATCTCTTAGCAATTCTTGGAACCCTTCTTGTACCCGCTTCATATAATCTTCACAGAATTCCACATGTTTATTGTATGCTACATCAGCCATGTGTGATGCTGTTCCTAAAGCAAAATCTTGTTGCTTATTCTGTAATTCGAGAGCACGTTCATGGGCTTTTTCATCTCGCCATAATTGGTTCAAAAAAAGACACAAAGCCCCAATACCTGGGGTCATTACAATACCTTTTAAAATTTCACTTGTTGGCAATAATGATGCCGCAACAAAAGAGATAATTAAAACTAAGAAATAACCAAGATAGATAAACCATTTTTTAAATTTTATTATATTGTTTTTCATTTTTATCTAACCTTAGATTTATTATACTCTTCTATAACACCGTCCAAAACACTATCCTCAGGAACCCAATATTCAAACATAAGAAAAAGTTCCCTAACAATCTCTTTGGTAAATTCTTCACCATTAACTAATAAATCATCAAAAGAAACTGCTTTTTCCCAAGAAACTTCTTTTAAATCTCCACTTATATGATGCCACATCATCCTCATTGGATTACCAGCAGTTAATTCTCTATTATTGATACCGGCGTGTTTTATTTTTAGTAATATTTTTTCTGTAGGACTAACACCTAAAGCTTTATATAAACTTACTGCGTGTTTAATAGCTTCTATTACTCTCCAAATCCTAGTATCAAAAAATAGTTTCCGTTTCTTTTCCGAATCATTTATTTCATCTTCTTGAAAATTTCGAAAAAAATAGAAAGTTCCGGTTTCATTTAAGCTCCAGTAGTCATATGTTTTATTAGAACCATCGGCTAATTTTAACTCTATGCCATTTTCAGTAGGTTTTGGCATTCCTTCTTTATTATGTCTTAACATAACACCAATAGGCCATCCTGTGTTCGGCTGTTGGGATTTTTCTGCGGAATCGATCAGTTCTTTTCTATTCCATTTTTTAGAATTATTTGGTAATTCGTGGAAAACTTCCAGACCCGCAAACTCCATCTTTTTTTGAACCAATTCTTTTTTAACTTTATTTTGGTTTGAGTTTTCTACATTATCTTCGAGGTCTTCATTTTTTTTTGTTATTTTTTTTAAATCCATAAAACCTACTTCTTTCATTAAGTCTTTGAAACGAAAAAGGAAAGCTTCTTGCCTTTTGCCTACACATTGATCTATGAGATCGTTCCAATCTTCTGGGCTTGCAAGCTCTATAGTTCTAGATGAAGAAACCCTCACATACAAAGCGTTGGTTTTTAGAATAGTATCTTTACTTACTGGATCTCTATACTCTTTTTTACAAAAAAATGGTTTTTCGCTAAAACCAGAAACTTTTATTATTGGATATATTTTTTGGTTCTCACTATTTAACACTTTATGAATTTCCAAATTTACTTTTTCTCCAGATGTAAAACTTTCCGCCATCTGAGCTAGTGAGCTTGGATCATAAGAGGCTAACACCTCTTTTGATATGTCTTGAGGTTGAGGTATTTTATTTCCATCCTCTTGATAACCTATAACTATATAGCCCCCACCTGTATTGGCGAATCCAAGTATGTGTTTTATTAGCTTATAGGAAAAAGGGTTTTTACTGGAGATTGCTTCTCCAGATTTATAGTCTACATTTTTGGTCTCTAAGGGATATTTCAAAAAACCTTTTAGTCTATCCTCTTCAACGTTTTTGAAGTCATCTACAGACATAACCCTTGAACTATAGCACTTCTGGTGGAAATTTAAAGTTCAACTTAATTATGTTATATTAACCCTAATTTTTCCAGTCTGGCTGTAATCCCGCCTCTTTTTCTGCCAAATTTTTTAATAATTGTTACGTAATCTATTACGTAATTACATCTTCCCCGGTGCCTTAATTCCAAGCAGATGCAAACCTTTTTTCATGACAAAGGTGAAGGCGTAGGTCAGAGCGACTTTGTAAGATGAAGTTTTGTCAGCTTTGTCTACAATCAAATTGTTGCCATAAAAACTATTGAAGGCGCGGGCGACTTCGATCAAATAGTTTGCAATGTAATGTGGTTCATATTCGGAAGAAGAACGCAGGACAACTTCTGGGAATTTATATAATAATTTTTCCACTTCAAAAATCTCAGGAGGATATGCATGCGGGTCTGGCAAGATATCTTCGAGCTTTGCTTTTTCTAAGACAGAATTGGCGCGAGCATAGGAATATTGCAGATATGGACCAGAATCCCCTTCGGTCGAGATTGATTCTTCTCTGTTAAAAACGATATCACTGCCAGAAGTCGAGCGAAGAATCGAATATTTTATGGATGCCACACCCACCATCTCTGCAATTTTACTTTTTTCTTCTTCATCCCAATCACGCTCGCGCATTTTTTCTTTTATGAGTTCTATCGTCTCGCGAATGAGCGACTCTCCGGTAATCACATTGCCTTTTCTCGAACCCATTTTCCCTTCTGCAAACCTCATCATGCCGTGGGTGATGTGGAACATTTTTTTCTCGTGTTCTGGGTGGATCAGGGAAATGGCTTTCCCGACGACTTTCATATACTCTGCTTGTTCGTTCGCGGTAATGACAATAGATAAGTCCATATCCGGATCTGTCTTAAATTTTTCTTCGGTCAGCCCCAATTCCTTTGTCTCATAAGTGGGCAAACCTTCTCTAGTGATAAAAACTCGGGTGTGAAGTTTCGGATCATGCTTTTCAGCTTTGAAAACGATAGCATCATCAGATTTTTCAAAAATCATTTTACTTTTTGGGGAATCTATAAATTTATCAAGATTGTCTTTCACTATTCTCTCCCCAATTTCCGCCATCTGGCTTTCCAAGAAAGAAAAATTAAATTCGGTGCCAAGTATTTTATATAAATCTTCGAAAGCCTCCATTGTTACCTTAAAACCCCAATCATAAATCTCGTTTATTTTTTTATCATCCTTGTTGTAAATTTTCTTATTTATTTCATCTATTTCAGACTTGGCCTTCGGATCATCTTCATAAGCCTGGCTACCTTCGGCATACGCAAGGCCAATATTTGTCGCTTGTATAACATTAGAATAACTCTGGTCTTGTAGTTTTTTATCTTTTTGAAGACCCCAAATAGCCTTCGCCACATGAAGCCCCACGTCGCCCTGATAATTGGCGCGAGAAATTTCCGCTCCAGAATGTTCTAAAATTCTCGCCACCGATTCACCTATAGCATTCGTCATCAAGTGCCCGATGTGAAAAGGCTTGAAAGGGTTCGGGTCGGTATATTCGATCATTATTTTTTTACCGGATAGAGTTTTATTTTTACCAACGTCGTTCCCCTCGTTTACAATCTCTTCAACGCTTTTAGCAAAAAATTTACGCGATAGATGAAAATTTATGAAACCCGCTCCGGCCACTTCCACTTTTTCTATATTCTTGTCTAAATTCAATCTCGCTATCTCAACAACTATCTTCTCCGCCAACTCTTTCGGACTGCTTTTAACATTTTTGGCGATAGCCATGGCTACATTTGTAGAATAATCCCCCATTTTCAAATCTGCCGGATGTTCCAGCGCAATATCACTAACCTCTATATCGAGATTTTTTAGTGCGTCTTTTATTAAATTTATTATCTTGTTCTGCATATAATCAAGCGAAGTTTTTGCAAAATTTTAAGAAACGTGTGGGTTCCCTGTCCTTATGACCTCGAGGGCGCAGTTTCAAGAAATTTTACAAAAACTTCGCACTATTTTTTACCTGTGCTTCCAAACCTTCCTTCACCACGCGCAGATTCATTCAACTTATCAACCTCTTTTAACTTTGCGATAACGACAGGCACGATCACAAGCTGAGAAACTTTATCACCTTCCTCGAAAGTATACGCTTTATCAGACAAATTTACTAAAAGTGTGTTGTATTCACCTCTGTATCCTGGATCATACACCCCGCCCATGTGGACAAAGCCAGCTTTGGAAATACTCCCTTTATCCATAATAATAGCCCCATACCCTTCGGGAAATTCCAGCGCAAAACCATGCCAAAAACGATAATGCTCGCCCGGCTTTACCGTCACCGTCTCCATCGAATACAGATCCATCCCCACATCTCCCGGATGATGATACTTCGGCAACTTCGCTCCCTCTTTAAGTTTTTTAACTTTGATTTGCATGTTTTATAAAATAATTTACTAAATATTTGAAACTCTGTACAAATATTTCTGGTTTATCAGCAAACAATTTCAGCAATTCCTCCTTTGTAAACCATTTAACTTTTTCTACTTCGGAATCCTGTTTTACAAAAGGATATCCACCATCAACCACCACGCTAAACCACTGACAAAAATATTCATGAGTAGTGGACATGCGTGTTTTGTTTTCTTTATTTGGCTTTATGCCAACAAGATTAATTTCTTCCTGAGCTTCTTTCAAAATATTTGATTCATAAGTTTCTCCTTCTTCTAGTGTCCCTGCAACTGCTGGACCCCAAAGTCCAGGACTGAATTTTTTACTAAAAGATCGTTGTGCAAGTAATACATTACCGTCCCTATCTGTAACCCAAAGAGCAGAAACCCGACAAATATCAGATTTCTGTCTATCAGTTGAATCAATAATTTTTATAATCTCGTCTTGTTCATTTACAATTGGAATTCTCATTTTATTGTTATTTATTATATATCTTTCCGTCTGAAAAACAAATTTATACACCTCAGCATTAGTGTACGACCGTTTGTTAATGCTATAATGCATAGATGAAGCACGATACACCGCGAATGGGAAATCTAAAAAAGAAAGTGCTTTTACTTCTATTGGCAGGTATTGCACTGAGCTTAACTAGATCACCTAAAAAACATTGGTGGATTTTAAAACAAATACCCAAAGAATGGGAAAGGGAGAATCGTCAAGCCCTGCGAAGAGCAATCAATTCTTTATACACTTCGCATTTAGTAAGTGAAGAACATCACAAGGATGGCACAACTACTCTGGTTTTAAGTGAGAATGGAAAACAAAAAGCTCTGCGATTTAATATTGACAACTTAGAGATTAAGAAGTTAGCTCATTGGGATAAAAAATGGAGGGTCGTAATGTTTGATATCCCAGAAAAATTAAGAAAAATGCGCGATTCTCTTCGTTTGCATTTTAAAGAAATAGGCTTGATTGAACTCCAGAAATCAGTATTTGTATTCCCCTACCCTTGCAACAAAGAAATTGAATTTATTTTAGAATTCTATGACGCCAGAAAACATGTACGTTTTATTTTAGCTGAAAAGATAGATAATCAACTACACTTAATGAAGAAATTTGATTTACGTTAAAACAGCAATAGTGTACGACCGTTTGTTAATGCTAAATTAATAAATAAGAAAATTATTTTTTATTTTGGACAAACAGCGGAAGAAATTGGTTTTGTGACAAGTTTGTAAGAACCTTTACTATCCACGCACCAATAACCACTATCTTGTTCAGTATCTATAAGTTTAGCTGAGATCGCCCATGCGGTTCTGTTACTGTAACAACTAACTGATACAGGCTCTACCCCGCCTTCTTCCATAGATTTTTTTACGTTTATTATAATGTCAGCCATAATTTTATCACTAAATAAAGTGTTCGAAGCAGAATTGCAATTATTATTTACTGTAGCTCCATAAGAATTGTTTTTATCATAATAAATTTCCGCCACTGATCGCATATTTGATAAATTTGCTTTAATTGAGGCATTTGTCCCTTTATTTCTGGCTGTCTTGAAGGCCGGCATGTCTTCTATGTTTTTTGCTCCAACTGGAATTTCAATATTTACTGGTTTGTTTATATCTGAAAAACTCAATGAGAATTCTAAATTAGCTTGTTTGTCTTTCAATTGTTCGGCGCTGTCCGGAGGAACCAAACGGAATGTGTATTTTATAATTGCTGGAAATCCTTTATCATCCACCCAAATAGAGAGAAAGGTGTTAGCTTGATAGTAGTCAAAAACATCATTGAATTCTTTAGTCTGGAGATATGCTAACAAACCACTATCATCAAAAATTTCCCCAACTTCTTGAACCTGTTCAGCTTCAGTTCTTAATTTTTGATAAAAAGGAACGATGGAGTCTCGGTTTATTTTTAAATCATAGCGATATAACTCTCGCTCATTGATGGTTTCTTTTTTTGGTTTATTTTTAAACCCAATTAATTTTTCTTCATCGGCAAATTGAGCCGCTTTTTTAAGTAACTCCATAAATTTCGCTCGATTTTCTTTATAAGAACTCTCGCTCCTTGTAAATGAATCAGTTATAGAAGAAAACGGATCATAGCTTTGATAGCTACCAGTAGATTTGTCGTCTTTTTTCTTTGGACTTATTTTTATCCATTCACCTTTAAGATTAGAAAAACTGCTTAAGAGAATGCTGGGAATGTTGTTTATTTTTATATAAAAATCCTCGCCTTTCTTTAAAGCATCGACATTCACTTTATAAACAAGATCCCCAAAATCTCCATTGGCATCTAAATTGACAGCCCAATCAGCTAGATCAACAGTTTCCCAATCAGTTTTTGCGCTGAAAGTAAGATCGACTCCGAATTCTTCTGGAAGATATTTAGCTTGCTCACCCAAAGTCGCAAAAAGTGGCTTGGGTGACTCTGGAGAGATGGCAATAGGCGCGAGAGTAAAAGGTCGAGCATCAGAATCTCGTGGCCCTACGGCAAGAGAAGCTGAGACGGCATAAGAAGAAGTGCGAATTTGTGAAGATTTGTCTAGCAAGCCAGACAAGAGGTTGGTTTCACTATATAAATTTGCAAATTTTGCAAATGGACCAAGTTTCTGTATGTAGGAATAAACAACGCCCGCTCCCAATAAGAGCACTAAAATAAAAATAACTAGAGACAGAAAAAACTTATTCTTCTTATGGGTGGTTACGATAATTCCTGAATGCAGAGAACCAGAATTGGAAATATTTCCTGCAACAACAGGAGAAGTATTTGAAATTGGAGAGATGGGAGCAACAGAAGCGGGAACATCTATAGTAGCGAGAGCTTGGTTGATATCCGATTCATTCCAGCCAGCGCCAAGCAAATTGTTCTTAGTTGTTTCAAATGGAACTCCTTTTTCTTTGGAAAGCTTAAGGAAGGAAACAAGTTCTGGAGTAATCATGACAAATATTATACCACACGGAAAGTTTACTTTAAGCCTAACTGTGCATAAACTATTTAATAATTTTTTTTATTTTTTTATAAATTTCGTCGTGAATAGCAGGAAAACTTAAAAGTTTTCCATTTTCCATACATTCAATCTTCATCCAATTTTTCTGCGTCTTCGCGAGCCAAAGTGCACTCTTGATAGAATTTTTCAAAAAGTTCTTATCCTTCTCGTGAACATCTTTCTTGCTACCCAAATATGCGCGAGCGCCTTTGTAGTCACGTACTTTTATTAATTTTAAAACCATTTCTACGGGCAAAGATAAATAAACTGTCAGATCCGGTGCCGGAATTTTGAAAACTTTATACTCCATTTCCGCTAGCCACATCAAGAACGCTTCACGCTTTTTGATATTTGAAATTTTACCGCCTTGATGTATCTGATTTGAAGAAATATATCGATCCATAACCACAATATATCCTTGCTGTATCCAATTTTGTATTTTTTCTTTTGATTCCCATCTATCGGCCGCATAGACAATAGAGGCAATCTTTGGGTGAATATTGACCCAGTTGTAATATTGTTCAGAAAGACAGTGCGCAATAAACTTCCCAAAAAAATTATCTTCGTAGCGTGGAAAATGGATAAATTTCACTTTATACCCATCTTTTTTTAGATGCTTCATGAGCAGATTCGCCTGAGTAGTCTTCCCGCTCCCGTCCGTGCCGTCTATTACGATTAATTTTCCTTTCCTGTTCATACAAAAAAATTCTTGAAAATTTCTGGTAAATCTTTTACCGTATTGTAAGTTCTAATCGTTAAATTTTTGTTACCGTTTATCATTCCCGAAAGTTTTTTTTCACTCCCCTGTCTATATAGACACAATATCTTCTTACCTAAAATTTCAGCCGAAGCGATTTCGTATCCTACACCCAGACTAGGTGTGCTCACATCAGCCACTAGCACATCAGAGCTTTTCAACCAATCCATATCACGCTTATAAACGTGTCCATCTGGAACATTTACCTCCCCAAGATGAGTCAAGGATTGGTCACCGATATGTTCAGTCAAAACCTCCCCGTATTTTTTAAGCGTATCAATAATTTCAGAATAAATTTCTTTATTCTCTCTGCCTCCTCGTATTGACCCAGCAAAATATATTTTCATAATTAATTTCAATCCACTTTAGTTAACTAAAGTAACCAACTTTATTTTCCCGAAACTAAATAGCCACCGTCAAAGACAAAATCTTGTCCAGTGGCATAACTCGCCCTATCACTCAGGAAAAAACAAATCGCCTCGGCAATTTCATTTGGTTCTGCTATGCGTCCGAGTAGAACATCGGAATTTCTTTTCAAAGTATCCGCATCCCATTCCTTCACAATCTCAGTATTCACTCCGCCGGGAGAAATTGAATTCACGCTGATGCCATCTTTGGCATATTCTTTTGCGAGGGCAACCGTCAAATTTAGAACCGCGGCCTTGGAACAAGAATAAGACGCGCGAGTGGAGAGAGTCCCCTGCGGATACGCCCTGACTGAGCTGACGTTCACTATACGCCCGTATTTTTGGGATTGCATGTTTGGTATGACCGCTTGACACATGTGCACAATACCCAAAACATTTATCTCATACGTAGAAAGCCACTCTTCATCTGTTGCTTCCAGAAACGGTCCGCGATTTTTTACGATCCCGGCAACGTTTGCCAAACAATTTATATGTATTTTCTTATCAAGCAATTTATTGACTTCGCGCAAAACCTCCTTTTTATCTCGGATATCGCAGATAATTTCTTCCGCGTTGAGCTCTTTCTTCAGCGCGTCGAGTTTGGAAGATTTTTCCTTTCCGTGCAGAATAACATTCGCGCCGTATTTCTTTGCCAACCTAGCTGTCGCGGCGCCGATACCTGACGATGAACCCGTTATTAAAATATTTTTACCTTTTAGCATCAATTTTATTTGTTTAATTAATTTTTATACAAACTTTTTTGGTATCGGAAATTTTTTGGCAAGCGCTTTGATTTCTTTGTGTACTTTTTCTTTTAATTTTTTATCATCTTTATTTTTCAATACCTCAATCATGAGTTCAGCAACATGCTTGCATTCTTTCTCTTTGAAACCTCGTGTCGTTATCGCCGGTGTGCCAAATCTGATGCCTGACGGGTCAAGTGGCTTTCTAGTATCCCCCGCAATTGCATTCATGTTGAGCGTTATGCCCACCTCGTCTAGCACTGTCTGAGCTTCCTTGCCTGTCACACCCAAAGAACCAAAAACGTCAGCCAGAATCAAATGATTGTCAGTGCCACCACCGATCATCCTGATTTTATTTTTACGAAAAATTTCTGCCATGGCTTTGGAATTTTTCAAAATCTGTACGGCGTATTTTTTATACTTTGGCGTCATCGCTTCTCCAAAAGCAACAGCTTTTGCAGCGACAATATGCATATGCGGACCACCTTGAATTCCCGGGAAAATTGCTTTATCAATTTTCTTTGCTATTTCTTCATTTTCTCGTGTGAGAATTATACCTCCTCTTGGGCCACGGAGGGTCTTGTGTGTCGTGGAAGTGATAATGTCAAAACCATCATCGAACGGATTGCGAAGGACTCCAGCCGCAATGAGTCCGGCAATGTGCGCCATGTCTGCCATAGTAATAGCTCCCACCTCATGAGCGATTTCCACAAATTTTTTATAGTCCAATGTGCGTGGGTAAGCAGAAAATCCGGCAATGATCAGCTTGGGCTTATTGGCAATAGCCACTCTCCTCATGTCTTCATAGTCGATTTCTCCCGTTTCTGGATCTTTCATTTTATAAGTCACGAATTTGTAAATCTTGGCAGGGAGAGTCATCGGATGTCCATGAGTGAGGTGCCCTCCATGTGAGAGATCCATACCCATGACTGTGTCTCCTGGCTCGAGAAGCGCTGCGTATACAGCCAAGTTTGCCGGAGCCCCTGAATGCGGTTGCACATTGGCGAATTTGCATTTAAACAATTTACACGCGCGTTCAATAGCCAGACGCTCCACCTGGTCAGTAAACTCCTGCCCTCCATAATACCTGCGTCCCGGATAACCTTCAGAATATTTGTTGGTAAAAACCGAGCCGTTCGCTTTTAAAACATCTTCAGAAACGTAATTCTCGGATGGAATAAGCTCCAATCCCTCTCTTTGTCTTTTCTCCTCCCCTTTTATAAATTTTTCTACTAGTTTGTCTCGCATTTCTTTATAAGTTTATTATTTAATAATACCATCTTTTTTTGCTTTTAAATCCTTTAAACCTTCAGGAAACACACTATCGGTACCACCTAACTGTTCAATAGCCCTAACAATCATATCTTTAAGATCATCACCATCAAATGGTTTCAACTCATCTTTTAAAAGTTTAATTGCTTCCTTGTGACTTTTTTTACTCCTTACAATAAAAGCCTGATATTTATCCATAGCCATAAATAGAAGAATGGAAAATTTTTCTTCATTTGAAACTTCCCATTCCCATGTACCTTTTACTTTACCCTCAACTCTAATTTTGTAGGGGTCAATACCACTATTTATGTGGTGACTTGCGGCTATTGTCCTGGTAGATTTATCGAAAACATCCTGATGCCTATCGAGTATTTCTTGTGTCCAAAATGCATGCTTTCTCCAAAACTCTGGCATCAAGGTATCAGGACCTATTCCAACTTTAAATAAATTTAAAATCACAGGATCCACTTCTTCGGCTGGAAAATAAAGTTGAAGGACTCTAGTAACTTTCTGATTGGAATCTAGATTTTCTTTTGAAAACAATCTTGCTACCGCCAGTTGACATTCAGTATCTTTAGAGGAAGAAGTCTTACCAATATCACCTAAATAAGTAGCCAGAAAAAGTCTCTTCCTTTGTATTGTTGTAAGCTTGAATGAATCTATCAAATCTAGAACATTTCCTATACCTTCAAGAATCATTCTAGAATCATCATTAAATCGAGAATTTTCTTCAAGAACAACAAGGTGATCCACGATTTCTGGAATTTCAGGAACACCAAAACCCTTCAATTCAGCCTTGATTTTATTTCTTACTTTTTCTGTTTTGTTGATATTTGGAGAAGTGCTTTCTAAATTCATACCTACATAATATCACATCTTTTCTTGTTTAAAACAACTATCTCTGAAAACTAAAAACTTCATTTTCTCCATCAGATTTCATTATTATAGTTCCAAGTAAGTCGGTTCTGAAAACCTTGACGCCAAATTTAGTCAAAGTTGCCAATGTGTCTTGATGCGGATGACCATATTTATTATCTTTACCATCTGATATGAGAGCATAAGCCGGAGCTACAGCTTGCACGAATGAGGCACTAGTCGAAGTCCGCGAACCATGATGCCCTACTTTTAAAATATCGCTCTGAAACCTTGCTTTGGAATTTTCTTTTAGAATTATTTTTTCTGTTTCAGAGGTAGCATCCCCTGTTAACATGATAGACGTCTTGCCATAAGAGAGCCTCGCCACGACTGATCCATCGTTAGTATTCCAAAATGAAACATCTCTATCGGGAAATAAAATATCAATCATCGCTCCGCCACCAATATCTAACCGCATACCCTTTTTTGCTAAAATTTTCTGAATTTTTTTATTTTTTATCTTATCGTATATATCGGCCTCAAGATTTTGATAAATTTTGGAATCATTGATTGTCCCAGGCTCAAAAACTTTATCTACTTTATAAACTTTCAAGACATCCAAAAATCCTCCGATATGATCTTGGTCTGGATTAGTAATTAAAATCGCATCTAGATGCGTATCAAACGGGGACATAACTCTCGAAAGCTGACTTAGTATTTTCCTCGGCGGTCCTCCATCCACCAGTATCTGTGCGCCAGTCGGCGACTCGATAAAAAGCGCATCACCTTGACCGACATCCAGCATCGCAAATGTCAGACCTTTGTGAGAATTTTTAAAATCTTGGTAAAAAAGAAAGATAGTGGCAATTAAAAGAAAAAAGGTGAAGATAAACAAACCATATCTCTTGGCATATGTTTTCCTCTGTTCAAACATGATACAATACTAGCACATATGAAATTTGAAGAAATAAAATTTAATATCGGAACATTGAAAGGAATATCAGCTAAAAACATTGAAGAGCATCTAAAGCTCTATGCGGGTTATGTGAAAAATACGAATCTTATTCTGGAAAAAATTCCTGAATACGAGGGTTATGCGAAAGAGGATGCTTTTGCGCCCTACGTCGTAAGCGAAATCCAGCGCAGATTCGGATTTGAATACAATGGCATGCGAAATCATGAGATTTATTTTGAATCTCTTTCTGGTGGAGCTCACACTCTCGCGGATGATAGTAAATTAAAACAAGCTATCGTTGCCGAATGGAATTCTTTTGACGTGTGGCTTAATCGTTTTAAATCTACAGCTCTTACCCGTGGCATAGGCTGGGCTATGCTCTACTATGATCCTCAAACCAAACGTCTTTTAAATGCATGGGTAGACGAACAGCATTTGGGACAACTTGCCACTTGTAAGATAATTCTTGCGCTGGATATGTGGGAACATGCTTTCGTTTACGACTACCCTACTTCAGAAAAGAAAAAATATGTAGAGGCATTTTTTGAAAACTTAAATTGGGAGGTAATTGAAAAGAATTTTATTGAAGCAAAATAAAAATCAAGAGTAATATTTTTGCCGGTACGGATTTTTTGAAGCTTAAAAAATCCTGAAATTTTCGCGCCGTCGCGCTCAAAACCCCTTAAAAACATTACTCTTGATTTTTAAATTCAATAAAAAAACTTTTTATGTTTCTGCCAAAAAGTCTATAAATAAAATAGATATAAATTAAGATTGTCAAAATGAGAGGAAAATTTGGAATAGAAAAAGAAGCAAATGGAAGACTAGAGAAAAAATCAATCACACCAAGTTCATAATGCAAGAATAAATATGAAATAAACCCAAACGGCACTGCCAGCATGTGTGAAATAAGTCCAACAAAGCCAGTCAGAAAACCGAGCGCCATGGTAAAAGAAATAAAAGGTAAAATTAAAACATTCGCCGGTAAGGCAACCAGAGATAAATTTCCCATTTTGTAGAGGATGAATGGTAAAACGAAGATATACGCGGCGCAAGTAACGGATACAATGTCCCGCAATTTAAAAATATCCGGCACCCATAAAAAATATTTCTCAATCTTCGGCGCCAAGAAAATAACAGCAACTGTGGCGATAAAAGAAAGCTGAAAAGAAACATCATACGCCAATACAAATGGATTTAATAAAATCATTCCCACACCAGCGAGAAGGAGCGCCCGCGCGACATCGTAATTCCTACCTGTCGCGCGGGCAATAAGCGCAAGTGTAGCCATTATCCCTGCTCGTATTGCTGTAGAACTTCCGCCAGTCATTAATATAAAAAGTAAAATTGCGAAAATACCCACCCCTATGCCAAGATTTTTAGGTAAAAAAGCAAATAACTTCATAATCCATTCGGCAATTATAGTAATGTTGTAGCCAGAGAGAGCCACTATGTGTATCGTGCCTGTATCAATAAAATTCTTTCTTAATTCTTGGCTAAAAGAAGCCTTCTCCCCTAAAATAAGCCCACCCATCAAGAGCGATTCGGAACCATGTATCGCCAAATTCATTTTTTCTAAAAACTTTTCTTTAATAGAAAACAGGGTATTTTTGATAAAATTACCATTCCCTCGTAAAATAATTTCAGCAGTTACGTAATTCATTACGTAATGAATGCCATCTTTTCGCAAATAATTTATGTAGTCAAAGTTTTTACCCTGATCAGTCGTAAAATTCTCCGGTTTCTCTAATTTTCCAGAAAATTTTATCTCATCTCCATATTTAAAATCCTGACCAAAATTCACAGTAACTAAAATTTTCGTTTTCAGAGCGTCCGATTTCGTTTCAATAGTTAATTTTTGATTATTTTCCCTAATATCCGGCTCATCTACAACAATTCCCGATAAAGAAATTTTTTTATCAACTTGAGACTCAAAAATATTAGGTGCTAAAACATCAACCACCTGAAATCTAAAAATTCCAAGTGAAAACACTAACAGAAAAATTCCGGCGATTATTCCCCATTCAAACTTTACTAAACTAAAGTAGATAATTAAGACACTTGCCAAGAAAGCAAGAAACAGTACGAAATAAAAATTTATGAAGAAAAAAGAGCGTAAAAATACTCCAAAAATAAAACCAAAACATATTGCATAAAAAATTCTATCTCGCATAGAATAATAAAAAGTATTTTATTTTCCTTGTCCCGTAGTGAGCTTTGCTCTACTACCGGGATTAAGCTCCACCGGCTCGCCTTCCGCAAAACTTGTAGCTATAAGATCCGCACGGTCGTTGTATTTATCCTCATTGTGTCCTTTGACATATGTCCATTTGGGTTTCAATTCTTGGGTAAGTTCATAAAGTTCCTCCCAGAGTTCACGATTTACAACTGGCTTTTTGGCAGCATTGCGCCAATTATTTTTCTGCCAATTAAAAATCCACTCCGTAATTCCCAAGATCACATACTTAGAATCAGAAATAATTTCGATATCATACACAGGCGTTGCCTGTGTATTTATTATTTGCTTAAAATATTTCAGCGCCTCTATCGGAGCAGTTAATTCCATCTGATTATTTGTCGCATGTTCTACTCCTCCGCCAATTTCAATTACTTCGGTCAGAATACCCACGGACTCACCACGAAAATTTTCTGCTGAAAATTTTCTCTGTCCGTCGTCGCCACTCCTACCAAGGGCTCGCTCGTGAGTATTCTGACCTCCGTAAATTATAAAAACCGCGCCCCAACCTGCCCTTCCTGGATTCCCCTTTGCCGCCCCATCTGTATAAATAACTATTTTATTTTGTTTCATATATATTCTTAAATTATATCCTCAATTCTTAATCTTAACTCTTCTTTACCTCTAAATCTAGACAAGTCGAAAGTAGCAAGTAAGTTTACAGAGAGCCCTTCGACTAAAGCCTTTTGAAAAGAATCGACACCAGAGAAAAAAGAAATTGCCTTGGCTTTACCTGTCCGGTCGGAAAAAATAATTTCCAGATGCTCACCGGAACCATTTTTACCAAATTTTTTTATTTTGTCTATTTTGACACATTCAAAGAGAAAAACTGGTTTGGGGTTGCCAAATCCAAAGGGCGCAAGTTTTTCTATTTCACGCCAATTTTTCATATTAACTACACCCAAACTAGATGTAGTATCATAAGCTACTTCATTTTCTTTTTTAATTTTTTTTACTTTATTAAAGGTCGCCGACAATATCTCTTCAAGAAAATGAATCTTCTCATTGTGAATCGTAAATCCCCCAGCAAGCTCATGCCCACCAAAATCTATGAAAGATTCACGAGTTGCAGTCATGAGTTCTACTACTGACACTGAACCATCGCTACGACAAGAACCTTTGATGCAATCATTTTCATCTTTTCCCCAGACAAAAACTGGTTTTTGATACTGATCAGAAATTTTACCCGCGACAAGACCCAAAACACCTATGCGCCATTTAGGATTGCCTATGACTATCACTTCTTTGTGTTCATACGCTTCAAGCTTTTTATTTACATCACGCATGATTCCTGTGACAATAGTCTTTCGTTCATCATTTATTTTTGACAAATGATCAGCTAGCATGCCCCCCTCTTTCTCGTCTTCTGTGGCAAGAAGTTCAAACGCCCGCATCGGATTGTCCATTCGAGATGCGGCATTCAACCGTGGTGTCACCATAAAACCCACATCGTCTTCTGAAAGATGTCGTTGGTCTATATTCATTTTCGCAAGAAGTTTCTGTAAACCCGGACGTGGAGTTTTTCTCAATACTTTCATTCCGAAACACGCAATAGCTCTATTTTCTCCCGTTAGTGGAACCATGTCTGAAAGTGTGGCGAGACCTGCCATGTCAAGCATCCATTTTTCAGCGCCCTCTCGAACTTTGAAATACTCGCCATATTTTTTTAGAAAACCTTGAGCAAATTTGAAGACAACCCCCGCTCCGCACAACATTTTCTCTGGATAACTTGCCCCGCCTTGGCGTGGGTCATCCACTTTTGGATTTAAAATTGCATAAGCGCGAGGTAAAATTAAAGAGGTAAACCCGCCTTGACTCGCGTCAACGCGAGGCAGGTGGTGATCAGTAATTATTACATCAATGCCATCGACCGTGAGTTGCGCTACTTCCGCCACCGCTGTGATGCCAAGATCAATGGTTATTAAAAGTTTGGTTCCAGATTTAGCAATTTTTTTTATTGCTTCTAGGTTAAGACCATATCCCTCAGAATTTCTTTGTGGTATATAAACCTCGTAATTTTTATATCCTAAAAGAATAAAAAGGTCATTTAAAATCACCGCACCTGGAATACCATCACAATCATAATCTGCGTAAATAACTATTTTTTGTTTGTTTTCTATGGCTTCAAATAAACGAACACAAGCTTTTTCCATATCCCGCATCAGAAAAGGATCGTGTAGATCTCGCTTGTAATCTGGATTTAAAAAAATATCGGCTTGCGCCTCATCAATAATTCCCCTTTTTTCTAAAAGTGTCCGCAGTAATTCACCATACTTTTGCATAAATGGAATTTTAGCACTAAAACATTCGCCCTGCGAATGTTCGTGCGAACAATTTCCATTAGAAATTGTTTTAGCATATAATAGATAAAGTTTTTTGAAATATGATTTTTGAAGGGGTTTCGAGGCTGGCGAGCCGAGAATTTCAGGATTTTTTAAGCTTCAAAAAATCCGTACCGGAAAAAATTATATTTAAAAAACTTTCCATGGAAAATTGCATTTTTTGTAAAATAGTAAAAAAAGAAATACCTGCTAACATAGTCTACGAGGATGAAAATTTCCTGGCTTTTTTAGATATAAAGCCGATGAGTCCGGGCCATACCCAGATAATACCAAAAAGGCATTACCGATGGGTTTGGGATGTGCCAAATATTGGAGAATATTTTGAAATCGCTAAAAAAATAGCATTGGCTCAAAAAAAAGCATTTAATGCAGATATTATACGTTCTCAAGTTTATGGTGAGGAAATATCTCACGCGCACATTTGGGTATGGCCAGAAGTTTCGGGTGATGAAAAAAATCTAAGTGAGAACGCAAAAAAAATTATCCAAGCGCTTTGATGCCGGGCAAAGTGCCACTCACGAGAAATTCGAGCGTGGCTCCGCCACCGGTAGAAATGAAAGAAAAATCTTTTTCTATTTGCATGGCAGATATGAGCGCTACCGTGTCTCCCCCACCGATAATGCTTTTGGCTCCTGAATCCGATACTAGCTTTAATATTTTTTTGGTTCCTTTTTCTCCGCCAACTTCATACTTACCGAGTGGGCCATTCCAGAGAATTAATTTGGCGTTTTTAATATAGGGCTCTAATTTTTTTATCGTTTCATCGCCAATATCTAAAATGATTTCGTCACTTTTTACTTCGCTTACTTTTTTATTCACCAATCTATCACCCACTTGAATTACTATATCTTCCGGCACTATCAACTTTTTGTTTTCTAGAAGTTTAGTTAAATCGTAACCCGAATCATCCACCAAAGATTGCCCCACTTCATACCCTCGAGCCTTTAGAACATCGTTGGAAAGCGCTCCACCGATAAATACATTATCAGCGAGCTCCAAATACTTTTCAATCAAAGGCAATTTAGTAGAAAACTTCGCGCCGCCTAGGATAAACAGAAAAGGGCGTTCCGGATTCTGAAATGCGCCGGACAGATTTTTTATTTCTTCTTGGAGCTGTAGTCCTGCATACGCCGGCAGGAGTTTGGGTAATAGAACAATTGATGCATCTTCCCTATGATCGACTGGGAAAGATTCATTGACATAAATTTCTGCGAGTTTGGAAAGTTCTGTTGCAAAAATTTCGTTGTTTTCTTTTTCCCTTGGATCATTTCTTAAATTCTCCAATAGGATTACTTCTCCTTCCTTCATTTCCGATATTGCAGTCTTTATTTTGTCTCCTAAAATTTCTGGCACGAATTTAACTTTGATAAATTTACGGAGTGCCTCTCTTACTGGTGCCATACCCCCCTCACCCTTACTCAGATGACTAGCTAAAATAATTTTAGCTCCTTTCTTTTGTAAAAAAAGAATAGTGGGCAGAACTTTTTTTATACGAAAATCGTCTTGAGCCTTTCCGTTTACAACAGGCAGATTGAGATCAGCTCGTAAAAATACCACTTTCCCTTTTATATCTTTTAATTCTTCAATGCTTCGCATATTTTTATAATATCTGTAAATTTTTTGGCGTTCAAGCTGGCGCGACCAGACAACAATCCATCTACGCCACCATTTTTTAGAAAATCTTCGGCATCTTTTTCATTCACCGAACCACCATAAATAACTCTCATGCTTTCCGCATCAGGACCAAATCTATCAAAGAGAATCTTGCGAATGAAAATGTACATTTCTCGACAATCACTGGAGGTGGCATCATGGCGGTTGACGGTGCTAGAAATCGCCCAAACTGGTTCGTAAGCGATAATCATTTTTGAAATTGAGTTTTTGGAAATTCCAACAAGACATTCTTCCAGTTGTGTTTTGACCAAATTGAAATAACTGTGACTAGCATCCCTAGCTTCTTCTCCCACACATAATATCGGACGGAGTCCTGCCGAAAGCGACGCTTTTATCTTTTTATTTATATTGCTGTTATCTTCTCCCATAGCGCGCCTTTCTGAATGTCCCAATATCGTATATCTCACACCTATGTCATAAAGCATTTCACCTGAAACCTCCCCAGTAAATGGACCTGTGTCTCCAAAAGAAGCATCTTGAGCGCCCAAAGTTATCTTTTTGGAAATTTTTTTTAATTTCTCTAAATACAAAAACGGCGGACAAACAACTATTTCTGTCTTTTTAATTTGAGACATTCCCTCTGCTACGTCAGTAAACAATTTCTCCGCTTCTTTCAAAGAAAGCGGATTCATTTTCCAGTTGCCTATGATTACTTTCTTTAACATATAGCAAATTATACCATAATGCGTTAAAATATATATAATGAATTTACATACTCATTCTAAAGGATTCACCTTAATTGAAACACTAGTCGGTAGCGCGATTTTTCTTGTCCTAGCCTTGTCTGCATACAAGGCTTTTGGAGTATTAATGGAAGCTGTGACAGCTTCGCGAGCAAAATTGGCAGCCACCGCTCTAGCCAATGAAAGATTTGAAATTATACGCAATCTGCCTTATGACGATGTAGGTATAGTTGCGGGACTTCCGGTAGGAAAAATCCAAAGAACAGAAATAATACTGCGAGATGGATATTCTTTTACCTTAGAGACAACAATCAGAAGTGCGGACGATCCTTTTGACGGTATGATTGGAGAAACCCCGAACGACATATCGCCAGCAGATTATAAATTGGCAGATTTAAATATAGTATGTTCAAATTGCAAAATATTCTCTCCGCTTAAATTCACCACTCTCGTCGCCCCGCACGCGCTCGAAACTGCTTCTGTTAATGGCGCGCTTTTTATCCGAGTTTTTGATGCAAACGGTATCTCTATTCCAAACGCATCGGTTCACATAGTAAACACACAAACAAACCCAGATACCATTATTGATGAAACGACTGACAACACTGGATGGGTAAAAATAATAGACGCGCCAACTGGAGCAAATGCTTATAATATCTCAGCCACAAAAGCTGGTTACACGGAAGATCAGACCTATCCGCCGGGAGGATTAGCTGGACCAACTCCGGCTAATCCTGACGCCAATGTTGCCCAACAACAAGTCACCCAAACTAGTCTTTCAATAGATAGGTTGAGTTTGTTAACAGTCGGGACAGTGAATTCCTCTTGCGCAACACTCCCCAATATTGGCTTTTCTCTTACAGGCACCAAGGAGATCGGCCCTGGAATTTTAAAATACCCGACACAAAATTTTACTACCAATTCGGTGGGTAGTCATCAAATCGCAAATGTGGGATGGGATACTTATTCTGCTTTACTTACCTCCGCCTCCTATGACTTGGCCGGCACAACTCCTCTCCCATCTTTTGCAATAAATCCAAACGAGAGCAGAACATTGCAATTGGTTGCCGTGCCACATGTAAATAGAGCTCTCCTAGTCTCTGTTAAAGATTCTTCCGATGTCGCGATAGATGGAGCGAGCGTTCGTTTAGAAAGTGGTGGATTTGATGAAACTAAAACTACAAATTCCGTCGCATTATGCCCGACCCCAGGTCAGGTATTTTGGAATGGTCTTCCTAGTGATACATACACACTCACGGTTTCCAAAGCAGGATATCAAGATTCTGTGACTTCTATTGATGTATCTATTCCCTGGCAAAATCAAAATATAATTCTTATGCCATAAAATGACAAACAACACTAAAAATAAAAAATCAATGCGTGGGTTTACCTTAATTGAAATTCTTGTTAGCGTAGCAATTTTTGCTGTAATAATCGGGGTACTCACTCTTTTTTCAAGAAATGTCTGGATCTACAACACTTTTATTTCATCCGGATTTAATAACTCCGACGTTGGAAGACAATTATTAAAAACAATGGTCTCTGAAATACGCACGGCTTCCACTGCCGACACTGGAGCATATATTATAAGCGCAGCCACAGCCTCGTCTTTCACCTTCTACTCTGATATAGACAATGATGGATTAAAAGAAAAAGTTAGGTATTTTTTGACAGGCACAACATTACAAAAAGGGGTGATCAAGCCCACAGGTAGCCCTTTAACCTATAACGCTCTTAATGAAAATATTTCAACCCTTGCAAATAATATAACCAGCGCTTCAATTTTTGACTATTATGATAAAAACTACGATGGAACCACAGCACCACTAACCTTTCCTGTAGATATACCTGCGATTCGTCTAATAAAAATTATTATTACGATGGATCAAGATCCGAATCGTCCACCCACTCCAATGACATTAAGCACTCAAGTTTCTTTAAGAAATTTGAAGGATAATTTATGATAAAGAAAAAAATGGGACAGAATAAAATAGGCAAATTAAATAGACAAGGTGGCATGATTATCGTGCAAACAATGGTATTTGCTGTGGTGGTCGTAATGATTATTAGCGCTCTTTCAGCTTGGGCAGCTGCATCTATCAAAGCCGGCCGAGTAGCTTTCAATCGAGAACAGGCCTTTCAATCAGCTGAAGCTGGGATAGATTATTATCGCTGGCACTTGGCACACGCACCCACTGATTATCAAGACGGCACAGGAATCGCGGGACCGTATGTTCATCCGCTTCAAGATAAAAATGGCGACACCATCGGACAATTTTCTCTTGACATAACTCCCCCATTCTCAGGCTCAACTAAAGTAAAAATAAAATCCACCGGCTCCTCATCATCTGATTCATCGTTTTTGCGGAAAATAGAAACCTTCGTGGCTAAACCTTCAATCGCAAAATACTCAGTGGCGGGAAATAATGCCATGCGTTTTGGCGCAGGCACAGAAATTTTCGGACCAGTACATATCAATGGTGGAATTCGTTTTGACGGTCTGGCGCATAATATCGTAACCAGTGGAACGACAACTTATACAGACACAGACAGTGATGCTTGCACCGACGACTCTTGGGGTGTTCATACTTGTCTTGGGGCCGATGATCCATCGCCACCTACTGTGTTGCCTTCTCGGCTAGACGTTTTTGAAGTCGGACGCCTAATAAGCCAACCAACCATAAACTTCTCCGGCTTCACAGCTGATCTTGCTGTCCTAAAAGCAAGCGCAATAGCAAATGGGTTTTACCGAGATGTGGCTGGAGCTGGGTTTGTGGGCTATCATATAGTTTTAAAAACCAATGATACTTTTGATCTATATAAAATAAATAACTGGGCAGGCTTGGGAAATTGCTCTACGCAAGCTCCGAACACTTTAAGTTGGACTATTGGCGCGCAAACCCTGCAGGGTAATTATAATTTTCCCGTTAATGGAACAATTTTTCTGGAAGACAACATCGTTGTGGATGGACAAATAGATGGAGCTCGTTTGACTATTGTGGCAGCTGATTTGATAAATCCGATTGTTAATAAAAATATAATTATAAATAATGACATTAGATACACCTATTTTGACGGCACAGATACCATCGGACTCATTGGACAAGGCGCCGTCACAGTCGGAATGATTAGTGACACTGATTTAGAAATAGATGCTGCCTTGATTGCTCAAAACGACAGGGTGGGAAGACCTTACTTTGGTGGAGGAAGTTGTGTTTACAGAAACCGCGATGTCATTTCTCTCTACGGCATGATAGCATCATATGCTCGATATGGATTCGCATATACAAATGGCACGGGTTACACCATACGAGATATAACTTACGATGCAAACTTGCTTTATGCCCCCCCACCAAACTTTCCGCTAACTTCTGAGCAATACGTCATCCTTTCTTGGCAAGAAGTAAAATGAGATAGGGCTTTAGGCTCTATCTGGCTGATTAATTTATACTGCCCAAAATCGAATAAAGTGGCGATATCATGGAAATGGCAAAAAATCCGACTCCCGCTCCAATAACGATCATCAAAAACGGCTCTATGATTGTAGATAGATTTTTAGTTTTATTTTCAATTTCCTTTTCATAAAACAAAGCAATTTCAAGCAACATATCCGACAGTTTCCCAGTTTCTTCTCCAACTTGGATCATTTCCGACATCATTATGGGATAAAGATTACTATTTGCTTCAAAAATTTTAGAAAACGGAATTCCTTTTTCTATCGCGATTTTTGTTTCTTCTAAAACTTTTTTGTAATAAAAATTCTGCACGACGTCTTCAGTAATTTCCACCGCGCGGGTTATGGAAACTCCTGCCAACAAGAGTGAAGACATAGTGCGAGCAGTGCGAGCGGTGTTTAATTCTTTTGCTAAATTTCCAATGATTGGAATCCTCACAACAATATAATCAATATATTTTGCCACAAATTTTGCGCGAAAAAGAAAACTCAAACCGAGAGCTACGCCGATTATAATCGCAAAAGTCAGGATCAAATGATTCGAGAAAAAATTACCAAAAAAAATAAGGCTACGAGTTGAGAGAGGTAAAGCAACGCCAAGCTCTTTGAATGTGCCAGCAAGCGTCGGCACTACAAAGGCAAACATTAAGACACCGATCACAACCATCGCACATAAAATTATTCCCGGATAAATCAGCGCTCCGTGTATCCTTTTGGTCAGAGAGTTGGATTTCTCTAGATTCAATCCGACATCAGAGAGAGCGCTGACTAAGTTGCCAGACTCTTCTCCGGCGCGTGTCATCGATATAAAGAGTTTTGAAAAAATATTTGGAAATTTTGAAAGCCCAGAAGATAACGTCCCGCCGGAGTTTATGTCGTCAGAAATGGATATTAAAATCTTGCTAAGTTTGGGATTTTTTGTCTGCTTCTTTAAAACCGACAACGCCCTGAAAAGCGACAATCCTGCCTTCAGCATTCCGCTTAAATTTTTTGCTAAAACAATTTGCTCAGAATTTGAAACCTTAGAAAATATGCCAGTAATAAAAGGCAGCTTGTCAGTAAAACTTCCACCTTTCTTCGTTATTGATATGGGAATAAACCCCCGACCACGCAAGTCATGAGCGAGCGCTAGACGGTCTGAGGCTTCCAACACGCCCTCTGTCACCTCGCCTTCTTTTGATTTTGCCTTGTATGAGAAAAGCATAAATATATCTTCTATTCCGAAACAACACGAAACACTTCCTCCAAGGTAGTCACACCCAAGACTGCTTGAAACACTCCATCTTCAATCATTGTCATCATTCCTTCTTTCTTCGCCTGTATTTCTATGTCATCTTGAGATTTCCCGGCAAGGATCATCTCTTTTATGGTGGGCGTAACTTTTAACACTTCATGCATACCCATGCGATTTGCATAACCATCTTCAAATTCACTACTCTTGACCGCTTTATAAAAAGGAATTTTATCCCAAGTATCTTTTGCGCCTATAATATTTTCGGTTTTTAGAAAACCCAGCACTCGGTCTAGGTCAACAACTTTAGCCAAATTTTTTATTTCGACAGATGATAAAAAATATTTTTCTTTGTTCGGTGTAAGTCTGCGCACCAATCTTTGCGCGATGATTGTTTTAACTGTCGCCGTAATCAAAAAGGGTTCGACACCCATGTCTATCAACCTGGGTATCGCGCCTGATGCGCTATTGGTATGAATGGTCGAGAGGACCAAGTGACCAGTAAGCGAAGCATTGACTGCAAGCCCTGCCGTTTCTCCATCTCTGATCTCGCCCACCATTATTATATCCGGATCTTGGCGGAGGAGTGAACGAAGTCCATTGGCAAAAGTCAAACCTATTTCAGGCTTTACCTGCGTTTGGTTGACTCTTGGCATTTGATATTCTATAGGATCTTCGACTGTAGAAATATTTACTTCGGGCTTATTTAAAATATCAAGCATTGTATAAAGTGTTGTTGTTTTTCCTGAACCTGTGGGTCCAGTAGCGAGAACCATGCCTGTTTTTTGAGACAATGAATTGTGTATCCTCTCCAACCCCTCTCCATGAAAACCGAGTGTCTCCAAAGAAAATCCGTGCGCATTTTCTTTCAAAATTCTCATAACAGTTTTTTCTCCAAAAAAAGTAGGCAAGGTGGAAACTCGAAAAGAAATTTTTTCTCCATCTTGTTCTTTTTTAAACCTTCCGTCTTGAGGCAGTCTTTTTTCATCCAGCTTTAAATTTGCCAACACTTTGACGCGGGCAGTGATGCCAGCGCCGGCAGCCTTGTCCAAGACCATGGCATCATGCAATATGCCATCTATCCTATAACGCACCGTAAGTTCGCGTTCACCCGGTTCAATATGGATATCGGACGCATTTTGCAGAATTGCGTGAAAAATCAAAGAATCAACAATTTTCACAACTGGTAAATCCTCAGCAAGTTCTTTCAGTTCTGATTCAGATTTTTCGCTGGATTTCTCGCCTTCCCCATCTTGCACATCCCCGAGCGTCGTAGATTCTTTTTGTATGATATTCTGAAATTCCGCTTTTAAACTTTTCCTATACTGCACAAGCACAGCTTTGATGGAAATTGTGTCGGTCAAGCGAGGCATAATCTTGAGCCCAGAACGCTTTTTAATAAAATCAATTACCGGCAGATCGTCCACGTCAAGCATCGCGACTTCCAGCCCATTCTCACTTTTTTTATACGCAACAATATTGTCGTTACGCGCGATCGGTTCAGGAATCAACGAGAGAACGGAGAAATCTATCTTTTGATCAACTAAGCTGACAAAAGGTATTCCCAAGACAAAAGCCTCTGTTCGTTTTAGATCAGTTTCAGTTATTTTTCCTTCTGAAAGGAGAACATTCCCAATCTTTTGTTTTTTAGCTTCGGCTATCTTTAATGCAGAATTAAAATCTGTTTTAGAAACAAGTCCTCCCTCTAAAATAACTTTCTTAAACTGCTCTTCATTGATTTGCATACGTACACAGTATAACAAAAAATCCTCGAAATATAAATATCAACGAGGATTTTTTGTTGCTTTCTGATTTATTAATCTTCTATAAAGATAGGACTTTTAGGTTCTGTGCACAATTCAGATGTGTCTGTCCCTGAACAAGTCCACGTCCAAAGACTCGGACTACTTAAAATTTCACTAGGCCTACCAGAAGAACAAGGAAGAGAATGATCATCAGAACAGACACCCCTGGCATCAATACCACCACCACAACGGCCACCAATATCAACACCTGTCTCGTCCCCATTTCTTATACCGTCGGTACAGTTACCGTTACCAATACCACCACCACAACGGCCACCAATATCAACACCTGTCTCGTCCCCATTTCTTATACCGTCGGTACAGTTACCGTTACCATTGCCATTGCCACCAACCTTGCAGGTTTTAGTACCAGCATTCCAATCAGCCCCCGGAGCACAACTTGCAGTTACCGTAATTGGGGGAAATTCGTGACCGTTATTGTATAGGAAAAATGTTCTGCCCGTGTGCGAAACAGCGACATTTGATTTTGTCCCAGAGTCTGTGGTGCCCGAGCTTACAGGCGGAATAATACTAAAATTATGTGAAACATTTCCATCGTTATCAGTATTACTAGTCACGGTAGATCCACCCACAATTTCAGGATTAGTTACATTCCAAGCAAGATCTGTGTAGCAACTTCTTTGCCCTTCGAGAACATCGCAGTGAACTGGATTAGCAAGCAAGACACCAGACATATCGTCTAGTAAAGGATTTATTACCGTCACATTCGCGCTACTCGGAGCACTTGACCCGCTTGCATTTGAACAAACCAAAGTATATGTATATTCTCCAACCGTAAGACCAGAAATAGTCTGTGAACCTGAAACATCTTTATCTCCACTCCAATCACCAGACGCAGTACATTCTGTCGGATCATTCGTCGCAGACCATTCTAGTAATGTAGAATCATTTGCGGGAAGTTCCACAGTGGCTGGAGTTGCTTGAATAGTGACAACGGGAGGAACAAGCGCGCTCACTTCAAAAGGCACAGAGATAGTTCCATACGATAGTGAAGAGTCAAAAAAAACACTGCCAAAATTATTAGAGACAGCATGATGATTCCCAATTGATAAAGCTCTATTAAATGTCAAAGATGCTGAACCAAACGTTCTTATGAAATGTATATCGTAGGGATCTTGCCAAAATTTTCTGGCAGGTGGCACATTGTCAATTGTCGCCGTTATATATGGAGAGACAGCTATACCTTCAAATGAAGATCGACTCGGCGCCAACAAAAAAGTCACCGATCCAGTAACTCTGACCCTTTCTCCTACATCATATATGGATTTATTTGTGCTGAGTGTAAATATGAAAGTACCCACATCCGGATCAGGAGTATATGTCACTGTGTCAGCTTTGGCTTCCCTAACATCTCCAAAAATCGATATCCCAATAAAAAATAAAAACAAAACAGAGATCTTGATTATTCTTTTATTTCTATACGAGAAAAATAAAACCGCGAGTATCAACAGAATTCCAGCAACAATTAAAATAATCACTCCAGGTTTGGCCACAGTCGCGGACTCAGAATCCAATGACGTCTGAAATTCTCTTGAATCAAGAGTTTGAAAACCTGAGTTTCCATCCAATATGCCGGAAAGAGTTACTTGCGCAATTGGATTTTCACAATCCTTTTCTATTTCAACAGAAACATCAACAACTGGTTCATCGTTTTTTAGATCTTGTTTCGTAAATGAACCGCACTCATCGCCTTTCTGATCTGTTATCACAACATCTAGTTTTTGATTCCCTTCGGGAAAAGTAGCAAAAATTTGCAAACGCGCGGTATCCCCCTTTATGTATGCATCCTTGTCAAAAACAGCATTCTGTATAGTTCCACTAATTCCTTTGAGAACGTAATTGATGTTGACCGCGTTAGATTTATTCAAACCGTTAGAATCGGTTAAATAAAATTTAGTCTCATAGGATTGAGGTTGTGTTGCTTTTGGAATAACTACGGAGATTGAAGAGACTCCTTTTGGTATTGCAAGAAGGTTAGTCGGATCACTCGTCTGGTTTGCTTTATCGCCAAAGGTTGATCTGAAATAAGTTTCAAATGTTGGGACATAATGAGTCGTTGCAGGAAAGGTGCTGGAAACCTTGCATGTGGCAACGAGAACATCCGCATAATTAATACTCAACCCTTGAATAAGGGAATATTTTTCAACAGGTTTTTTGTTGTCTATGGTCAAGTAACAAGTATCCGACAGAATTTCAACTTTCGGTGATTTTGACGAAGTCAATGTGACATTCCCAAGATCGGCCATTGCAAATGAGAAACCTCGATCGTTTTTACTTTGAATCCAAAGCGTATAAACACCCGAAGATAAAGATGTAGAGGGAGTATATGTAATATTTTTAGAAACAGTTTCGTTTTCACTTAATGAGAGTGTCTCGTCATATACCTGCTCATCAACAATCTCGTTACTCGGAAGTTTTGTGAGAACGGTTGAATATTTGATTCCAGACTGAACACCTTCACGGTTTGAAAGATCGAAAGAAATATTAAAAGTATTTTCGTTCTGAGATTCAATTCTTGCATTATAGATATTTACAGTAGCAACCACCGAACTTGTTCCTGCCTCAGCGCTTGTCGCTGAAATACCCAACCACAAAACAAACGCAACCAAAATAATTTTTTTCATATATTTTTAGAAATTTTTTTTAATCTACTAATGTTCAATAAAAATAGGTTTTTTAACACACGGTAGAGTTATAGGATCAGGAGGAGTGGAAGGGGTACAAGTAACTCCTTCAGGGCAAGTGGCAGTTCCTGTTTTGGTTCCGTCAACACAAGCTCCCCAAACCACAACCCAACCACTGGGCACAACATCGATATATATGGTAACACTGTCTGTTACAGTACTACCATTTATTCCAATACAGGAAATACTGTATGTAGTCTCTGTTGTAGGACTGACTGACTGAGAGCCTGATACTGAATTGCTTGATGTAAAAGTAGCGTCACATGATGTGGAATTAATTGCAACCCACGTAAGAGTGGAAGGTTGACCTGAAGTTATGTTAGTATCACTTGCCGAAAGACTGACACTGGGCGCAGGCGCATTGGAATCAATAACACCATCAAAACCAACCCAACCCACAACATCCGAACCCCACGCAAAATCATATCCCGTACAATCTACCGATGGACAAAAAGCGCCAGCGGCAGTGGTCAAAGTGATATCATAATTTGTTCCATCCAAAGAAATCCAACCATCCCAACCATTACCGTCGGCAGAAAGCGCCTTGGCCCAGCCGACAAGAGAATTACCGACAATTTTTGCATTTGACCCTGTGGTGCCACCTCCCGTTGGCCAGCCGGCAAGCCCACCGAATTGTATCCAACCGATGTTTGACGACCAGGCATATCCTGTAAGATCACCGCTCGAATTTTTATTAACACCATAACTAAATGCTGATTGTTGAGTTCCAGCAGTATTCGCATCATGATCATTGCTGGAACTAAAGCTGATCCAACCAATATTCGAAGACCAAGCCCAGCCAGAGATGGGTGTTGGTGACGGAGCAGATCGAACTTGCGAATTTATCGCTAAGAAAGAAAGAAGGGAAAAAGTGATAATTAGAAATAGTTTTCTGTGGTTTATATTATTGAAACTCATATAGTATTCTGTATTATAACACTGAAATTATTAGTCGGTAAATAATTAAAATTTACAATGTGGATAACTAAAGCATTTGCGTTAAAAAAAAGATTGTGGTATTCTTGATGCGTATGAGTCCTGTCAAAACAGGGCTTTTTTTAATAAAATTAAATAAAATAACTATATGTTAGATCTAAAAACATTCAAGTCGGCATTGGAACAATTGGAAGAAGAGAGAAAAATTCCAAAAGAAAAAATATTGGACGCTATCGAGCAAGCTATGGCTGCTGCGTACAAGAAAGATTATGGCAAAAAAGGACAAATCATCCGCGCCAAGTTTGACCTGGAAACTGGAAAGACAGACTTTTTTCAAGTAAAGATTGTGGTAGACGAAAGCATCGCCATCATAGATGGAGACAAGAGAGAGGAGGCTAAATCCGGCAAAGCCGGATCGCCCGACGCTTCAGCAGAAGCGTTTAGGGAATATTCTCTCAAAGACGCAGGAGATGAGCGAGCTCATTTTAATGCAGAACACCACATGCTCTTGGAAGATGCAAAAAAAATAAAAAAAGGGGTAGAGTTAAATGATGAGATTATTTTTCCACTGGAATCAAAAGAAGATTACGGACGTATCGCCGCTCAAACCGCCAAGCAAGTAATAATCCAAAAAATACGCGAAGCTGAACGCACATCTATCATTGATGAATATGGCACAAAAGAAGGAGAAATTATCGGAGGCATAGTGCAAAAAGTAGAGAGAGGAAATGTCTATATTGATTTCAATCGCGCTACCGGCATATTACCCATGGAAGAACAAATACCAGGAGAATTCTGGGAAAGGGGGCAACGTGTGCGCGCTTACCTCTACAGCGTGGAAGACACACCAAGGGGCATAAACCTGCGCCTATCTCGCGCGCATCCAAAATTCATAGAAAAACTTTTTGCCATGGAAGCGCCAGAAATTCAAAACGGGATTGTTGAAATAAAATCCATCGCCAGAGAACCGGGCGCTCGCTCTAAAATAGCGGTGCATTCAAACGATGAACACATTGACGCCGTCGGCTCGTGCGTCGGACAAAAAGGCACGCGAGTAAACACTATCACACAGGAGTTGGGTGGAGAAAAAATAGACATCATTCCATGGTCAGAAGATCCGAAGATTTTTGTTTCCAATTCCATTTCTCCAGCAAAAGTTATTTCTATCGAAATAGACGAGAAAGATCATAAGGCCACCGTAGAAGTGGCTGACGACCAACTTTCTCTTGCCATCGGTAAGGGTGGACAAAATGTGCGCCTAGCGGCTAAACTAACTGGATGGAGAATAGACATTAAAGGCAATGGAAAAGAAGTTACAGTGACAGATGAAGATAGTGTAAAAGTTAAAGAAGAATAAAATTATTATTAAATAACTTACCCATTTCTCGCTAACCAGCGAGATGGAGTATAGGAAACAAGAAAAAACATGAATCAATTTTTATTGTTTGCGATTGTGAGTGCAGTGGTTGCTATCGTTTATGGTCTATTTTTAGCAAAATCGATTTTAAAAAAGAGCCCAGGAAATGCTCGCATGCAAGAGATTGCAAAAGCTATCCAAGAAGGAGCTCAAGCTTATTTGAATAAACAGTATAAAACTATTGGCGTCATTGCCACATTACTTTTCTTTGTCATTGGTTTTATTCCAAAACTTGGCTGGACTATGGCTTTCGGATTTTTAGTCGGAGCAATTTTTTCTGCTCTTGCGGGTTACATTGGTATGAATGTGTCAGTCAGAGCAAATGTCAGAACAACTGAAGCCGCAAGAAGTGGAATCAATAGCGCCCTTTCTCTGGCGTTCAAAGGCGGAACAGTCACTGGACTTTTAGTGGTTGGACTTGCCCTGCTCGGAGTAACCTTATTTTATGCTATTACAAAAGATGTCACGGCTCTCGTAGGGCTTGGTTTTGGCGCTTCACTTATCTCTGTTTTTGCGAGATTAGGTGGAGGAATATTTACCAAAGCAGCTGATGTCGGAGCTGACCTTGTTGGTAAACTCGAAGCAGGCATTCCGGAGGATGATCCTAGGAATCCTGGGGTTATTGCGGACAATGTCGGAGACAATGTCGGAGACTGCGCTGGTATGGCTGCCGATCTTTTTGAAACTTACGCTGTCACCTCAGTAGCTACAATGTTGCTTGGCTCGCTTCTCTTTGTTAAATTCGAAAATGCAATTATTTATCCGCTAGTAATTGGCGGAATGGCAATATTCGCGTCAATCGTCGGCACCTGGTTTGTGCGTTTGGGTAAATCTCAAAACCCCGCCAAGGACGGGGTAAATATAATGGGCGCGCTATATAAAGGTTTGATTGCTTCTGGGTTGATCGCTGCTGCTCTTTTCTACCCTGTTACTGAATTACTGATGTCTGGAAATGGGAAATATTCCATATCAGCTCTATTCATCTGTTCTTTGGTTGGTCTTTTTGTCACCGGAGCCCTCGTGCTTATCACAGAATACTTTACCTCTACAAAATACTCCCCCGTCAGATCCATAGCCCTAGCATCAGTTTCTGGTCATGGCACAAATGTCATCCAAGGTTTAGCCATCTCAATGAAATCCACCGCATGGCCATTGATCACAATAGTTTTGGGAATATTGGTTAGCTACAACTACGGCGGACTTTACGGAATCGCGGTTGCCGCCATGTCCATGCTTTCAATGACGGGAATTATCGTGGCAATAGATGCATACGGCCCCATCACGGATAATGCAGGAGGTATCGCAGAAATGGCAGAACTTCCAAAAGAGGTTCGAGACGTCACTGATCCATTGGATGCCGTGGGAAATACCACGAAAGCTGTCACCAAAGGCTACGCCATCGGTTCTGCAGGCTTGGCCGCCCTTGTTCTTTTTGCTTCCTATACCGAAGAAATAGTAAAAGCAGGCAAAAGCATAACTTTTGATTTGAGCAATCCATACGTTATTGTCGGTCTTTTTATTGGGGGACTATTGCCATATTATTTTGGCGCGCTTTGTATGGAGGCTGTAGGAAAAACTGCCGGCAAAGTGGTTGAAGAGATCAGAAGACAGTTTAGAGAAATAAAAGGAATCATGGAAGGCAAAGCTAAACCGGATTACGCAAAAGCTGTATCGATTATCACGGGAGCAGCCATAAAACAAATGATCCTGCCAGCGCTCATACCAGTCGTCGCGCCAATTTTAGTGATTGTAATCTTTGGCAAAGAAAATGGTCTGGTAGTTTTAGGAGGGCTTCTTGTAGGCTCTATTGTCACTGGACTCTTCGTGGCAATTTCCATGACATCTGGCGGAGGCGCATGGGACAACGCCAAGAAACACATTGAACAAGGCAACCATGGCGGTAAAGGAAGCGATGCGCACAAAGCTGCAGTTACTGGAGATACTGTCGGCGACCCATATAAAGACACTGCCGGTCCTGCTATAAACCCAATGATCAAAATCTTGAACATTGTTGCTTTGCTTATCGTGGCTTTTCTGGTATAATCTACTGAGGTTGAATTATTAATTTAATAGATTGCCAGTTGGCGAAAAAAACATTTATGAAAAAATATTTGGCATTGTTTATTGTTCTAGCGTTAATGGTTTTTCTAAACGCCAAAGTTGTTCGTGCAGAAAATGGCGGAAGAGATTCAGACGACGATAGCGCAAAAGTTGAATCATTAGATGACAATAATGAAGACGAAGATAAAAATGACGATAGAAGTGATGATTCAAAAGACCAAGATAACGACGACGATGGAATTATTAACTCTGTGGACCAAGATGATGATGACGATGGCATCTCTGATCTAAAAGATCTAAAACCATTTGATAATGACAATGATGGTAAAAATGATGATATAGATAAAGACGCAAAAATAAAAAGAGAGGAAATAAAAAGAGAATTCGAGATTAAAAGAGAGGCGCTGAAGAAAGAACTGGAAATAAAGAGAGAAGAAGCCAAAGTGAAAATGGAAGCTTTGAGAGAAAGTATCAAGAGTGAAAAGGATGAGGCAAAAGCAAAGATAAAAGAAGTCCGAGTAGAAGGCAGAGAGAAAGCGCTAGAAAGATTTGATGGAGTGGTAGCAAGAATAACTAGCCTGAAAGATAAAATCGTTGCCAGAATAACAGCCCTTGAGTTGAAAGGGGTAGATGCCACGACAGCAAAAAGCTTCATAACGATAGCCGAAACAAAGCTAAACATCGCGAAAGAAAAAATACTAGAAGCTAATACATTGCTAGTCGTTTCGACCAATGAACTTACCAAGGAAAATAAGACAAAGCTAAGAACATTAACCCAGGAAATCCAAACCTCGGTGAGAGAAGCGCATCAAGCGTTAAAAGATTCGATAAAAGCTTTGAAGGACGCAACAAAGATAAAAATGGAAGCAGACAAAGCTAGCGCCGGAGAAACAGAAGAAAGTGACAACGACTAGTAGACCAAAAAACCTATCACAAAAAATTTATTAATCTAGAGGTTAAAATTATCAATTAACTTAAAAAAAACATGGACCCAGAAAAAAAATCAAACGGAGCTCTTGTTGGATTAATCGTTATCATTATAATCCTCATTATAGGCGGAATATATTTGTGGCAATCAAATAAAAGTCCTGCAACCAATACCATCAATGGTCAGACAGAATCTGTATCAACAACAGATTCAACTGAACTGGACACCTTGGGACAAGAGGTTGATGTAGCAGACATTGATGTGGGAGCTAATGCTATAAATAGCGTCCAATAAGAAAACTAAAAACGGAAGAAAAAAGACCCATTGCATGCAAGCGATGGGTCTTTTTGACAAAAGGCCTCGACAAAGATAGTATAGCTGTATGCTAAAAATAAATATAAAAAAATTACCAAAAAGCGAAGTAGAAATTGAGGGAGAACTGGAAACAGAAGTATTTGAAAGTTATTTTTCAAAAGCGCTGAAGAGACTCGGTGAAAACTTGAAATTAGACGGATTTAGAAATGGAAAAATACCCGAAAATGTTTTGCTCTCTAATATCCCTGAAATTCGCATCCTAGAAGAAATGGCAGAATTGGCGCTTGGCGAACATTATCCTAAAATCCTCGAAGAAAATAAAATCGACGCCATAAGTCGACCGGAAATTTCTATTACAAAACTGGCCAGAAAAAATCCACTAGGATTCAAGATAAAAACCGCTGTATTGCCGGAAATTAAACTCCCCTCTTATAAAGACATCGCTAAAAAAGTTATCGGGAATCTCACTGACGCTGAAAAAAATATAGATGTAACTGAGCAAGATTTGGAGGCCACCATAATGGACATCAGAAAATCCCGGGCGCCTAAAAAGCACATCACAGAAGTCGAACATCATGTGCACAAGGAGGGCGAAGAACATAAACACGAAAAAGTCCCGACGTCCGATGGAGTCGGGATCCCGACCTCTGACGAAGATCAGAGCATCGGGAAATTACCGGAATTCAACGACGATTTTGTGCAAGCCCTCGGACCGTTTAAGGATGTGGCTGATTTTAAGGTAAAACTGAAAGAAAATCTAAAATTAGAAAAAGGAAATCAACAAAAAGAAAAAACAAGGCTGAAAATAATTGAAAAAATAATTGAAGACAGCACTTTTGATGTGCCAGAGATTTTAATTGAGGTTGAATTGGATAAAATTTTATATAGAATGGAATCCGACATCACCCAGATGGGGCTCAAGTTTGAAGATTATCTGAAACACTTGAATAAAACCAAAGAAGATTTGAGAAAAGAATTCAAAAATGATGGAGAAAAAAAAGCCAAACTAGCTCTTGTTTTAAATGAAATTGCTAAAGTTGAAAAAATAGTAGCTGATCAAGATCTTGTAGCCAAAGAAGTTGCGGTTATCTTAGAACACTATAAGGATGCGGATCCGGAACGTGCCAAAATACACGCAGAAAATGTTTTAACCAACGAAAAAATATTTCAATTTTTAGAGAGTCAATAAAAAATTGATATTTTAACTTTTTATTGATAATATTATAAATATGCTTATACCAACAGTCATAGAGAAATCTCAATTTGGCGAAAGAGCTTATGATATATACTCACGGCTTTTACGCGAGCGTATTATCTTTTTAGGCGGACCGATTGACGATCATACGGCTAATATCATAATCGCTCAACTTCTTTTTCTAGAGTCTGAAGACGCAAAAAAGGATATTTCTCTCTATGTAAATTCTCCCGGCGGATCAGTCACCTCCACTATGGCAATAGTAGACACTATCAACCATGTACGTCCAGATGTTTCTACTTTTTGTGTCGGTCTTGCCGCGAGCGGTGGAGCGATTATCTTGTCGTCTGGAAAAAAAGGCAAACGCTACATCCTGCCAAATGCTGAAGTTATGATTCATCAGCCACTCGGCGGAGTAGAGGGTCAAGCCACAGACATCGCAATTACGGCAAAACATATTTTGAAAACAAGGGATAATTTAAACAAACTTTTAGCAAAAAATACTGGAAAATCTTTAGCTCAGGTAGAAAAAGATGTGGAGCGAGATTTTTTTATGGACGCCGAAGAAGCAAAAAAATACGGAATCGTTGATGAGATAGTCACTAAATCCAAAGCGTCCGCTATTCAAGCAAATAAGACTGCTATATAACAACAGCATTCGGATATCAAACAAATAAACTTGTTTATACTCCTCGTTTGTTGTTATAATTAACTCATGGACAAGCTAGAATGGTCTGCCTTGGAATATGAAGAAAAAGAACGGAGCGCTGATTGGTTTTGGGCGCTCGGCGTCATAGTCGTGACCAGCTCTGTCGCTTCGATTATTTACGGCAATTATTTTTTTGCAACTCTCCTTTTTATAAGCGGACTACTGCTGGGGTTCTTCGCAATTAAAAAACCAGACCTAATTTCTTATGAATTAAACAATCAGGGGTTGAAAATCAGAAACCACCTTTATCTTTACGAAAATATAAAATCTTTTTGGGTGCAAACAGGAGTAAAACCTACGCTCTTTATAAGATCAGAGAGAGTATTTATGCCGGCTATCTCAATGCCCATAGATGATGACAAGGCAGAAGATATACGTTCCATCATGCTTTTCAAAAATGTTTCCGAAGAAGAAATGAAGGAACATCCATCTTCAAAAATAATGGAATCTTTGGGTTTTTAAACTATCTTTGATCTTGCTTTTGTTTTTTCTAAAAAACTGCTAGTCTAGATTTAATGCCCCCGTCGTCCAATGGATAGGACGCAACTTTGCGGAAGTTGAAATGTAGGTTCGATTCCTACCGAGGGCACAAAAACAGAACTCAACGGCTTTGAAAGAAATTTAGAGAATGTTGGTCACGACATTTCGGGAAATCGGTATGGGTAACCGTACGGTTGCCACGCTTGGCTAGGAGCTTTTTGCTAGCTAGTAATTATGTTAGAATTAAATCATTATGAAATACAATAAAGGTTTTGCGCCAGTTTTAATTTTAATAGTAGTACTTGGAGTTTTAGCAGTCGGCGGAGGTGCGTACTTCGTGGGAAAAAGTTCAGCTCCGAAAAATGAGGTAAGTGATAATTCAAATTATTTCCCGCAAGCTGATCAGAATTATACTCCGCCGACAACATCTAATACGAATAATAATGTTACTCCACCAATTAATACACAAACAAATAATTCAGTCTTACCACTATCAATAATATCTATAAGCCCAAATCCTGCCAGTTCAAACCAAACAGTTACCATTAAGGGAACAGGATTTTCAACTACAAATACAGTAGTATTTTCTTCTTCTGCTTTGTTGGTTGGTCTTCCTTCGGTTGATGGAAAGACCATTACATTCAAACCAAGTGACTATCCTAGCCTAAAAAGTGGATTAGTTTATGTGGTTGATTCTTCGGCAATTGCCTCTGGTCAAATAGTAAAAGGAACATTATTTTTACCTGAAACAGCTACTATACAGATGGCTGGCAAAAGTAATGCAGTTCAATTCACTATTACTGCTCAAGCCAATACTTCAAATTTGAAAACTTATACAAATACTAAATATGGTTTTTCAATTCAGCATCCTACGGGTACTCAAATAAGTGATGTGGACATAAGCGGTGGACGAAGTATATTTTTTACAACTTCTCAAGGTACAGTAATAGTACAAGTAGTAACTCAAGCTTGGAATAATGGCGTTTTATCGTCACCCCCTAATTGTAGTGATACCGCTAGTGGTGCGGACAGAACTAATACAAATATTAATGGTATTAATTTTCTAACATTTAGTATGAGTAAAGAGATGAGCGGAATGAATAGTCCCGCTAGTGCTACTGAATATTGTGCAATACGAAATGGAATTGCTTACAAACTTATTACAAAAGTAGGATATGCTCCTGGTTCTTCTAATGGTCTTAACTTAGACAAAAATCCTACCTTAAACCAAATGGTTACGAGTTTCAAACTAAATTAAAATCTACATTAATTTAGAGAGCCCAAACGCCCGCCCCGCATTCTTCCCGCAAAATAGTTTCGCAAAACCAAGTCCATATTTTATCTTAGAAATAGATTCTGATTTGGTAGAATAAACGCACCAATACACCTGATTTACTACATTTTTAAACCCGATTCCACTCGAGGTGTTTTATAAAAAAAAATTCTGTGTTTTAATGCTAAAAATACGGTTATCCACTTTACATCAAGGGACTATTTTCATGTATAATGGCTCTGATGAACGCAGGCGAAAAAAATTATTTTAAGTTTTCTTTGGCTCTCATTTTGTGCCTTCTAGTAAGGCTTATTCCATTTCGCGCGCCAAATGTAGAACCGATTCTTACGACTATGATGCCCATGAGCAAGGCTTACGGAGCCTTTGTAGGATTTTCTTTTGCGGTCTTGAGTATTTTGCTCTATGACACACTGACTGGCACGCTCGGAATGCAGACTTTTTTTACCGCTGGAACCTTTGGGATACTCGGCCTATGGGCGACAAGTTATTTTAAAAAAAGCAAGGGCACTACGGCTGATTATGTCCGTTTTGCGATATGGGGAACATTGTTATTCGACAGCCTGACCGGGTTCACCGTCGGTCCGATATTCTTCCATCAATCGTTTTGGGGGTCGTTAATCGGACAAATCCCATTTACGGCTCTACACCTGATAAGTAACATTGCCTTCGCTTTCATCCTCTCCCCCGCTATCTATAATTACTTAATTCGGAAAAAAGAAAAAAAATCCATACCCTTTATCAACGTCTTAAATCCTAAAACAACATAAACCATGAAAACAAAAACAACAGCAAGTGAAAAAATTTTAAAAAGCGACCGAGCAAAAATAAAATCGATCCGAAGAAGGACTGGTGAAGTTGTTCCGTTCGACCTAGACAGAGTCGCTCGAGCCATCTTCAAAGCTTTTGAAGTTGCCGGAGAAGGAGGAGAATTGGAATCTCATGCGGTAGCCAATCGTGTTTTTAAAACCCTCCTCGGGCTTCGAGATGACCTAGTCAGCAAAAACAAAGGAGCAAAATTCTTGCCGACGGTGGAGATAGTCCAAGACTTGGTTGAAAAAGAATTAATGAAACAAAGTTTTACCGAAACAGCAAAAAAATATATCCTGTATCGCAACAGACGTTCAGAACTCAGAGCCGCTTTCGGGCCAGTGTCCGAAGCGGTCCGCACAGCCGTCGAAGAATCCAGTAAATATTTTTCCAGCCCTTACTCAGAATATATTTTCTATCAATTTTACTCTCGCTGGGTTCCAGAATTAGGCCGTCGTGAAACTTGGGTAGAGACGATTGACCGTTACATGGCCTACATGAAAGAGAATTTGGGAGACAAGCTCTCAGCCAAGGAATATAGCGAGGTTCGAGAAGCCATTTTAAATCAAGACATTTGCCCTTCGATGCGACTTCTCTGGTCAGCCGGTAAGGCTTGTAGAAACTCAAATGTTTGGGCATACAACTGCTCTTACATCGCTCCGACTTGCCCGCAAGACTTGGGAGAAATCATGTATGTCTCGATGTGTGGCGCAGGACTTGGTTTCGCTGTTGAATGGGAAAATGTTCAAAAATTTCCACAGATCAAAAAACAAACTGCAGAAAAGCCAACCGCGCATATCGTAAATGACAGCAAAGAAGGCTGGGCAGACGCTTTTGTGATGGGTCTTGAAGCGTGGTTTGATGGCAGAGATGTAAAATTTGATTATTCATTTGTCAGACCGGCTGGATCGAGATTAGAAACCGCTGGCGGACGAGCATCCGGACCACAACCACTCATGGATTTAATGGAATTCGCAAGACGAAAAATTTTAGCTAAACAAGGCAGACGCCTTTCGAACTTGGACATGCACGACATCATTTGCCAAATAGGAATGATTGTGGTGGCTGGCGGAGTCAGACGTAGCGCGCTCATATCCCTCTCTGAACTCGAAGACATGGATATGCGTGATGCAAAGAAAGGTCAATTTTATCTGACCGAAGGCCAAAGGAGTATGGCAAACAATTCAGCAGTTTATAATGTAAAGCCAGGAGCTGAAGAATTTTTGGATGAATGGACGGCTCTGGTGAAATCAAAATCCGGCGAACGTGGAATCTTTAATCGCGGAGGACTCGAAAAACAGCTACCAGCTCGTAGGTGGGCAGCCATCAAAGATGAAAGACAGATCGGACTGAATCCTTGTGGAGAAATTTATTTGCGATCAAAACAATTTTGTAACTTGACCAGTATTGTTATCCGTCCAAAAGATACGGTAGAAACTTTGAAAAGAAAAATGGAATTGGCAACACTCCTGGGAACTTACCAATCCACTTTGACCAATTTTGGCTATCTTTCAAAGAAATGGAAAGAAAACTGCGAAGCTGAAAGATTATTGGGCGTCTCACTCACTGGCTATTATGACAATCCAATAGTCCGAGACGACAAAGTATTGGACACTTTAAAAGCAGATTCCATAGAAACAAATAAAAAATACGCGAAACGTTTCGGAATAAATGCTTCTACAGCCATCACTTGCGTAAAGCCCCACGGTAACTCTGGACAGCTTTTGGGCGTCGGTTCAGGAATGCACCCTTGGTATGCTCCATACTTCATCCGTCGAGTGCGCATCTCTCACACTGACACACTTTTGCAAATGGCTCGAGATCAAGGAGTGCCTTGTTTGCCGGAAGTTGGCCAATCCGAAGCGACAGCCACAACCTTTGTATTGGAGTTCCCAGTCAAAGCGCCAAAGGGGGCAATCTTTAAAGATGAAGTTTCTGCGCTGGATTTGATGAAAGAATGGAAGAGACTCAAGGAACATTTTGTGGAACACAACCCTTCCGCCACCATCTATGTCGGCCCAAACGAATGGCTAGCTGTCGGAAACTTCGTTTATGAAAACTGGGATTGGATTGGTGGACTTTCCTTCCTTCCAAGATCCGAACATGTCTATCAACTTGCCCCCTACGAAGCAATCACCAAAGAAGAATACGAGAAGCGTGCCAAATCTATCGGCAAAATTGATTTCTCTAAACTTTCTCAATACGAAGCCGCGGACAACACTACTGGCGCAAAGGAATTTGCCTGTGTATCAGGAGTTTGCGAAGTCTAAAATTTATTATTGAAACTATTTTCTTTTGAAACTCTTTCTTGGTATAGTTTTATCTAGACACGACATAATTTTCTGCTGAAAATTTGCTATGCTCGGCTCGTCAGCCTGTGCAATGTCTATCTAAAACTACACCTGCAACAAGTTTCAAAAAATAGTTTCAATCCACTAAAATTATGTTATACACCAGAAAAGGAGATACGGGAACAACTAAAACTTTTGGTTGTGATCAGAGAATATCTAAAAGCTCCAGCATCGCTGAAGCATTGGGTTCACTCGATGAGATAAATTCTTTTCTTGGGCTAATAAAAGTAAAAGCTGAAAAAATTGCTTTTAACTTGCCTGATAATAAAATTACTGTTTCTGAAACAGTTGACCGCATCCAGCAAGATCTTTTTATAATTCAAGCCGAGCTTGCCGGCGCTCCCAAAACTATTGCCGAAGAAAAAGTGAAATGGCTAGAAGAAATTATTGATAGCATAGAAAAAACTCTCCCGCCAATTAAAACTTTTTTCGTCTCCGGAGGCACCGAGCTCGCTACCCTATCCGACATTGCTCGCACCATAGCTCGCAGAGCTGAAAGACGAGTCGTCGGAGTCACAGACGAGGGAAAAATAAAAATAGGTAAAGACACCCTAGCCTATCTTAATCGTCTTTCGAGCGTCCTTTACGCCTTCGCCCGCATGTTCAATCATTCAGCTAATGCAAAAGAAGAAGCTCCGCAATATAAATAGTAAAGCCCAGATAATATTGATTATCCGGGCCACACGATACGCGACAATTTTTTTTCCATTATGGAAAGAGGAAGTCGCGACGATTCCTTTGAAGTAAACCCATCAAGCAGTGACAACTTCTGCCGTTTTGTGTTTGGTAAACTTGTTTGCATGCCAGCCTGGCAACTCCTCGCCTATCCTCCAGACGGTTTTGGAGACCTCGTCAACCAAACGGTCGTCAACGCCAAAATGTATTGAAGAAAATACCATGCCAGTGTTTTCACTGTTGGCAATTTGTACAGCGTCCACCCAGGATACCGCAACTAGCAAGGCTTCTGTGCAGACAAAAAGCTCTGCTCGGCCACAACCACCGAGTTTAGCATTGTGTTCTTTCCACAGAGCAACGGCTTCGTCGTAAGCCTGGCACACCGAAGCCGCCGACGTCCTGATCGAACGCTGGTCAGGCTTATAGCATTGAATATGGACCTCAAAGGAGGTACCAGAGGGTAATTTCCCACTTCGTGAGAATTCCGCAAGAACCTCTTGCATTGACACAATCGCCGCAACTTGCTCTTGGTGAGCATCCAGTTGCTTGTGTAATCTGTCTATCGTCTTTTTCATGAATTTGGTAGTTTCAGGTTTCTGTTGTTTCCAAAGAACATAACACACGTTACGCCTCTTTGATTACACTATCACTATTTATTTTTATATCAAGCAAGCATTTTTACACCACCGTCATTACAAGTTATACACATTGACAATACCCCCTAGGGGGTATATACTTTAGCTATGCATACAAATAAAGAAAAGTTGATTCGAAGATTAAAAATTCTTGAGGGTCAAGTGCGTGGACTGCAAAAAATGATAGCTGAAGATATCTATTGCATAGATGTCATTACTCAAACATCTGCCATCAAGCAGGGTCTTTCAAATGTAGAAGACGCTCTGATGGAAGGTCATCTGGGGCATTGTTTGGTGGATCAAATAAAGAACGGTCAAATAAACAAGGCAACCAAGGAAATTTTAAAAGTTTATCAGCTCAAGCGTAAATAGTTCGATAAGCTCACCATAAATAAAATGAAAAAAGAAACATATAAAATAAAAGGCATGCATTGTGCTTCTTGCGCAGGCATTATTGAGAGAACTTTCAAAAAAATCGACGGGGTTAACATGGCGGAAGCAAATTATGGCAATGAGTCTGTAAAAATTAATTTCGACGAAACAAAAACAAACCCAGAAAAATTATCTCAAAAAATAGAGCCATTGGGTTATTCTCTCGTCATTGACCAATCTAAAAAACCTGCCCGCAGTGCTTTCAGCACAGCTGATGCAGGCGGGGAAAAACTGGCAGAGATTAAAGCTATGCGAACAAAAGTAATTTCGGCTATTCCACTAGCTGTAATCAGCATATTCGTAATGGGTTGGGAAATTTTATCCGGCTACAACATAGTTCCAGAGATGGGTTTCACGATTGAAGAATTTTTCCATCACCTCCTTCCCCTATTCGCCACATACATACTTTTTGTTGTCGGCAAACCATATCTTTTGGGTTTTTATCGCTTTCTGCGTCATGGAAAAGCAAATATGGATACCCTCATCGGCATAGGCACACTGACAGCATATCTATACAGCTTTGCAGTCTCGGCATTTGAGGATATACTCAAACCTTTTATAAATACAAACAGCACTTATTATGATGTGACTATCATCGTCATTACATTTATCGCGCTGGGAAAATATTTGGAAGCTCGATCAAAAATAAAAACGGGTGATGCTATTGAGAAACTTTTAAATCTGCAAGCAAAAACCGCTTTGGTAATTCGCAGTGGTAAAGAAATTGAGATACCTGTCGAACAAGTTGTGCATGGCGATCTGATAATTGTAAAACCTGGAACCAAGATTCCAGTTGATGGAATAATCACAGAAGGAACTTCTTTCATAGACGAATCTATGGTGACTGGCGAACCGATGCCCGCTCAAAAAAAAGTCGGAGACGACGTAATAGCTGCGACGATAAACACGACTGGATCATTCACATTCAAGGCGACAAAAGTCGGGAAAGAGACATTGCTTGCGCATATTATAAAAATGGTTGAAGAAGCACAGGGAAGTAAGGCACCGATTCAAGCCCTAGCTGATAAGATTTCAAGCATCTTCGTGCCTATTGTGCTTATAATTTCTTTTGTCACTCTTGGCACATGGCTCCTCATCGGCACACAATATCTCGGTTTCTCACAAGCGCTTTCTTTCGGTCTAATTTCTTTTGTCGGTATCTTGGTTATTGCTTGTCCATGCGCGCTCGGACTCGCCACCCCCACTGCCATTATTGTTGGAGTTGGGAAAGGCGCCAAAGAAGGAATCTTGATAAAAGACGCCGCAACATTAGAAAAACTTCACAAAGTTGACACTGTCATCGTCGATAAAACTGGAACAATAACTATCGGGAAACCAACACTGGTTGATATAAAAAATTTTTCAATTTTAAAAGATGTAGAATTCTTGTCAATCCTTGCATCACTTGAAAAAAAATCTGAACATCCTATCGCTCACGCTGTTGTGAGTTATGCACAAGACCCCGAAGGAAAGAGTACTTCCTACGGGGCAGGAAAAAATATAAAACTTTTAGAGGTGCAAAATTTTGAAAATTTGCAAGGCAGGGGGATAAAAGGCTCAGTCGGTAGTGTTGAATATTTTGTTGGAAATGCAAAACTGATACAAGATCTGAAATTAGATTTCGATAATTCAAAACTAGAACAATACACAATGCAGGGAAAAACTCCTGTGATTCTTGCTACAGCAGAAAAAGTTTTGGGATTTGTGATGGTGGCAGATGAAATAAAAACTGAGTCAATGCAGGCCGTGAAAGATCTCCACAAGCTCGGCATCAAAGTAATCATGCTTACCGGAGACGACGAAAAGGCCGCAAAATACATGGCGTCGCTCGTCGGCATTGATGATGTCATAGCGCACGTATTACCCGCAGATAAATTATCAGAGATAGAAAAGCTGCAAAAAGAGGGGCACATTGTGGCGATGGCTGGCGATGGCGTCAACGACGCCCCAGCGCTAGCGCAAGCTGATGTGGGCATCGCCATGGGCACTGGCACAGACGTGGCAATAGAATCAGCTGGCATTACCCTGCTTGGAGGAGACATCTCCAAGCTTGTTAAAGCAATCAGGCTTTCAAAAATAACCATGCGAGGAATAAAGCAAAATCTTTTCTGGGCATTCATTTACAATATAGTAGGTATCCCACTGGCAGCCGGACTGTTTTATCCGATCTTTGGCTGGCTCCTCTCCCCCGTCTTTGCTGGATTCGCGATGGCTATGTCTTCAGTATCCGTAGTGTCGAATTCATTAAGAATTAAAAGTAAAAAATTATGAACTTAAAGCACACAAGATTATTTATAGGCTTCATCTTCCTCGCCTATCTAAGCATCGGTGTATTTGGATTGTTTCAGTTAAATCATGTCACCGAAATGCCTATGCCTAATTGTCCTTATGCACAAGGTGGTTTTTCATTGTGTGAAAATAGTTTTGCACATATAAATAACTGGCGTCAGTTCTCAAATGCAATTTTCCCAACTTTAATATTTTCCTCGCTCTTAATACTGGGAATAATTTTGTATTTTTACAACAAACAAAAGCTTTTAAAACAAACCAAGTATTTTTACAGGTGGAAATATTACCTATATAACAAAAATTTAAGTACTTACGATAATAAAATTATTAAATGGTTGTCTCTTTTTATAAATAGCCCCTCTCTTTCGTATGTGAGGCATAGCTGATTACTTTGTCGTAAAGTTTTTGCCTATGTCTTTGAGATCCCTAATAAGGGATTTTTACTATTTAATCTCTAGAAAAAAAATGAAAGAAAAAAATAAAATTATTGTATTTATTGCTGTCATTGTTGTTCTTTTTATCGGACTTTTCTTATTTGGAAAACCCGGCAAAAATGAAAATAAAAAAATAAGCGTTGAATCTGGTCAAGCTTCGGCTGTATTGGCGTTAAAAGCGACTGAAACATTCTATGATTTTGGCACAATCTCCATGAAAAATGGAGATGTAAGTAAAACATTCAAAGTTACCAACGAAACTAACACAGATGTCTTAATTCCGAGCTTAACTACTTCTTGTATGTGTACAAAAGCTTACTTTATAGAATCCGATGGAAGAAAAAAAGGGCCCTTCGGCATGCCGGGAATGGGAGTTATTCCAAAACTAAACAAAACAATAAAGGCGGGAGAGTCTGCGGATGTTGAGGTTGTCTATGATCCCAATGCGCATGGTCCAGCTGGAGTCGGGATGATTAATAGATTTGTTTATCTCGAAGATACAGAAGGTAACAAGCTTCAATTCGAGATAAAGGCAAATGTAACCCCATAAAATTATGAAAAAAATTATTATCACAATCAGTGTCGTACTTGCCATCATAGTCGGAATAGTTATATTAAAAAATAGTCCAGCTACTTCAGAAATTATCTGGAATATAAGCAAACAAGGAACGTGGTTGTTGCCACTCATATTAGTATCGGCAATACTAGACAGCGTGCATCCTTGTTCATTCTCGATTCTTCTCATAACTATTGCATTCTTTTTTGGAATGCAATTAAATCGAAGGAAAATTCTTCAATTAGGTGGAACCTACATCGCTGGAATATTCTCTGCATATTTCCTTATCGGCCTCGGCATACTGAAAGTATTGCACATCTTCAACACTCCTCATTTTATGGGGAAATTAGGTGCAACGATTCTCATCACCTTCGGTGTGCTTAATCTTCTTAATCGTTTTTTCCCAGCATTCCCGATAAAACTCAAAATACCCACCATGGCAAAAGGCGCAATGGCTAAACTGATGGATAAAGCATCCTTCCCGGCTGTATTCGGCCTCGGCATTCTGGTAGGAATTTGCCAATTCCCATGCATGGGCGGACCATATCTTATGGTCATCGGGCTCTTGAAAGATCAAATGACTTATGTGAGTGGATTTAATTATCTTCTTCTCTATAATCTCATTCTGATTATTCCGTTAGTTGCTGTATTATTCATCTCGGCAAATAAATTATTGGTTGATAAAGTACAAATATGGAAACGCGACAATATAGGAGGGTTGAAACTTTGGGCGGGAATTGCAATGATTGTAATTGGCATCTTAATCTTATTCATCTAAATTAAAAACATGAAAAATGAAAAAGAAGTTGAAACCCACCTGGACGATTCAGTCGGGCAGGTGAAAAAGGAAAACAATCTACCTCCAGTAACGAGCATTATTATCGTAGTAGCATTAATTGTTGGGGCTTTTGTTTACACAACACGATTAAAGAATCAAGGAGAAATAGGAAATTCACATCCTGCAAAACTGAGCGCTGAACAGCAAAAAGAAATTTTGCAAAATGGAATAGAACTTCCCGTAAAATGGGGAAGCTTAGGGATGCAAATGACCGAAGCAGGAGTAATTGATAAAGTAAAGTTTGAAAATCTGTATAACAGCCGAGGCGGACTCTCCGAATCGAATAAAAAATTACTTGAATATGCCGACAACGAAAACCTTGTAATTAATTCTGAAAATTCTGGAGTAATCTTAAATATGCTTTGGGCACTTGGATTAGGAAACAAGAATGCAATCCTTGAAAACGGTCCGATGATGGACCCTAAGTATGGCGGTGCCGGGAATTTTGCATCTACAGGAGGTTGGAATTTGGCAGATGGCAAAGCAATGTCTCACTACAGTATGCATAAATTCATAACACTAACACCAAAACAGCAAGCATTAGTCGAACGAGTTGCTAAAAATATTTATCGACCATGTTGTGATAATTCTACCTATTTCCCTGACTGCAATCACGGTATGGCAATGCTTGGATTATTAGAACTTATGGCCTCACAGGGAGTGTCGGAAGTGGATATGTATAAAGTTGCTCTACAGGTAAATACTCTTTGGTTCCCAGATCAATACGCGACAATTAAAACTTTCATAACATCAGAGGGTGCTGATTGGAATACCGTTGATCCAAAGAAAATTCTAGGAGCTGAATATTCTTCTGCCACTGGTATTCAAAAAGTGATGTCTCAAATAAAACCGCAAGAACAAAAAAGTGGAACGAGTTGTGGGGCATGATTCTTCATGGTAGAATACGTGTCCAATGTCAAAAAAATACACATTTCACGTCACAGGCACACATTGCGCATCATGTAAAATCTTGATTGAAGATATCTTGATGGATTCGACAGGTTCGACAAGCTCACTGCAAGCAGGCTCACCACAAGAAGAGCAGAATCTCGTTCGAAAAGTTCGAGTTGATTTAGCAAAAGAAATTGTTGAAATAGAGACAGAAAGTGAAAAAAATATAGAAGAATTAGCTCAAATATTTACAGAAAAAGTAAGATCAAGTGGTTATATTATTTCTGTTGATGGATTCGATAAACTCACCACAGGGAAAAAAATTCCAGAAAACAAAGATAATGATGCTATCTGGAAAGCAATACCGATAGGATTAATTTTTCTTATCCTATTTTTCCTTTTACAGAAATCAGGCATCCTCAATATTGGAATTGGGGGACAAACAACTCCAGTAACAAGCTTCATCATCGGACTCATCGCATCGGTTTCTTCATGTCTTGCAATCGTGGGAGGGTTGGTATTGTCACTCTCAGCAAAAGTGTCACAAGATAATGTAAGCGACAATAAAACTTTTTTTCTTTTTCACACAGGGAGATTAGTGAGTTTCGCTGTGCTGGGTGGAGTTCTTGGATTAATCGGTAGTGCCATAGGTATAAACTTTATGTTTAGCGCAATTCTTGGAATCATTGCATCTATTGTCATGCTGATCCTTGGTTTGAATTTGGTTGGAGTGTTTGCTAAAAATAAAATTGCTCTGCCTTCAGGCATTTTCAATTTTTTCAGAAGAATTGAACATAAAACCCTTACTCCACTCATCATCGGATTCGGAACATTTTTCTTGCCATGCGGATTCACACAATCAATGCAAGTAGCAGCGCTTTCCAGTGGATCATTCAATTCAGGATTTTTAATTATGTTTGCATTCGCGCTCGGAACTCTCCCAGTACTCGCATTGCTTTCATTCGGATCCGCTTCTTTTGCACATTCAAAGCATGCTCCCCTATTTTTCAAATCATCAGGAGTAGTCGTAATAGGACTTGGATTATTCGCGCTCCTAGCCGGACTTGCGGGACTCGGCATTATTGATCCATTATTTAGTATATAATTACCATATGAACAAAACAGTTTCAATTATCATAATTCTAGGACTCTTGGTGGCCATGGGCATCGTCTTTTTTGGAAAACCAAATCCAGATTTTCAATCTGTGCAAAATGTAGAAATCAAAAACGGCATTCAATATATTACGATCAATGCAAGAGGCGGATATTCTCCAAAAGTATCCAGCGCGAAAGCAGGAATTCCGACAAAATTGATTATGGAAACAAGCGGAGCATATGATTGTTCATCTTCTTTAGTGATCAAATCCATTGGTTATCAAAAAATTCTACCCCAAACTGGAAAAACGGAAATCGACCTCGGAATACCAAAAGCAGGAGAGCCGTTGCAAGGAGTCTGTGGCATGGGTATGTATAATTTTCTAATCAATTTTAGTTAAAAACGACAACTTTACGCGCCTCGGGGAGCTATTGACATTTTATATAGAATATGATACCATACTCTATAGGTATAAGAGTCTGTTTTTTCGTCTTTAATAATCAACCATCTCCGTAAGGACAAACCATCTAAATATGAATAAAAAAATACAATTTTCTATAGGACTGATGCTGGGAGTTTTCATACTCTTTGGATCTTTCTTGTCTGCAACACCTGCATCCGCAGAGTCTTGCGACAGCGCCACTCTCACTGATGTAATCACCTTGGGTCTCGGTCCGGCTTATGCCCAATACAGATATAGCACAAGCTATGATGACGTATTAACTGGCCAAGGCACAGGGACCTCGACACTTTACTTGCCTACAGCGGGAGTCTTTCCCATTAAAAAATCCATCTATAATCTCTACTCCGATACCACTTATTATTACCACCTCAGGGTTACAAATTATTTTGGAACATATCCAGCTCCGAGCCGTTCGAATATAAAAAGTTTCACAACTGCATCATGCGATCCGATTCCATCAGTTCCAGATCCAATAAATGGAGGATGGAGTAATTGGAGTGCGCAAAATACTCAGTGTGGATATTCAGGTATTCAAACTCGTACTTGTACAAACCCAAGTCCATCAAATGGCGGAGCTTATTGTTACGGTCCATCTACACAATCATATACAAATACATCATGCCAAGTTCATAATCTTAACGTCAATGTCAATATCACCGCAGATGATACTAGTATTGATTTTGATGACGAAACACGAATCCGTTGGGATTCAGATAATGCGGACTATTGTATACCAAGTGGTGGCACCAATGACTGGGATGATGAAGACATAAACACTTCTGGAAGTTTTCACACAGGATCATTAACCTCAAACAAAACATTCCGTATCACTTGTTATAACGGCAATGATTCGGCCAATGATTCTGTGACTATTCGTGTTGATAACGACAATAATAATGATGAACCTGAAGTAACAACCAGAAATGCAACTAGCATAGGCATTTCTAACGCTACACTGAACGGACAAGTAGATGGAAACGGCTCTTCTGTCCGCTCTTGGTTTGAATACGGCACGAATACCAACTTTGAATTTTCAACTTCTGAGAGTTCCCGTGGTTCTGGAACAACCAACTATAATAAAAGTATCTCCGGACTTTACGCAAATACTACTTACTACTTTAGAGCAGTGGCAAGGAATTCACAAGATACAGTTTATGGAAACATCTTTACTTTCAGAACAAAAACCGGTTCCGGTTCCATTGTGGTCAACGATCAACCGACAGTGGTAATTTACGCAGACCAAGTAAGTTTGCCTTTCAATACGGCTACCACCATTAGATGGAACACCACTAATGCTACCTTTTGTGTTGCGAGTGGTGGATCTCTCGGATGGGCAGGAACTAGAAACATCGGCCCAGGTTATTTCTTTACAGGGTTATTGACAGGAACAAAAACCTACACGATAACTTGCAGTAATAATTTCGGATCCTCTACTGATTCAGTAACAGTAGGCGTTCGCGGACAAGTAACTACTACAACCACAACCCCAAGACCCGCCCCGACCTCTCTCGTCTTGATCAATTCTTCTATCAACCACAACCAATCAATCGCATCCGCGATTGATAATACTAGACCGCATCCGGGAGATGAAATAAATTACACTGTAAACTATCAAAACATCGGCACAGCATCAATCACCAGCTTAACTTTGAGAATAGATCTCCCCCATGAAGTGGACTATATGTTCTCCAGTCCAAATAATCCTATTATATCAGGCAATACCTTGATCTTCAATTTGGGTACATTGCGAGCAAACGGCCAAGACACAGTCACAGTCCGAACTCGAGTGCAAGACAATACTACAACTGGAATAAATTTGAATTTTCCTGCCACTTTGAGTTACATCAATCCATCCGGCTCACCTCAATCAGTAAACACCAACGTTTCTGCGCAAATTTTAGATGAACAAACATCAGTCGACGAAGACAACAACAGCACATCTCTCGGGGCGAGTGTTTTCGGCACGGGCTTTCTGCCAACCAATATGTTCGGATGGATCCTCCTTGCTATCCTTATACTTCTTTTGATGCTAATAGCTAAATACCTTCTTTTCAGCTTCGACCAATCTTCCTTCCGAAAACAAACCATCACTACTATTGACCATCCTTTGGGTAAAAAAACTACGACCATCACTAAAGAATAAAATCTTGAACTCATATCCAATGAGAATAAACAAATATCTTGCTCTCAAAAAAATCGCCACTCGGAGAGGCGCAGATGAATTGGTGAAAGAAAAAAAAGTTTTTATCAATGGCAAATTGGCAGTATTGGGCAGTAAAATAAATGAAAATGATAAAGTGGAAGTGCGAGGAGTAGAAGAAAAAAAATATCTATACTACGCTTACAATAAGCCAATCGGAATCGAGACAGATTCTCCCAGAGAAGATCTTTTTCCACTCGGGAGGCTGGACAAGGCATCTCATGGGCTATTAATTCTCACCAACGACGGACGAATCACTGATCAGCTTTTAAATCCAAAATATATTCATGAAAAAGAATATCTGGTCAAAACTTTAAATAAACTCCGTTCTAATTTTAAACAAAAGATGGAAGCTGGTGTAAACATCGAGGGATATTTGACCAAGAAATGCAAAGTAAAAATAATAAATGATTTTACTTTCAGAGTAATATTGACCGAAGGCAAGAAACATCAAATCAGACGCATGTGTTCCAACCTCTTCCAAGAAGTCGCCGACTTGAAACGTGAAAGAATCATGAATATAAAATTGGGGAAACTCATGCCAAATGCTCTGCGAGAAATAAAAGGCGAAGAATTAGCTATTTTTCTAAATCAAGTACTTCATCAATCCGAATCTGTTTAACAAACTCTGGCACGTGGGAAACGAGGATCATGGCGCCTTTGTATTCATCGAGAGCTTTAGCGATGACGGGCAAATGGCGAAAATTTATGTGATTGGTTGGCTCATCGAGAATAAGAAGCCCGGGCTTTTGGAGAACCAACCTCGTAAAAGCCACCAACCCTTTCTGTCCTTCGGAGAGGTCACCTATCTTTGTGCGGATAAATTCTCCAGTAATTAAAAATCCAGCAGCCACAGAACGCATGCGCTCTTCGTCCAACTTTTCTCCGCCCGCAAGCATCGCGCTTGCGAGAGATTGATAGACTGTATCTTCAAAATTAAGTGTAGAAAAATCTTGCCTATAATATCCGATGCGTATTCCCTCTTTTACTTTTTCGCCATCAGCATGACCACTGGCCAATCTTTCCAACAATGTCGTCTTCCCTATGCCATTTGGACCTTGCAACAATAAGTGAACATTTTTATTCAAAGATATTTTGGCTTTGTGTTTTACAATTTTTCCATTTTTCATAGTGGTAAAAGAAGAAATATTTAAAATCTCCCCTATCAGGTCAGGCTGGCTCGGAATAATAAAAGGTCTGATAGACCTGTCTTCTTTTCGCACTTCCACTATCTCCTCTTCGAGTTCTTCGGCTTTCTCACGCATGCGTTTTGCGACTAATCGTAGCCTTCCGCCTTTATAAGCAAACACATTCGCTTGATCTTTCTTGGCTTGGATTTCTTTTTGCAGTTGGGCATTTTTCATATTCTCTTTTTCAACTCTGGCGGTAATATCTTTAACCACATTAAAATAATTACCAACATATTGCTCAATCTTTTTTGTATAAACGTCTAAATAAAGCACGCCTTGCGTAAAGGCATTGAGAAATTCTGCGTCGTGAGAAATAACCAAAACTGTTTTCTTGTAATCAATCAAAAAATTCGTCAAGTGAACAATCCCAGCTTTATCTAAATTATTCGTGGGCTCATCCAATAAAAGCAAATCCGGATTTTGAATAAGAGCAGAGGCTAGCAACAGTCGGGCTTGTTGTCCACCGGAAAAAGTTTTGATTATCCTATCGTGTACTTTTTCATGTCCTTTCAAATTCACTACTTCTAAAACTTCATCAATTTTGGGATCTATATCATACACTTTCTCCTTGAAACATTTCTGAAAAAATTCCCGCACAGTTAAACTCGTTTCCTCTTTGGGAATCACTTGACGTGAAGTTGCAATACTGACTCCTTTGACAACATTTATAATCCCAGACTCAGGAACATAAATCCCGGAAATTAAACCAAAAATAGTACTTTTACCAGCCCCATTTTGACCCATCAAAGTGAATTTCATACCGCGCCTAATGGTAAAACTTACCCCATCTAAAATAGGCTTATTGACTCCCCATTCAAAGGAGACATTGTCGAATCTAACTATAGTTTCTTGGGTTTTTTGATTATCGTTCGTTTCTTTAGACATTCTCATAGATTAGCCTATTTTAAACAAAATAGCGACAGATATAATCTGACTTGACAAAGTGGGTGCTATTATGCTATGCTCTATAGACAAAGTAGGTCGTAGATCTTGAGGGTCTGGAGAGTTTCCCGACCCGAATGGATAAAGAAAAGAGTCGATTTCGTAGAACACTTTTGTTTTAATAATTTAACTAAAAATCAATGACTGGTACAATAAAAAGACTCACTGATAAAGGTTTCGGCTTCATTACTGGAGAAGGACTTGCGAAGGATTTATTCTTTCACAGCAATTCTCTAGTTGGCGTAACTTTTGATGAGCTCAAAGAAGGTGATGCTGTTTCTTTTGAAACAGAGGAATCACCAAAAGGATTGAATGCTGTGAACGTACAACGCGCATAAGCTTGTCCCGGCCAGCACGGCGGGAATTCTTCCAATAAAAAACCACCCTCACGGGTGGTTTTTTATTTTGTCTATTTTTATTTATCTTGAGCCCAATTCTTTAGCTCTTCATAGCTCGCTTCCCCGCATATCCACTTTTTTGATTTTAAGTTATATAAAAAAGGAACACCGCCACACAAATCTTTATCTAATTCCAAAAGACGCTTTTCATTTTCCTTGTTGTGCCAGACTTCCAAGCTTTCAACTTTTATTCCTTCTTCTTTTTCTAATTTTTCCACTAACCCATGCATTGTTACACAATGTGGGCATTCCGTTCCATAGAATTCTAATAGATGGTTCATGTTTTAAAAAGCTGGAGATTTTGTTTTTTAGGGGGTTTCGAGGCTGGCGAGCCGAGAACTTCAGGATTTTTTAAGCTTCAAAAAATCTGTACCCTAAAAAATAAAATGTCTAGCTTTTGGTTAATCTTGATAAACGAGCCTTCTTGCGAGCAGCATTGTTTTTCTTGATAACGTTCTTTTGAGCTGCTTTGTCTATGATAGCAAAAGCCGAAGATAGCATTTTAAGCGCCTCTTTCTTGTCTGTCTTAGCAATTTTCTCGATTTTCTTGATTATCTCCTTCATCGCGCGCTTACGGCTGTCATTAAAAGCCTTTTTACGCAAGGAACCTCTGATTGCTTTTTTAGCTGACTGTGTTATTGGCATATATATAATATAGCAAAAAACGTGAAAAAACACAAATATGCTATGATTAATCTATGATCGGCAGTTTAAAAGGAAAAATAATATTAAAAACAGAGAAATTCTTAATTGTTGAAACTTCTGGGATTGGGTACAAAATTAGCGTGTCTCCGGATACATTGTCTAAGCTTGCTCCCCGCAAAAGCTCGGGGCAAAATGAAACAAGTGATCTTGTCTCATTTTGGATTCACACCCATGTGCGAGAAGACGCGCTAGATCTATACGGATTTCTGGAATACAAAGAATTAGAATTCTTCGAAATGCTTCTGGGCGTATCCGGCATCGGACCAAAATCGGCGCTCGCTATCTTGGGAATTACTTCAGTTGAAACACTGCGTAAAGCCATAGGTACAGGCGACACATCGTATCTGACAAAAATATCCGGCATTGGCAAAAAAACGGCAGAAAAGATAGTAATCGAACTGCGAGATAAAATGGCAAAAGAGACAAAGGACGAGAAGGGTGGCAGTTACTTGCAGGGAGAATTGGATGTTTTAGAAGCGCTCAAATCTTTAGGATATTCTCAAAATGAAGCTCGTGACGCATTGAAAAAAGTTTCTTCTGATTTGGATACAAATAAAAAAATCCGCGAAGCTCTTAAAATTTTGGGAAATAAGTAAAACTCAAATATGCCGGAATTACCAGAAGTGGAAAATCTACGTCAAGGACTGAGCCGCACTATTGTAAGTCAGAAAATTCGCCGAGTAGAAATAAAAAAACCAAAACTCGTTTCCGGCAAGGGAACTCTGCGCATAGCTTCTTTAAAACAGAAAAATAAATTTATCCAAGGGGTTGCCGGAGAAAAATTTATTAGTGTCGAACGTCGGGCAAAAAATCTGATTTTTAAATTAAGCCACGGGAAAATTATTCTGGCACATTTAAAAATGTCTGGGCAATTCGTATACCTGCCTTCGCACAAAGCTACGGCAAGGCGGAGCAAAACTGAAGAAAAAATAATTGGCGGGCCTGCCCGCAATGCTTACAGCATAGCTGTTGCAGGCGGGCACCCGATAGAACTTTCTGAAAAACAACTTCCAAATAAACATACTCATATAACATTTAAACTAAATCATGGAACACTTTATTACAATGATACTCGTATGTTTGGCTACTTATTGTATTATCCGAGCATTAAAGACTTTGAGATGGAAAATCATTTCGGCAATTATGGATTAGAACCACTATCAAAAAAGTTTACATCTAAATATTTTTTTGACGCGCTGAAAAACAAAAAAGGTAAAATAAAAGCAGTATTGATGGATCAGAAAATAGTTACAGGCTTAGGAAATATTTATGCAGACGAAAGCCTGTTTGAATCAAGAATCCGACCAGACCGAAGTTCATCTTCTATCTCTAATACAGAAGCAAAAAAATTACATAAAGCAATAATCCGCATCATGAAAAGAGCAATAAAATTGGGTGGTTCTTCGGTAGCCACATATCGCCTGCTCGATGAGACTCGTGGCAATTATGCGAGAGAACATAAAGTATATGGAAAGGCTGGAAAAATGTGCACCAACTGTGGCAAACCATTAGAAAAGACGATCATTCAAACTCGTACAACTATCTTTTGTCCAAACTGTCAGAAATAAAACAACAGAACAAAAAAGCCATCAATGATGGCTTTTTTGTTGACTGTAGCATAAAGAAAAATTTTAATATCCTCTTTTAGCAACCTCAAGAGCAACCAGAGCATAACATAATCTCCATGTAGCACTATCTTTACCTAATTTATTAGGATTCCTAAATTCTATCGCTTGTTCACCAATAGCCTCAGCAAGCATCTTTTTTACCTCTGAAAACAAATCGACGGGATCTGCTTTCCAGCTTACCTTGTTTTTTGAAACATCCACAAGGGAGCGAAAAGATGCAAGAATTGGGTAAATAAAACCTGAAGGTGTTTGATATTCTGAGTCACTACTTATAAAAGGTAACTCAATTTTTTTCTTGTTTTCCTTTTCAGTAATTACTCCTTGTAGACCACCCCATCTGCCTCCTTGAGAATTATAGGCTTTCGGTAAATCTTGCTTTATTGTATCTACCAACTTAAGTACCTTGGGCAAAAGAGGGGTATATTTAGCCAAACGATCACGATTATCAGTGTAGTGTCGCAGTGCTGTTGCTTTTGCTGAATACGCAGAAATAGGGTGCTTCGTATCAGAGAACGCTTCTGCATCAAAACAGACTAGATAAGATAATATATCTTTAATATCTATATCTTTTTTTGATCCGTCTTCTAATAACTCAATTTCTTTGTAAGCGATCCTGTTTGCGTAAGGTTGATCTTTAAGAACTTCCTTTATAGCTTCAAAATGATTTCTTAATTCTTCTAGACTCTGTTCTTTAACTTGAGCTGATCGATTTCTAGCATCCACAATATCGACAACTTCGTTTAGATCATCAAAGCCTTCAAGAAATTCGATTCTTACATAAGCATTTTTAAGATCTTCTCTGCCATCTGTAGTATTTGTCAATTCATTTTGAATTACTCTAAAGGTATGGCCTCCATCTAATAACCCGTGAATTTTGGGATCTCTCATCTCAAGTGAAGCTGTATTTGAGGTAGCGTCAAAATTTATTCCTTGAGTTATTACGGTCAATCCCCTGTTTTTAAAAACAAAAGCTTCTGGTTGTTCAACCAAGGAAGCCTGAATCTTTTTACTGACCCCAGAAGAAGTTGTTGCTTCTCTCGGATTTATGGCAAGCCAATTTTCAAGTTCCTTAGGAATATCTTGAATATTAACTACTGCTATAAATATGTTTTTACTTTTTCCAGATGGAGAACTAAAAACCTTTCTAAATGAAGCTAATTTCTTTATTTTGATTTGTGTTGTTTGCATATTATTTTTATATTATTTTAATAATCAACGCAAAAAAGTGCGCTCATACGCACCTCACAAATCTGATTTTCCCAAAATAGATCGACCGGAAATACCAGCTTATGCTTGGCACCTCTCACTAATCCAACTAAAGATTAAGTGACCTATGAAACAAAGGTAGCTACTTTAAATTCGCATCTTCATTATCATGGGCTGACGCGTATGCAACCAGCTTGGTAACTTCTATAATTTAGCATGAATTATTTTAAAAAGCAAGTCATTTATTAGAATTCAGTTACAAATTGCAAATTCTGAAAATCGCCACTCCAAGCGCAACAGAAACATTCAGTGACTCTTTTTTACCTTTCATTGGAATCTCGGCAATTATGTCACATTTTTTAAGAATATTTTTTGGTATGCCACCTACCTCACTACCCACAATAAATACATTTCCTTGCCCTGAGCGAAGTCGAAGGGTTTTATAATCAACTGACTTTTCATCTTGCTCGATACCGATAATTAGAAATTTATTTTTCTTTAATTGTAAAAGCAGTGATTTAACATTTTTTTTCTGTTCCCAAGGCACAAATTCTTCCGCACCTAGAGCCGACTTTGCTAAATCTTTTCTTTTCCTCCCAAACCTATCAAGTGGCGCAGATGTGTAGCCAGTCAAGTAAATTTTATCTATCCCAGCCGCGTCCGCCGTCCGAAACATCGCGCCGACATTTTCTACACTTCTGATATCATGCAATATTAAAATATTTTCTGTATTTTTTTTCATTTTAAGAAATTTTTATTGCGCATGTTTTTATGGTAAGCAATGGCAAACCTGTGCGCTTCATTGTTTGCAAGTAAAATAGATGATTTATATTTAGAAATAAATTCTTCATTACCCATGATACTTTTTGGGTTATGTTTTTCATCCTTTACCACTGATACCACTGGAATATTTACACTTATTTTATTTAAGACGGTTTTTACCACATTTAACTGGGCAACTCCCCCATCGACAACGATTAAAGATGGAAAAGGCCATTCTGTGTGTCTCAAACGTCTCTCTAAAACCTCTTTGAGCGCTCCTGTGTCATTCGCATTAATTTGAGTTTTTATTTTGAATTTTTTGTATTCGCTTTTGTTTACTTCCCCATCTTCAACAACAGTCATCACCCCCACCATATTTTTGCCCCCCATGTGGGCGATGTCATAGGCTTCTATCTTAAAAACTTCTAGCAGCATATTCTCAGACTCACCACGAAAATTTCCTGCTGGAAATTTTCTCTGTCCGTCGTCGCCACTCCTACCAAGGGTTCCCTTGAGAACATACTGCTCTCCGTTCCTTAAAAGAGCTATATCATTAATATGTTGCAAAGCAAAAATTTGTCTTTTCACTTCACCCGCTTTTTCGAATTCATGCTTTTGCGCATATTCTTTCATTTCTTTCTGTAAATTTTGCAAAACTTTTTTCTTTTTACCCTCAAAAAACAATTTTATATTTCTAATATTTTGTAAATACATTTTTCGACCCGCCTTGCCTAGTCGAGGCAGGTCATCCAAATCAGGCACTAAATTTATCTGCCTATAAAACTCCATATAATTTTTACTTTTATCATCTAAAAAGGGGAAAATTCTGCGGATAATTTTCATCGCCTCACGAAGTTGAGAACCGCTAGTATAAGGACCAAATATGCTAGTAAATGAAACCGAGCCCCTTTCTATTTTGAGCTTCCCGAGGGTCCCGCCCTTGTACTCAAGGGAAGGGCGCAGGGACGAAAAATGGAAAGGGGCGAGGTTTTTACCCCGCACGATAACCACCTTGGGTAAAGGTTCTCTTGTAATGCAAACATAATTAAAACTTTTGTCAGATTTTTCTTTTGTATTATATTTCGGCTGATATTTTTTTATTAGATTCGCTTCAAGGATTATGGCTTCAAGCACACTATCAGTAACTTGCCAGTCAATTTTTGCCGCATTAAAAACCATATCCACAAGTATTGGACCCCTTGTTTCAATCAGGTCTTTGCCAAAATAACTTTTTACTCTATCCCGCAAGGAAGTCGCCTTTCCGATATATAAAATACTCTTCTTATTCTTAAAGAAATAAACACCTGGTTTGTCAGGCAATCTTGATTTTTTAAAAGATTCAATTTTCATATATTTATGTGAAGCCAGCAGAAGCATTTATGAACGGTCTGGCTGGGGCGCGGGGCCCCAGAGAACCGAGGACCTGAATAAATGCTTCTGCTGGCGAAACTATCATTTGCGTAGAGCTTTCTTTAAATACTTTCCCGTATAACTCTTTAAATTATTGGCCACTTCTTCTGGGGTGCCTTTGGCCACCAAATTACCTCCATTTACTCCCCCTTCGGGACCTATGTCTATAATGTAATCCGAGCTTTTTATAATATCAAGGTTGTGCTCTATGAGAACAACGGTGTTGCCTTTTACCACAAGTTTATTTAAAACTTCTAGAAGTTTCTGTACATCGTCATAATGAAGTCCGACCGTCGGCTCGTCTAAAAGATAGATTGTTTTTTCTGTGTGTGGACGGTAAAGCTCGCTAGATATCTTTACCCGTTGCGCCTCTCCTCCAGAGAGCGTTGTCGCGCTCTGGCCAAGCTCTAGGTAGCCAAGCCCCACATCGAGGAGAGTTTGCAATCTATCAGAAATAGCTGGAATATCTTTAAAAAAGACAAGTCCATTTTCGACAGTCATGTGCAGAACTTCATAAATATTTTTCTTTTTGTATTTTACCGTTAAAGTTTCTTTGTCGAAACGTTTTCCATTACAGACATCGCAAGTCACATAAACTGTTGGCAAAAAATGCATCTCGACAGCCAATTCACCGTTTCCCTCGCAAGCTTCACAGCGACCACCTTTCACATTAAAAGAAAACCGGTTTGCTTTCCAGCCACGCAATCGTGCTTCTTCCGTCGTGGCAAAAAGATCTCGAATGTGGGTAAACGCACCTGTGTAAGTCGCCAAATTTGAACGTGGAGTTCTGCCGATTGGAGACTGGTCGATCAAAATTACGCGAGAGAGATATTCAGTACCCGAAAATGAAGAACAATTAAACACCTGCGCTGAACGATATTTGCGTTCATATCGAGCCTGAAGATTTTTATAAAGAATCTCATACATAAAAGAACTTTTTCCGGAACCAGACACTCCAGTAATAGAAGTCATCACACCGAGGGGAACTTCAACATTTAAATTATTTATGTTGAAAATTTTTCCTCCGGCGATACGCAACTGTCCTTTTGAATCGCGTCGCTTCTTGGGAACTTCTATTTTTAATTCACCTCTTAGGTAGCCAAGGGTCCTAGACTTAGTATTTTTTCCTACGAGGTTGGCAGTTAATAACTCTTCTAGATATCCAGACACAATGACTTCTCCACCATGCACCCCAGCTTTTGGTCCAATATCTACAATATAATCCGAGGCGTAAATAGTGTCTTCATCGTGTTCTACAATCAAAATAGTATTGCCCAAATCCCGCAAATTTTGCAATGTTGTTATCAGCCGATCGTTGTCGCGTTGATGCAGACCGATTGTAGGTTCATCTAAAACATAAAGCGCACCAACAAGACGCGAACCAAGCTGAGAAGCAAGTCGAATGCGTTGAGCTTCACCGCCTGAAAGCGTGTTGGCCTTGCGAGAAAGCTGTAGATAATCGAGGCCAACATCTAACATAAATTGAAGTCGAGCTTCAATTTCACGCACCACTGGCACAGATATTTCTTTTTCCTGTTCTGAAAGTTTTAAATTTTTAAAAAAATCATGCGCATCAGCAATTGACAAAGAAGAGAGATCTAAAATATTAACTTTCTTTTTTGAAGCAGTTAAAAAAACATTCAAGGCTTCAGGACGAAGTCGCGCACCATGACAAACATCACAAGGTTCCGATCCCATAAAATATTTTGAGCCGAGACCGTTGCAGGCCGAACATGCGCCATACGGAGAATTGAAGGAGAATAATCGAGGTTCAACTTCAGGGAAAGAGAAACCATCATTTTTGCAAGCAAATTTCGCGGACATAATAAATTCCTCCTCCGTAGAAACATTCTTTTTACTCAGGTCCTCGGTTCCCCGGGTCCCTCCCCCGGCCAGACCATTCGAAAAAGTATGTTTCTGCTCCGGATTACCAAAAGAAATCGTCACAAGACCATCAGATTCAATCAACGCACGTTCAATCGCTTCAGAAAGACGCATTCGACTATTTTCTTTATTATCTTTAAACTCGTGTATGGCAAAATTATCGACTAAAATATCAATTTTGTGAGCTTTATTTTTTGAAAGAGTTATTTGTTCACGGAGCTTCTTCATCACCCCATCGAGACGAATTTCAGAAAAACCTTTTCCAAGCAAATCATAAAGTAATTGATAATATTCCCCTTTCCGTCCACGCACTATTGGGGAGAAAATATTAATTTGCATCTCATTCCACTCCACTCCCATAATTTTTTTGTTGTTCTTTGAATTTTTACTCAAAACATCTATCTTTTCTAAAACAAAATTTAAAATTTCTTCGTTCGAAAGTTTTTTAATTTCTTCTCCACATTTTGGACAATGCGGATGTCCGATGCGCGCATACATAACTCGAAGGTAATCATAAATTTCAGTAATTGTAGCCACTGTCGAACGCGGATTGTTCGAACGAGATTTTTGATCAATCGAAATCGCTGGAGAAAGACCAGTAATTTCATCTACATCTGGTTTGGGCATTTGATTCAAAAATTGGCGTGCGTATGAAGAAAGCGATTCCACATATCGTCTCTGGCCTTCAGCAAAAATGGTGTCAAAAGCGAGCGATGACTTGCCTGAGCCCGAGACACCAGTAATAACCACCATCTTGTTTCGTGGCATTTCAACTGTGATATTTTTAAGGTTGTGTGTTCTTGCACCCACAACTCTTATTTTGTCTATGTTTTTATCTATTTTGCTCATACACTTGTCCCGTAGTGAGCTTTGCTCTACTACTGGGATATAACACAACCACACCCCGCCATGCTCATAGGGGGTGTCAATGACTTTCCTTATAATATTGAACTGGATTCACTATATCACAATAATTCTAAAAGTCTTCTTATTGATCTTTCTTTTCCAAACGCACTTTGAGCACTCCAATTTCATCACGCAAAATCGCAGCTGTTTCAAAATCCAATTCTTTAACTGCTTTATTCATCTCGCGTTCTTTTATCTTTATTATTTTTTCATAAATGAGATTTCCCCTTTCTTCATCTGATAGAATTTCATTCCAAAATTCAGAGTTTACTTTTTTGCGGGCAAGGTTTTCGCCCGCCTTGCCTAGTCGAGGCAGGTCTTTACTAAGTTCTTTAGAATAAGCTTTTTTAAAGACTTCTAAATCAAGCGCCAATTCTGCATTGACAGTTTTTCCATGTTCGCTTTCCATTTCTTCAGTAATATCTTTGATCTTTTTCATAATAGTCTTCGGGGTAATGCCATGCTTTTTGTTGTAGGCAAGCTGAATATTACGACGGCGAACGGTCTCCCCCAGAGCCCGCTCCATTGAACCCGTCAAAACATCTGCATAAAGAATTACTTTGCCTTCACTATTGCGAGCAGCTCGGCCGATAGTTTGAATGAGCGCTGTATCGGAACGTAGAAATCCTTCTTTGTCAGCATCGAGAATGCCAATCAGCGCAACTTCCGGCAAATCAAGCCCCTCACGCAAAAGATTCACTCCAACTAAAACATCAAACCCCGCACCAAAGCCTCCGGCTTGGGACGGGGCAAGTTCCCCTTTTCCTCCACGTCTAAACCTAGTAAGTATTTTAATGCGTTCCATTGTTTTGATATCAGAATGTAAGTATTCAGCTTTGAATCCACGTTCTTTTAAATAAGTGGTTAGATCTTCCGCCATTTTTTTAGTCAGCGTCGTAGCTAAAACACGAAAACCTTTCTTGATAGTTTTTTCTGCTTCACTTATAAAGTCTGAAATCTGTCCTGGGTATGGAAAGAAATTTCTTTTTTGGGGTGTCTCGCAGGCTGACGAGCCGAGAGGCAGCGCTCCGCGAGTGCGCGGAGACAGCGACCCCAAAAAAGAAGATTTCTCGCCATTACCCAAAATTTTTCCTTCAGATACTGGACGCACTACCGTTTCCGGATCCACAAGCCCAGTCGGACGAATTATTTGTTCTACGATTTGTTCACTTTGGCTTCTTTCTTGTTCACTTGGGGTCGCGCTCGTGTAAATCACCTGTCCGATGCGTTCCTGAAATTCCTCGTATTTTAGGGGTCTATTGTCTTTAGCAGAAGGTAGACGAAAACCATAATCTACGAGAGTTTTCTTGCGTGAAGCATCCCCTGCATACATACCTTGAAGTTGAGGTAAGGTTACATGCGATTCGTCGATGATGGTTAAAAAATCCGGAACAGGAGCCAGTAATTCTTCTTTTTCGGGGTCGCTGTCTCCGGATGCTTCCGGAGCGCTGCCTCTCGGCTCGTCAGCCTGCGAGACACCCCGGAAAAGAAAATTACTGGCTCCTGTGTGCGGAAAATAAGAAAGCAAAGTTTCTGGGGGTTCTCCTTCGCTTTTGCCGGACAAATGTCTAGAATAATTTTCAATTCCACTACAATAACCGACTTCTTTGATCATTGCGAGATCATAATTTGTACGACGTTTTATTCGCTCTGCTTCTAGAAGTTTTCCCTCTTTTGTAAATTTTTTCAGCTGACTCGCTAATTCTTTTTTAATTTCTACTAACGCTTTTTTCTTTTTTATATCTTCAGTAATAAAATGTTTAGCCGGAAAAACAAAAATATTTTTTTCTTCTTTGAGAATATGTGAAGAAACTGGATCAACTTTTGTTATTTTAGAAATTATTCCACCCGACATTTCAATCTGATACATTACCGATTCAGAAACCGGCATTAACTCTACTCGTGAACCAATAGAGCGAAAAGTTCCAGGGGTAAGATCAGCGTTTGTGCGTTCAAAATGTATAGCAATGAGAGATTTCATCAGAGACATTCGGTCTGCCTTCTGCCCAACTTCTAATTTCAGATTTACCTTTTCATATTCCTCGGGCGACCCCAATCCATAAATGCAAGACACAGAAGCCACAATAATGACATCCGGACGAGTGAGTAGCGCTTGAGTAGAAGCGTGACGAAGCATGTCTATTTCTTTGTTGATAGATGCATCTTTTTCAATGTAAGTATCTGAGGCAGGCATATAAGCCTCTGGCTGATAATAATCATAATAAGAAACAAAATAATGCACCGCGGAATCTGGAAAAAATAATTTAAACTCCTGCGCGAGTTGCGCTGCTAGAGTTTTGTTGTGCGCTATTACTAGAGTTGGTTTATTATATCGCGCTATCACATTTGCCATCGTAAAAGTCTTGCCCGTGCCTGTCGCCCCGAGTAATGTCTGCTTTTTCATCCCCTTCTCAAGTCCCTCCACAAGCTTTGAAATAGCCTCTGGTTGGTCACCACTTGGCTCCCATGGCTTCTGTAATCTAAAAATACTCTTGCGTATATTGGACATCAAAACACTTTACCACAAAATAGCTTATTCAGTTAAATAAGCATCAAAAGTGTTACTATAAGCTTTCACCACTATGCGATAAGCCAACGTAGAACTTATTATCGTAAATATTAAAAAATATACCAACGTTTTATTTATTCTATGCATATTATATATATTAACACTTTTTGACTTTGTGTGCCCAGAACAGGAGAGTATTATAACCATATTCTCCGATAAGTCCTATATGGATAGTTTATACAATAAACTGCTTTTTATCAAAGCTATGCAGAAAGAGGAAGTAAATGCCTAATAAACTTAGAATTGGTATAATTAATTAATGCAATCTGAAACTAAAATATGCCAAAACTGCAAAAAAGATTTCACCATAGAACCAGAGGATTTTTCTTTTTATGAAAGGATAAAAATGCCTCCGCCAACTTTCTGTCCGGAGTGTAGATTGCAACGTCGCATGGCAACTTTTAACGTGCGTAGTTTATATAATAGAAAATGTGATAATTGCAAGAATAAAATTGTTTCAATTTATAGAGCAGATGCACCCTACACTGTTTGGTGTCTTGAATGTTATTTTTCTGATAATTTTAATCCTCTTGATTACTGGTTAGATTATGATTTTTCGGTTGATTTTTTTACCCAATTTGAAAAATTAAAAAGAAAAGTTCCCCAACTTTGCATTGAGCAGGCAAACAGTAACGGTGAGAAATGTGAATACGCTAACTATACATATTCAAGCTCAGATATATATTTATCTTACAATGTTACTACCTCAGAACACGTTTACTATTCAACTTTTGTAAACAAAAATAATAAAAACTGTTTTGATTCGCTTATTTTTAAAGGCAATGAATTATGCTATGAAGCTGTTGATTCAAATGATAATTATGAATGCTCTTACTTAACAAAATGCCATCAGTGTATTGATTCAAAATTTCTTTTTAATTGTGTGAATTGCCAAAACTGTTTTATGTCTTCAAACCAGCGTAATCGTAATTACGTATTTAGAAATGAGCAACTTTCAAAAGAAGCATACAAAGAAGCAATAAAAAAAGAAAAAATTTCATCTCGTTCATCTTTATTAAAACTTACCAATGAATACGACAAATTAATAGCAAATACTATTGTTCCTTTCGCCACACTTATAAATGCACAAGATTGCACTGGAAATTTTATAGAAAATTCTAAAAATTGTCTTTCATCATTTTATGTTTGGAATTCAGAAAATATCCGTTATGTTACTTATTCTGTAAATTCTTCAAACGATTCATACGATATGCTTGATTCAGGGAGAGGAGAACGAATGTACGAATCAATCTGTAGCGGGAGAGGTAACTATGAAATTGGTTTTGTCTCTTGTTCTTGGAACACCATGCAGTCATATTATTGTCATTCTTGTAATAATGTGAAAAATAATTTGGGTTGCATTGGTTTGGATTCAATAGATAATTGCATTTTTAATAAACAATATACTAAAGCAGAATACGAATTCTTATTAGAAAAAATAAAAAAACAAATGAAAGATATGCCATACATAGATAAAAATGGCTGTAAATATAAATTTGGAGAATTTTTTCCAATAGAACTTTCGTCTTTTACATATAATGAAACAATGGCATACGAACAATTTCCATTATCAAAAGAAAAAACATTAAAAAAGGGGTATCAATGGTTTGATGATGTCGGTCGTGATTATAAATTTACAATTAAAAATACTGATATTGCAGACGATATTTCTAAAGTAACTGAAGATATTTTAAAAGAAACTATTCAATGCGAGCATGAGGGTTCATGCACCCATCAATGCACAAAAGCGTTTCGTATTATGCCCGATGAGTTAAAATTTTATAAACGTATGAATTTACCGATTCCAAGTCTTTGCCCCAATTGTCGCTATTTCGTTAGACTAGAGAAAACCCTACCCTGGAAACTTTGGCACAGAAAATGTATGAATAAGGGCTGTACCAATGAATTTGAAACTTCCTATGCACCCGAGCGACCAGAAATAGTTTACTGTGTAAAATGTTATCAACAGGAGGTGTATTAATTCGATTCCTGTCGGGGTTAAGGACAAAACATACTTATAAAACAAAACCGAGAACTTCCCTGTGGTCAGGAATAATTTTGTTTTCGACAAAACAAAATTTTCACGACCCTGACTCAACAGTTTTACTTGCTAGTAAAACATGTCTCCGTCTCGCACAAGTTAGAAAAATTCAAAGCAGTTTGAATGTTTTCTAATCTTGTGCGCCCGGTTGGGATCGAACCAACGACCTTATCCTTAAAAGGGATCTGCTCTACCGACTGAGCTACGGGCGCTTGAATACAAAATATATAGTAAATAAGGTCAAAAATCAAGACAAAATATAACTAAAAAGCTTCCAGCAAAAATTGCTCGAAAACGGATTCGGCATCACGCCCATCTTTACGGGCTTGGGGCAAAAGATAAGAAAGACGGGAGATAAAATCTTTAAGTTCAGTTTCAGAAAATTTGCCAAAATTTCTTTTTAAGAGCATATTTTTAATCTTCCAAAAAAGAACGCCGATAAGCTCCTCCATTCCTACCCCTTTATCCATCGCCATACGAAAATAAATCCACACATTCAGCTTATCTTTTTTTTCAAAAGCGTTGGCAACTAAAAAATTATCAAATCTCTCTTTTTTTTCTTTCGGTAATTCAAAAATGTTTATTTCGCCCCGGACTTTTCTAAAAGCGTCCAGTATTGGCTTGTTCAACTTTCCTTCCAAAAAGACAAAAGAGTTCGAAGGCCCGCCCATCAGAGCCAATTTCTCTAAAATAAAATCCCGGGTCTCTTCATTTTCAAAAATATTAGAAAATATTACGGTAGATTTTGCAAAAAAAAGACTGGAACCAGAATACAAACTTTCAATTTGCATTTGATCAAAATTATTTCTGCTTATATGCAAAACGTCTTGCCCCTCCGGTATGGATTTTATAAATTTTTCATAACTGGAAAATTTACTTTTGGCGTCATCTCCTGAAAAAAGATAAATCATGGGATTAAAGTTTGACTGATTTTTTATATTCCAAATAAGGAGCGCCGTATTTCAAAGCAAGAACATCTTCTTGCTTCTTTAAAAATATAGATCTCGAAATAGAAAAAGAAACAAGAGTGGATAAAATCACAAAAAGAGCGTTCGCCACAATTCCAAAACCAAGCACCAGCATAAAAAGCCCCCAATGCGTCGGGCTCCGAGTGTAACGATAGGGTCCTTTGTGAAAAGTCTCTTTGCTTAGATTCTCTATGTTCAGATCTCGAGAAGTTTTCTGTGCCCAAATAATCAAAAAGCTGCCAAGTATCAACAAAACAACACCTGTCGACATGAAAAAGGGATTTAAAAAAATTCTAAACTTAAAAAGAATATCAAGGCAAACACCAATCAAAAATAAAATTAAATAAAGGGTATACGAATGCGCCAAAATTTTATGAACACGGTATTGCCTAGCATTAGGTTGATTAATATTTTCCATGTTTTTTATTCTACCACAAAACACCCTATTTTACCTCCCCGAAATTGTCTCCAGAGCCAGAATGCACTTCAAGTGGAATATCGGTTTTATAATGCAAATATGATCTTTCCAAGACACTTTTCATGGCATTTTTTATTATTTCATCAGCTTTTTCTAAAACACCTTCCTCTATTTCATACACCAGCTCGTCATGAATTTGGAGAACAAGATGAACTTGTGCCAAAAGTCCTGCATTTTTTAAATCCTCTTCTGCATATCTGATAGCAAGCTTGATAATATCCGCCGTGGCTGTGCCTTGGATTGGCGCGTTCGTGGCTGTCCGTTCGGCCATATTTTTTAAAAATGGAATTCTGGAATTTATATTCGGAAAATATCTACGTCGGCCAAACAAAGTCTCGGTAAAAGAATTTTTTAGCGCAAACTTCTTCGTTTCCTCCAAATAATCTCGCACTCCGGAAAATTGATTAAAGTAATTATCATAAAATTTTTGCGCCTCTTCTCGTGTACCCCCAAGATTCTTGCGTAAACTAGAAACTCCCATGCCATAAATTATTCCGAAATTTATTACCTTCGCCTTGCGTCGCATTTCACTGTCAACTTTATCTATCGGCACACCAAAAACAAAAGACGCAACTCCTGAATGAATATCCTTACCTTCCTTGAATATTTGCGTCATTTTTTTATCACCCGAAAGTATGGCAGCTACACGCAGTTCAATCTGACTATAATCAAAAGCGCAGAGTTTGTAACCCTTTTGGGCGATAAAACCACCTCGAATCTTTTTCCCTAATTCTGTTTTTATCGGCAAGTTCTGCAAATTTGGATCCTGCGAGGAGAATCTTCCAGTGGTACTGCCATTTTGCAAAAATATTGCATGTAGTCTGTCATCAGCGCCAACCATTTTAGGAATTACATCAATATAAGTGGAAAGCAATTTTTGCAATTCTCGGTAAGCAAGTATTTCTTTGATTATTGGGTTTGCTTCTTCAAGTTCTTCTAATACTGAAACTTTGGTAGAAAAGTTGCCACTCGCATTTTTCTTGGCTAATTTTGTTCCGGACTTCATGCCCATTTTCTCAAAAAGAACTTCCCCCATCTGTTTGGGTGAATTGATATTGAATTCTGTGCCAGCCATCTTGTATATTTTGGCAGTTAATTTATCTAATTCTCGATGATACTCCGTTGATAAATTTTCAAAATATTTTTTATCTATCAAAATTCCATAATCTTCCATCTCTTTGACTATGTGCATTATTGGACGTTCTATTTCTTCATAAACTCTATCAAGCTTTTTTTCTTTCAGAGTCTTAAAAATTTGCTCATACGCAACATCAAAAGAATCTGTGCTGGCCAGCCTCGCCGAGTCTAGGCGGGCAAACATTAAAACATCTTCGAGTTGTGGATTTGAGATATCTGAATTTACAAGCCAAAGAGCAATGCTAGCTTCTTGAAGTTTCAGAGAATCTATACCTTTAGAATCCTCACTCGAGAGAATATTCTCGGACTCACCACGAAAATTTCCTGCTGAAAATTTTCTCTGTCCGTCGTCGTCACTCCTACCAAGGGTTCGCTCGAGAACATTCTCCTCGTGTGTCTTCTGTCCGCTAAAGAAGTTTTTCAAACGTCCAAATAAGCTTCTAAATTCAAACAAGGCAAAAGTTTTCTCTATTTTTTCTGGATTTACATTTTCCCAAAAAGTTTTCTGGGGCAAAAGAAAATTTATCGGAACATCAGTTCGAATCTTGGCTAAAGTTTTTGAAAAGAGCGCTTCTTCTTCATTATTTTTTATTAACTCGATCATTCTAGGAGTGATGCCAGCTTTAATGAAAGATTCTTCGTCTTTTTTTATTTTGTTGTAAATTTCTTCGATACTGCCAAAAGTCGTAATCAGTGTAGTTGCTGTTTTTTCTCCAATCCCTTTGATACCTTTAATGTTATCTGATGGATCACCACGTAATCCTTTGTAATCCGGCAAAAGTTGAGGCTTAAATCCAAAACGGGCCACAACTGCATCTTCATCATATAAAATTGTTTCATTAATTCCCTTTTTGAGGGTATAAACCTGGACTCTCTTGTCGTCTACTAACTGCATTGTGTCCATATCACCCGAAGCAATGATTACCTTAGTCCCATTATTTTTCTTCATCTGCTCGCATATCGTTCCCAATACATCATCCGCCTCAAAACCCGAACAGTCATAAATAGGAATATTAAATGCCTCGAAAATCTGGCGAGAATTTTTCAACTGCAAGATCAGAGCGTCATCTGTTTTCGCTCGTCCAGCCTTGTAATCATCATAAGCTAAATGACGAAAAGTCTTTTCCGGCAAATCATAACAAGCCACGATATAGTCTGGTTTTAAATCAGTAACTATCTTCATCAACATGCTTGCAAGGCCATACAAGGCCCCAGTGGGTTCTCCTTTTGACGACAAAAATTCTGGTAAGGCGTGATACGCACGATGAATTATGGCGTGAGAATCCAACAAAACTAATGTTTTAGAATCCTGATTGTCTTCTTTAGGCATTATGTAAATAATACCATTTAAGATATATGGATTACCATATAGCAACAGCACTCGGACATTAAACAAATAAATTTGTTTATGCTCCTCATTTGTTGCTATAATTCATGTAATGTCCGATTTTGATGAAGAAAAACAAAATAAACAACTAGATGACTTGCGTAAGCAAGAAGAAGAGGAATTAGTGGCGACACTAGCAGAATCTAAATACCATCTCCCCTATGTCGACCTGTATCGCCTAGGCATAGACAATGAAGCGCTTAGAGCAATACCCGAAAAAGACGCTACTCAAATGAAAGTCGCGCCTTTTAAACTTTTTGGAAAAAATATTTTCATAGCCGTACGCACACCAACACCTGATCTTTTGAAAACACTAAAAGAAGTGGCGGAAGGAAAAAATTTAACGCCCACTTTTTACATGGCTTCAAACGCAAGTTTGAATAAAGTCTGGAATAGGTATAAAGAAATTTCAATGGCTGAGGATTCAAAAATAGGAGGGTTGGATATCTCCCCCGAAGTTCTGAGAGATACTGCAAAAAGCATCGAACGCATGCAAGATATAGAAAAGTTGGTAATGGAAGCTCTGGAGGGAAATAAAATTCATAAAATTTCCCGCTTGCTTGAAATCATCTTGGCTGGCGCGATAGCCATCAAGGCTTCGGATATACATATAGAACCAGAAAAGGATAGAGGGAGGTTGCGGTTGCGTCTGGATGGAGTGCTTCAAGATATAAATTTTTTCGGACTTGATATATATCGCTTGTTAAATTCGCGTATCAAACTTCTCTCGGGCATGAAACTCACTTCAAAAATAGCTCAAGATGGTCGTTTCAGCATCATGGAAGAAAAAGAAGAATTGAGCATCCGCGCGTCTCTCATTCCCGGCGCATATGGTGAATCGATAGTCATGCGAATTCTTGATCCGAAATCTATCCAGATAGAACTGGAGGATATGGGAATAGAACCTTATCTATTTTCTGTAATACAACAAGAAATAGTAAAACCGAACGGCTTGATCTTGATTACCGGCCCTACTGGAAGTGGAAAGACTACCACTTTATACGCATTTCTTCGAAAAATATATTCACCAGAGATTAAAATAATCACCATCGAAGATCCGATAGAATATCACCTGACTGGCATCACCCAAACTCAGACAAATGAAGAGAGAGGCTACACTTTCGCAGAAGGGTTACGTAGCGCGTTGCGTCAAGATCCAGACGTAGTGATGGTCGGAGAAATCCGCGACAAAGAAACAGCCGACACTGCCGTGCAGTCTGCCCTCACCGGTCACATAGTCTTCTCCACCCTACACACCAACAACGCCGCTGGCGTCATCCCCCGTCTCATTGACCTAGGAGTTAATCCAAAGATCTTAGTTTCAGCCCTATCTCTCTCCATCGCTCAACGCTTGGTCCGCAAACTCTGCCAATTTTGTAAAAAAGAAAATAATCCAACCGAAGAAGAAAGCAAGACTATAAAATTAGTCTTGGACAGTATAAAAGATGAAGGCAAGGATCTTTCAAAATATAATATAAAACCAGATGAATCTTTCAAAATTTTCTCCCCTGTCGGTTGCGAAAAATGCAACAACATAGGCTACAAGGGACGAATAGGCATTTTCGAAGCGATCAAAACCGACGAAGCGATAGAAAAAATAATTCCAGAAAGCCCCAACGAACATGAAATCAAAAAAGTGGCGCGTTCTCAGGGCATTCTCTCTATGCGTCAGGATGGTATAGTTAAAATCTTAAATGGCATCACCTCGCTCGCAGAAGTACAGAGTGTGGTGGATTTGAGTGAGGAATAAAGTATGAGTAAAAAAGTAAATTTTTTAAGGGTAATTATTTTTGTTGTACTCTCCATAAGTCCAGTGGTGGGTTTGTTTTATTTACATTCCAGAATTATTGATATTTATATGAGTATATTATTAGCTCCGATTTTTTTCACGAATATATTCAATGAGATTAATGTTCTTTTTTCAGTCATTTTTTGGATAATAGAATTTATCTGGATATTTATTTTGGCAGCAATATGTGAAAAAATATTAAGATTTTTGTACAAATTTTTTAAAAAGGTCTGATATAAAAATTGTTTTTTAGAATCAATTTAGCAATAGTGTGCGACCGCTTGTTAATGCTATAATAAAGAGATGGGACACAATGAACCAAGAATAGGAAATATTAAAAAGAAAGCTCTCTTGTTGCTTTCCGCTGGCATTGCACTTGGTTTAACAAAATCACCCAAAAAACATTTCTGGATTTTAAAGCAAATACCGAAAGAATGGAAAAATATAAACCGCCAAGCTTTAGAAAGAGCAATCAATTCACTGTATACTTCTCATTTAATAGAAGAAAAGGAAAATAAAGATGGAACAACAACTTTTATTTTAAATGAAAATGGCAAACAAAAAGCGTTACGATTCAATATTGATAAAATAGAAATAAAAAAACCAGCAAAGTGGGACGGTAAATGGCGAGTAGTTATGTTTGATATCCCTGAAAAATTAAAAAGATTACGTGATTCACTTCGGTTGCATTTTCGGGAAGTTGGCCTTATTGAGCTTCAAAAGTCCGTATTGGTATACCCTTATCCTTGCAATAAAGAAATTGAATTTATTTTGGAATTTTATAATGCAAGAAGATACGTGCGTTTCATTTTAGCTGAAAAGATAGATAATCAACTACACCTAATGAAAAAATTTAATTTGCGCTAATTTAGCAATAGTGTGCGACCGCTTACTAATGCTAAATGATAAAATCGTTGAACTCACTGAAGAAGTGCGGAGTGTGGTGGATTTGAACGAAGAGTAAAGCCGGCTTTGCATCGCCGGCTCTCAGTTGATGATTGTTCAGGCTAGTATTTTGGCCTATATCTCGATTTTCGTCGAGCGCGTTCCTCCTTGACTAATTTCCATATGTTGGACCTTGTAACCCCTTGCAATCTAAGAGTCAAAGCCGACAAACGGAGTTCTTCTCGAAGGTTAACTTGCCTCGTGATCTCGCTTGTAACGAGACTTCTATTTTTATCACACATAAATTTGTTCAATTAAGGTTTCATACAAAATATCAGTTTCGTCATTTTAAGTTAATTTTTTTAACATCCACCATGAAACTCAATCTTTTTGTTAAATCTGTTAAAAATAGTTTTTTGACAGATACGCCCGGCCGGAGTCGCCAAACAGCATCACCACCACATCATCTTTGGTTAGTTTGTTTAAATATTCTTGAACAGCATAAGCTACCGCCCCACTGCCCGTGCCAACAAGCAAACCATAATTTGAAGCCATAACTTTGAGCATATCAAGTCCATTTTCATCTGAAACTGGGAAAAATTCATCAATCACAGATTCATTGAGACAATGAGTTTCAAAATCAATCCCGATGCCCTCCATCCTGTATGGTGATGGATGTCCTTTGGTGGAATGAAAAGATGTATCGACATCGACAGCCATGATTTTAATTTTAGGATTTTTTTCTTTTAAGAATTTCCCTGCGCCACTTATTGTTCCACCAGTTCCAGCCGCTGCAAAAAAATGGGTAATCTTTCCATTGGTTTGTCGCCAAATCTCTGGGCCCAGACTCGTGTAATGAGCCTTTGGATTGGAAAGATTGAAATATTGATCTGGCATAAAAGAGTTTGGGGTATTTTTTGCAATTATAGATGCCTGACTATGACGACTTGCGGGGTCAAGGATAGAAACAGCGGGACACATTATGACTTTCGCTCCATAAGCCTTGATGGTTTTTACTTTTTCTTCACTCATGGCCGGAGAAGCAGTGATAATGACTTTGTATCCTTTAGTTGCTCCGATCATAGCGCAAGCCACACCTTGATTCCCAGAAGAAGATTCGACTATCGTTCCGCCGGGCTTCAGCAAACCTTTTTTCTCCGCTTCTTCGATCATGAAGAGCGCCGAACGGTCTTTGATACTTCCTCCTGGATTTAAATATTCTAATTTGGCAAAAATTTTTGCTTCGCTTTTAAATGGAACTTTGACCAAAGGCGTATTTCCTATGACATCAAGCAAACTTTGTGACAATTTTTTCATAAATAATTTATAATATTTTTTTACACAAGAAGTATGTTCGCTTTATCGAATATAGTAAATTTTTTTTACATCCACTTAAAGATTTGGACTTTTTGTAAAATCTGTTAGAATACACAAGTGATCAAGATACAACCAATTGTGCGAGAAATAGTGCTCAAAGAAGTAGAAGCCTGCTTTGCTTTGACTAACGGCTACATGAATATGAGCAGTTACGCGCACCGCATAAAACCAGCCGTCGAGGAACGCGCAAAAAAACAAGTAACCATCACAAGTTTGGTGGTTTCCCTATCGCGCCTGCGTAAGGAATTTAAAAAAGAAAAACCCCTCGTTCATGAAGTGGCAATAAAAAATATAACGACCAAACTTCCTCTTTCAGAAATAGCTTATGAAAACTCAAATAAACTCATGGAAAAATTTGAATCTCTTCACAAGAATATATCTGTGACTCAAGAAGACTTTTTTACGACAACCATGGGTACAGCAGAAATAGACATCATCTGTTCATCAAATTTAGAAAGTAAAATATTGCAACATTTTAAAATAAAACCAAAGTGGGTTAATCACAATTTTGCCGCCATCGGAATCTCTTATGGACCAGAAGTTTTCGGCACGCCGAATGTTTTTTTCTCACTCCTTTCAGTAACGGCTCGCGCCCGGATTAACATTGAAGAACTCGTGTCCACACCCACAGAATTAATTTTCATAGTTGCGGAAAAAGATTTTGGCAAAACCGTCGCTTTGTTTTCTGAACTACACCGAAAAGAAATTGTTTAGCGAAAAAAATCTTTCTTGGTGCAGTTTTCTCGCTAAAGAAAAAAGCATTAATCTCTAAACAATCCTTTTGAAGCTAGGCTCCAAGAGTAACAAATTATTAGAGGATAGCACCAGTCGCGCCAGAGGCGGACCAAAACGTCCTATGCAAATTCGTATAACCGATGGCTGATTGCTTAGAGATTAATGCCTTCTTGCGCATGACTCCTTAAAAACAATTATACTATATTGAAAGTACCACAAATGCTATAATGTGTATAGCTATGTTGATACTGTGTTGATAAATGTACTACTTGATCAGTATAGCATATTGTGAAACTAATGTCAACCTCCAAAGAAAAAGACCCACGCCAAGGCGGGGCAAGCAAAACTGAAGACGTGGTACTGGATCAAACCTTGCGCCCTACCCGCTTCGATGAATACATCGGTCAAAAACACATAAAAGACAACGTAAAAATCCTTTTGCGAGCGGCAGAGGAGCGTGGACACATTCCAGAACACATCCTTTTTTACGGACCTCCAGGTTTGGGCAAGACTACTCTGGCGCATCTCATAGCAAAAGAAACCGGTCGGCAAATGAAAATAACTTCCGGACCGGCAATCGAAAAAGTGGGAGATTTGGCATCTATCCTCACGAACCTTGCTCCGGGCGACATTCTTTTTATCGATGAGATTCACAGACTAAATAAAATGGTTGAAGAAATACTTTACCCAGCCATGGAGTCTGGTGTTTTAGACATCATCATCGGCAAAGGTCCATCTGCTCGCACTATTCAATTAGACCTCCCGCCTTTTACTTTGATAGCAGCGACTACTCGAGTGGCTTTGATCTCCTCTCCACTTCGTTCACGATTCTCCGGCGGAGTTTTCCGATTGGAATTTTATTCCAATGAAGAAATTGCAAAAATAATCGAGCGGTCAAGTAAACTTTTAGATATTATTTTAGAAAAAGAGGCTTTAGCAGAGATCGCCAAGAGAAGCAGATTTACTCCTCGCACCGCAAATTATTTCTTGAAGCGTTGTCGTGACTTTGCTCAAGTAAGTAAAAAGGACAATAAAAAAAGTTTAGATCAGAAAATAGTAAAAGAGGCATTGAATATGCTCGCGATCGATGACATAGGGCTTAATTCTTCCGATAGAAAATTCTTGGAAATATTAATTGAAAAATTCAAGGGCGGACCGGTGGGGTTAAAAACTATGGCAGCTGCTATGTCCGAAGAAGAAGCCACCGTCGAAGAAGTAATCGAACCGTATTTAATTCAACTCGGATTATTGGAGCGCACTGCGCGCGGACGTGTCGCCACCAAGGCATCGTATGAGCATTTAGGGTTTCCATTCTCCTCTTGAGGAGTACCCTTTAGGGGGAGGTGGGATATCCACCCCGTCTCACAAGCGAGCCACCCCTCAAGAGGGGAATAATAAAAAAGGTAAAAGAAAAAGCCACTAGTGCTCCTTCAGTGAAAGAGTCCAACTAGTGGACTTTGATGGATGGGAGGGGTCTTGTCAGACCCCTCCCGGAGCTCGGGCAGATCTTCGATCACGCGGTGCTACCAAAGCGCCGCACCGGATTGTTGTTGTCGCTCATGGCCACGATGGTGGCCGCCGGATGAGCCGCCTGGGTGCAGTCGAGCGCGCCACGCGAAGCCTGAATCTGACCATTGATGTTGGCGAAGCCAACGAGCAGTTTGTTCGGCATATGTTTCTTAGACAGCCCCTCACTTTAGATCCGACTTAATGTTCCGAATCGCGTCAAAGAGCTGTTCACTTAAATAATGAACCGATATATATATATGTCAAATTCTGACTGTGGAAAACTCAACGAAGCTGGGCAAATAAAAAAGCCGTCAGGCTTTCTCGGTCCGAACGACTTGATGTTGAGTGAAAGTTGGTTCACTCAACAGAGACTCCAAGGGCCAACTCCCTGCATGTTCTGGGATCAGAAGAACGTCCCATTAAACACCCTTATGCACTTATAATGTGCCCTAGCTCTACTGATAAAGAACAATGCCTTATATATAATATCACTATTATTAGATAAGTTATGTTAAACTTCAAAATATGAGAATTTTAGGAATAGACCCCGGATTTGAAAGGCTGGGAGTGGCAATATTAGAAAAGACCAAACAGGGCAACAAACCCTTCGACTCCGCTTTTGGCAGGGAACGTGTCATTTTTTCTGAATGTTTTAAAACTTCTGCAAAGTTGGAATTTCCCGAGAGATTGCGCCTGATCGGCGAAGAAGTGCGCAGAATAATAAAAGAATATAAACCAGAAATTTTAGCAATAGAAACTTTGTTTTTAAATACAAATCAAAAGACGGTCATGCGAGTCGCCGAAGCGCGCGGAGTTGTGGTTTATGAAGGAGCCCTCGCCGGACTGCGCATCTTTGAGGCTTCCCCACCCCAAATAAAAATGGCAACAACCGGCTATGGAAAAGCGGATAAAGAACAAGTGATAAAAATGGTTAAAATTTTAGTGGATATAGAAGAAAATAAAAAATCTGATGACGAATTAGACGCTATCGCCATCGCGCTCACTGCGTTCGCGCATCAAAAAGTTTAGCCTGCCCCGTACCGAGCTTGCTCTGGTTCGGGGTTATCCACATCTTAGGTCTTTTTGCTATTGCCAACCGTTTTAGATTTTGTTACAAAAGAAGAAATTCCAACATGGAGTTTGTTTTCACTGAAGACAAAATGAATACTTCAGATGAAAAATAGTAAAATTATTAATAATAATTAATTAAAAATAATAAACACTATGAGTTACGATGAAAATGAAGAAGTAGAAGATGGTTTTAAAGTTGGCGCTGATGAAGATGAATTAGGCGAGCCGTTGGATATGCCAGAAGAAATACCTGACTTTGGATTGGACGAAGAGGACCCAGATAAAGATAAATAGCAACTAAAAAATATTTAACTCACTAAAACTTTTAGAAATCTTTTCTTGCCAATTTTTAGTTTCAGATTTTCTGCAATTTTCATATTTTGATCTGTTATAACACTATTCTTTTCTAAATCATGCACTGCGTTCCCTAGAACAAGCCTGCGCCATTCGCCTTTTGATGCTAAAATTTTATTTTTAACCAGGACTTCACTCAACAATTCTCCCGCGTTAGCTTTTATTTCTTCCATTTCTTCTGGAATCTCTCTTTTTTGGAAAGTATTGATGAAATTTTCTTGAGCCCCCTGCGCTTTTTTTTCTCCATGATAGATTTTTACTATTTCATAAGCAAGACGCATCTTTAAATCGCGGGGATTTTCGCTTTTTGGAATCTCAGAGTCAGAAATATCCGTGCAAAGTTTAAAATACTTTGAAATAAGTTCATCGCGCACAGCCATAATCTTTCCAAACATATCGTTCGGTTCATCCACAATCGAAATCACGTTTCCCCAAGAGCTGGACATCTTTCTACCATCCGTGCCTTCGAGCATTTGCACCGTTAAAACATCCTGTTCGGGCATTTTGTAATGTCTCTGAATAACTCTACCTGCTTTTAAATTGAATAACTGATCAAAACCTCCGATTTCCACATCCGCTTTCACCACCACGCTGTCATATCCCTGCATAATGGGATACAAAAACTCACGCAAAGAAACTTCTTCACCTTTTTCAATTCTGTCTTTGAAATTTCTGCGACTGGACATCTGCTGAACGGAAAAACTTTCAGCTAATTCGGAAATTTCAGCAAAACCAAGCCTACTGAGCCACTTGCTGTTATAAACAAACTCAGCTTTTTTTAGATCAATTATCTTACCAAGCTGACTTTTGTAATCTTTCATATTCTTTTTTATTTCTGCTGTCGTCAGCATCGGTCGCTTTTCAAGCTTGTCCGACGGATCTCCAATAGTGGCGGTAAAATCGCCCACAAGTATAACAACCTTATGTCCCAAGTTTTGAAATTGACGTAATTTTCTAAGCGGAACAGCTCTGCCTAAATGTATCTTGGGGCCAGTCGGATCAATGCCAAACTTAACGCGGAGAACTTTTCCGGAGAGCATTTTTTTCTTTAAGCTTTCTTTTATGAAAATATCTTCAACTCCGCGATTTAAAATTTCATCTATTTTTTTTTCATCTGTTATTATTTTCACAATATTCGGACTATACCACATTTTCTGCTATAATTCTACCAATGAGAAAAATATTTCGAGCTTTCAAAGAAATCGCAAAAAACAAGAAATTCTGGAAGAATTTGATAGTGCTTTTGGTCAGTATTTTCATTTTAACGCTTGGAATGCTAATGCTTTTGATTTCTTCTATGAAGATTCCAGATTTTAATTCTTTCAACGACAGAAAAATACAGAATTCCATCAAAATATATGACAAGACAGGAGAAATCTTGCTTTACGACATGCATCGAGACACAAAAAGAACAGACATCTCGGGAGATGCAATGGGAATAAACATCAAAAACGCCACGGTGGCTATTGAAGATTCCGAATTTTATAACCACAAAGGAGTGCGGATAACTTCCACCATCCGAGCGGTTCTTTCTAATATATTTCACATTGGAATAGGTGGAGGAGGTTCGACGATAACCCAGCAATTGGTGAAAAACACCCTTCTGACGCAAAAAGTCAGCTATGTCAGAAAAATGAAGGAGTGGTTTTTAGCGGTCAAAATAGACGGATCGATGCCAAAAGAAAAAATCTTGGAATATTATTTGAACGAGGCTCCTTATGGTGGAAACATTTACGGAATAGAAGAAGCGAGTAAGACTTATTTCAATAAAGAACCGCTCTATTTAACCCTCGCTGAAGCTGCATATTTGGCTTCGATCCCGCAATCCCCTACTATTTTGTCTCCTTATGGAAGGAACAAAGAAAGGTTGGAAGCTAGGAAAAATCTAGTGCTGGCTAGAATGTTGGAACTAAATTTCATTTCTAAAGAAGAACACGACAAGGCAAAAAACGAAGTCGTGGTGTTTGTTCCCCAAGCATCAAACGGAATCAAGGCTCCACATTTTGTTTTCTTTATTAAAGATTACCTCGAACAAAAATATGGCAACGAAATGGTAGAAAAGGGCGGGCTTAAAGTCACGACAACCTTGGATTATGATCTGCAACAAAAAGGGGAACAAATCGTAAATGAAGGCGCATTGATAAATCAAGAAAATTGGAACGGAAAAAATGCCAGCTTGGTAGCGATAGATCCGAAAACTGGACAGATTTTGACAATGATCGGCTCTCGAAATTATTTTGATAAAGAAATAGATGGAAACTTCAATGTAGCTACTGCTTCTAGACAGCCAGGTTCGTCCTTCAAGCCTTTTATATACGCCACAGCCTTCAACAAGGGCTTTACCCCAGACACAACGCTGTTTGACCTGCCTACAGAATTTCAGACCACTTGCAACGCTTACGGCAAGGCTCTTCCCGGACACAATCAGAAAGATTGCTACATGCCAGACAATTACGATGGAAAATTCCGCGGGCCGATGACCCTCCGAGATGCTTTAGCGCAATCGATCAACCTCATAGCGGTAAAACTCTTCTATTTGGCAGGTCTTTCAGATTCACTGAAAACAGCAGAAGACATGGGCATCAGCACTTTGGGCGATATCGGCCGATATGGACTCACACTTGTCATCGGAGGTGGAGAAGTTTCCCTCCTCGATATGACATCAGCTTATAGTGTTTTTGCAAATAACGGTATTCGCAATCCCTACACTGGAATTTTAAAAATCGAAGACAGCAGTGGAGAAATTTTAGAAGAATTTAAGACAAATACACGAGAAGTTCTGCCTGAAAATACCGCGCTAACTATTTCAAACATCCTGTCGGATGAAAAAGCGCGCATCCCAACCTTCGGACAGCATTCAGCTCTTCTCATCCCCGGACATGATGTGGCTGTAAAAACCGGAACAACAAACAACAATAAAGACGCTTGGACTATCGGCTATACTCCTTCCATCGCTGTGGGCGTCTGGGCAGGAAACAACGACAACACGCCGATGAAAAAAGGAGGCGTGGCTGTGGCAGGTCCGATCTGGAATAAATTTATAAACGAGGCGCTAAAAACTTTGCCAAATGAAAAATTTGACAAACCAAATCTAGATGCTGACCCAACCACAGTAAAACCAGCGATCCGAGGAAACTGGCAGGGAAATGAAAACTTCTTCATCGACAAAATCTCGGGAAAATTGGCAACCGAAAACACCCCAAAGGAAACTTTGCAGGAAAAAGTTATAACCAACATGCATTCGATTCTCTATTGGATAGATAGAAGCGATATTTTAGGACCGGTGCCTTCAAACCCAACTAGCAATTCTCAATTTAATCATTGGGAAATACCCATCCAAGATTGGTGGGCGCAAAATAAAGGAAAATATAGAACAATTACCGCTAGTGAAAAACCAACTATGTTGGATGACGTGCATACTGATTCATCAAAACCAGTCATCTCTATCATTGAGCCAAACAATATTACGACTTATCAACCCAACCAAAGAATAAATATAAAAATTTCAAATTTCAGTCGTTATCCGCTCACTAAAATAGATATTTTTGTAAACAATATATTCTTGGGAACCTCCAATTCCATCTCCGGTTTTTCTTTTATTCCCAAAGAGTTAGAAGACTTGCAGGCAGAAAACGAATTGCGAATAGTTGCTCAAGACAGCGTCTACAACAAAAGTGAAGCTGTTTCGGTATTTAAAGTGGAGCAATAGATCACCTATTCATCGGCATAATAAGATACGTAAATGACGAATCGGAGACCGGAGACACCATCAAAGGACTGCTAACTCCAGAGAATTTTATGGACATGCTGTCGGTGGCGATAGACTGGAAACAATCTAGAAAGTATTTGTAATTAAAACCAAGTTCGACGTCCTCTCCGGTTAAGGCGGCATCTAGATACGTTTTATTTTCTCCGATGTCATTGTTGATAGATGAAAGCTCAAAGACTTTCTCCTGCGGTGAAACTCTTAAATTAACTTGATTAAATTTATCTGAAAAGATATTTGAAATCTTGAGCGCATTCAACATGTCCTGTTTGAGCACAACAGCGCTGGTTCCTGAAGTCTTGGGGATAATTTGACGATAATCTGGAAAAACTCCATCGATCACTCGTGAAGTCAGATACACACCATCGGATGAAAAGGAAATTTGGTTTTTATTGAAACATACCTTTACGGTCAAAGATAATTCCCCAAAAACTCTTAGAATTTCAGAGATGTTTTTATATGGAATCAATATACCTCCTATTTCAGGAAGTCCTTTTATTTTTATTTTCTTCTCTGCCAACCTAAATGAATCAGTGGAAACAAATATTAAATTATCTTCCTGGGTGTGCATGAAAACGCTTGATATTTCAGGCTTTATATCTGATGAAGATGAACTATAGTAAACGGATTTTATCCCATCTACTAATTTTTTAGAATCTATCTCAAAACTTGTTCCAGAAACCATTGGTATTGTTGGAAAATCATCGTGTGGTTGGCCTTTAAGTTTTATTTTACTCTTCTTTGTTTGAATTAACAGATTACCATCCACGCTTTCAAAGTAAACATTCTCATTTTGAAAAACATTAGAAAAAATACCATTTAATACTGACCCAGAAATAGCAACAATACCTTCCTTTTCCACCTTGGCAGGGATTTCAACTTCAATACCTAAACTTAGATTTGTAGATCTGAGTTTTAATGATTTACCAGACGCAATCAAAAGAATTGAATTTAAAACAGGTAAAGTTAAATTCTTTCCAGTAATTCTTTCTACTTGTGAAATTTTATTTTTTATTTCTTCAGTTTTGCATTCTAGTTTCATATGTTTATAATTTTATATATATAATCTATTAATACTATTAGATACCTTGATAAGTGGATAACTTTTTTCGCTTATATTTCATAAGGTTGTATATAGTTTTTTGTTTTTAATTTAAGTCTAATAACTTTTAATTATTTGAACATTATTCGTATTTGCTCTAATTCCTGTAAAAGTTGTGGGTCAGTTTTTAGATCGTTTTTAATTTTTAAACAGGAGTGAATCACAGTCGTGTGATCTTTTCCACCAAGTTTTTGTCCAATTAGGGGATATGAGACATTAAAATTTTCTCGAAGTAAATACATAACCACTTGCCTTGCCTTCACTATCTCTTTTTTTCTTGTTTTTTCGTAAATTGAAGCTTCATCCAACTTGTAATACTCGCTTACTATCTTTACAACATCTTTTATTGCGATATTTTTTTTCGGCTTCATGTTATTTTTTAGTAGATTTTTCACTTCAGTGAGCGTCAAAGTTCTGTTTTTTAAGCGATACTGACAGACTATTATATTCAAACTCCCTTCAAGTTCTCGAATGTTGCCGTCAACTGAAACAGCTACATATTCCAATACCTCCTGATCTAAATCAATGTTAAGTTCCTGCAATTTCACTTTTAAAATCGCAAGGCGAGACTCATAGTCTGGGGGAGATATGTCCACTATCATACCAGCGGCAAAGCGGGATTTTAAGCGTTCTGCGAGCTCAGGGATGTAGTTCGGGTGCTTATCAGAAGAAAAAATAATTTGTTTGCTGTTTTCGTGGAAGGTGTTGAATGTGTGGAAAAGTTCTTCCTGAATTTTTTCCATTTTTCCGATAAATTGAATGTCATCGATGATTAAAAGATCATATTTGCGATACTTTTCTTTAAAAGAGTTTGCTTTGTTGCTCTGTAATGAATTTATAAAGTCGGTAGCAAATTTCTCCAAAGTCATATAATGCACTTTTTTGTTTGGATATTTTTCTTTTATTGAATTTCCCACTGCTTGAATCAAGTGAGTTTTGCCGAGGCCGGTGCCTCCATAGATAAAGAATGGATTGTATTTAGTACCGGGGCTGTCTATTATGGCGAGACTGGCCGCATACGCGAGTTCATTGAAAGATCCGACAATGAAAGAATTGAAATGATAACGAGGGTTTAAATTGTCTTCAGGGTTGATGTAGAGGTCTTTTAGGGGCAATTCTTTGTTCACATAACTTGCATTCTCCCCTACTGGAGCTGATTCCTGCTTGTCTACTTCTATTTTAGTGATGGTATATTCCACTGCGCGCATGTTTTCATAGGCATCAGCTATGGTTTTGGTGATGAGTTTGTGATATTTGTTTATAAGCCAATCGCGGACAAACTCATTTGGCACGCCGATATAAACGATACCCGTCTCCTCTTTTATAATGCATGTGTTCTTAAACCATGTGCTAAAGTTTGCCTTTGACACCCCCGCTTCGATTTCTGTCAGGCAATTTTTCCAAAGTTGTTTTGTATTCATTGGTTACATATTATACTATTTGTAAAATGTTGGATACTTATTGAAAGTTATTAAACTTGTTGATAATCTGTGTATAACGCAACTTCCAAATTTTTTAATGAAGTCATTCACCTAGTTGCCTAATGTTTAATTTTATTATAGTATTGGATATATGTCATTTACATACAAACCTAAAAAAAGAAAGAGAGCTCGAAGCCATGGATTTTTAGTTCGATCTAGAATCAAGACTGGCAAGAAAGTGTTGAAGAGGAGACGTCAAAAAGGCAGAAAAAAGTTATCTGTTTAGATTCCCCTCTTGAGGGGTGGCTCGCTTTTGCGAGACGGGGTGGAAAATTCATCCACCTCCCCCTAAAGGGTACTCCTCAAAGAGGAGAATAAAAGATACATGCTCCAAAAGAAACATAGAGCCGATAAAAAGGCAATAGAGAAAATTTTTAAAGAAGGAAAATTTATAGTTTCTCCAAGTTTGACGTTTAAGTATTTTAAAGATCAAGGGAATCAAGAAGTAAAAATTTCTTTTATCGCTCCAAAAAGTGTTGTCAAATTGGCTGTCAAAAGGAATTCTCTAAGAAGGTTAGGATATCGTGTTTTGGAAAAATATATAAACCAGTTCCCTCTTGGGATTACCGGTGTTTTTGTTTTTAAAAAATATCAAGAAGATATTTTAATACTTGAAAATGAAATTAAGACTATACTTGCAAAAATTAATTAGTTTTTACCAAAAATACATTTCTATTTTCTTTAAACGTAGCTGTGTGTTTTATCCTACTTGTTCAGAATACACTAAACAAGCTATAGCGAAATATGGTGTCTTGAAAGGTCTTTATTTGGGATTTTGGAGAATTTTACGCTGTCATCCGTGGCAAAAAAATCATATTGACCCGGTAATTTAACTTTCTGGCGTTTTTTCATCTTTTCATATAGAATGAAAAGATGCTTTCAAATATCTGGAACGCTATTTTATATCAGCCTTTATTAAACGCATTGGCTTTTTTGGTTTCGATTATTCCCGGCGGAGATGTCGGGTTAGCCGTTATAATTCTTACTATTCTCGTTAAAGTCATACTTTTTCCGCTGTCTCAGAAGTCCATTGAAAGCCAAGCCGAGATGAACATTCTCGCGCCTGAGCTTAACAGAATCAAAGCAAGCGGGGCAAGCAAGGAAGAACAAGCGCGCCTTACTTTTGAACTTTACAAAAAACACAACACAAATCCTTTTTCTGGCTGTCTTCTGGTTTTGGTTCAAATTCCCATAATTTTTGCTCTGTATTATGTTTTTTATAAAGGGATAAATTTCCAAAGTGGATTGCTTTATTCTTTTGTCCACGCGCCAGAGCACGCCAACATGATTTTCTTAGGGATTCTAGATATAAGTAAAAAAAGCCTGGTTTTAGCAATTTTGGCCGGAGTATCTCAGTATTTACAGGCGCACTTTATGCCAAAACCTGCTTCCACACCAAGCGCCAGTGGATCTGCTATTTCTTTCTCGGAAAGTTTTGCCAAGAGCATGCAAATGCAGATGAAATACGTTTTTCCATTTGTTGTGGCATTTATAGCTTATAGCATTTCCGGAGCGGTGGCGTTGTACTGGATTACAAGCAATTTGTTTATGGTGGCCCAGCAGATTTATGTTAAAAAAGAGAAGAATTTCAAAATAGTTATAAAATAAAAATGAAAAAAGATGAAATTCAAAGCTTAATAAAGGAACTAATTGAAAAAACTTCAATAAAACTGAAAGAAATTTCAATTACCGAAGACGGACCGAAAAATATGTGGATTTCGGCGGAAGTCAGTGAACCGCATTTTTTCATTTCAGGGGATGGCGAGGGGTTGCATGCTTTAAATCATTTAGTTCACAGGATTATTGAAGCCAGAGATCCCGCTTCCCGCGCTTCTTTAAGTAAAGGTCAGACGATTGGGAAGGAATTACAGTCCGGCTTGGGAATTATTATCGATATAAATGGCTATCAAAAAAAGCATGTAGAAAATATCCGCGCGATAGCTCATATGATGGGAGAACGGGCTAGATATTTCAAATCAAGTATTGAAGTCGATCCAATGTCGGCTTTTGAACGTAGGATTGTTCATGAATTTTTGTCCGACGCAATAGATTTAAAAACTGAATCAACAGGCATGGGGCATACTCGTCGAGTGGTGATCAAGTATGTTGGGGGAATATAAAATTCCAAAACTCTTTCTTGGTATAGTTTTATCTAGACACGACATAATTTTCTGCTGAAAATTTGCTATGCTCGGCTCGACAGCCTGCGCAATGTCTATCTAAAACTACACCTGCAACAAGTTTTGGAATTTTATTCCAAATCCAATTTCCAGAGAAAAGAATCTTTTTTGTTCACGAAAAATAAATAATTTTCACTTTCATCCAAGGCAAGCTTGATGCCATCGATTTCTCCTATGCCTTGACTCGATGAGGCAGGTCCCCTATCGACAGTGATTGGGTCTACAATCATTGTTCCATTTCCTGTTTTGACATCTATTTTCCAAATCTGATCGTTAAAAGATATTTCTCCTTGATACCAAACATCTGGATATTGGTTTAGGTTAATAGATTTTGGCACTGCGCAGTAGATGACATCGTTTGCTTTCCCCCCTTTATTCCAGATACATTTTTCTGGCAGAGTTTTTATTCCTAATAGATCCGAACTCCTTGTATCTGTATGATAAATATTAAGTGATAAATTATTGTCGCTGTAAAGAATTAATTTTCCGTCCGGGCTTCCTAGTGTAGTCAACCCGTTTATGCCACCCAGCACTTTGGTCAAATTTTTACCAGCCCCATCAATGCTATACATGTATCCGGGGACATTGGCGGAAGGTTTGGTCGTGAGGGTAATAACATTTTTAGCTGGCCAAAATGACAGCCATTCTGTAAAAGGAGAATCAAATATTTGAGCTTTTTTGTTATTTAAAAAACTAAAAGTGGCGCCCGCTACACTGTCTCCAACATTGAATAAATAGAATATCTTCGAACCATCGGGCGACATGCTTATGTCTTTGATATTATTTGGAAGAAAAGTTCCCTTGATTTCATTACTGTCTTTTGCCTCCCCTCCCAACAATTCTTTCGGAAGTGTTCCGACAAAAGTTTCTATAGTTCTCTCATCTTCTTTTAGATAACGCATAATTACAGACTCTCCTTTGCTATCAAAGAATGCCTCATGCACTTTTGGTATTATGGTCGCAGAGAATTTTTTTTCTTCGATTTTATCAGCGAAGGTTTGGTAAATATTTCCAGTCGCTCTGTCAACATATCTCAAGGCGGACGCGAATTCAGTCAATGGCTTTTTTGGTTTCGTTGTTATTATTTCTTGATTTACCGATGAGTACATCATCGCTTTTGTTTTTGCGCCGACGATACCATCGGCAACTAAATCATTATTACTTTGCCACTCTTTAATTGTGGTAATTATTTCCGCATCTAATATACCGTCAAGCTCTAAACTAAGATCAAGCGTATTGTTTAAAAATCTTTGAATTTCCATAACTGCTTCACCAGTGCTTCCATTTTTGAGAGTAACAGAACCGAAGTTGTAGGGAATGCTTGGGGCTGTTGTTGGCACTATTATCGGTATTTCTTTTAACCTTTCTTTGGAAAAAACCGTGAATCCTGCTACGGGCATAGTTGAAACTTTATTTAGTTTTTTTTGTATGTCTTCAACAGGAGGTTGATAGCCTGAGACCTCAACCGAAGGTGTGACAGTTTCTGTGGGTTCCTTTTTGCTTCCAAATGGATTGAATTGTGAGATAAAATTTGTACCAGTGTTTTCATTCTCACTTCCCGGCTCGGTTGTTTCCGGCTGAAAATAATAAAATCCAAAAATCGCAATTACCGCGATTACCAGAACTATTATTAAAAGTACGAAATTTCTTTTTGGCATAATTATGGATTAACACATTTTCCATTTTGAAAAACTTGTGGATGAATACACAGATCGCTCTTTAATAAGTCTGGATTTATCGTATAAAGAAGCGCGTAAGCTCCCAGGGCTATAACAAGTCCCAAGATGGCGTGCGCTATTTTTTCCTTACCTGCTGTTTTAGTGTGAGAAAGCTCACTTGTCATAACTTCTAACCCACCCACTACAATCATTACCACAGACAAAACTGCGGCAAGACCTATAAATATTTTTATCATCAGATTTAGATATGCGCCAAATCCGCTTGTCGTGTTGATTTCTTTTTTCAGTTGATTGTTGTTATATGGATCGGGCAATGGAGCCAAAAGCTGATATTTTGTGTTTGCTGGAGTGGATGGTGTTTGAGTTGGTGGCGGATTTGCCGCCGCCGCTTGTGCATTTATTGCATTAATTTGCGCAGTGGCCGTAGCTCTTTGCGCTGGAGTAGAATTAGGATTATTCAATATTTGTCGCGCATTTTGCACATTTATCGCATCTGCAGCTGTTGTGCCTGATTGTGTGCTTGTGTCTCCAATTCGGTAACCTTGCGCACTCACCTGCGTTATTGTGCCAAATATACCAACTAGTATTATAAGTATTAAAATGTATTTTACATGTTTCATTCTATTTTAGAATTCTATATTTATTTCCTTATTTGCTGTTTGAAAAATTTTGTCTTGATTTTCAATATTGAGCCTTAGTTTGGATGTTCCGTGTGTCCCTGCTTCCACCTGCAACGGCATTAAATTTTTTTTAGGACTTATTAAGTTTACCAAATTGTCATTGATATACCAATTCCAGACCAAGGTCGGATTTTGTATTTCTTTCGGTGAAATAAAATAAGGTATTGCTTCTAATATCTCCCCTCCTTGTATTTTGTGAGGATTAAGCAGTGAATGCTCTAAAATCGTGCCAAGATTGGCGTCATTTTTGTAAAATAATATTTTTGGTTGGACTGTTCCTATGTCTATGCTTGCATTCGATGAAAGTTGTTGATCTATGGTCGAAACTACGACTGAAATATTATTTGAGTCTTCTAAATAATCGTTTATGTAGAGAAAAAAACTTTTACCATAGCCTGAACCGTCTACGTTGTTGGTGTAGTCTTTTTTCCAAGAGTAGATCATGTTCTGTGGAGGAATATTACCAGAACTATTTCTTATTTCAGGCATCGCTACAACCTTCACTTCGCTGTCAGGGGTTGGTAGAGCCTTGCCTTTATAAAAAGGAGGAACATGCGAGTCGTTTGCCTGCCAAAGTAGAACCATTACAGAGGGCTTTATCGTTAAACTTATATTTTTTGGGCCACTTGGTAAAGATATTGTGGCCACAACACGCATCTCCCCTCCTGTGGCTGGAGCGGTGACAGAGAATGATTTTTTGCCAATACCCGAGGAGGAAACTTTTCCATCGATAGACCAAGATATCAAGACGCTGTCTAGATTGCTCTCATAACTTTTTAGGGTGATAGTCGTGTTTTCATACGGCGCCGGATTGGAGGGCGACATGTTGATCGAGATGCCACCAGACGATTGAGCGTTTGCCTTGTATGTTGGAATAATTACAAATACTGCAAACGTGGCGATTAAACATAATGACAAAAATTTTCCAAATTTCATGCAATTTAATTATACCATAATTCAACCCCCTATATCCCCCTTGTCAGGGAGACACTCCGAATTTTTCCTCCCCTGACAAGGGGAGGTTGGGAGGGGTTGTATTACTTTGCAACTAGCGTCCCCGCCTCTTGTTCTTCTTTTGCTTTTCTATTTAACAATATCTGCGAAGGGTCACTGGTAATTATCTGATCTTCTATGTAGGAAGAAATTATTTTTATGGCAACGTGCTTTAACCCTGCAAAGAAGATGCCTTCGCCCACGCTCGATTCGAGCAGGAGGTATTTTTCTTCGTCAGTTAAATTGAATGTTTTTTGCAGTATATCAATAGTTGTCGGAGATTGTTTTAACAATAGCTGGATAGAGGAGTTGGTGATTATCGGTACGCCATATGGAGATTTCATGAAGTCAGCCGCGTCTTGGGTGATCGTAGAAAGTCCCAAATAATATTTTCTGCCTCTTTTGGCGATAGAATATAGGAACGAAGCAGTGTCTTCGGATTTCATCATCCACCAAGCTTCATCGACGACCAGTAAACGTTTTTTCAGATTTTTGCGTATCGAATTCCAGATGTAATGCATGATTATATACATTGCGACCGGTTTCAATTCGTCCTCCATATCGCGGACAGAGAAGACGATGAACTTTTTATTGATGTCCACGTTACTTGGTCTATTTAAAAAAGTTGCCCAAGAGCCTTTGGTGTATTTTGCCAAACGTTGCACGATCGAATCGCTTCCATCCATTCCTCCTAGCACCATCTCAAAGTCTGAAAGGAGTGGAGGCTCGATATTTGAAAAATCCGATTCTGGAGTTATATCCTTGATGGCATAAGTTTCTGAAATGGCTCGATCAACCATCGAATCTTCTTCGGGCGTGAGTCCTCCCAGCATCAATCGAAAGAGCCCGACCAGATTAATGGTGTTTGAACGCAACACATCTTCAGCCGTTTCGTCTTCACGTGGCATTGGCAGATCAAACGGATTCATATGATGGTCTGAAGAAAGGGAGATGTTGAAATATCTCCCACCCACGGCTTCAGACAAAAACTCGTATTCCCTTTCTGGGTCTATCACTATCACGTCAACATCAAACATCAAAGACCTGAGGATTTCCAATTTTGTCGCGTATGATTTTCCTGAACCTGATTTGGCAAAAGTTACTGAATTATAGTTTTCTAAGCTGAACCTATCGAAGATCACTAAGCTTGAGTTGTGTCTATTGATGCCGTAAAGGATGCCTTTGTCAGAAGTCAGATCGAAAGAGATAAACGGGAAAACGCTCGAGAGGGGCTCCGAATTTAATTTTTGGTGAATATTTAGCAAGTCGGTATTTATCGGTATGACGCTCTTGAAACCGTCTTCTTGTTGAAAAAGCGCTGGTTTGATGTATATCAATTTAGATTCCAACATGGATTTTATTTCATTTTCAGTTTTGAAAAGCTCAAGTTCATTATCGGCATAAATAGTTATGTAAATTCCGACATCAAACATTTTTTCCTGCGCTTGGATCAAGCTGTCGCGCAACCCTTCGAGGTCTTGGTAGGAAGTGTCAAGCATCGGATCGCGTACCATGCCTTTTGTTTCACGCACATTTATCTGGCTTTGCACTTCTGCAACTTTTTTCTGAAATTGTCGTAGCATCAAAGAGGTGTCTATCGGATGGATGAAAATTGAAATATCAAAAACTTTGTCCAAATTGATTATCGGAGAAAACCAATTGTCAGTCAAAAATCTCGGGTAAGATATTATAAAAAATGTTCGAGCGATTTTGTCGCCCAAATTTATGGACTTTGATTCGATTTTGAGCGCTGATGGCGCGATCACATCTTGGAGCTCTAGACTCGCCGATTCATAGATTTGTTCCGGTAATACCGCTAGAATAGACGCATTGGCTTCGCCTCCGTAAGAGTTACTTCCTTTTTTTTTAAATAATTTATCAAATATGCCCATAATCTTTATTGTTCAATTTTAATCTTCCCCTCCACTTCCCCCGGATTAAATACTTTATAAAATACTTCCACGACTTCTTCCGTGCCCAGCTGGGCTGATTTTATGCCACAGCGACTGAGCCCTTGTTCGATCACGCTTACTCTTTCTTCCAGTTGCGATCTCTTTTCCTCGAAATCTTCTTGTTTTGCAGTGTTTGCTTCTTCTTTGTTTCTTTTTTGGAACAATCTTTTTAATATCCCGGAGTCTGATCTTAAAACAGTGTGCGTATATGGAACTACCACAAAAAAACTTTTAGTCATTATGCTTACTGATTCGGTAAAATTTCTTATGAACTCTATGTATTCCTTTGTTTGCAATTTGAGCAAGGGCTCGTTTTGCACTTTTGCTCGGTCTTCTAAAAGCAATAGATACGGTCGGATATCCAGCCTTCTGCTTTGCACCGATATCTGAACGGCGAAATCTAAAGTATTCAAAAAACTTTGGAATTGAAAAATGGTGGCCTTTTGTTCTTCACCTGACTTTAGCGATAAATTGACCGAATTAGCGAGTATGATTGCTCGCAATCCGCCGTCTTTTAGCACGATTACTCCATCGCGGACTTCCTTGATTGGCACAAACTCTTGAGTTGCTTTTGCGTTTAAAGACATATTATTAATTTACTGCTTTTTTAAATCAAGCACGTCCAGGCTCCAAGCCAAATCCCGCAACTTGTTCCCTCCTAACCTTACCGTGTTCCTATTCATGACAATATTTTCATTTGCTATCTCTTTCTGTTCTTTAGTGTTCGCTTTATTTGTGCGTCTTTTCCAAATGTAGAGCTTGCTCTGCATTAAATAGCTAAATCCCGCCTCGATCATATTGATGAAAGGTTTGTTGTTGGGTCTATATCGAGCGAGAGCTATTGAAAATCCTCCGACTGCCAAGATCGGTATAGCGCCCCAGACGAGCCCCAGCAATTTATAAAGCACAAAACAAAGACCTGCTCCACCTGCCAAGTAAACAAACTCTTTGAAAGTGAATGGACCAAAGATCTTGTCTTCTATATCTAAAAATTGTGGTACTTTGAATTGCATTGAGAACTAACCTAAGTTTAACATGAATCTGATTACTCTCCCACAGTGTCTACTCCGGTATTTCGCGGTAAGGATCTATTTTGGGCGTGGTGTTTGGTGTATTTGTCTTAGACAGGTTGCCTAGCGAATGATCTGTTTTGACTATTGGAGCTTGGACTGAGGCGGACAATTTCTGAGCCAATATCGGATGAGCGGGCTCTGGATTTTCTATCTTTTCTAACACTTCCTTCCTGATTTCTTTAAACTTTTCTCCAGCCACGGGCGCTGTCGTGAGTTCTAGTTTCTCTGCCACTGGCAAGGTTTCTTTTTCGACGATTTCAATACCGACTGATTTTAGGATTTGAGAGTCGCTGGTGTTTTTTTGTTCATTTTGCGCGTATATTTTTTTTCTCTCAGTATTTTTGATTAATTCTTCTCTTATTTTTCTAAAAACCAAGTTGTTCATTTCATTTACCAGATCATTAGTAGCCGATTTTGAAATCCCCATTCTTTTTTCCAGTTCTTTTGGGTAATCTTCTGCACGAGCAAGTCCACAAAGCAATAATTCTGTTTCAAGCTCGAGATCACTCAACTGTTCAAAGGTGTATCCCTTTTTTGCTCGCAGTTCCAAGATGGACGCCTTCCAGTCGACAGCGTTAATGGCGTTCAAAGTTTCCGACGGAAGTTCCCTTTTCGCTTTCTCTATTTTTATTTGCAACAAGTCTATTGTATCTGTCATGGTGTTATTATAGCTTAGATTTTAATTGTTGGTTTATTTTTTTATCGAAAACACTGGGATAACTGTTTCTTGATCGTTCCCCTCTTGAGGGGTGGCTGGTTTACCAGACGGGGTGGATATTCCACCTCCCCCTAAAGGGTACTCCTCAAGAGGAGAATTTGTCTGTGTTGGCGTTATAAAAGAAAGATAGTCTCCACCCGAGAGAATAAAATCAAGAGATTGTTTCCAATCCGGATTTTTATTTTTCATATCTTTCTTTATATTTTCTTCCAGAATATTTCTTATGGGAACGAATATTTTCTGGAAAGCTTCATCGGCCATATTTTTTGCTTCTTCCTTCGTCGTGCCCACTTGGTTTTCGATGTTAACTGAATAGAATTCAGAGTCCACGGATCCGATCAAGACTAATAATGTTTCCAATTGAAAATCTTCTATTTCATCATTTTCCAGTAAAAACTTTTTCCCTATTTCTTCGGTTATTTTAATCCAATTAACAGCACCAATGGCGTCTTGCCCTTCTTTGGGCAATTTTGCGATTTCTTCTTCAATTGCTTGTTTTAATTTTTCAGTCATGTGTTTTGTTTTTATAATTTAGTACGGGACAAGTAAATTTTTAGTGTCCAGGTGCATGTGAGTCTCCACTAGGTTTAGCATTATCACTCTTTTCTTCGTGTCCATGATCAGAAAGTGCATTTGTTATTGCTCCTGCTGCTAAATCACCCCAAAAGTGTTGTGCGCCGTGCCCCTCATCATGACTTTTTTCCGGCTTGATACCCATTCTTATGTCTTGTGCCGATCTTTTGCGCGCAGCCTTATTCCATGGCCAAGCTAATTGCTTTTCTATATTCTCAGAGAAGGCTCGTGCGACTCTTTCCTCCGTGTGATGCACCTTGTGTTTAGCATCTTTAATCAGATTATCCTCATAATCATTAATAGATCTCATATCTTCAGGCTTGAGACCAAGAGCCTTAGCAGATATGGCAGAAGCTCTACCAGCTTTAGTAGCAGCTAATTTTTGGTTGGCATCCCAAGCCACATCTTGAAGGGCTTTGTCATCAGGGTTGTCTTTTAAGGCTTGTTTTGCTTGTTCAGCCGCTTCAGTTGCTTCTTTAACATCTTTTTCAGCTTCTTCAATTGACTTTGCTTTAGCATTCTTGATTGCCTTTTTCTGTTCTTCGAGTTTTTTAATTTTGTCTGATATTGCGTCTTTATCTCCCGCTTTAGCATCCTTTTTAGCTTCTCGAGCTTTCTTGATTTTTTCTTCAATTTCTTTGATTGGCTGTGAGCTTACCGTCATTAGGGTTTGGTGCTGGTCTTCTGCGTCGCGCAATTCTTCTTTGGCTTTTGCGCTTGATGATTCTTGCAATCCCTCGGCTCTCTCTTTTCTTTTTGCATCTCGTCTCTTTAGGTCTGCCATATATCCACCCTCTTCTTTCATGAGGAATTTAGATTGCGCTCCTAAATTAAACCCAGTGGCGGAGGATGCCAGTTTCAAAATTCCACCAGCTGTGCCTTTTCTCAAGTCGAAACTTGAACCAGCAAATCCACCTTTGCCGTCATCTCCGCCTGCGATGGTCCTTAATCCACGACCGATACTTCTTTCACCCCATCCTCTTATGCCAGTTTTTTTACTTGTTTCCAATTCCGCCAACCCTTTAGACTCGTAGGCCTTCTGACCTAAATGTCCCAAGCTCCCCTGCAAACCTGCCGCTGCAACACCTATTCCTCCACCTATGGCAAGTCCACTGACTAGACCTACGCCCTTCGTTATTAATTCTCCCAATTCTCCCGATGCTTTCTTGGCATATTTTGTAGCTTTTTGTAGGAGTGCTAGAATTATAAAGGCAGCGATTGATACAAGGACGATTGTTTCTAAGAGCCACTGATCTTTCGCTAATCTTGTTGGCGAGAGTAGATCTTTGGTTATATCCGCATCTACTATTTTAAAAATCAGCAATAGGAAAAACATAAAAATCGGCGCCGAGAGAGCTACCTCAAAAAGTCTTTTTAACCATTCACTCCAGCCAACACCCGGGAACTTTGCCAGTGAAGGCAAACTTGAAGACATAAAGGCAAATGGTGAAAAAATTGTAAGCACCCATAGTTCGATTATTCTAGACAAGAGAGCTATTCCCGCTGTGAAAAAGACGTACATTGCGTAGTACATAATGATTCCTGCTGGTATCAGTATGCTTATCAGCAGAGAAGGAGGCACCTTGTCAGAGTTGATCCAAGCCAACGTAAACCCTGCGATTCCACCAATTACAGTACCCACTCCTGGCAATATATAAGTCCCAATCACCGCTCCGGCTCCAGTATATCCGGCGCTTGATAAGGATACTGGAGCAAACCCCGATCTGGTTTTTGCCTGTTTAAAAAATTCTGCGTTAATTAACCTTGTAATATCAAACCCTTGAACTAATTTTTCTGTTATACCTTTTTCTACGGTACTTTTGTTTTTCAAAGATACTATATTTGACGGAGTGTCTCCCTGCGACGTAGTCAATTTATTGTAAAAAACAAGCGCTAAGATATTTGATGAATCAATTACTACTCTTGTAAAAAACATAGAAAAATTTATGAGTAACGCCATGATGATGACTTGGACTATTATTTTCTTGGTCTCGTGACCCATTCCCAAGATTGTTTGAATAGCTACATACAGCAATATAAGTATGAAGAAAATATTCGAAAAGTCTCGGACAACTGTCCATGCCTGATCTATGAAGCCAGTTTTGTATGTGGCGCTGTCCAAGGAAAGGACGATAACAACATTTAATAATTTTCCCGTTAATCCAAGCAAAAATGTTGGTATTGTGTAAAATAGAAAATAAAATAATTGAGCCAGACAGCCACCAATACTTCCACTCGCTATGGTACTGCAATGTTCATCAAGGGCATTTTCAAATGCTGATTTACTTTTGTCTGGCGTTGCTGCATTTATCTGTTGTATTCCTGTCACCAATGCCCCTGCCGACTGTGCGTTGGATGGACCTTGCGCTCGAATCTGCGCTAGTGGTCCAAAAAGTCCGGCCAAGATGACCAGTATCAGGCAATATGGAATTATTTTTTTAATTTTTTTGCTCATTTTACTTTCTAACTTCTCAATTTACTGTAACGCTGACGATCACAGCCTTCTTTGGCGTTGAAGAATCTTCCACTCGGATTTCTGTTTGACCTTTCAAGATGCCATTGATTGTGAGGGTGTTCGGAGTAGCAGGCAATATTTGCGCGTTTGCCACTCTCACATCCTGCTGGTTCGTAACGGCATAAGGAGCCATACCTCCCGATATCGGTATGCTTACCTCTTCGCCGACATTGGCTAGGACGTTTTGTTGAATGACTAGATCTTCGGGGCCGTTGATCACAATAGGGATGCGGACGGTTTTCTTGGTTCCCGAAGATGAATCTTCGATTTCAATAAAGGTGTCGCCTTTTTTGAGACCGGTTATGATCAAATTTCCATCAGCAAAATTTGCCACGGCTATCGAATTGTCAGGCTCTATTCTGACAAAATAAGGTCCTTCGCCACCATTTATGATTGCGGTAGTCGGTTCGTTGATGCCAGTCGAGATACTCGCTGGGAAGGCCGCTAGCGCTCCGACGGCATTTACTGTGATTTTTACGCGAACAATTTTGTTCGGGAAAGATGAATCTCTGATCATGGCTACAGTCTGTCCCGATCCGACACCAGTTACTCGGAGGGTAGCGCCAGTAATTTGAGCATTCGTTACTGTTGCATCCAATTTTGGTTCTAACAAATAAGGCTGAGTTTTGTTGATTATGACATAAGGGGCTGTGCCTCCGGATATGGCGGTGCTGGTCGATTCTCCGACTCTGACTGAAACATTTTGTGGGATATTCAGAGTTCCAGCAGTAGTTGTGTTGTAATTGTAACCACCGTCGAGGGTCTGGCCATTGTAGCTCCAGTTGTCTACAGAAGGCTCGGGATTTATTGTGCTGGATAATGCATTCAAGCCGGTGCTAAAAAGTTTTCCTATCAGTGCGTCAAAAATAGCGGCGACGCTGTCCACCACACTATTACCCAATGCTCCAGCGAGGGTGGTTGATTCTCTGGGAGTATCAAGCGCGTTAAATATTTGATTTGCCGCCACTGAGCCGGGGGTGGTGGAAACTAAACCACCTGGACATGTGTTTTCTTCCATGTATTTTGCCTTTTCAACATTCTTGTTGTTCTGATATGCGGCTCTGGCTGCGCGATCTCGTTCCAAGTATGTATCTGCAGGTTCAGGAGATGGTGGAACATATTCTACTGTGGACTTGAAGCTTGGTTTTAGAAATTCGTTTGTGCCATTATTATATTTTGGATTACTTGGACAAGTCTGCGGAGACAAAAATCCCATTCCTTGTTGCAAAATGTCTTTTACTTGTTGCGCTGGCGCCATCAATGTCCCTTCCAGTCTGCTTGCTAGGTTTTGCTGTATTATCATATTGAATCCCAGGTAATTATTTTGTGGATATTGCGTATTTATCAAAAATCCGTTCCACCCGCCTATGTTGAAATCGTTTCTGTAACGGACCAAGAGGTCTGGATCGTAAATAACCTTGCTTAGGGTGTATTGCGCGTTGGTTTCGAGCTGGCTTTTATAGCTCGCTATGACTTGGAGCGCAATATCCTTGCCGAAAGGAAACCGGAGAGTGTCGTAGCCGATCATATCAATCAAACTTCTAAGTTCAGATTTGGATATATCTTTAAAGAAAGATCCGGGGTTTTCAATGAAAAGTGGCGCTCCGTGGAAACCGGAATTTATCCAGTTTACAGTCGCTTGGGTCATTTGAGCCAGAAACCTTTTAGCGGCCACCATGAGTAGCAGTTCAAGAAGCTTTTGTGCCCAGCTTTTGGTATCGGTTGCAGAACTGATCGTTGTGTTTCCTGCAATGTCGAGGAGAGTTGCTTGAGCTACAACATCGTTCACCGGCACACCGATCGGAAGCGCAGCTTCTGCTTGTTTTGGGTTTAGAAGTAAAACTGCAGGCAGTAACATCGAAACAATCAAGGAAGCGGATATGAGTTTCGTTGTTTTATCTTTGGCTATCATTTTTTTGTTTATATTATTATACAATTTCCATTTTAATTGTTCAATTTTTGTTCAATTGCGCTCAAAAGATTTTTGGTGGCAGTTTTTAACAGGGTGCTATTTTTGTCGTATTGGCTGATGGCGCCCATAGCCACAATTGGATCCGTATCATATAGCCTCATATCACTTAAATTTTCTATCAATCGTTGAAGCGAATTTATCATGTTCAAATGTAGAGTTGAAATAGATTGTGGCGTATTCATTCCCGTCATCCCCCCTATTATTGTGTTTATTTGTCCTATAATCGGGCCGAGTTTTAAGAGCGCGCTCGCGTCAACGGTGTTTTCATCGGTTACAAATTGCTGTAACACATCTGCAACGGTGTATCCAACTTTGTATTTTGCGAAGGTGCTGTTTAAAGCATTGTTATAATTTGTGAAAGCTTGAAAACTGTCGTCGTTTATTGTTTTTATATCGGAAATCGAAAAAACTTTTCTGACTACGGGATTTTTTATCTTTTCAGCCAAAGAAGTGCTCAAAGTGTCTATCGTGGTTTGATCGACAACTCCATTTTGGTTGATGGTGGCCATGGTCGCAAAAAGTTCTCTGGAGAATTTATCGGTTTCCGTCAATTTTTCTTCATTTCCCGACAAAATCTCTGGATCAACACCTTTGCCTGTTTGTTTTTTTAAATTTTCTATTGCGACAGCATCTCTCGTCCCCGGGGTGGTTTCTTTTTTAGTTGGATCGGTTCCCCACAGGCCTTCCTCCCAATCCAGTATTCCGTCACCATCGGTATCTTTGTTCACCGAGTCCTCCACCGTAATACTGCCACTATAACTTAAGCCATTTTCTTGATTGACGCCCAAGTATCTTTCCGTATTGTCAAATATTGAAGTTGTTTTAAAGATAAAAAGCGCGACCAGAAAAAGTATCGCAAGGGCGATTAGAAATATTCTTTTATTTTTTAAAATAAACTTTTTGATTATGAGTTAATTGTAACACTTTTCAAAAAAGAAACTAGTTTTACTTTGGTGCAATGCGACCTATGCTCAGTTTTGTGATTGTGTTATGATTATTTCTAATGAGATTATTTTATTTATTTATTCTTTTTATTCTTTTCTCCTCTGCGCAAGCAATTCTTGCTGTTGAGATAGCTCCGATTTCAGTTGATTGTATTATTGTTACCACATTGAGGATGGGTTCGAGGGGCGCTGAAGTGAAATGTCTTCAGAAAAAAGTAGGGGCGGTTGCGGATGGCAGTTTTGGACCCTTAACTAATGTGGCAGTCAAGGCTTTTCAGTTAAATAATGGGTTGGTGGCTGATGGAATAGTCGGTCATCTTACTCTTTCGGCGCTCAATGGTGTTTTAGTTGATAAAGGTAATTATCCGACAGGTTGTAAGGGAATAACAGGATACAGTCCAATAACTGGTATTAAATGCGATAGTTATTCAAATCCTCTAGCGCCAGCTCCCCTTGTAAACAGTGTTTCAGCAACTAACAGTAATAATACAGAAAATGTAAACCCCAATCTTGCAAATTTAGATCAAGCTATTGAAACAATTGTTGAAGTAAATAGAAAAAATGGTTCCTCGGAAACGGAACTCCAGCTCATGGCTGACACTGTGAGGGACGTTGTTACCAATAGTGATGTTGACTTAAATCAAGAATTTGAAAATTTACTCATGCAGGAAGCAAAATTAAGCACCAACTTTAAACCTAAATCACCTCTGGCTATTTTTGATAAATTTGTTTCTAAAACTCTTTCTTTGTTGGGCATTACTCCTTCTATCGCTCAAGCTCAAACAGAGTTTTTTGCATTTGGTAGTTCGTACGCATTAGCTATTCCCTGTATGGGTAGTTTTATGATAGTTATGCTACCCCTACCTCCCAAGGGAGTAAAACTTCTCAGTTATTATCAAGGAACTCAAGGGTTTGCAAGTTACAATATTGCTTCTCCTACTTCCAAATCTCTACTTGGATTCTATGAACCAGTCGGTGTTTGTTCATATAGCATTGTTAACATAAAGACCGAAGGCACCATTCTCCCAATGGTTGGTTCTTCTCCTCTTCTTCCGACCTAATTGTAATTAATCGACAAAATTGGAAGGTCTAGTTTTGTGATTTCGCAAGTTCAATCCAATCCTTTAGCGACAAATCTTCCGCTCTTTTATTCCCCAAACTTGTCAAAGATGCCCTTTGACAAATGTTTTTCAGGTTGCTAGAAAGCTTTTTTCGCTTGTGCGCAAAGCCTGCCTTAACTATTTCCCAAAATTTTTCTTCAAAATTCCCCTCTTGAGGGGTGGCTCGCTGGCGAGACGGGGTGGATAAATTCGGTCCACCTCCCTCCGACTCCAAGTCGGAGTACTCCTCAAGAGGAGAATTAAAATTCTTGCGTGAAATATTTTTTATGGAAATAATCGCTGAATTTACCTTTGGCATTGGTGAAAAATATCTTTTATCAACCTTCGCAATCATTTTTGGAGCTCCGTATGCTTTGACCGAAATGGAAAGTATGCTTTCTTTTACCCTGAGCGGAGTCGAAGGGTTGCTTCCCCTTCCGAGTATTCTTGTCGCAACTTCATGTTGCACCATCAGCACCATGCTTTCGGGCTGATGTTTGTCTGTCAAAAATTTTTTCAAAATCGCGCCGGTGATGTTGTAAGGGATGTTGGCGATTATTTTGTAGCGTTTTAAATTGGGCAAAATATTCTCGGACTCACCACGAAAATTTTCTGCTGAAAATTTTCTCTGTCCGTCGTCTCTCAGAAATGTGCCCCCAGCACATTTTCTGCTACCAAGGGTTCGCTCGAGAATATTTTGCCCAACTTTTGTTATATCAAAATCCAGTATGTCATCTTGCACCAGCACGAGAGAACCTAATTTTATTTCACTTTCAAATTTATTTTTTAAAAATTCAAAAAGTTCATAATCTTTTTCTACTGCTATCACAAATCCTTGCCCCGCCGTGGCGGGGTAAACTTTTTCCAAAAGCTTTTTTGTTAGCGCTCCCCTGCCCGGACCTATTTCAAGGATTATGTCATCTTTTTTTATTTCTCCCGCTTCAATAATTTTTCGCAAGGCCATTTCCGATTTCAGGAAATTTTGTCCTAAAGCCTTTTTGGCTCGGACGAAAACGTGTTCGTTTTTTAGTCCTAACGATTTTTTAGCTTTATATATCATATTTTTAATTATGAAATTCGTTGCAGGCGTACTTTTTAGAAAGCCTTGCGCAGGCTGACGAGCCGAGCAGTTCGCTCCGCAAGCTTGCGGAGATAGATTGCTTTATAAAAAGTATGCCAAGAAAGAGTTTCATATATAAATTGTCTTTATTCTATCTTTTTCTCCCTCTTTTTCCAATAAATCTGCTGGTATGTCCGATATAAATTCTGATGGAGCGTTGATGTTGCGCGCTCCGAAGATGGTGCGGAAATTCGCGAACGATAAGAATAATTTTTCTTTAGCGCGAGTGATCGCCACATAAAAAAGTCTACGCTCTTCTTCACTATCCTTATCCACTTCTTCGTTGCGTCTTTGGTTGGGGAAAAGTCCATCCTCTAATCCGGCAACAAAGACATACTTAAACTCCAATCCTTTTGAAGCATGCACGGTCATTAATTTCACAGAGTTTTCTCCTTTCTTTTTTTCCTTTGCCTCGCCGAAGCCTTTGGTGGAGGCGGGTTCGCTGATAATCAGTGAATCTTGATCTGACGCGAGTGAGGCGTCTTCTAAAAGCTTTTCTACACCAAGACCATTCTCCAGATTATCATATTTTAGCGCTAGTGTGGCGAGTTCTTTTATGTTTTCAAACCTCTCCATATCTTCTTCGGTGCCAGATGAGAGTTCTGTCTCGATGCCTGACCTTTTTACTACAAATTTTATCGCTTTGCTTGCTTTTTCGCTTTCTATTTTTTCTTTTATTTCTTCTAATATTTTATAAAAATTATTTATTTTAATTTTTACCTTAATTGGCAAGTTTTCTTTTTGTCCGGCAAAAATTTTAGCCAAAGTAACCTTGCCGATACCTCGCGCAGGGAAATTAATTATTCGTTTTATGTCCGACAAACTGTCGGGGTTTAGCGCTGCGCGAAGATATGCCAAGGTGTCTTTTATTTCACGTCTTTCGAAAAATTTAACGCCCAAAACTTGATATGGGATATTGTATTTCAGCATTGCTTCTTCTAGCGCCCGCGACTGAAAATTAGCGCGATATAATATAGCGATTTCGGACAAGGGAGCAGGTGCTGTCTCAGCGGGGTCGCTGTCTCCGCGCGCTCGCGGAGCGCTGCCTCTCGGCTCGTCAGCCTGCGAGACACCCCGCTCAAGGAAACTTACTGCGTTATCAGCCGAAGAGAGAAATGTCCTCGAGGGAACCCTTGGTAGGAGTGGCGACGACGGACAGAGAAAATTTTCAGCAGAAAATTTTCGTGGTGAGTCCGAGGATATTTCTCTCGCAGGCGAGCCATCTAAAATCTCTAGAATTTTTGTCGCGACAAAATCAGACTCATCGCTTTCATCGAGTGCTTCATATAGGCCTATTTTTTCGCCAGTTTTGTTTTTTGTGAATAAATTCTTGTCTGGCCTGTATTTGTTTTTTTTAATTACCACATTGGCCGCCTCCAAGATGTTTTGAGTTGATCTGTAATTCTCTTCTAATAAAACTATCTTTGTACTCGGATAATCTTTCTCGAAACTTAAAATGTTTTTCAAATTTGCTCCGCGCCAGGAGTAGATGTTTTGGTCTGCGTCTCCAACTACGCAGATATTTTCATTATTTTCCGCTAACATTTTAGACATCAAATACTGCACCTCATTTGTGTCTTGATATTCATCGATATGAATATATTCCCATTTCTCCTGATAAATTTTCCTTATTTCCAGATTGTCCTTTAACAATTTCGTCGCCTTTAAAAGCAGATCATCGAAGTCTAGCGAATTTTCTTTCATTTTTTGTTTTTCATATAAACCCCAAACTTGCGTTACCATCAAACCATATGTTCCCCTTTCCCTCTCTGCATAGTCTGACAAATGTGTGAATTTTCCTTTTTCGCGAGATATTATATTTTTTATTTTTTTTGGATCATATTGTTTCGGATCTATTCCTAACTCCTTTAGTATTTCTTTTATGAGTGATGTCGCGTCTCCTTCATCTAGAATCGTAAAGTGCTTGGTTAATCCCAGCAATCTGGCATTTTCTTTTATGATATAGACCCCCAATGAATGAAACGTGCTGACGAATGGGGTTTTTTCTTGGCCCCCTGCTTCGTGGGAATTTTTCTTAATTTCAGCGATAATCCGTTCCCGCATTTCCTTTGCTGCTTTATTTGTGAACGTAACCGCTAAAATTCTCTCTGGGGCGACTCCGTTTTTTATCAAATTCACAATTCTATGCGTTATTGTTTTAGTTTTTCCCGCACCCGCCCCTGCAATAATAAGAAGCGGACCGCTTATGTGCATCGCCGCTTCTTTTTGTTTATTGTTTAGTCCAAAAAAATGTTGTGTGTCTGTGGTCACACTTGAAATATAACACAAACTTTAGTTTCTAAAGTTATCCACACCATCGTTGACTTTAGTATTTTTTTGAGGTACTTTGAAGGTATAGTTCTGAAGAGAGGCATGGCATAAATTGACCGAAAGCTAGAAGTGATAGTAACCATCGTGAGAACCTTTTGTTTGCAGTACTATTCTGGTCGTCCTGTAATTCCACCCTTATTTTACAATGTTTAATCGAGGGCTGGGAAGGAACTCTTACGATATTCGTTTGTTTTATAAAACACTCATTTAAAATATACAGCTCTATTTTCGCTCTTACCCTATTGTTTGGGGTTGTTTTGTTGCCCTCTATGCCTACAAGAGCTCAAGCCGGGTTTTTGTCTTCAATCTTGGGTGACAATGCCAGCGCGAAGACGGCAACTGTTGATCCGACTCAGTTTAGTCAAACTTCTGGAACCATAGCGCTTCTTCAGGCCAATATCTCTTCTGCTTCAGTCTATGAAGATAAAAAATTAAAAGATGTTAGCCAAAAAGACAAAGGAGGCATTGTTGATGTAGATAACGCAGATAACATTGTCTCTAACAATGCTCTTTTACCAGCCACCGGCCCCATGGGAGTCTACAGTGGAAAAGATGTTGTGGATCCTTCTGCCATGGAAACCAGTGTTTATGTTGTAAGAAAAGGAGATTCCATATCCGCCATAGCCGATATGTTCGAAGTTTCAGTGAATACCATCCTCTGGGCCAACGATATGAAGAAAAGCGACAAGATTATCGAGGGTGATGTGCTCTTCATCTTACCCATTTCTGGTATTGAACATACGGTTACTAAGGGGCAGACAATACAGAGCATAGCCAAATTGTATAAGGTGGATGTGGACGATATTACTTTTTACAACGACATCAACGAAGCCACCAAACTTGCAATCGGAGACAAACTGATGATTCCAAATGGCAATATGGCCGATGAAGGAGGTGATATTCCATCGCCAAACCTAAAAGCTAATGAAATCAAGGATAAAAACTACTATGCTACTAGCTCATTGAAAAATATAATAGGATATTTTATTAATCCCCTTCCAACTGGCCACAAAACTCAAGGTCTTCATGGTCCGGGCAGAAGAGGTATAGATATTGGAGCTCCAACTGGTACCAATATTTATGCATCTGCTCCAGGAATCGTAACAGCAGTCAAGACAGGCTGTAAGGTTGGTCAGACACGTTGTGGTGGAGGTTATGGAAATATGGTGATAATTCAACATTCAAACGGCACAAAAACCTTGTATGCTCACATGAGCAAAGTCATAACTCACACTGGCGCACAAGTTGACCGAGGAGATGTTGTCGGTCTTGTGGGTTCTACGGGCAAATCAACTGGCCCCCACATTCACTTTGAAATTTTCGGCGCTAAAAATCCTGGAGCTGATTGGAGTTGGGCTAAATAGGACGAAAGAGAAATAGACTGTATAAAAATAGTTTTTAGGAGAATTGAATTAGGTAGAATTTAAAAAATTTTTGTGTTAAACTGGCACAGTTAAAGAAATTACGGGCCGTAGTATACCGGTAGTACAAGTGCTTTGGGAGCATTTAGACTGGGTTCAATTCCCAGCGGCCCGACATTGCGGGATTAGTTTAATGGTAAAATAACAGTTTTCCAAACTGTGGACAGGAGTTCGATTCTCCTATCCCGCACCACAAATTATCGCTAAAAATGTCTTTATAAAATAATATCACTTACTACTTTTACTCTTGCCATCTTTTCTTTTTTACATAAATAAACAACCAACAAATCTACTTGCCATTCTCTTTCATCTAGATTTTTAGATAAAATATAAGTTTGGATTGTTCGCGCCATTCTTTTTAATTTCCACGGATGCATGTTATCTTCTGGTCTATGTTCATATCTTTCATCAGAGTCACTAAAAGATTTTGGAATAAAAGTATTTAGTGTTTCACGAGAAACACTCTTAACCTCGATGAAATAGAGTTTATTTGATTTCTCGGCTATTATGTCTATTTCTCCCCATTTCTTCGTGTAATTACGATCCAGTATAGAAAAACCACGTTTCATGAGAAACTTTACGGCTATATTTTCACCTATTTCTCCTATCTTTTGTGTTTCTGAGGTAAATACTTTTGGCATTTATTATTGTATTTGTTTCACGTGAAACAAATACTTGAAATTTAGTGTCTTTTATTGAAACCTGCCTCGACGGCAAGGCGGGTATCCTTATTTTGCAACGTATTTTAGTCAAAAAAGTACTTTAAAGACAAACTCTGAATGTGTCCTTTATAAACATTACCAACATAGTTATCCACAGTTTAGAATAAAAGCTTATTTTTCAAGATATCACCGAAAATTTATAAAGGACATCACTTTGTGCGGCCATGGAGAATCGAACTCCAACCTGAACATTGGCAATGTCCTGACCTACCATTAATCGATGACCGCAAAATTTATTTATGTAACAAGGAACAATAAAAACATTTTAAATTCTTTTCCTAAAATAAAAATGTGCTTTGATTATAATATTTTTTTTGAACTAAAGCAATTCCTTAATTGGCTTGTAAAATAAGAGTTATTTGTGGATTTTTCGAATTAGTGTATAATTAACTGATTATTAAATAATTTTGCACCCGTAGTGAAATGGATATCATACCCGCCTTCGAAGCGGTCGTTGAGGGTTCGACTCCCCCCGGGTGCACAAAAATTGAATGACTAATCTTAAAAATATCATCGAAAAGATACCTAAAGAAGTTTCACATGTAACTAGTGTGCTTGAAAAAGCTGGTTTTGAAGCATATCTAGTTGGTGGTTGTGTTCGTGATCTTATAATGTCTAGAAAACCGAACGATTGGGATGTTACAACAAACGCTAAACCAGATCAGATTATGGGTCTTTTTAAAAAGACTATCTATGAAAATACCTTTGGTACTGTTGGTGTATGCGTTTCATCTTTCGGGCATACTCAGGACGTTCCGCGTGAAACAAACAAGACGGATGTTTCACGAGAAACATCTCCGGGTGACGTTATTCGTGAAACAACATCAGAATATAGCATTATTGAAGTTACACCATATAGAATTGAAGCAAAATATAGCGACTTCCGACACCCCGATGAAATTAGATTCAGTACTAGACTAGAAGATGACCTTAAGAGACGTGATTTCACGGTCAATGCTCTAGCTCTTCGGATAGATAAAGGACCCGCCTCCGCTAAATCTACGGCGGGCAGGCATCAAGGACAAGATAACGGACATGTTATTGACCTGTTTGGTGGTATAAAGGACATTGAGAGTAAAACATTAAGAGCAGTAGGGGAGCCGGATGAAAGATTTCAAGAAGATGCTCTGCGAATGTTGCGCGCTGTTCGCTTTGCTTGTCAACTTGATTTTTCTGTGTCATATCTCACAACAGAAAGTATTTTAAAAAATTCTGATTTAATAAAAAAAATATCTGAGGAAAGAATTCGTGATGAGTTTGTAAAAATAATAATGTCTAAAAATCCTGCGAGTGGAATTTTAATGTTGCAAAAATTTGGATTGTTAAAAAATATAATTCCGGAATTAGAAGAGGGGATAAGGTGTGAACAATTAGGCGAGCATATTTATGATGTTTGGGATCATTTGCTTCATGCCCTACAACATGCCGCAGACAAGAATTGGCCTTTAGAAATAAGGCTTTCTGCGCTTTTTCACGATATCGGCAAGCCGAAAACAAGACGAATTTTTTCGCCTGCCCCGACCGAAAAATTCTCCCGCCTTCGCCCTTGGAGTCAAGAGGACAGGGGACCGATACGGCTCCCAGAATTTTTGTCGAGGCAGGCTTCAAAGAAAAAATATACTTTCTACGGCCATGAAGTTGTCGGCGCGCGAATGGTAAAAAAAATAATGGAGAGATTGAAATTTCCCAAAAAAGAAATTGATCTTGTGGAAAAACTTGTTCGCAACCATATGTTTTTTTCAGATACAGAATTAATCACACTTTCTGCTGTGCGTAGGATTATTACAAAAGTCGGCGTGGATAATATTTGGCTTTTGATGAATGTCCGTGAGTGCGACAGGGTAGGAATGAAGAAAAAAGAAGCGCCATATCGCTTGCGCAAGTATTTTGCAATGATTGAAGAGGCGCTTCGAGACCCTATTTCTGTCGGACAGCTGAAAATCAATGGGGAATTCATGATAAAAGAGCTTGGAATCAAGCCGGGACCCAGAATGGGGTGGATCTTGCATGCTTTACTAGAAGAAGTTTTAGATAATCCAGAGAAAAATACAGTAGAAAAATTGTCTGAATTAGTGAAATCTTTTGACAAACTCAGTGACAAAGAGCTCAAAGCGCTTGGGGATAAAGGAAAAGAAAAAAAAGAAGAGCTCGAAGAAAAAGAGGTGGAAAAGTTACATACCAAACATGGAGTGCGGAAATGATATGATAGCAGTATGAATAATTTTAGCGCAAGATTTTTCATCTTTCTAATTTTTTTGTCATGTATTTTGGGATTTAGTCATGAATCGGATGCCGCTCTTTTAACTGTGAAACAAGGGGAGGTGCTTTTGTATCCGATATATTTTTCGACGACAACTTCGGTATTGTTTGGTGGTGTAAAAATGCCGGTTTTTGATTATGGTGATCGAAAGTATACTCTTATTGCGGTTGACGTGAGCAAGCAACTCGGTAATTATAATCTTCGAATTAAAGAAGGTGAAAAAGAATTAGATAGGAGAGTTATTCAGGTAAAATTAGGAACTTACAAAAAAACTGTGACAAAAACAGCATATAAATTTGCGACGCTTCCTAAAGCAAAGCAGGAGGTCGTATTAAAAGACAAAGCTCCACTTGTAGCTTTACTTACTAAGGTAGTTACAGAAACGAAACCCAAGCTTTGGAAATCAATCTTCAGAGATCCACTTGATACTATGACGACCACAAGTCCGTTTGGATATAAAAGGATTTATACCAATTACTCAACCACACATCAAGGAGTGGATTTACGCGCAAAAATTGACACGCCGGTCTATGCGATTTCCGACGGTATTATTCTCTGGGGTGAAAGTAAGGCACTGTATTTAGAAGGGCCGACAGTTGTGATAGATCATGGTGATGGAGTTATTTCAAAATATCTACATCTTTCAAAAGTTTTGGTGCAAGCTGGATCAAAAATAAAAGCAGGCGAAATTGTTGGCTATTCGGGCGATCAGGGAGCAGATGTAGAGGGTGCGCACCTCCATTTTGCTATTAAAGTCGGCAATGCTTCTGTGAATCCACTTCAATTTATTAAAGAATTTCAGAAACTTAAATAGATTTAAATTAATACACTTCCTGCTGATAGCAAGTCTCGCAATACACTATCTCCGGACGGCTCGCCTCGCCGGAGCCTTCGGCGTAGCGCGGGTCGGGGGAGTAGGAGGTTTCGAATTCATTTTGACAACCTTCTTTCATGCATTTTCTGTGCCAAAGTTTACGTGGATTGCGTTTCTTCATCCTATCTTGATGTCGGCATTCGAAATCTTTGTGGGGAAGGGGGATGTTCATTCTTTTATAAAAGTCCAATTCGGATTTTGTGATGCGAAAATTCTTTTTGCAGTCTTTACACACCAAAACTTGGTTTAAAATATCTTCAGTGACTTCTCCGATAGTCTTCGGCATATCATTTTCTTTGATTGTTTCTTTACCGTAGGTGCCGGTAGTTCTTTCTTGCCATCTGAAACCTCTTTTAAGCGCTTCTTCTTTAGTTAGAGGGAAATATTCGTGTGCAAGTGTCTCATTATATCCGAAAGGGGCTAGACTGGCTGGAAAAAATTGTCCGTAAACATTTTCTTTTCTCATACTCTCTTCAATTTTTGCTCTAAGTTCATAGTATTCCTCCTTAGAATATTGTTTATTCAAAATCATATATTCACCTTTACGAATAGCGGAACATCCAAATGCACTTGTCAGGTTGTAACAATTTTCGCAATATTCTGTTTCATTTGAGTAAAAACCGAATGCGCAATTTTTAACTTTACTCATTTGGATTGACCCCATAACGTTATAACAAAATTCTGATTTATAGTAAAAATTATTGCAATCCATGCTATCTGTCGGATTTTCTGTGTCCGTCATGTAAGAACAATTTTTTGAGTCGTAAGTGTCATAGAGCATTATTCCTTGATGGCAGTTATGTAAATAGTTGCCAGTCACATTGTGGCATTTGGTTTGTGAAGCGTATTTTACAATAGTTTTTTTCTTTAGTTCTGCAAATTCCTTTTTCGCTTGCTCGATGCTGTCATAACTGGAAAGGATTTCCTTTTTCTTTTCTTCATATTCTTCTTTTGTATACTTTACGTTAAGGATTGCGTTGGAAACATTTCTTCCGTTCGTGCAGAAAATGCAATTATTTGAATTGCGCATGTTGTAGCAGAATAAAAGATCGGTTGAAGATTGGCATTGCTCGCAAAACATGCATTTGAAACATCCTCTAGTGTCTATACATTCATAACAAAGCTCGGATTCGTGCAGGAAAGCGCAGTCTACACATCCTTTATTCCTTTGAAGCAGTCTTCCATACAGACAATCTTCATTATAATCAGCGGCAAAAATCAGATAACAATCTTTATTTTCGGCTGCGCCATTTGTGTATTCACTTCTTACATTATTTAAGACCATCAAACCAATTCTCGGCACCTTTTTTTGTAATTCTCTAAATTGTTCAAAAAATGTTTTGTTCGGATCATAATCTTGGGCGAAACTTTTTGGATCCCATTTATCGCTCCACCAACAATCGTGGCAATATGACAAAAAGGACGATTTGTCGTCATACAAGGAAATCATGTCTTTCTTGCAAAGATCACAAGGTCTTTTATAAAAAGTTCTCTCGTTACGGAAAACTAACCGTCTTGCCATACGGCAGTCAGGGCAATCAAGTGGGGGAACAGTTTTTACCTGTTCATAAAAAGTTAAATCTTCATCCCTTATTTCAAAATTTTTTTTACATGTCTGGCAAATTTTTTGCATAAATTTTTCTACCTAAAAACCAGCATTTTTAGTCTGCGAAGTGGCCTTTTATGTCAGCTCCGAACATGAAGCCATGAATTGCTTTCATTATTTTTTCGAAAAGACGAGTGCTATATGAGGACAGATTGAAAATAACAGCCAAAGTGAACAAAATAAGAGAAAGAGTTATGCTGAAAAAAGAAAGCGGTATGGCAATGATGGCAAAGACTACGGGTGCCAAAGTGCGAACGGTGCTACCGCGAATTTCGCGTTTGGTTATTTCTGGATTTTTTATATGTTCAGAATACAAGACGTATCTTCGCATCCAATACAAGGTGAGCCCGATCAAAATCGTATGTACTCCGAATATTATTATCGGCAATTCATTCTTGCTGAATTGTCCGAGGATGCTGGATGAAAAGGGTATCAAACTTATCAGCATGAGAAATAGGGCATTGATGTTTATGAGCATTGAGTCAACATTTTTGGCGTAAATAGTTACAAAGAAATGATGCGCTCGCCAATAAGTATAAAGAATGGCGAAGCTCAAAGCGTAGCTCAAAAATACTGGAAGTAATTTTGCAATTTCGTTCCAGAGTCCTAGGTTATCTATCGGCCCCCAGATTGTCGGTAGCTCAATCTGAAAGACGAGAATAGTCATCACGATGGCAAATATTCCGTCTGAAAGCTGATCTAGTCTACTATGATTCATAGTTAAAATAATAGCACAAAACTCTTTAGTTAAAAACTCGTTGCAGGCGTATTTTTTAGAAAGCCTTGCGCAGGCTGACGAGCCGAGCAGTTCGCTGGCGTAGCAACGCCAGATAGATTGCTTTATAAAAAGTATGCCAAGAAAGAGTTTTTAAGACATTTCAAGCACAATCGGACAATGATCAGAACCTAAAACTTCAGGAAATATTTTTGAGCTCACTATTTTCTTTAATAATTCAGAGCTTACGAAAATATAATCTATTCTCCACCCTATGTTCCTCGCTCGCGCATTTCTAAAAGGACTCCACCATGTATAGTGTCCGTTTCCATTTGTAAACATTCTAAAAGTATCTGTGAAACCGGAATCGATTACATTTTGGATTCCTTCACGTTCCTCGTCTGTGAAACCGTGCGTCGTGTGATTGGTTTCTGGATTCGCAAGATCATCAGGTGTGTGCGCAACATTTAAATCTCCGCAGAAAATGACGGACTTGCCCCGCCTTTCTAGGTTTTTCATGTATTCAAGAAAGGCAGGGTCCCATTGTTTATGTCTGAGTTTCAACCGTGTGAGTTCACGTTTACTATTTGGTGTGTAAACATTTACAATATAAAAATCTTTAAATTCTAAAGTTAAAACTCGGCCTTCAGCATTCACATCTCCAAAATTATCGGTAGACAAATTATATTGTTTCACAATGTTCTGTGGAAAGTCGAGTGTGACAGCGAGTGGTTTCTCAAAAGATTTGTGTACAAATATTGCGGTGCCACTGTATCCTTTGCGTGTAGCTGAGTTCCAATATTCTTCATAGTCTGACAGATCTACCTCGCTCTGATCTTTTTGTGCTTTGGTTTCTTGGATACAAAAAATATCTGGTTTATGTTTTTTTATAAAAGGCATAAGAAGTCCTTTTTTATGCACTGCCCTTATCCCGTTTACGTTCCAAGAAACTAATCGCATTGTTCTATTATACACCCTCACCCCCAACCCCTCTCCATTCCGTAGAATGGAGAGGGGTGCCAAAGGCGGGGAGAGGTTTGTATTTTATTTTTTCTTTTGGAAAAGTGTTTGCAGTAGCGCCACCTCTCTTGGTTTTTCTGAAAATTCTATGCTATCGGAAACTAATGTCATTTTTTTGTTAAAGATATTTACAATCTCTTCTTTTTCGAAAAAATGATAGTGCACGTCATCTTTTTCAAGTTCTCCATTTTTAGAATTGATAGGGGAGAAGTCTAAGAAATCTTTCGTTTTGCGCGATAAGGAAACATTTAAATAAAATCCACCCGGTCGCAAGATGCGATTTATCTCATTTGCATAAAGCTCCCAGTCTCCTTGGTATAAATTTTCCAATAATCCAAAATCACAAACTCCGTCAAAGCTAGCATCTGTGAAGGGTATGTCAAAGACATCTGCTTCTATGAATTTCAACTTGCCTTCCAGCTTCCAGTTTTTTATTTCCTCGTTTACTTTCCTCACGACATCTCCTTCGAAATCTATACCGATAACTTTAAAACCCATTTCTGCCAAATTTTTTGCAATAAGTCCACGCCCAGAACCGATGTCTAAAATAGATCCACCGGGAGGCAGTTTTTCTATCAATTTCTTTACGCCCCTTGTCTTGACCGGCAAGTGCGTCCAAATGTCAGTGCCATTTTGATATGCCGTTTTGTAGTAATCTTTGTGTTTTGAATAATCCATATTTATGAATTTATTATACCTTATTTATTGATGCCATGATATTTCTTGTGTATATCCCGCAAATGTTTGTCCGTCACGTGAGTATATATTTGTGTAGTACCTATGTTGGCATGGCCGAGCATGGCTTGCACAGAACGAATGTCTGCGCCGTTGCTTAAGAGGTCAGTCGCGAAGACATGACGAATCACATGGGGAGTTACTTTTTTGGATATGCCGGCGATCGTGGCGTATCTTTTTACAATTCTTTCTATCGAACGGCGAGTTAGGCCATCTTCTATTTCTGAGTTATTCTTTTTTTGATTCAAATTTTTTCCTTTAAAAGTTTCATCATTTACTTTTGCAAAAAGAGCGTCCGACATGTCTTTTCGCAAAGTTAAATAATCTTTCACCGCCTTCTTGGCTTCGTCAGACAAGAAAACTACGCGGACCTTTCCTCCTTTTCCACGGATAGAAAATTCGTCTAAATGCAGATCTAAATCATTTTTCAACGAACACAGTTCAGAAACACGCAAACCGGTGGAAAAAAGCATCTCTAGTATTGCCTTGTCGCGAGCTTTTCTTTCAGGATTTTTTTCTTGATTCGGAGCGTCTAAAAGTCTTTTCAATTCTTCTTGAGAAATTACGTCTATTTGTCTTTCACTGATTTTTGCGAGCTCTATATGGTCTGCCGGTAGGGAATTAATATTTCTTTTTGTTAAAAATTTTAGGAAACTTCTGAGAGCTATTAAATAATAATTCTGTGTTTTCTTTTTTATGGTGTCGCCTGTCACGCGATTGTTTCCAGTGGACCTGCCTCGCATGTGCTCCGGCAATGCGGGTTGACGATTGAGCCAAATACGAAAGTCTCGGACTTTATCGTCGGTTATGTTTTTGGGGTCTGTAATTTTTGTCTGCTCCAGAAATACAGTCAAATAATGATCGTAATTTTCTACGGTTCTTATCGCTCGTCCTTTTTCTATTTCTATATATTCAAGAAATTGGTTTTTTAGATCTTTAATTGATGCCATGAATATATTCTACCATGTCGCACAATATATTTTATACAAAAAATCTTGAGGAGAGGGTGGGATTGCAATTTTTGCCAGTTTATGCTATTATCCTTTGTATGTTAGCAGTAAAGAAAAAGCAGACAATTATAAAGAAAAATCAGATTCATGATAAGGACACAGGCTCTCCAGAGGTGCAGGTGGCTATTATTTCTGCGGCGATTGATGAATTGGCAAAACATTTAAAGAAACACAAGAAAGACAATCATTCTCGAAGGGGTTTGATCAAGATGGTGGCCAACAGACGCACTCATTTGAAATATTTGGAAAGAACAAACAAGGCTCGCTACAACGCTTTGATGAAGAAGGTTGAACTCGTTTAGATATTAAAATTCTTTCTTGGCATACTTTTCATAAAGCAATCTATCTGGCAAAGCTTTGCCAGCGAACTGCTCGGCTCGTCAGCCTGCGCAAGGCTTTCTAAAAAGTACGCCTGCGACAAATTTTAATATCTGCTATAATAATTACATGACAGTAATAAAACATAAAGAACAGAGGGTTGGGGTTTTTATTGATACTCAAAATTTATACCATTCGGCTCGCAATTTATATAAAGCGCGAGTAAATTTCGGCGCGGTTTTGCGCGATGCAGTGGCGGGCAGGAAGCTTGTGCGCGCAGTGGCGTATGTCATCACTACCGAAGCAGGGGATGAAAAGAATTTCTTTGAAGCGTTGTCCAAGCTCGGTATCGAAACTAAAACAAAAGACTTGCAAATATTCGCCGGGGGAAGCAAGAAGGCGGATTGGGACGTGGGGCTCGCAGTAGACGCTATCAAAATGTCGCCTCGCCTCGACTCTGCGGTTATCGTTTCTGGTGATGGAGACTTTGTTCCACTCGTGGAATACTTGCAGACGATGGGGGTGCAAGTAGAAGTCGTCTCGTTTAGTCAATCAACTTCCGGTAAGCTTCGCGAAGCGGTAGACGACTTCGTAGATCTTTCCGAGAATCCTCGCAAGTATTTGATCGGGGTGAAATAGAAAAAGACATTTCTAAATTTTCTTGACAGGTTGTCCTCTTTCATGTTATACTAAAAACAGTTTAAAGAACTGCTCTTTTACAAGAATCCCTACATGAGACGAGCCCTCCTTCGCTAAAGCGACGGGACGGGTAAACTTTTTGAGCCAATAATTTATTTGGCGACAGAGGGCTCGTCTCTCAACTGAGACAGGCCGCAACAAAAGCCAGAGCGAATCTGGCAACCGAAAGGATAAAGCAATGACAAGCACAACGCAGGACCTCCGAGTTCGCATCTTCGGTCAAGCCGACTGGGTCAGTTACTACGGCCCAACTGAAAAGTTGGGCCCGGCGGTCGAGGAAGTCCTCATGAGCGCCTGCCCCTTCAACAAGGGCAAACTGGTGAAAGACACTCACTTCGCCTTCATGGGGATGCCGGCGCTCGACGGCAATCCGCTCACGGTCGCGAAGTGGCTTGAGCTACATTCGGCGGACGGACAGCCGAAGTTCTACTTCAACACAAATCCGTGGCATGTGGGTCAGCCACACACGGACATCGCGGTACTCGAACCGCGTTTGTACATCATGCTCAGGGAAATTGTTCCCGGCTCGACGAGCAAGACGCCCGAAGAGCAGGTGGCGATGTTGCCCCCTGAGTACGAAGTGCCGACGACCATCGCCGAAGTGACCAAGGATATCCTCGTCTATCGTCGCACCGGAAAGCGGTCCAACCCGAACGTTTGGGCGGCCTGCGCCGAGCGTACCGTGAAGACCGCGCAGGTCAACGCTGGTGACGTCTCGTGCGTCGGTATCTTCGGCGGGCACGGTCTCTCTGTCATCGGCTGGGGTGGTCTCCAGGGCGACCGCGTCGGTGTTGGCGCCTCCCTGAAAGTGACCCTTGTAGCCTAGAGGATTTGCTCCTCTTGACTACTTGAGCCTCCGCGCCATTTTTTCTGGGGCGCGGAGGCTCTGATGTGGGTGATTCTTATATTATCTTGTCTATAACAAATACGAACCACGAGGTTCGTCAGACCTCGTGAAAGCTCTGCTTCTCGCGAGGTCTTTCTATTTTATATACATTAAGTTAATATATTTACATCTTGCTAATGTAGTTTGGATTACGGTTCAAGCTCGCGAGATATCTCATCTTGAGATATCGCCGGAATACTAATGGTCTACGGATCACAGTAGAGTGCGATTAAGAATAGAGATGGAAATTCTTGCTTGTTTTTAGTGAAGTTCTGTTTATACAGATGCTTCCAAATTAAATCTGATATAAGGTTTGGAACTTTATATCTAAAACAAAGGAAAGAGTATATAGGTTTGCAAAAACGGTAAAACTCAATTCTTGGTGACACGGATGAAAACAAGCAATATACGTTAGGTCAACGCTGGTAACGTCTCGTGCGTCGGTAACTTCAACGAGAACGGTCTCAATGTCAACAACTGGAATGGTAACCAGAACGACAACGTCGGTGTTGGCGCCTCCCGGCATTTCCATCTTCTCTCATAAGAAACTCCCACCTTAAATCGTGGGAGTTTCTGTTAACGCTCTTTTGTGGATTTAATCCACCCTCCAAGCATTTTTCCAATCTCGTCGAGATCTGCTTCGATGACGATATAAGTTTTGGAATTAATAGCTTTGACGTCTTTCATAAGGCGAACACAAACTTTCAGGAAGTTTAGCTTAACGCTGGTTCTTTCCAGTGTTGGTAGTTTCTCCATTTTAGATTGCTGACTGGCAAGCAATGCACCTTCTAAGACGGTGATCAAAGTATTCTCGCATTTCTGCCAAAGAACATAGCGATCTTGTTTTGGTACTACTAATCTTAGTTTGTAAAATTCTTTGTACAGGTCGTAGGATTTTCTTAAGATGGGGATATCTAGGTCATTCATAAAATGAAATTCTATAAAGATTTATATTGGTTAATAATTTCTCCTTCTTCATTATTTCGCGCATGGGACATGTTTAAAGCGGACAAAAGAAACAGGATAGACGTCAGCGATTTTGAACTTAATCTCGAAAAAAACATTTTCGATCTTTATAGGGATTTAAAGAGCGGAATATACAAACATGGACCGTATAAAGGGTTTTGGATTCATGACCCGAAACTGCGCCGGATTCATAAAGCGACTGTCCGCGACCGCGTTCTCCACCACGCTATTTTTAATGTACTTAATCCGATATTTGAGCCGACCTTTATTCCTGATTCTTTTTCTTGTCGTGTCGGTAAAGGAACTCACAAAGGGATGGAAAAGGTTGTAGAGATGACTCGCTCCGTAAGTCAAAATAGTACCCGCCGGTGTTATGCTCTGAAATGCGACATCAGAAAGTTTTTTGATTCTGTGAATCATAATGTTTTGCTCGGCATTCTGGAAAAAAGAATCAGGGATGAAAAAGTGATGAAACTCATGCGAGAAATCATCGAGAGCTTTGAGACGAACAAAAGAAATCTCTTTGATCGCCGGGGTGTGCCGATCGGCAACCTGACATCGCAGATTTTTGCCAATATCTATATGAATGAATTTGACCAGTTCGTTAAGCATGAATTGAAAATAAAATACTACGCACGCTACACTGATGACTTCATAATAATTTCTACGGATAAGACATACCTAAAAAATTTAATTCCGGCGATACAAGATTTTTTGGAAACAAAATTATGTCTTGAACTCCATCCTAAAAAAGTTCATATCACTAAACATATCCGTGGCGTTGATTTTCTCGGCTACGTCATTTTGCCTGAACATATTAAGTTGAGAACAAAAACGAAACAAAGAATTTTTAGGAAGCTGAAAGAAAATGTGAATCGTTATAGGAATGGGCAAGTCAGTGAGTTGACTCTTCGTTCTTCCCTTCAATCTTATCTTGGTGTTTTATCTCATGCGAACGCTTATAAACTAAGCCAGGAAATACAAAATAAATTTTGGTTTTGGTTGAATGAGTAATAAAAGTGTTTACATATTTTTATGTATTGACATTGTCATTACAGGGGTATATGCTATGTATATGAACACAACAATACAAATTAGAATAGATAGTCCCACTAAAATAAGAGCCCAAAAGGCATTTAAAGGTATGGGTATTGATATGTCTTCTGGTATGAAAATGTTTTTAAATCAAGTAGCAATTGATCAGTGTATGCCCTTTGTACCTAGCACTACGAAAACAAGAGCTAATAGGAAAAGATGGGACAAAGAATTTAATTGGGTAATAAAAAATGGCAAAGGATATGCATCGGCAAAAGAAATGCACGATGATATTATGAAAAGATAGAAATGCTTATACCTTTTCCAACAAAGCAATACGAAAAGTCTTTTAAGAAATTAAAACATTCTGGTAAATTTAATGAAACAGAACTGAATAAAATCATTGATGCTTTATGTAGAGAAGAGAAACTTGGTTCAATTTATCAAGACCACAACTTGCATGGTGAATATGATGGATATAGAGAATGCCATATTCAAGGTAATATTTTACTAATATACAGGATTGAAGGAAATAAACTTGTTCTGGTGTTATTCGATATAGGTACTCACTCAGAACTTTTTTAATTTCATTGCCTTTTAGTCTAAAAATGCTATAATGATCATAAGTTGATTAGATTTTATTAGTTAATCGGTTCGCGTCTAGACACAAAGTAGTGTTCCAAAATTGCGGAACAACACTGTAGTCTGGATACGAACTCCCCTCGACTTCGCTCGGGGCAAGAAAAAAATGCAAAAAAAAGAATATAGTGTGGAGATTGGTGGAAAAAATTTGACTGCTATTTTTACAGATTTGGCAGAGCAAGCCCATGGGTCAGTGATGTTGAAGTATGGCGAGACGATAGTTCTAGCCACTGCTTGTATGTCTAAAGACAAGCAAAATGGCTTGGGATTTTTTAATTTGACAGTGGATTATGTGGAAAGATTTTACGCTTCGGGTAAAATTTCAGGTTCGAAGTTTGTAAAAAGAGAAGGCAAGCCAAGCGAAGATGCGATACTTGCCAGTCGAGTTATTGATAGGACTTTGCGTCCGCTTTTTGATCAATCGATTCGCCATGCGGTGCAAGTGATAGTGACTGTAATTTCTGTTGACGATAATGATCCGACAATTTTAGCAGTAAACGCCGCTTCGCTCGCGCTCGCGGTTTCTAATATTCCATGGAATGGTCCAGTTGGTTGTGTGCGTATTGGAAAATATGACCCCGAAGGAAAGCAAGCTTCCCATGAGTCAAGTGACGATAGTTTGATAGTTAACGCTCCGTATAGCTGGAGGGTAGACGATGCCAAATATAAATTTGATATTACTGTCTGTGGTAAAAATGGAAATATAAATATGATTGAAGCTTCAGCTCATCAGACTGATGAAAAAGAATTGGAGGTAGCTTTGACTCGGGCAAGTGAAGAGATCGCCAAATTGGAAGACTTCCAAAAGAAAATTGTAAAAGAAATAGGTAAAGAAAAAAGAGTCATTGCGAAAGAAGAAATAGATCCTGAATCGGTTAAATTATTTAACGAAAACATTCTGCCTAAAATGTCTGATGCTATATTTTCTGGCGTGGGCAAGGCAAAAATCGACGAGCTTCATAGCATTTGGAATAAAATGGTTGCAGACAAATATACTGAGAGAGAAGATTTTAGTTCGGAAGACAATTTGTTTGATGATACAGAAAACGATATTCTGCACCAGAGCGCTATCGAAGAAAACAAACGAGCTGATGGTAGAAAAATGGATGAGCTTCGAGATCTTTACGCTCAAGCTGGAGGGGTTTCGTCTGTCTTGCACGGTTCCGGGATTTTTTACCGAGGGGGGACACATGTCTTATCGGTGCTGACATTGGGCGGTCCTGAAGATAGACACATGATTGATGGGATGCAGACGAAAGCTGAAAAAAGATTCATGCATCATTACAATTTTCCACCATATTCTTCGGGAGAAACAGGACGAGCAGGATTTACAAATCGTCGAGAAGTGGGTCATGGCGCTTTGGCTGAAAAAGCGCTCGCGATGGTTTTGCCTTCTGCTTTGGAATTCCCATATACAATTCGTCTAGTGTCTGAATCAATGGCTTCCAATGGTTCTACTTCTCAAGCTTCGATTTGCGCTTCGACTTTGGCATTAATGGATGGCGGAGTTCCGATCAAGGCGCCTGTCGCTGGTATCGCGATGGGATTGATGCATAAGTCTGATGATGAATATAAAATCTTGACTGACATCCAAGGTCCTGAGGATCACTATGGAGACATGGATTTCAAAGTTGCAGGCACGAGGGTTGGGGTCACTGCTATACAGCTCGATGTAAAAGTAGAAGGTGTGCCGATAAAAATATTGGGTGAAGCAATGTTGCAAGCGAAGGCCGCCAGAGCGATTATTTTAGACAAAATTGAAAAAGAAATTAAAATTCCTCGCGCTGACATATCGCCAAACGCTCCAAAGATATTGATTATTAAAATAAATCCGGACATGATAGGCATGGTGATAGGAGGTGGCGGAAAAACTATAAAGGAGATCAAGGAAAAGTCTGGAGCAGAGATCACCATTGAAGATGATGGAACTGTCTATTTCACAGGGAAAGGTGATTCCGCAGAGAAAGCCAAGTCCATAGTTTTGGAAATGACGCACGAGTATGCTGTGGGAGAAATATTAAAAGGAGAAGTTGTAAAAATAGCCGACTTTGGGGCCTTTGTTAAGTTGAATGCTTTTACAGATGGTATGGTGCACATATCTGAATTAGCCCCATTTCGTGTCGAGCGAGTTAGCGATATAATAAAGGAGGGTATGATAGTGCCCGTGAAAGTTATATCTATTGATAGGGAAAAAGGGAGAATTGGTCTTTCTATCAAAGAGGCGGACAGTAATTTCTTTAAAAAATAAATAGTTTTCAATTTTTTATAAGGTCCTCGGTTTTCCGTGTCCCTCTCCCAGCCAGACCATTCTAAAAAATTAAAACTATTTATTTTATAGAAAATGGAAAAAGATAATAAAATACAAAATAAAATTGTTCAAACTTATGCTGGAGATATGGCGAAGGTGATTGAGGATGACAAAAGCGGGCTGATAAAAAAAATAATTTACGAAGAAGGAAAACACGAGAAAGAAAAAATGGATTTGTCTCCAGAGTCGCAAAAAAACAAACTTTTTATGTTTTTTAGTTTTTTATTTTTTTCGATATCTTTAGTTACACTAATTTTTTTCTTTTTCAGTGAAGAAGTTCCTACTGTCCCCATCGAAAAGCAATTTACACCCCTCATTTTTAATGACAAGAGCGCTTTCATTGAGGTGAAGGGTTTGAAAAGAGAAGAAATTATTCAAACTGTCGTTAATGAAATCAAAAGAACAGAAGTAAAAAAGGGTGGAATTGAAGGGATTTATCTGACTGAAGATAAAAAGATCATAGGCTTGAGAAGGTTTTTTGAACTTATAAAGGGAAATTTTCAGCCTAAAGTTGACCCGCTTCTCGGTGATGTTTTTGTTGGAGATAATTTTTTGATGGGTGTGGTCAATGAAGAAATCCAATCTGATCCATCAGCGGGTAAAGATTTTTTCATTTTGATCAAAGTGCGCTCTGTCGTCGATACTTTTGACGCTTTGCGTGCATGGGAAGAAAAGATGTTTCTTGATTTAAAAGATTTTTTTTGGGTAGATATTTCATCTGAGATAAAATACCTCTTTACAAAAAGTTTTGAAGACGGAGTTGTTGAGAACAAGAATGCGCGTATCTTGTATGACGATGGTGGTAAAATGGTGATGATGTATATTTTTGCAAACGATAATTCTATCATCATAACTAATGCCAAAAATGCCGGGAAAGAGATAATGTTTCGTCTCTCCTCGACTCAGATAAAAAAATAAAAAAGAAAGATTTACTTTTATTTTCATTTTGCCCTTTCCGCGCATTTCTGAGATATTTCACTCAACATTTCAACCTCGTTTCGAATATTGATTGGATGAATACCATGTTCTTTTGTAAGTTTTTGAAAAATTTCTTTTAATTCGTTTGCTTCTTCCGATATTGATTTAAAATCCGCTTTTGTGCCTGATCTATCCCATTCTATAAGTTTTTCCTTTTCTCTCATAATTTCATTTATGGAATCTCCCAGCACAGGATCCGGATTTTGAAAGCGATAGACAAAAGACCCAAACGATTTGTATATGAGATTCATTACGTCTTCTTGGTCGCGTACGCCTTCTTGTAAAATTTTTGCATGTTTAACCACATTGCGTGCCCAACTCGACGAGCCTGTTGTTTGTTGGTCCGGATTGCTCGGTAATTTATTTTTCTCAACTAAACCTTTTTCCTTTAATTCTCTCTCTTTCTGTATACCTTCTCTAATGTGTTTTTCCATACTTCCATCAAAAAATGTTTTTTCTCTCAAAGTTTGAAATATTTTTGCGTCAGCAGAACTCCATATGTGACCAGGCTCTGAATCACTTTCCACTTTCGGTTCCTGAACACCAAGTTTTTCTCTTATTTTCTGTACAGCTTCCGCATCAGCCAATTTTCCTCCACTTTCGGTGGTAGGGTTAGTAGTTGTTGAAGAATTTTGTGAATCTTCTGCATGAAGTTTTCCACCTACAAGGGTGGCTCCAAGAGCCACAACGTTCACTATTTTATTAAAAATGCCTTTTCTTTTTTTAGGAGAACTTTCCTTCTCAGATTTGTTTGCTTTTGGTTGTTCAATTCCCATACATATATTGTACTAGTTCTATTTAATTTTCTCAATTTTCTTCCACGGAAGATTTTTTTTGCCGAAATGACCATAGGTGGCGGTTTGGCGGAAGATGGGATGTTTCCATTGGTATGGGAGAAGACTGATACTTGCTATGCAAAATTAAAATGCTATTATTTGCTTATGTTAGACAAGAAAAAAATTAAAGAAGAATTGGAAACTGAAAGAGATCTTTTGCTTGAGGAGTTGCGAGGTATGGGCAAATTAAACACTGAAACTCTCGAATGGGAGGCGATTCCAGAAGAGTTGGATTCTCCAGAGTCGGATCAAAATGACATGGCAGACAGATTCGAAGATTTTGAGGCAAGAAGTTCTATGATTAAAACTCTAGGGCCCAGATTGAACAATATTTTAAAAGCGCTCAAGGGGATAAATAGGGAATCTTTCGGCAAGTGTGAAGTATGCAAAAAAAATATAGAAATAACGCGCTTAGAAGCAAACCCAGCTGCTCGAACTTGTAAAGAACATTTAAAAAATTAGTGTAGATTGCAAAATCATCATGAGCTTCGCTAAAGTTTACTCGGCGCAAGTCAATCTACTCCGGGGAGTTATTGTGACGATTGAGGTGGATTTGTCCAAAGGACTTCACACTTTTTCTGTGGTTGGTTTACCCGATAAGGCTGTGGATGAATCCAAAGACAGAGTAAGCGGAGCGATAAAAAATTCTGGTTTTAAATCTCCAAAAGCAAAAAATCAAAAAATAATAGTTTCGCTTTCACCGGCTGATCTAAAAAAAGAAGGGCCGTTTTTTGATCTGGCGATTGCTATCGCGTATCTCAAGGCTACTGGTGATATTAAATTTAATTCAGAGAAAAAAATTTTTCTTGGTGAGCTCGGGTTGGATGGGATGCTTCGTAGCATACGTGGGGCTTTGCCACTTGCAGAAGAAGCTAAAAGACGGGGGTATGAAGAAATATATTTACCAAAAGAAAATGCGATAGAAGCGGCATTGGTGGAGGGTATAAAAATTTTCGGAGCAAACAGTTTAAAAGAAGTTATAGAACATATTGATGAAGGTAAAAAAAATTTGGAAAATAAAAAAAAGAAAATTTTAGTGCAACCGGAAACCAAAATAATTTATAAAAGAGAAATAAAAGGAGGGGATTTTTCTGACATTCGCGGACAAGAAGGCGCCAAGCGTGGACTCGAAATTGCCGCCGCCGGCGGACACAACATCGCCATGTATGGCCCTCCCGGCACAGGCAAGACGATGCTTGCTAGAGTTTTTTCAGGATTGTTGCCGGACTTGAGCACCGAAGAAGTGTTGGAAATAACTGGTATTCATTCCGTGGCAGGAGCTACGAGAGGAGAGTTGGTTTGCTTCCCGCCATTTCGAGCCCCACATCACACTTCATCTTATGTTTCATTGATCGGTGGAGGAACATATCCAAAACCCGGAGAAGTAACGCTCGCGCATCGAGGAGTTTTGTTTTTAGATGAATTTCCAGAATTTGAAAAAAGAGTAATCGAATCGCTCCGACAGCCCCTCGAAGATAACATTGTTTCAATTTCTCGCGCCAAAGGTTCGGCCATTTTCCCTTCGAATTTTATATTGGTGGCCGCAATGAATCCCTGTCCTTGTGGTAATGCTGGTAGCAAACAAAGATCTTGCATTTGCAAGCCATCTGATTTGGATAGATACAAAAGAAAATTATCTGGACCTATAATGGATCGCATAGATTTATGGGTATCTGTCGGTAATGTGGATTACAAAAAACTTGGTGGAGAAGGAACGGGAGAAAAAAGTGAGAAAATAAAGACGAGAGTAATAAAAGCGCGCGAGAATCAAAAGAAAAGATTTAAAAAACTTGGTCGCGATATCAGCACAAATAGCGAAATGAATGTGAAAGATTTAGGAAGTATGGTCAAACTCACAGAAGAGGTGAGGGATCTGCTGGACGACAGCGCGGAACGTTTGGCTCTCTCCGCTCGCGCTTATCATCGAGTTATTAAAATCGCTCGGACTATTGCCGACCTCGAAAATTCGGAAGATGTAAAAGCGAATCATATTTTAGAAGCGATACAATACAGACCGAAAGTCGCTTAGATCCTGAGGAATTCGAAGGATGAATAGTTAAAATAAAACTTTATTTTGAGTTTTCAAATTGTTATGCTAAAATCCGCGCATGACACCAATAACTACAGTTTCAGTAGTCCCAGAGCAATACAAGGTAGTGTTGGATAATTATGCTTCTATCCTTGAAAAAACAAATAACCAGCTTGGCCTTTGGCTAAGCTTGAGTAATCTTGCAGTTGGTATTTTGTCAGTAATTATTGCCATAGTTGCAATTCTTGTAGGTTACGCACTCTGGAAAAACAGCGATGAACAGAAGAAAAAATTTAGGGAATTTTTAGAGTCACAAGAAAAAATTTCCAAAGAAAGTATAACTAGGTTCGAAGAACTTTCTAAAAAGGGACGAGACGAGGCTAAAAAGAAATTACAAATTCTTATTATTGAACAGGAAAAAGCTTTAAGTTCAGCTACAGCAGCCAATAAAAAAGAAATACAAAAAGCCATAGATAGTCTCAAAAAAGACGAAGCTACAATTGGAGCATATACTATATCTACCCCAATTTATCAACCTGGTTTTTATTCCAGTATAACTGGGACGTCTCCACTAACAGTTACTGGAGTTAATACCACAACTGCATCAGGTGTATCCTTAGGTAGTTGTCCCAGATGCGGTATGTTTCATTCTTCAGGATCTTTATATTGTCCTTATTATGGCAACACGGGCATCTAATTTATTCAGTAATCTGGAATTTTGCTATAATATATAAATGAATATAGATCGTCCAAAATCAAAACAACCCATTCCCGAAAATGCCAAGAAAGTTTTTAAGGGGGTTATTTTTGATGTATATCAATGGGAGCAAGAAATGTTTGACGGAACAAAAGAAACATTTGAGAAATTAAAACGGCCAGACACAGTTGTTGTTTTCCCTGTGCTTCCTGATGGAAAAATTATTTTGACAGAACAAGAACAGCCCGGAAAAGCTCCTTTCGTCGGAGCGACAGGAGGCAGAGTGGATGAAGGAGAAGATATACTTTCTGCTGCCAAGAGAGAACTTTTAGAAGAAAGTGGGTATGAGGCTGAAGAGTTTATTTTATGGGATTCACAACATCCAATAAGTAAAATTGATTGGGTGGTATATACTTTTATTGCGAAAGGTTTAAAAAAAGTTTCTGATCTCCACCTTGATGCGGGAGAAAAAATAAAATTATTACCTGTGACACTTGATAAGCTTATTGATATAGCCACCAATGGTCATCAAGATTTTTATGAAAAAGAGGTTATTGTAAAATTTTTTGAAGCCAAACTTAACTCGGATAAGATGCAAGAATTAAAAGAATTATTCAAGCCTTTGGAAAATAAATTATAATATAGAAATATGAGAAACTATTTAAATTTTAATGGCTTCGTGCAAGTTTCTATTGTTTTTTTTACTTTGTTGGGATTTTTACTTACAGCTTTAAAATTACCTGAATGGGGGTTAATCAGTAATTTAGTATCGCAACCTTTTTGGTTGTATAGTTCCTATAAATCATGGAAAAATGCAGACCAGATTGGCGCTTTTATAAGTACGCTGATACTTACAGCTGTTATACTTTTTGGTGTTATTAATTATTGGTTTCTTTAATCATTTTTAATGAAATTAATTAACTTAAATCTTCAAGGTGGTGTTGTTTATGAACCCATGATGGAGTTTATTAAAAATCATTCGTTGAGCACAGATATCTTTTCTTTCCAAGAAGTTTTTCATGATGCAAAAAAAACGAGACCGCTTTTGGGGAATGTTCAGCCAAAACTTTTCTCCGAACTGCAGAATATTCTCCCGGATTTTAATGGATATTATGCCGCTCCAGTTGAAATTGACGTAGGAGGTCTGGTGATATTTATTAAAAAAGATTGGGTTGTGAAGAAGACTGAGAATTTAATCCTTTTTCCAGAATTAAATAACACAGAAGATGAAAACGATGATAGTTATTTTTCGATGGGTAGAAATTTGCAAATTGTAGAATTTTCTTTTTCAGGAAAAACATACAAAATTTTTAATTTTCATGGGATGTGGATAGCAAGAGGCAAAGCAGATACCGAGAAACGTATTTTGCAATCGGAAAAAGTAAAGAAAATTTTTGACGAATCAAAAGGCGCTCGAATTTTATGTGCCGACTTGAATGTGTCTCCAGATACCCAGAGTTTAGCAATTTTAAAAGATGGTAATAGAAATCTGGTTGAGGAATATGGAATAATCACCACAAGAAGTTCTCTTAAAAATAGATCTGAGGTTGTAGACTATATAATAGTTTCTCCTGAGGTTGAGGTAAAAAATTTTGAAGTTCTTACAGATGAAGTTTCTGACCATTTGCCATTGTTGTTAGAATTTGAGTAAATAAAATTTATTTATTTTAAATGTGTCTTGGGCTGGGCTTTCCTCTAGCTTGGAATTTCTAAGGTAAGTTATGCACTGCATGGGGTATTGTGGTGTTTTACTAGATGTATAATATATTTGAAAGGAATTGTTCTATGCTCACTGGCAAAGATTGGGATTTGGAGACGGTTACTTGCTCCCAGTGCAACGGCAAATTCCCATTCAATTGGGTACTCACTGGGGAAAACGGAGCAAAGGAAGTGCAGTATTTTTTCTTTTGCTCAACCATGTGTGCCGAAAGGCATGCACTTGAACAGTCGGGGGTGGTGCTACAAACTTCCCCACCCGAATTCACTCATCGCCTAAGCCTATGAAAATTCGCTTTGGCGGGGTGGTCGTTAAGGCAGTGCGCGGACATCGTCGATTCCCCTATCGTAAAAGAGGGAAGAAGGGAAGGTGAAACATCTTGGCAACTCGGAAAGACGAGTAATTCTAGCGGGCTTCAAGTTCGCTAGATTTTAGTTTTCCTTAGTTATCCACAGGTCGTTTGTTGACAGTGAACGAGCGTTCACTTATACTAAACATATAGTCGAGTATTAGAAATATAAACATCCGCCTTCGCTTAATAAGCTTCGGCGAGACAAGTATGTCACAAACACAATATTTAAAAATGTTAGAGCGAGAAATAAATAGGATTAATAAGAAGATTGATTTGAAGATACTTCAAGGAGAGACGTATCTAAAGGAGGCGAGAGATCATAAGTTGCTATTACAAAAGGTTCGCTATCACACTCGTAGGGGTTGGATGAATAGATTTATAAATTTATTCTTTAGAACTCCTATTCATGCGTAACGAACACCAGACAAAGATTGAGTCTTTTTATTCAGAAAATAAAAGAATGCCCACGTATTCAGAGATGATGAAACTTTTCAGTTTTAAGTCAAAGAATGCAGTGTTCAAGGTGGTAGAGAAGTTGCTAGAAGCAGGACTTGTGGCGAAAGATCACTTAGGTAGGCTAATACCTACCAAAACTTTTGCAGAAAATACTGTCAGTGTCCCAATGCTTGGTTTTGTTACTGCTGGTTTTCCGGCTACTGTTGAGGAAGAATTAGCTGATACTGTGAACCTGGATGATCTTTTGATAAAAAATAAACCGCTAACTTATATGCTTGAGGTAGATGGCGACTCAATGATAGATGCGCATATAGAAAAGGGAGACATGGTGTTGGTAGAAAGGGCGAACGTAGCCCGCGATGGGCAGATAGTTATTGCCGAAATAGATGGGGAATTCACTCTAAAATATTTCAGAAAAGTTGGAGACAAAGTTTGGCTCGAGCCAGCCAATAAAAATTATAAGCCGATATATCCAGAACGTAGTTTGAATATCAATGCAGTTTTAAAGGCGGTGATAAGGAAATACTAGAAATTACTCAAATACATAAAAAACACCCTCATCGGGTGTTTTTTATGTTCATTCTTTTCGCGCGAAAAGAATTTATGCAATTGTGTCCTTCAAACCTTTTGCAGCTCGGAATTTTGGCACTTTCTTTGCCTCCACTTTGACTTGCTCTCCAGTCTTTGGATTGCGAGCCATTCGAGCAGCTCTTTGTTTTACGGAAAAGATACCAAAGCCGGCGATTGAAACCTCACCGCCCTTCTTTAAAGTGTCGATGATAACTCCAAACAATCCGTCTACGATCTCTTCTGCTTGCACTTTTGTGCCACCCAGCTTTCCGTGTACAAATTCTGCTAATGCTTGTTTATTCATATAGATTAGGTTTTAGATGCTAGTGACTAGTTGCTAGTAAAATCTAGAAGCTAGAACCTAGTTAACTAACTATTAATAATTCTTTCGACCTTGCCACGCCGAAGCTTTGTGCGCAGGCGGGACTTTTACCCTTATTTTTAATACCCATACATTATACCCGGTTAGTAGATTTTGGCAATGCTCGCAAAGCGAGCGCATTTAATGCTTTGCCAAAATTCACTACCGGGATATATCAAGGGTTTTTTAAGGCAAGAGGCTGTGCAATTTGACAAAAATTATATTTCCAATATTTTCTACCTCGCGTATTCTATAACCCTGAGTTCACGGATCATTGTGACCTTGATTTCACCTGGGTATTTTAGTTCTTGCTCTATTTTTAACGCTATATCGCGAGCCATGATCTTAGCTTCGGCATCAGAGATCTTTTCTGGGGTAACAAAGATGCGGATTTCACGGCCAGCTTGCAAAGCATATGATTTCTCTACTGCAGGGAAGGTGTTTACTAATGCTTCCAATTCTTGGAGTCTCTTTAGGTAATTTTCTACTGAATCTCGGCGAGCTCCAGGTCGTCCGCCGGAGATAGAGTCGGCAGTTTGAACGATAATGGACTCGATAGTCTCATAGGGGTAGTCTTCATGGTGACTTTTCATTGCAGTGATAATGCGTTCATCAGCGCCGAATTTCTGCAGGATTCTAATACCTATCTCGATGTGCGTGCCTTGTACTTCATGATCGAGAGCCTTACCGATGTCGTGAACAAGCGCGCCGGCTTTGGCAATAGCCACATCTGCGCCGAGTTCTTCAGCGAGCATTCCGGCGATGTGCGCCATCTCGATGGAATGTTGAAGAACATTTTGTCCATAACTTGTACGGAAATACAATCGTCCAATGATTGCAATGATGCGTGGATCGAAATTTAATATTCCACATTCATAAACCGCTTGTTCACCTTTTTCTTTAATGATTTTATTTATCTCCTCTTTTGCTTTTTCCACTAACTCCTCTATCTTTGCCGGTTGAATACGTCCGTCTAAAATCAAATTTTCTAGCGCAAGCCTTGCCACCTGCCTTCTGATTGGATCGAATGAAGATATGACAATGGAGCCGGGAGTATCATCCACAATGAGTTCCACCCCAGATGCCCTTTCAAAGGCTCTGATGTTTCTGCCTTCTTTTCCGATTATCTTTCCTTTGATTTCGTTGTTGGGAATAGAAACCACAGTTGTCATGAGTTCCGAGGCTGTGCTTGAAGCCAAGCGTTGGATGCTTGTGGCCAATATGTCTTTTGCTCTACGATCCAGTTTTTCTTGGTTGCTATTTTCAAGTTTTTGAATTCTGGTCAAGATGTCTTCCTCATATTTCTTTTCGATATCTCGCAAGAGTTCTTCCTTCGCTTCTTCTTGTGTTAATTTTGACACTCTTTCCAATTCTGTCCTTTTTTCTTCCTCTACCTTTACTACTTTTTCTTGAATCTTTTTTACTTCTTCTACTCTCGTTTTGATATTTTCAACCTCTTTGTCTATTTCGATCTGTCGAGCATCAAGAAACTCATCTTTTTTAATGAGCCTCATATCCCTCTCTCGAAACTCCTGCTCTTTCTTTTTTTCTTCTTCTTTCAACTCTGCAAGTTTGGACTCTGATGTCTTTTTTGCCTCATCTGTTATTTTTTGTGCTTCCTCTTTTGCGCTCACCATCATCTGCTTGATATCGATTTCAATTGACCGTCTTTTCCCCAATGCAATAATCAAGCGGAGATAGTATCCGATGCCGACACCCAAAAGGAGCGCTCCTGCGCTTATAAAAATTGTTATCAGTGTTATGCTCATAAGCTTTATGTCAGCTTACAAGAACATGTCCCTATATTTATGGATTTGTCCCTAGCCCAAAGCGTACGTTAAAAAAGATTTTATTTACCTCGCCGTGGCGTGGAAAATTTTGCTTTAAACACTTCATAATATATGGAATATTCCCCTAAACCGAATTAAAATAAATTTCTAAAATTCAACTCCGCTAGTATAACAGATTAGATATCTTTTGTCTATTTTTTTTACAGTGTAACAATATATGTGGTCTTTACAAACCTTTTGGCAGGCGAAGGCAGTTTGTCTCACCCGTAGGGCTACGACCGAGGGGTACGCTGTTGGAACTGGTTGTTGAGGAATAAGGCTTAATCAGACGTTAAACTAATTGTAAAACATCTTTTTGTTTTTTTTGAATTCTTTCAGAAGTTCTTGCCAATATTTATATACATCCGAAGATACAGCAATCTTTTTATCCTTGTTTTCGAACGCATCTAAAAAAGAAACCTTCTTTTCATGCCATAATTTTCCTCCTTCTATGTATATTTGAAGTGGTGAGATTATTTTATCTACCGCATAGATGAATTTACTTTCTCCATCTTCTTTTTTTTCATAATTTTCTATTATTTTGATCAGATTATTAAAATAGGGAAATCTTTTTTTGATTTTTATTAATGCCCCTTTCTCTCTTTCATGTTGTGAGGATAACCTTTTTTTGTCAAAGACAAACGTGTCTCCGGCGTAAACTTCCACTAAATCATGAGTTAGTGAATACATTAAGCAAAGTTCCTTGTTCAATTTTAAATTATTCTCATCAATCAAAAACCAAGCAACCATTGCAACTTGATAACTATGTTCCGAATCAGTTTCAACTTTTTTGCCGAGTTTTGAACCCTCATATCTAACGATCTCTCTAAACTCGTGCATGAATCTTACAAAATCTAGGAGTTTTTCGAATTTTTTCTGCATAATACTATTATAGCTTATATTTTATTTTGGCAGTTTGAAAATTTGCGGATGACAGAGGAGTCTCCGCCCAAGGCGGATCTGCCTAGGGAATGAGAACCTCTAAGGGATTTCTCCCGATAGTTTTTCCCGCTTTACTGCGGGATCTCGCCGACTCGTCCCGCCGTAGGCGAGACTCCGCCTTCGGCGGGTCGTGGAAGGCGATGACAAGACTTGGTATTCTGGCGGAGGCGGTGAGATTCGAACTCACGACGCCTTGCGGCGTACTTGTTTTCAAGACAAGCGCACTAGACCAACTATGCGACGCCTCCGCTAGAACACCAAATAATTTTAAATTTTATTTTCAATTAATTTTTTAAAAGCTTCGCCATGTTTGAAAGATTTTATTTGCATTTCCCTAGCGTACGCTTCTTTCTTACTTGGTTTATTCTCAATATACACTATTTTCCAAGATTTGTATGCTTTAGTCGAATGAACCTTTCCAATATTATGTTCCCTTAATCTTTTTTCAACATCTGCACTATGACCGATGTAGTAACGGTTATAATTTAAGCTTTTTAAAATATAAACCTTAAACATATACATGTTTTTCCCGCTTACTGCGGGACCCCGCCAAAGGCGGTGGCAAGACTGTTCCTTTAGACCACTCAGGCACCCATCCCTTACTGAATAACTAATTCAGTATATCTATTTTGAGTTTTTTCTCAAGCTGATTTATTTAAAAGACGAAAATGCTTTTCTGAAATCTCTTTTTACTTCAGCCCAACTTTTCTTGACAATTTTGAAGATGTAAAAAATCTCTAAAATACTCACTGTGTTTAATATGAGCAACACCACAAACCATTTCTTGTGGTTGTGCTTTACCGCCGTCCACACGGCATAAATTTTCCAAGGAATAGTCCAAAGGGTGATTACTACTATGAGTATATTGAAAGAAGTTGGCAATTGTTCCATAATAAAATCATATCAGAAAAATAGGTTTTATGCTACCCAGTAGTAGATTTTGGAAAAGTTCCGACTTGCGTCGGAGCACGCTCCGCGCATTTCCAAAATTCACTACGGGGTGCTAGTATCTAAAATACTTGTCCCGTTAAAAAATCAGCGGACATGTGGAAAGAGTAAGCATTATTATTTTAATTTTTTAATAGGATGAAATTTCTGGGCATTGATTATGGAACAAAAAGGATAGGGGTGGCTATTTCGGACGAAAATGGAGTTTTTGCTTTTCCGAAAGAAATAATATTGAATTATTCGAATGTCATGAAAAAATTCTGCGAGATCATAGAACAAGAAAATATTGGAGAAATAATAATAGGGGAGTCGGTAGATTTTTCTGGAAAATTAAATGCGCTGTCGGGGAGGATAGAAGTCTTTATTTTAGAACTTGAGGAGAAATTTAAACTGCCCATTCATAAACAAAAAGAATTTTTGACTTCAGTCGAAGCTAGGCGAGGGAAAGATAGCAAGGCGGGATTAAATCCGTCCCAAGCGCACAGTAAAGTAAAGCAAATAAAAAGCGGACGGATTGACGCGCAGGCAGCTGCAATAATCTTACAAAGATATTTGGATAGAAAGAATCAAAAAATTTGATAAAAAAAGACCCGCAGAGTTAGACCCTGCGGGGGGGTGATGATGAGATAGGCCTAGGATGCCCAAGCAAGAGGCCTGCTAGGGGTGGCCAAGTGGATAGCGGCATCCCGGTAAATTGCCTCAGGGCAGGTCGGGTGGATTTGGATAATGGGCTCCCTAACGAGGGCTTCCATATTGATGACCCATTGTTGTCCGTGGGTATCGGTAAAAATGCTGACAAAATAATGCCTGCGCATCATTTTAGCATTTAGTGCGATGAAGAGTATCGATGTCAGCGGATCCGCTAACACCAGAGGTCTGTTCGCGCAAGGCACTTTGCTTAGTGCCTCTGGGACTTCGTAACCGTATGTTTGGTTATATAGGCAGACCCCAAAGACACGCCGCCAAGCTCTGACGTGACTCAAAACCGGAATTTCTTCCAGATCGAGCTTGAGATCCTTTTCGTGAAAACGAACCGACCTTATTGCTTGTGCTATAGCATCCGGCTCGTAATCTACGAGAAAGTCGCAGGATCGAATGATGGAGTGAGGTTTTTTTGGTAATTTTTCCATAGTTTCTTTACTTGGTTCTATTGTTTCAAGATGCTGTTGATTCTAGTCAAGATTATGAAATTTACCTCTCTATGTCAATGACATCTTCTTCAAGAACATTTTTTTTAATCCACAAAAGTAGGAGAAAATGATAGCGAGATGATGGGATGTGTTGTATAATATGCGCATGTCTTTCAATTTGTTCGACACATTCTTCAGCAGATTTTTTCCGGTTCCTTCTTTTCTTTCAGATTCTTCTTTTGGGTTAGATATCGGCGATGAATCAATAAAATTTATGGAGCTTGTCAGCACCAAAAATGGTATAAGAGTCGGACGGCACGGGGAGCGCGCCATTCCTCCTGGGATCATTGATTCGGGTAAGATTAAAAATCCAAAACGGATAGAAGAAATTCTTATCTCGCTTAAAAAAGAGATCGGATTGAAATCTGTGCGCGCTTCTCTGCCGGAAGAACAAGTGTATCTTTTTAAACTTCGATTGGAGAAGGATGGATTAGTGAATATTAAAGAGAGTATTGAGCTTGCTCTCGAAGAACATGTGCCAATCTCAGCTCAGGATGCTATCTTTGACTATGAAATTATCTCCGAAGATATGCAAAGCATAGAGCTTCAAGTCGCGACTATATCAAGAAATGTTATTGAAAATTATCTTGCTATATTTCGGAATTCTCAAATATTAGTCCAGTCGTTTGAGCTCGAAGCGCAAGCGATTTCTCGAGCTGTCGTTAAAAAGGGAGACTTAGATACTTACATGATCGTGGATTTTGGAGAAAAACGCACAGGTATCTTCATCGTATCTCGTGGCATTGTGATGTTTACCTCGACGCTTGACGTGGGTGGAGTTATGCTCACCGACATGATTGCCAAAAATTTCAAAATAAATTTCGACGAAGCGGAAAAAATGAAGCGCAAATACGGGCTGGAGCGCAATGCTCCCAACAAGGAACTGTTTTCTGTTCTCTTGAACAGCGTTTCTATTCTGCGTGACGAGATAGTGAAGCACTTTTTATATTGGCATACACACAAAGACGTGGAAGGAAAAAATAATATGCCGATTAAAAAAATAATTCTTTGTGGCGGAGATTCTAATTTGACAGGACTTGTTGATTACTTTTCTGTTAGCATGAAAAGTCCGGTAGAGATGGCCAATGTCTGGGTCAATATAGTTGATACAGAAAATCATGTTCCAGACATGAATTTTAAACAAGCGCTTTCGTTTGCCACCGCATTAGGACTAGCCCTGAGGAATTATAATAACAATTAATTTTTTGTGATCAATTTAATTCCAAAAGAAGAAAAGAAAAAAATGGTCAGAGTTTTTTATTATAAACTTGTTGTTTTGTTTTTGGCTGTGGGCGGGGTGTCTGTCTTTATTGCTTTTGTCGCGATTCTACCGTCTTACTTTCTTTCTTCTGTGAAGAATAGCATCATAAATAGCAAACTGGAGATACAAAAAAGCGAGCCAGTGCCTTCAATCGACCAGAAAACTCTTATAGTGATCAAAGACTTGAATTACAAGCTTGATCTGATTGAAAATGCTGAAAAAAACAAATTTACTATATCTGAAAAAATAATAAATGCTATTATTTCTAAAAAAATACCCGGTATCGAAATTACCAGCATTGCCTATGAAGGCGATCTGCCCAATAGTGGAAAAACCGACAAAAAGGTTGGTATTCAAGGTAACGCGCCTTCTCGAGAAGTTTTACTTTCATTTCGTCAAGCACTCGAAGATGGGGCCATTTTTAAGCAGGTCGATTTGCCGATCTCGAATTTTGTAAAGGGATCCGATATTAAATTTTATTTGAGTTTAATTCCGTAGTAAATGTAACATGAACATGCAAAGCAATTTTCCAAAAACTCCATTACTTTTTTTTACAGCATTTTTTTGTATTTCCCTTCTAGCATTCTTTTTTTTATATTGGACGGTAAATACCAACAACAGAGAATTGCAAACCAAAGAAGAAAAATGGCAAAATGAAACACTCAGACGGGATGGAATAAGGGCGCTCGATCGTTCAATCGAAATGATCGAGGGGGAAAGAGCTCAGTTAGAAACCCATTTTGCTAAAAGTTCCGATGTTGTGCCGTTCTTGGATACGATTGAAGGGTTAGCAAAGAAGGTGAACGCCAAAGCTGAGGTTACTTCTGTCAGTATTTTAGCTGACGATGTCGGGCTCATGGTTGGAATGAAAGCTTCTGGAACCTTCTATAGTCTCTATAAATTTTTGATGCTTTTAGAAAATTCTCCATATGAACTTGAATTTATTGGTATGGACATTGACAGGAAAACCATTCCAGACACAAAGAGTAAAAATATTCAAGTTTCGGAATGGGAAGCGATTTTCAAGATAAGGCTTTTGAGTTTTATAAAATAAATTTCAAATAATGTTATGAAAATAAAATTTCTCAAAAAAGAAAAAAGTTTCAAGAAGAAGAAAGAAAATTTATTATTAAACATTAATTTTTATTGGCAATTGGCTGTTCTTTTCATATTTGTGGTTATTCTGCTATCTTCTTTTTTTGGTTATTATCTTTTTACACAAACCAATAAAGAACTCGTTTTATCAACCGTCGATGTTATCCCCGAAGTTGAGACAGTAAAAAAAGAAAGGATTGAAAAAGTGTTGGAATATTTCTCTCGACGAGAACAAAAATCAGATAAAATATTGAACTCTCCTGCGCCGGTCATTGACCCGTCGCTGTAAAAATGTTAATTTAAAAGGGTGTTTATGCGCGGTTAGCTCAGTTGGTAGAGCAACTCATTTACACTGAGAAGGTCGGGGGTTCAAGTCCCTCACCGCGCACCCCCACGCCTAGGGCGGGGCAAGTAGCCCTCGTAGTTCAATGGATAGAACAAGGCTCTTCTAAGGCCTTGATGTAGGTTCGATTCCTGCCGGGGGCACCAACACAGAAATCAACGTCTTTTTAAAAGCCAGAAAACTGGAAAATAAAAAAGACGTGGGATTTCTCCCGCGCCTTTGATGAGATTGATTGGTGCTAACTTGGCTTGTAGCCAACGATGCTTAATTCACCCATTATGGATGGGGTTTGATTTCCGTGAAAGTCGGGGGACATCCTCCGGAATAAGCTATCTTGAATCGACGATGCAGTTGATCGCTTCCAGCGACAACTATGAAGAAGGTCATTGGGTGCACATCGAGGATCATGTCCACAGACCGAATTCCATCAGAACTAATCGAATGTCCATGAGCGATCTTGAATGCCCGCCCAGGGTGGCAGAATATGATTCTGCCAGGTTCACAACCTGCATCGTCTCCTGCCATTGTTCTAACTCGTATCAGGACCCTGTCGGACGGACGTTCAGGGCCTGCATAGACAAGATAGAATTTGGGATTGTGTCCTTCTCTGATGGGATGGGCATGAAAAATAGCTTCAATCTGGTTGGTTACGACTGTTTTAGGGTATTTATCCCTGTAGATCTTTAAAGGTACTTCCCAGTAGTGGTGTGATCCTTCAGCGCCCAACCCGACCACCTTTTCTTCTTTGAAGACTTGTCCACAGGTGTCGACTTTGAAACCAGGTACCAAGGCTGGTTTCCTATCACTACCAAACCCAAACGTGTAGGTTTCCATACGATTTTCTCCCGTAAACTATCCCAAAACAAAATCTCATTGATCGCGCTCATGCGCATTTGTTTTTTTAGATGACAACCTAATACTGTGCTTCTCGTCTAAAAATGGACAAACTGTTTTGGGATTCCGTTTAAGAGCTTGTCATAATACAGATACAAAATCAAGAAATATCATGATCAAGAGTGTCTTAGATTATTTGACAAATTGACGACCAAGTAGTATTCTAAAATGGAAAAATTGATCTTTGTTAACTTCATCAACTACGATGACGGACAAAGACAAAGCTGGAGAAGTCTTATGACGATATTCACAAGACTCTGCGAGGCGGAGTCCAGGTTTACAAACCGGTGGTTGTCACGACCGGTGCAGTACGTTCTCGGGACGCTGGTTTTAGTCTCGGGGATTGTGTGGTTGGTTTATTACATCCTGAACGACATCAAATCGGGAGGGCTGTTGCCATGAAAACCAAGAGCCCGAGCATTGTCGGCATGCTGATTATGGTGCTGACAAAACAAGCATCCGCTCTCAGTGTTCTCATGGCGTTTGCTGTGGCAACGCTAGTCATTGTTGGAGGCGGCTATGTCGCCTACAACATTTACAAACTTGCCCAACGGTTGAACCGTCCGCCACCAGTTGGACAGGAAACAAACGAAGTCCGGATTTTTATTCCGGGTGGTGGTGTCACAAATATCACTTCGGCAAGTTGGCAAGATCAGCGCATCTGGTTTGAGTGGGTGGATGAGAGTAATTTACCACCGGCGGTTTCGATTGTTTCTTCTTCAAGTTCAGGTCAGGGTTTGAGGTCGACGAGTTTTACTCCTATTATGGCTCAGACCCAGACTCAGGCAGTTGCAATCATTTCCCCGGTCGTGTATGCGACTCTCAATGAGACAGGGCGAGTTGCTCTTGCGCTTCTCTTTGAGAAGGATACAGATCTTAAACCTGTCAGTTTTCAGGACTTAGGAATGCCTGTTGACGAAGCAGGAATTCCGAATCTATCTTGGTCAGTCGGACAACCTCCAGTAGATACGGAGGGGGTCTTGGCTGGCTTAGAGAGGTCAACCAATCTCGTCGACTGGGTGCCCATCATTGATTGGCGGGTGCGGTCCGGTTTCACAAATACGTTTCGCGACAGTTACTCATCACCGAACGTGTTTTATCGGTCTGTCCCAAGGTGATGGGGACATTTCAATCGCGCACTCTGCAGGTGAAAGCCAGCAGAGTGTTTTGATTCATATCTGTTCAAAAAAATAAAAATGATATGATAGAATCAACAAAAATATCAATTTATGAAAATAAAAGTTTTATACGAAGATACAAATATTCTAGCCATCGATAAACCGTCGGGTATTTTGGTGCACCCTGCACCAGAACATCCCAGTAGTAGAGCAAAGCTCACTACGGGACAAAGAGTTCGGCACGGGGCAGGCTCGGACAAAAGTACAATTCTTAGTATTTTTTTGAAAAAATATCCCAAACTCGAAGTTGTACACCGTTTAGATCGTGACACTTCCGGTGTTATGCTTTTAGCAAAAAATAAAAAAGCGCATGAATTTCTCAAAAAACAATTTCAAGATAGAACAATAAAAAAAACTTATTACACAATAGTTTCTGGTTGGGTAAAAAATGATAGAGGAATTATAAATAAACCAATTGGTAGGAGTCCAAAAGATTTCCGTCGTCATTTGGCTGGCAGAGGAGCAAGAGGAGAAATGCGTGAAGCAATTACTGAATACAAAGTTTTAAAGCGATTCAAAGCGAAAGCGTATCAAAATTTTTATCTCCGAGGGTCCCGCCCCGTACTCGGGGAAGGGCGCAGGAGGAAAAATTTTGATGTGCTAGATCAATTGCCTTTTACTTATCTTGAAGTTAAGCCTAAAACCGGCCGAACGCATCAGATCCGTGTGCACATGAAATTCTTGAATCATCCAGTGGTTTGTGATTTGCTTTATAATCCAGACGGTTTTTGCCCGAAAGGCATTTCTCGCATGGCACTTCATGCAAAATCTATTGAATTTGAAAATTTAAAGGGCAAGACTGTAAAAGTTGAATCAACAGTGCCTAAAGAGTTCGGAAAGGTGATAAAATAAACTTATGGAAGCAGAAGATAAAATATGCCAGAATTGCAAAAAAGATTTCACAATAGAATCCGAAGACTTTAATTTTTACGAGAAAATAAAAGTTCCAGCGCCGACTTGGTGTCCGGAGTGTCGAATGATCAGACGCATGTCTTGTCACAATGGCTGGTATCTTTTTTATCGTGATTGCGACAAGTGTGGCAAGCGTGCTCTTTCAATGTATCCACCAGAACAAAAAATTACGGTATATTGCCAGCCATGTTGGTGGGAAGATTCTTGGGATGGAACAGAGTATGGTATGGATTATGATTCTAGCCGTTCTTTTTTAGAACAATTAAAACAACTTTCAGAAAAAGTTCCTTTTCCGTCATTAGAATCGGGTTATTTAAATTTGAAAAATTGTGACTACAGTAATTCTATCGGTTTTTCTAAAAATTGCACCCTTGCCATCTGGGCTGATTATTGTGAAAATGTTTACTTTTCTTCCTTCTTAAATAATGCCAAAGATACAGCTGATTCATTTAGAATATTTAAATCAGAATTGTGTTACGAATCTATAGGTCAGAATGATTCTTATCGCGTTTTTTATTCCAAAGAATGCGACGCCTGTACAGATGTTTGGTTTTCTAGAAATTGCTATAGTTCTATGTATTGTGTTGGTTGTGTAAATTTACGGGGCGCATCCTACCAGATCTTTAATGTTCAGTATTCTAAAGAAGAATATTTTGAAAAATTAAAAGAATTTAAGTTAGACACGCGTTCTGGAATTAAAAAAGTTCAAAAAGAAGCCGAAAAATTTTGGCAAAAACATCCTTACAGGTTTTATACAGGCAACACTTTAAATTTAAATGTTACTGGAGAATATTTATTTAATTCTAAAAATTCTAAAGAAATTTATATTGCAAGTAAAGCAGAAAATAGTAAATGGTGCCAGTTTATTACTGTCTCTCCAATAAAAGATTGTATGGATTATTCGGGTTGGGGTAATAATGCTGAACTTATTTATGAATCTGTTACAGTTGGTGAAAATGTCAGTAACGTTAAATTCTCTGCATATTGCGTCGAAGATGTTGTAGATGTTGAGTACTGTCTTTGGAATAGATCTGGTAAAAATGATTTCGGTTGTGTGAGTTTAAAGAGAAAAAAACATTGCATCCTAAACAAGGAATATTCAAAGGAAGAGTATGAAATTTTACGTGAAAAAATAATTGAAGATATGAAAATAAATCCATATGTTGATGAAAAAGGTAGAATATGGACATATGGAGAATTTCCTCAAATAGTTTTTGGTAAATTTGCTTATAATAATTCTACGGCTTATAAATTTTGTCCAAAGACAAAAGAGGAAGCATTAAGAGACGGATATTTTTGGAATGATGAGGTAGAACAACAAAGCAAAGCAACTATTTCTGGCAATGACTTACCTGAAACTATAAGCGAAGTGGATGAATCGATGTTAAAGGAAGTTATTTCTTGCACTACTTGCGACAGGAGATATAAGATTGCCGGTTTAGAGTTTGATCTTCTAAGAAAAATGAATATACCTCTTCCTGATCGGTGTTTGAAATGTAGAGAGAAATCTCGTTTTGATAAACTGCAGATGCCGAAACTCTACAATCGTACATGCGCAAAATGCGACAAGATGATAAGGACTTCTTACGCGCCGGAAAGACCAGAAATAATTTATTGTGAGAAATGCTATCAGCAGGAATTTATCTAAAGCACACAGCGTATGCATTTGATTTGTAAAATCTTTTATGCTAAAGTGCTTCTACTATGACAGGAAATAAAGTTACCAATATTAAATTTAGCCCAGTGGATATGGAAGCTCGCAAGAGCCTTAGTTTTAAGGCTGGAGATACTGTAAACATTTGGTCCAAGATTTTAGAGGAAAAAACTGAAAAAAAGGGTGAAAAGAAAAAAGGAGACGCTAAAAAGGGCGAAGCTGGCAAATTTAGACTTCAGGCTTTTGAAGGTATCGTGCTTGGGAGGAAACATGGGACAGAAATAGGCGCAACTTTTACGGTAAGAAAAGTAGCTTCCGGCGTCGGAGTCGAGAGAATTTTTCCACTTTATTCTCCGATGATAGATAAAATTGAAATAACTAAAAGATCTCGCGCTCGCAGATCAAAGCTTTATTATATCCGCACCAAGGCGGTGAAAGATGTTCGCAGTAAAATGCGTTCTATCACTAATCAGGTAGATGTTGAGGAAGAAGCTCCAGCCGAAGAAGTTAAGGTTGCAGAATAAATAAACATAATCCCACGAAAGTGGTTTTTTGTTTATCTAATAATTGGTAGACGCTATTACCTTGAGGTGATATAATATACAAATGGGGAAGAGGGGACCAAAGCCAAAAGGTAAAGTAAAAATAAAATGGTCAGAAAATTTTGCGTATGCAATTGGACTTTTAACTACGGATGGGAATCTTTCACCCGATAATCGCCATATAGCTTTTGTTTCTAAAGAAATTGAGCAGATTAATAACTTCATGAAGTGTTTTAATCTTGATGTTAAAATAGGTAAGGCGATTTCTGGTTATGATGGTAATTTATCACACAAAGTACAATTTGGTGATGTGCTTTTATATAGATTTTTAGAGTCGATAGGATTGTATGCTAAAAAGTCTAAAACAATTGGTAAAGTTTTAATGCCACCTAAATATTTCTTTGATTTTCTAAGAGGGTGTTTTGACGGAGACGGAACTTTCTATTCCTATTGGGACAAAAGATGGAGATCTAGTTTTATGTTTTACTTAGAATTTATTTCTGCCAGCAAAAAACACATTGATTGGTTAAGAGAAGAACTCAAGTGTAGATTAAATATTTATGGTCACATAACTAAAGATGGTAAAGGGAGCACTTTTCAACTTAAATATGCGAAAAAGGAAGCGCTGGAAATTATTAAAAGAATGTACTATGATAAAAAAGTCATGTGTCTGTCGCGCAAGAGGTTAAAGATAGAGAAGGCTTTAAAAATTAACTACAAGCAACAACAAACATACTATTGACAAAAACATGCGCGGGTGTCGTAACAGTAGCCGAGCTACCTTGAGGTGGTAGTGCCCGCAAGGGCGTGGAGGTGCGATTCCTCTCCCGCGCACCATAGTGTAGGCGTTTGGGGGTTTCGTTGATAAAATGTTAAAATAGCAATTATGGAAAACTCACAAAAAGGTTTCGTTGCACCACTATTAATAGTGATTATCGCATTATTAGTAATTGGAGGTGGTATGTATGTTTATAATAAAAAATCAGGATGTAGTAAAAACTTACCGTTTGCTGAGTACAATTATTGTTTATATAAAGCCGCTGTCCAAGAAAATAATATAGAAATTTGCAATACAACTAGTACAAATGGAACTAAATATTCATGTATAACTAATTTTGCTAAAGAGAAAGAAGATTTAAATGCCTGCAATGGCTTGCCTGAATTTGATAATCAGGTATGTATTATGGGTATTGCAGTTAAGATAAAAGATTTAAGTCTTTGTAAAACATTAAAATCAGATGACTATAGATTTAGTTGTGAAACTCAAATTCAAAAGAAAAGCGCTATTGAATCTGGTGACGAACAAGCTTGTGAAAATATAGTAGGATTATCTTCGAAAGATTTATGCTATGTCGGTATCGCGATTAAAAAAGGAGACGCTGGAATATGTGAAAAGGTAGTTGCACAAGTGTATATTACCAGTTGTTATATGCAAATAGCTAAAAATAAAAATGATTCGCAAATTTGTAATTTAATAAAAAGTGAACCCGATAAAGAATATTGTTTTAAAGAATTCTAATGGAGTAATTCCTAGAATATTTATTTAAAATGCAGAATACTATGCAACCATGGGGACTATCGGACAAAGAAACCGTCGAACAATTACATTCGACGCAAGTTGGCATAACTGACAAAGAGGCAGAAGTTCGTTTGCAAAAATACGGAAATAATACTTTTCACAGCAAAGAAAAGATCCATATTCCTTCTCTTTTTTTGAAACAATTTTTAAGTCCGCTTATATTTTTACTTATTGGCGCGGCTGTTCTCACCAGCATACTTGCCGAGTGGATGAACACAGCTGTGATTGTCTTTGCGGTATTGCTCAATGTGGTGCTGGGGTTTTATCATGAATATCATGCTGAAAATACCCTTGAGAAATTAAAAACATATATAAAAGATAGGGCTAAAGTTATTCGTAACGGAAAAGAACAAGAAATTGATTCTTCTCTTTTGGTGCCCGGGGATATAATAAAATTATTTTACGGTTCGAGAGTGCCTGCTGATGCGCGCATTCTCAGTGAAATTGATCTCAATGTAGACGAAGCAATACTTACTGGAGAATCTCTGCCAGTGGAAAAAAATAATATAACTATCAATATAACTTCGGCGGTTTCGGAACGTAAAAATATTGCTCATGCTGGGAGTTTGGTGGTGCAGGGATATGCTACCGCGGTTGTCTATGCTACGGGCAATGAAACTGAAATCGGTAAAATTGCCGGGATAGTCTCCACCACTAAAAGAACTCAAACTCCACTACAGAGAGGTATCGGACGTTTGGCTTGGTTCATTTTTTTTATAGTTTCTATTATTGTCATAGGAATTTTAATTTTGGGAATAATGCGTGGAGAGTCATTGATTCCAATGCTCGTCCTTTCCGCGGCTGTTGCTGTGGGGGCCGTGCCCGAGGCATTGCCTATCGCACTCACTGTTATTTTAGCGATCGGTTCCGAGCGTATTGCAAACAAGAAGGGAATCGTCAGAAAGCTTACCGCGGCGGAGACACTCGGCTCTGCAACCCTCATAATGACAGACAAAACGGGGACGTTGACGCTAGCAGATATGCAACTCGTTGGAATACACACCAGAACAGCGCTTCTCTCTAATCCAATTAAAAAAGATGAACACGAAGTATTGCATAAAGTTTTTTCTGATGATCAAAAAAAATTATTAGAATTGGCATTACTCAATATTGACGTTTCTATTGAAAACAGAGATAAAGACAAGGCAGAATGGACTTTTCGGGGGCGACCGTTTGAAGTCAATATCGCCAAAGCAAGCCTCTTGCATAATGTTTCTTTTGATGACATTGTTTTCAGTTCTTCCTTTTTGGTTTTGCCATTTAATTCAACCAACAAATTTTCTGTAGCCGAGAAAAATGGATTGTATGTGGTGATGGGCGCGCCGGATATTTTACTCAAGAAATCAAATATTTCGAAAGAAGAATATATTAAATTAGAAGAATGGATAGATGTTACGAGCAGAGAGGGCAAAAGACTTATCGGTATTGCGACAATCTCCAAAAAACATCCAAAAAGTTTTTCTATTCAAGACATGGAGGGACTTGATTTTCTCGGAATGTTTGTTTTTTATGATCCCATAAGAGTAGAAGTTCCGGCTGCAATTAAAAATATTGAGTCTCATGGCATAAAAATGGTTTTAGTCACAGGAGATCTCATGGGAACCGCGCTTTCTGTGGTAAAAAGTTTGGATTGGGAAGCGCGTGAAGATGAAATACTTACCGGCAATGACCTCAAGAGTCTTTCTGATAAAGAATTACTTGTCATCATTCCTAAAATAAAAATATTCGCCCGAGTGACACCAGAAGACAAACTTCGCATAGGACGGCTGTATCAAAGTCTTGGAGAGGTAGTGGCTATGACGGGGGATGGTGTCAATGATGCTCCGGCGCTCAAGGCGATGGATATAGGCATATCGCTCGGCTCAGGAAGTGATGTGGCAAAAAGCGCGGCAGATTTAGTATTGCTTGATGACAATTTTCAAACTATTTCTCTGGCCATAGATGAAGGACGCCGAATTCTTTCCAATATCAAAAAAGCATTCACATATCTAATGTCTAATTCTCTTGATGAAGTGTTTGTAATTGGGGGGAGTCTCTTGATGGGGCTTCCTCTGCCCATTACCGCGCTCCAAATCATCTGGGTGAATCTTTTTACCGGAAGTCTGCCTGCGCTCGCTTTTGCATTTGAAGAAGACATAGATAAAGAAAAAAGAAAAAGCAAAAAGATGGAAAGTACGCATCTTATTTTTACAAAGAATGTTAAAGTGTTTATTTTTGGCGTTGGAGTTTTAAGTTCATTGTTTCTTTTCTTTTTGTATTATTTTCTATTGCAAATCGGCCTGGATTTAGATGTCACTCGTTCCATATTTTTCGTTTGTTTCTCTTCTTACATCCTTGCTATTTCCTTTTCTTTCAGAAGTTTGCATCGTCCGCTTTTTTCATATCCTATATTTGCCAACAAAAAACTCAACATAAGTATTTTGATTGCAGTTGTCATTTTAGTCGCTACGATGACCATACCGGCGATTAGAAATATTTTCGAAATTGCGCCATTACCTCTCGCTTGGACGCCCTTAATCGTATTTTGGCTTATTTTTAATATTGCTATGGTTGAGGGTGCAAAATATCTTCTTCACAACAAGAATCATTTATTCACCAAAGAACATTATCTAAAATTATTTAGAATAAAATAAAAGATAAAAAAAGTAGCATTTACGTATATTTTTTGTTATATGGATTACCATATACCAATTACTCTCGGACGTTATGCAAATAAACTTGCATATGTTCCTCTTTTATTGTTATAAATATCAATACATGGTGCCTATGGTGTAATAGTAGCACAAGAGCTTGTGGAGCTCTTAGATTCGGAGCATAACCGAATAGGCACCCAATTTTAGTGTATAATAAAGATGTATGTCAAAAAACCACGTTTCATTTTTGAGCTCATTGTTTGGAGAAAGCAAGGGGTCGAGAAGAAAAATATTTAAGAGCATTAAAGCCACTTTTGATTCTAAAAGAACGGTGACAGAGAGAATTGCCGATTGGATGACTTCGAGTTTTGGTAGTATGGCTTTTTTATTATTGAATATATTTTTGTTTACTGGGTGGATACTCATCAATACCAATCAGATAAAGTGGATACCTCCGTTTGATCCTTTTCCCTTCAACCTTCTGACGATGGTTGTCTCCCTCGAAGCTATTTTTCTTGCAATTTTTGTGCTCATCTCCCAGAATCGCAACTCAAAGATAGATGATCTGCGTGAAGAAACTCATTTGCAAGTCAATCTTATTTCCGAGAAGGAAATTACTAAACTTATGCAAATGTTGGCCATAGTGCTGGAAAGGCAAGGAGTGGATTTGTCGGAAGATCCAGAACTGAGGAAGTTGCTCAAACCTATCAGTGAAGAGGAAATAGAAAGAAAATTAGAAGAAGAAATTTTCTAATCCATAGCCGTATAAAACTATTTTTTTTCTGTTTCTTTTTTGAGATTATCTATCTTCTCCTCCACTCTGTTCATGGTGTTTTGCAGATTTACAAGTTGGGTTTCTTCAGTTTCTATTTCACTTTGTTCTTTTTCGGCTAGTTTTTTCCCTCCAATTAAGCCGGAAATAATGAGCCGGCTTCCAATGAAAGCGGAAACAAACACTCCGGTTATGAGGAGGATGATAGATCCGATGACAAATGAATCAATGCTTCCGATGTTCGTATCGTCTGCCGTGTACCAAACTCCGCGCCAAAATAATACGATTCCAATACCTCCAATGAAAGCGTAAACAATAGGGTAGTGGCTTAATTTACCTCGCATGCGATCTTCTAGTTTATCGAAAAATTTTACGATGTTTTTTATCATTTGTATATTATAATACATTTTATGTTGTCACAGCAAAACATTTGGAATAATGAAAGTTTGATAAAAACTTTGAAAGGAAATGGCGTCGCTGTCATACCCACAGACACTATTTATGGCATTGTCGGTAGTGCTCTGGACGTCTCTGCGGTAAATCGAATTTATAGTATAAGAAAAAGAGATCCCAAAAAACCTTGTGTAATATTAATTGGTGATATTGACGAGCTTGAAAAATTTTCTATTGTTCTTTCTGAAAAACAAAAAGCTATAGTTCAAGAATATTGGTCTGCTCTGATCACAGTCGGAGGATCTCTTCCAGTTAGTATTGTTTTTGAATGTTCAGATGAAAAATTCGCATATCTGCATCGAGGAACGCAGACTTTGGCATTTCGTTTGCCTGCGGAAGAAAGTTTACGAGATTTATTGAAGGAAACAGGTCCGCTCATTGCGCCCTCGGCTAACCCAGAGGGCTTGTCTCCGAGTGAGAATATTTCTGAAGCTAGAAAATATTTTGGAAATTTAGTGGATTTATATATAGACGGGGGAGAGATCAAAGGAAAAGCATCCAAAGTAATTAAATTGCAGAAAGATGGGTCTGTCTATATACTTAGAGAGTGAAAATAGAGCACAACTACAATTTGTCAAAGTTAAACACTTTTAGCATTTCGGTGAATGCTAAATTTTTTGTAGAAATCGCGAATGAGGCCGATTTAAAAGAACTTTTGACTACGAAAGAGTTTCAAAACAGCAATAAATTATTTCTCGGCGGAGGGAGCAATGTTTTGTTTACTAAAGATTTCGATGGTTTAGTTGTTTTAAATAAATTGAAAGGTATTGAGATTCTATCAGAAAATTCTGAAACCGTTATGGTTCGCGCCATGGGCGGAGAGATTTGGCACGATCTTGTGACTTTTGCAGTGGAACGTGATTTGTGGGGCATCGAGAATTTGGCGCTTATCCCGGGGACAGTCGGCGCAGCGCCGATGCAAAATATCGGAGCGTATGGAGTCGAGCTCAAAAATGTATTAGAAAATGTCGAGACGATTAATATTATTACTGGAGAAAAGATGGTTTTCAGCAAAGAAGAATGCAAACTTGGCTACCGAGATAGTATTTTTAAAAATGAATTAAAGGAAAAATATTTTATTATCGCGACAACTCTTCGATTAAGTAAAAAAGAAAATAAAAATGTAACTTATAAAATTTTACAGGATTATTTAGAGAAAAATAAAATTGAAGTCAGAAGTTTAAAGGACTCGCCCGTAGGGCTACGGCCGAGGGATATAAGCAATGCGGTTTCTGCTATACGCAGGAGTAAACTTCCAGATCCGGTTAGCATTCCTAACGCAGGTAGTTTTTTTAAAAATATTTTTGTACAACCGGAGGAATTAAAAAAACTGCAAAAAGCATATCCGGAAATGCCGTATTTTGAAGAAGATAATCTTGTCAAAATCCCAGCTGGATGGTTGATCGAACAATGTGGGTGGAAAGGACAAAGGCTTGGAAATGTTGGCGTCCATGAAAAACAAGCGTTAGTTTTGGTAAATTATGGTAAAGCAAAAGGAGAAGAAGTGTTGGCTCTGGCAAATAAAATCATCGTTGATGTAAAAGAAAAATTTGGTCTTGAACTTACCTCAGAAGTTAATTTGATTTAGTTGGTATAAAAAATTATAATAAATAGATGAATAAATTAAGCCTTATTGGCGGAGGGGTAGTGTTTGCACTCGTTCTTGCTTTTGGAGTGTATTTTTTTATGCATGGAGATAAATACAACGATTTGGTCACTCAAAAAAATATGTTACAAAGCGATTTAGCGATAGCGAAAAATAAATTAAATAAAGAAAAAGAAACTCTAGATACGATGACGGACGACCTCGAGAGTGAATTTTATCTTGCTGCAACTTTCCAAGATCAAATGAGGAAAGCTTCTGGGATAGTCGAGGAGACCGATTTTATGTTTAAAGACGCATCTGGATCAAATCCAGAACTCATAGTTAAAAATCCTCTGAAAAATATTCTCATAAATGATGAAAGAAAAAATATAAATTTATTACTTGAAGAATGGCGGAAAAAAACTGACATTCTGTTAATCAAGACAATAGATGTAAACGAGAGGGAGAAAATACAGAAAGAAATGCAAACGATTAAAGAATTTCTGGAAGATCTTTCTGAAATAATAGAAAGCTTAACGCCGGCAGATTCTGGACTTTCTCAATTGCAAATAGATATTTATTTATCACAACTTCCACCCGTAGAAGCCATCGAAGAAGTATTGGTCTCTCTCGAAACTGCTATTGAAAATTCTAATAATCCACAAACCCCTCCAACTTCTCCTTCGAATATACCATCAGTCACACCGGAAGATGTCGGTAATCAACAAGAAGTCGTGGAACAAGTAGAAGATGAAGTAGATAGTATAAAAGAAAAATTGACACAGGTGGAACAAGAGATACAGCAATCTACTCCCAATCCACCACCTCCGACTCCCACTTCTCCCACCACTCCTCCTGTTACCACAAATCCTAATCCAGAAAATCAAAATACAAATAATGGAAATAATACTAATAATCCTGAGGTTCCACGAAATATTCCCAATACCAGACAAGGCATAATAGTTCAGCCAGGTTCCCCACGACTTATTCAAGGCACTGATCCGTATTAAAATTTTTGATTAATATTATTTTATGTTATAATCAAATTATTAAGAATAAATAAGGTAAAAATATATGGAAATACCACAGCAATACGTAAAAAATTTATACAAAGTCTCACTTGTTTTTTTGGTTGTTCTTTCTTTGTTCTTCGTAGTTAGACTATTATCTGAATTCAGATCTTATGGCAAGATGGGTAGTTCAGATACCAACACTATTACTTTGTCTGGTCATGGAGAAGTTCAAGCAGTGCCAGATATTGCGAGTGTATACTTTACAATCAGCAAAACTGCAAAGACGGTCAAGGAAGCTCAAAATGGCGTTGCTGGGATAGAGAAAAAGGCTCTCGATTTTCTAAAAACAAAAGATATTGCCGATAAAGATATAAAAACCACGAACGCATCTTTTTATCCAAAATACGAGTATGTTCGCGCTTTATGTCCGCAGGTTGAGACGGGCGGTGTCTCTGGATCGTCTTATGATTGCGGTACTGGCAAGCAAGTTCTTACTGGTTATGAGGCAAGTGAAAGTATTACTGTAAAAATTCGCAACACAGATGAGGCCGGTGCAGTTATGCAGGGGTTGGGCACGACAGGTGTCTTGAATTTAAGCGGACCAAACTTTGCGATAGATGACGAGGATGCTCTGAAAGCGCAAGCCAGAAAGGAGGCTATCGAAGATGCTAGGGAAAAAGCCAAAGTCTTGGCAGATGATTTGGGTGTAAGGTTGGGCAGGGTTGCAAACTTCAGCGAATCTGGGAATTATCCCGTCATGATGTATGCTGAGTCGGCAATGATGAAAGATGGCGCAGGCAGAGCTCCAGCTCCAGCTGTGATTCCTAAAGGTGAAAATACGATTAGCTCGGATGTGACGATAACCTACGAAATACGGTAAATTGGTCGTCTAGTGTTTGTAACAAGATTTTGTTAAAATAGGTTTATGTTTGAATTCCTTTTTAAAGTCTGGTGGATGATTGCTGTTTTGCCATATATTCTTTTTCTGGAAGGGGACAAAAAGTTCTCAAACTTTTTGAAGAAAAAAAACATATATTCGGATTGGGATGTCTGGCATTCTTTTATTGTTGTTCTAGTTTTTCTGTTGGTTGTATTGTGGTTGAGGGGATATCGTTAATTTATATGGTTACAAAACACTTTTTAAAAACATTACTTCTTTTTACCACGATCATAGTTTTAGGGCTTGGCAGTGTTTTCTTGGTGAACTATTTTGCAAAATAGAGCGTCTTGTGTTATATTGTAAATACCGCAAAGAAGATAGGCGACCGTAAGGTCTTAATAAGTCCCTAATTCCGACATAGTCGGAACGGGCGAACAAAGATAAATCTTTGTTATAGCCTATTTAGTGGCCTGCCTCGCCTATGCGAGTCAAGGCGGGGTCGATATCTTTGACGGCGAAAGCCGTTTTTTTAGTTAAAACTTTATCAACATCAATTTTTTTTCGGTACGGATTTTTTTAAGCTTAAAAAATCCTGCCTCGCCCGTGCCGGGACGGCCAAGGGAAGTTCTCGGCTCGACAGCCTCGAAACCCCTTCAAAAAATTATGTTTCAAAAGTTTTTAAAAATCAAACATGTTACAAAAATCAAAAAAAGAAGAAATAGTAAAAGATCTTGAGGGAGTGATCAAAGAATCTGAGTCTTTAGTTTTCGTGAATTTTCATGGTTTGAAAGTCAGCGATGAGACTATACTTCGTCGGGACCTTCGTTCAGGTGGAGTAGGCTATAAAGTTTCCAGAAAAACCCTTCTTGCTCGAGCATTGAAAGGAAAAGCGGAAGGCGAAATTCCGGATCTTGAAGGAGAAGTTGCTATCGCGTATTCAAAGGATGAAATAGCGGGACCGCGTGAAATCTATAATTTTCAGAAAACCCACAAGGGGATGCTGAATATTTTAGGAGGGATTTTTGAAGGGAAATTTATCACCGGCGCAAAAATGATGGAGCTAGCGATGATACCTTCGAAAGAAGTTTTGCTTTCGAAACTTGCATTCTTACTCAAGAGTCCGATGCAACGTTTAGCTATCGCGGTTGGTGAAGTAGCGAAAGGGAAATAGATTCTCCTCTTTGAGGAGTACCCTTTAGGGGGGAGGTGGACGAATTATATCCACCCCGGCATAAACGCCACCCCTCAAGAGGGGAATTATTAAAATTATTTTTAAACAAAAATATTATGTCAAAATTCGATGGGTTTATGAAAGATTTAGAAAGCGCTTCAGTTTTGGAGCTCAATGAGCTTGTAAAAGCCATTGAGGAGAAATTTGGAGTGTCTGCCGCAGCTGTCGCTATCGGTGGAGGCGCTGGAGCAGCTCCTGTAGCCGAAGAACAAAGCACTTACACTGTTGTTTTGGCGTCCGCTGGCGACCAAAAGATAGCTGTGATGAAAGTCGTAAAAGAAACTCTTGGTCTTGGTTTGAAAGATGCCAAGGACTTGGTTGATGCCGCTCCGGGAACCTTGAAAGAGGGAATGAAGAAAGAAGAAGCGAACGATTTAAAGAAAAAAATCGAAGCAGCAGGAGGGAAAATTGAGCTTAAATAGCTCAATTTTCGGTCCACAGATGCGTCGGCATCGAGGGCCGGCTTGTACAAAAATTCAGCAGAATTTTATGTGCAAGAGTCGAGCTAAAATAAAATACTCGACTTTTCGACCGGAAGCACTAAAAAAACATCAAAGATACTCCTTGATGTTTTTTTAGTGTGGATAACTTATTTAACAAATTCGCCCGGGGTGGGTATACTTAGGTATATGAAAAAATACATATTGTTTTTGTTTATTTTTACTTTAGTATTTTCTTTACTAGGTTTTACTAATTCTGCAAGTGCGCAGATGGCAGCTATAAATAGAGGATCTTCCGGTGGAGGTAGTGGATCTTCGTCCACCAGATCTTTGCCAGCAGGTTGTACTTCAACTCGTGGGTATAGTCCACTTACCGGAGTAAAGTGCGATACAGTAATTAACTCATCGCTTCCCTCAGGTTGTACTTCAACTGCCGGCTACAGTCCGCTCACTGGGGTAAAATGCGATAGTCTTGTTTCCACAAATTTTCCAGCGGGATGTACATCTAATTCCGGATACAGCATAACCACGGGTCTACCTTGCGGTAACTCATCGAATTTTCCGCCAGGTTGTGCTTCAAACACAGGTTTTAGTTCTACTACCGGCAGGTCTTGCGAAGAAGGAACCAATAATAATCCAGTTATCAGCGGAGTAAGTGGACCACAAACATTGAATGTCAATCAGCAAGGGACTTGGAGTGTCCGTGCTTCTAGTCCAAATGGAGGAGAACTCATGTATTCTGTGCTTTGGGGAGATGAAGCTACTAATATACAAGCAGGTTCTAACTCGCAAGTTCTTAACATTCCGACACAGTCTGCAACCTTTCAACATAGCTATGTAAAATCAGGAATATTCACTCCGAGGTTTACAGTTCAAAATGCAGTTGGTCAAACTGCGCAGACGAGTTTGAGCGTGAATGTGGGGAATACCACTCAACCTTCTATCACTTCTTTAGGCACAAATAATGCTCTGCCAGGTGAAAAAGTCGCAATGTACATGTTTGATTTACATAGTGCATATTCTTACACCGTCACCTTTGCTGGAAAAACTTTATCTGGTGATACAGATGCATCCATAGTTGGTACTTATTTAAGTTTTACAGTTCCCAATTTCCCTCCTGGACTATATTCACTAACTGCACAAGGTCGTAATTCAAACGGCTCTCTTGCGTTCAATACACAAAACTCGATTTCGTTTACTATCGGTACACCATCAACCCAACCTTCTATCACTGTCACAAGCCCAAATGAGAGAGTGACGTGGGTGAGAGGTACAACAAAAACTCTTAGTTGGAATGATACAAACAATATTTCTACTCATGAAGTAGAACTAATTTCAACTGGATCTGTATATGTCATTGCTAATACTCAAGGTTCTTCTTACAATTGGACAGTAGGTAATTATTTGAGTGGGATTGTTCCGGATGGAGTTTATACTGTTAAAGTTTGCCAAAGTTCTTCCGACACTTGTGGTTTAAGCAATTCAACTATCACTATCACTTCTGGTACTAATACTCAAACTCCCTACATCACCGGCTCCGCAGAATTAGTAAGCGCCAGTGAAGACCATCCGATTAAATGGAATACTTCAATCGGGGGCAGAATTCATGGTCCTGATTGGAAATGGGCAGTTAAAATAAATAATTCGGGCTCTAGCGCGAAGACCATCAAGAGAATGGTACTTGTGCACAACACTTCCGGAGAAGGCTGGGCGACTGATGCTTCATCCAACAATCCTGTTGGTAAATATCTTTACATTTTAGGATGGACCACAAGCCAATCCTGCGGAGTCAATTGTGAACCCAATGCCACTCAAACTGACAACATTGGCTGGCAAATTCCCGCTTATGGTGGACTTAGTTTCTATGCTTATGGTTATCCCGGCAGTCAGAGATTTGCCGGAGGTTATCTCTTGTTAAATTTCACCGATAACACTAGTGCAAGAATAAGCATTCCAGCATCAAATATAGTACCAAGGGGAACTGTTTCTACTAGCCCTTCCATCACTGTCGTTAGTCCAACAAGTGGAGAAAATTTGGTAGTTGGTCAACCGTATCAAATTACATGGCTGGACCCAAATATCAGTAATATAAACGATTCATTCTCAATAGCTTATGTAACAAGCGGTGGTAACAGGACAATTGTATCAAGTATTTCTGCAGGCCAACTTCAAGGAACAGGAAGCAGATGTGATGCCACGTATGCTTGTCGATACTCATGGACACCAGATACTGCAATGACAAACACACAAATTATCATTAGTGATATTCCACATGGAATTGTTTCTCGAAGTGGTGTTTTCACCATCACTTCTCCAACGACTTCAACCCTAAGTTGTTCTACCCTTCAACAGACCCAGCAAGGTTATTACAATTCTTGCAAAAATCAAGGGTTTGAAAACGTTTGTTTCAGTAAGAGTGGCGTTTATCAGGGATGTACAAATAATGCTAGGAATGATTGTACTTTAAACAATGTTAATGCAAGTAGTAATGTTCTTTGTTCTGTTGGAGCAACGCAACCCACGATTATTACTTCTACTAGCGAAGGTGGAACGATTTCTCCATCTGGACATATTACTGTTCCGGCTGGAAGTAACAAGACTTTCACTTTTACTCCTAATGTTGGTTACAAAGTTAGTACTATTACTCTTGATAATAACAGTACTGTTCCAGTCGCCTCCTCCTATACGTTTTACAATGTTACAGGGAGTCATATTATTGGAGTGAGTTTTAGTCCAGTTTCTACCACTCAACCTTCCATCACCGTTACAAGTCCAAATGGGGGAACATTCAGCTCGACGGATGTGATTGGAATTGATTTCACACCAAGCGGTTTGGTCGGCAAACAAGCCAACGTTTTTCTCTTGAATACCGATACAAACTTAAATTATCAGGTCTCAACCGCAATTCAGCTCTCAACAAGTAGAATCACCCTGGCTACGCCGATGCCACACCTGATTCCTGCCGGGAATCATTACAAACTCCGTATCGAAGCTTTTGATACTGTGACGGGAAGCGGCGTACTCGCAATCGGATTAAGTAATAATTATTTCACCATCACCTCTCCAACCACTGTATCGTCCTGCACCGATTCTGACGATGGAAGAAATCCAAACGTGGCGGGGCTTGCCGACGGGCGTGTTAATGGGTTAGGTTCATATTTTAGGGATGTATCTGTTGCTTCGAATGGAGGAGTATGTTCCGGAGATTCTTGCACTTCTGTTGCTGAAGGTTACTGTGCAGATGACGGCAAAGTTTCAAACATTCTCATGTCCTGTTCTACAGAGTATTCAGTAAATGGCGCATGTGCTAACAAGACGGTAACTAATTCACTTGATCTAAAGTCCATTAGTTGGATGACTAGTATCTCTTCAGGAGATATTTATTACAATCCACGAGTGAATTTTGGAAATGGCGACCTCTTGCCTTTCAATGACACCGGAACGGCCACAAAATGGTGCCAAGCCGTGCCGGGAAAAGTATATACCAGTGGAACTTCGAAGGTTCAGGGTGATAATCCCACGACTGGAGATCATTATCGTTTCGATGGATCTCAATGGGTGAATGTAGGCGTTGGCGATTATCCGAGATTATATACTTGTTCTTCAGGTTCGACCACTCGCAATCTATCATCGTCTCTAGTTGCTACCGCGATAAACGGAACGGCGAATACAGATGGAAATGTTTCTAACGCAGGTTCCTTTCACTTCACTCAATTTCTAGAAGAAGGTTCTTATGGAAATGAAGTCAGAGAGCTTCAGAAATTCTTGAATGGAGCAGGATATGACGCTGGAAATGTCGATGGAAACTTCGGTGCCAAAGTCAAAGAGGCTGTCATCAAATTCCAAACTGACAATGGATTAAAAAGCGATGGAATTGTCGGATACGAGGTGAGAAGTTTGTTAAATAGATAAAGTTGTTTTTATTGTTAATGAAAAAACCACTTTGGCGTTGTGCTGGAGTGGTTTTTTCTTGATTTTTATCGGAAAAGGGATAGAATAAGGGGATGGAAATTCTAGAGAAAATATTGGGTAACTCAGCGCGAGTGAAAATAATGCGACTGTTTTTGTTGAATAGAGGGAAAAGTTTTAAAAGCAAGGATATAGCCAAAAGAAGCCGGGTCAGTCTCGATATTGTCCGCCGAGAACTCAGACTATTGGAATCTGTTAATTTCGTCAGAAAACACTCGAGGACATCTTTGGAATGGTATTTTAATTCTCTTTTTAAATATGCGGGAGAATTTGAGGATTTATTAGTGCGGTCTGATAATTTGAACAAACAAAAGCTTCTGGATAATTTCAAAAGAGTTGGACGAGTGAAGTTCCTCGTTGTTTCTGGCGTATTTATAAAAAACAACGACTCCAGAGTTGATTTGTTGATCGTTGGAGATAAAATGAAACGAAGCAAGATCGAAGAAGGTGTTAAAAGGCTTGAAGCCGAAATCGGCGCGGAGCTCACTTACGCTGTCTTCGATACAAAGGAATTTGTTTATAGATTAAATATGTATGATAAACTTGTTCGAGATATTCTCGATTATCCGCACGAGGTTCTTTTGCAGGTTCGAGAGTTATCCACACAGGTGTTAAAAAAATACTAGAAAGCGATTAGAGTTTGGTATAATAAGAGTAGGAACTTTAATAAGGTCGAAACTTAAAAAAGTGTTTTTATTATTAATATTAGTAATTTACTATGAGTAATATTTGGCTTACATGGGGTGATGTTTTTAATTCATCGCTTCAAGAGTTGTGGTGGGGTTTTATTCAATTTGCCCCGAAGCTTGTAATTGCAATCGTGTTTTTTGTGATAGGTTGGGTTTTGGGCAATATTATCGCTAAGGCCCTAGCGCAAGTTTTCAGTACTCTGAAGATAGATAACCTTTTGAAATCTGTCGGAGTGGAAGGTTTTTTTAGAAGAGCTGGAATGAATCTAAATTCTGGGTATTTCATTGGTGAAGTGGTCAAATGGTTTGTAATTATCGTTTTCCTTATTGCTTCACTTAGTTTGGTTTTACCAGTCGATCCAAATATAGGTACTAATGCAGTCACTTCTTTCTTGAAGGATGCTGTGCTCGTATACTTGGTCAAAGTTGTTATTGCTGCGCTTATCTTGATCATTGCGGCTTTTGTATCAGAAGGTATTTCAAAGACAGTCAAAGCTGGAGCAATGGGTATGGGTCTTTCTACAGCAAACCTATTTGCTACTATAGCTAAGTATGCTGTCTGGATCTTTGCATTCATCATAGCTCTAGGTCAGCTCGGAGTTGCTGATTACTACATGAATGTGCTTTTCACTGGAATTATAGCGATGCTTTCGATCGGTGGCGCTCTCGCTTTTGGCTTGGGTGGACGCGATGCGGCTGCGAAGTTTATTGCGAAAGTCAGCGAAGAGATTTCTCACAGAGAATAATACGAAATAATTTATAATCTATATAAATCAAAAAAGATGTCGCAGGAATCTCCATGGCTGGCATCTTTTTTGATTGTTTGACTATTTCAGAGAAAAGGAGTATTATTGAAATAGCCCTCCGAGGGGCTTTTTTAAAAGAATTTACTTGTCCCGTTAGAAAATCAGGGAACTTGTAAAAAAGTTGAAGTTTATTATTTTAATTTTCTAATGGGATGTCAAAAATTACTGAATATTTTAAAGAAACAAAGACAGAATTGAAGCACGTGATTTGGCCAAACAGGAGCCAAACCTTTTATTATACTTTGATTGTCATAGTCTTGTCTGTCATCGTAGCGTATTATTTGGGTATTTTCGATTTTATTTTTTCAAAAGGTTTGGAAAAAATAATTTTGCTGTAATTTTTAAAAATTTACCATGAAACAAGAAGAACAAGGATCTAGAAATTGGTATGCTATCCATACTTATGCCGGATATGAAAACGTTGTTCTGCGTAACTTAAAACAACGCATAGATTCTTTGGGTATGCATGACAAGATTTTTAATGTCATCGTTCCTATTGAAAAGAAGATAAAAATAAAGGGAGGCAAGAGAGTGGAAGTGGAAGAAAAGATTTATCCGGGTTACGTATTAGTTGATATGATCGTGACGGATGATTCTTGGTATGTTGTTAGGAATACCCCCAGAGTTACTGGTTTTGTTGGCGCAGGAGTGAATCCGGTGCCTCTCAAAAAAGAAGAAGTTGATTATCTTTTCAAGAAAATGGATGCCGGTACGACAAGACACAATATCGATATGGTTATTGGCGAAAGTATTTTGATTACCGATGGTCCGTTCAAAGATCTTGAAGGAAAAGTGAATTCTGTCGACGAGGAACGCGGGAAGGTCAAGGTGCTTGTTTCAATGTTTGGTCGCGAAACCCCGGTCGAACTGGATTTCTTGCAAGTTAAGAAAATATAAGCTAATCTAACCTAATAAACATATGGCGAAGAAAATTACAAAAAAAATAAAATTACAAATTCAGGCTGCCAAAGCTACTCCGGCGCCACCACTAGGGCCGGCTCTTGGACAAGCGGGGATAAACATCGGCGACTTCGTTACTAAATTCAATGCGGCTACTGCTAAAATGGCGGGGGATAAAGTCGGTGTTTCTATTACTGTTTATGAAGATCGTAGCTATGATTTCGTAGTAAAGACTCCGCCTGCAACTGGGCTTATTTTGAAAGCTGCCGGAGTGGAAAAGGGATCAGGTAAAAATGTTGCCACAAAAGCTGGAAAGATTACCCGCGCGCAAGCTCTGGAAATTGCGAATAAAAAAAGAGGCGACTTGAATGCCAAAGATGATGAGGGTGCTATAAATATCATCGCTGGCTCGGCTCGCTCAATGGGCATTGAGGTAAAGGGATAATTTTTACGATAAAATATGCAAACACTTACTGAAAGAGATTATAAGAAAATCCTTATTTGTTTGACCCTTTATCTTACTTCTCTTTTTGCGGCGAATACTTTAGGCTTAAAAATTATGCCTTTTCTGTTTGGATCGCATTTGTCCGTGGCCGTGTTTTCATTCCCGATAGTATTTTTGATGACTGACGTAATCGGAGAAGTTTACGGCAAGCGTTTAGCAAAGTTATTCGTGAGGGCCGGTTTTATCAGCACCGCTTTATTTATTCTGTATTCTTTATTGTCATTATGGTTGCCTTGGGCAGAGCAGGGACTTTGGGCAAAAGAAGGTTACAACCTTATTTTTGGTATTTCTGGCCGAATGGCTTTAGCATCTCTCGTAGCATTTATCGTGGCTGAATATCAAGATGTGTTTACTTTCTTCTTTGTTCGAGAAAAATTAGGACCTAAATTTTTCTGGTTGCGCTCACTCTTATCAAATCTTTGGTCGCAGCTGCTCGACAGTGCCTTGTTTATGTTAATTGCTTTCGCCGGGATTTATGAGACAAAAACCTTAATCAGTATCATTATTACTTGGTGGCTGTATAAAGTTTTGATGGGCTTGTTTTACACTCCGCTCTCATATTTAGGTATTAAACTCCTTAGAGGTAATCCAAATGCAAATCAAAGCAATCAAAACTAGAATATTTCGGAAAGACGAAAACTTGCTCCAATTTATTTTAAAATACGTTAAAAAAATTCCTGAGAAATCTGTTTTAGTCGTGACTTCTAAAATTGTTGCGCTTGCCGAGGGAAGGACTGTAGACTATAAAAATGAAAAGCAAAAAGTCGCTCTAATAAAACAAGAAAGTGATTTTGCCTTAAAGACTAAACTTGTCTGGCTTTCCATTAAAAATGGCATAGTGATGGCGAATGCTGGCATTGATGAGTCTAATGCCGATGGGAAGCTAATTCTTTTGCCTAAAAATAGTTTTAAAAGCGCAGAGGTTTTACGTCGAAAATTAATGCGACATTTTCACTTAAAAAATCTAGGAGTTTTAATAACAGACTCAAGACTTATGCCACTTCGCGCAGGGGTTGTGGGTGTGGCGTTGAGTTACGCTGGATTTGAGGGTATTCGAAACTATGTAGGCGCTAAAGATATTTTTGGCAGGGTTTTGAAAATGTCTAAGACTGATATCGCAGATAGCTTGGCCACATCTGCGGTGCTTTGCATGGGTGAGGGAAAAGAAAAGCAACCCCTCGCGGTCATTTCTAATGCGCCAGTGACTTTTACTAATAAGATAAAACGAGGAGAGCTTGTCATTAATCCAAGTAAAGATATTTATGCCCCGCTTTTTTCCAATTTAAAAATCATAAAAGATGAAAAAAAGAAATAAAAAACCATCTTTTCCGTATTTGACTAATCTTCTAAAAAAACTTGCGCCGAAAATTGGCGCAAAGATTGTGATCGAGCCGGAATGGGGAGTCGTAGCTCAAATAATTTATCCAAATGGCATCACTAGGTCATTGCGTTTTTATTCTTTGGACTTGAATCATGTCGCTTCAGCGGATATTGCTAAAGATAAAGATTACGCCAAATTTTTCATGAAAAAGCTCGGGTATCCGGTAGCGAAAGGACGGACTTTTTTTAAAGATTCCTGGGCTAAAGCCATAAAAAGCAATCGCACAATTTTGTCAGGGATAAAATATGCGAAACATTTAGGATATCCAGTTATAGCAAAGCCAAATAGCCAGAGCCAAGGTTCCGGTGTGGCTCTTGTTTGGAATGATAAAGAGTTGAAGCGAGTACTGCTGGAAATTTTCAAGACAGATAAAATAGCGATTATTGAGCGATATTTACCGGGGCTCGATTATCGCATCGTGGTTCTCGATGAAAAAATAATTTCTGCTTATGAACGAATACCACTTTCTGTTACTGGAGATGGAAAAAGTTCGGTACTTTCACTTTTGAAACAAAAACAAAGGAATTTTATTTTTGATAAGCGAGATACAAAAATAAATTTTTCTGACGAAAGAATTAAAAACAAATTGGCAAGACAAACTTTAAGTTTTAAAAGTATCCTCAAAAAAAACCAGCAAATATTTCTACTGGATAACGCAAATCTGTCCACTGGTGGAGATTCTGTTGATGTTACTGACGTAATTCATAAAAAGTTTCAGAAAATTGCCATAGAACTTACAAAAAAAATGGGGCTACGTATTGCAGGGGTGGACATCATGGTCACAAAGGGAAATATAACCCAAAATCCTAAAGATTGTAGTTATTATATTATCGAGATTAACGCCGCTCCGGGGTTGGATCACTATGTTACAACTGGTAAAAAACAGAAAAAGATAGTTGAAGCCATGTATTTAAAAGTGTTAAAAGCGCTTGGAAAAAAAGATTAGACAAAATTTTTAAAATATGAACTTTTTCCGGTACGGATTTTTTGAAGCTTAAAAAATCCTGAAGTTTTCGCGCCGTCGCGCTCAAAACCCCTCCAAAAGTTATATTTTAAAAATTTTGTTTTTTGATATTTTTGGAGTATATTAGAGATATGAAAAAGACTGTCGAAAAAGTTACAAAACACAAACGTCCATCCTGGGACGAGTATTTCTTACAAATGATAGAACTTGTCGGTTCACGTGGAACTTGTGATCGTGGACGCTCAGGCGCAATCTTGGTAAAAGATAAAAGAATTCTTGCTACTGGCTACGTGGGTTCTCCGGTTGGACTTCCTCATTGTGACGAGGTGGGTCATGAGATGCATACTCTCACGAATGAAGATGGAACAGTTTCTCGTCATTGTCTCAGGACAGCTCATGCAGAATTGAACGCTATCGCGAATGCCGCCCGGCACGGTGTTGTGATTGATGGGGCAACACTATATTGCAAAATGGTTCCTTGTTATACTTGTGCGAAAACAATTATCAATGCGGGGATTAAACGTGTTGTTGCTTTTAAAAATTATCATCTAACTGAGCAGTCAAAAAATGTTTTTAAAAAATCGGGAGTAAAATTGGAAATTGTGAATAAAGAAATAGAATCATATAAAGATCAATAAATAAAATGTCTATAAATTTAAAAGAATTACAAAAAGAGGTAATGAGAAATAAGTTGGAGAAAGGTTTTAATACAACTAATGTTGCGCTTGAATTCTGTCGAGCGCATGAAGAGCTCTCTGAAGCATTTTCTAAACATAATAAGAATCAGCCCGGTGTGGCGGAGGAATTTGCGGATGTAATGATTTTTATTCTTGGGATGTGCGAAGCGATGGGTTTTGATATGGAAAAAGAATTAATTGCCAAAATAGAAAAAAATAAGAAGAGAAAATATAGAAAAGAAAAATCACCTGAGGGCGAAGACATTTTTATTCGAATAAAAACTCCCGAGGATCCCTAAATCATTTTAAAACAATATCATGTTCTCCGCGCTTAATATCAAATCTATCTATTTCTTTATCTAAATGCATTACTAATCCAAATTTGCCTAAAAGTTCCGACAATGTATCAGCTATCATTTTTGCCCTTTTTCTTAATGTCGGATGCACGAATCTTGTAGCTCGTAGTTCTGCTAAATAAACTAAAGCGGGGATATTTCCTGTTAACCTATTTGAAGTAAGATAACCCATGGCTGTGTAGTACTGCTTTTCTTCCTTTGAAATTTTTAAATTATTTACTTTTTGTTCTTGTTTTTTAAGAAATAATTCCGCTTTATTTTTTAATTCTTTAGGAAGTTCACCTAGATACCATTTTTCAAAACCAATTTCTGTAGTTAGGAGTGGCATTCTTTGAATTACCGCACGATGTCTTTGTAAATCACGAAAAGACCCGAAATCAAGTAAAAATTCAAATTGTAAATTTCCAGCTTCAGCCAGATATTTTGGCAATTCAGTTTTTATTGGCCTGCTTTGTAAAATTTTTCTTGGCAGTAAATCAGTGTTTATAGAGTTATTAACCATTTTGAAATCCGGACAGTTTTTATCGTGGTAATAATAATCTTTTTCCATCCATTCTTTATTGTAATTTTCCGTATTTTCATAACGTTCATGTCCGAATGAATTTGGGAATGCCATGCGCAAAGCTTCCTCTATGGCTTTTGCAACATTTCTTACTTCTTCTAACGGATGATGACGAAGAAGCATTATTTTGTCTGCTGCTTGTCTCAGGTTTGTATGCCAAGCTACGTTAGTTGCTGATCCTGCTGGTAAGAATCCTCTCAATATGTCAAAGGCTCTGGCATCAATTGCTTTAATATAAATATTTTCCTTTTCACCTGCATCAAGGGGGAATTGTGATTTTAAATATTCTTTTGTCGGTTGAAGTGCTTCGACATAAAATTTTCTATATGATTCAAGAATATCTTCTCCTTCTTTTGTACCTAGTATATTTTTAAAAGGCTGAGTTTGAAAATCAATGTATCTAGTCGAAGATTCTTGTCCTGAATAAAGTGCCCAATCTTGGATTGCCTTAGCTGTGAGCATTGATATTCCCTCAATAAAAAGGGAAGTACTCCCACAGTCGCCTATAGACTTATGTCCATATCCGACATAGAAATTTTTCATAAAATTATTCGGTCCTTTTTCGGAAAGTATTTTGAGATGGCTTTCCAATCCTCCGACAGATCTGGAATGGAGCGCCTGAAGCATAGCGTCAGCTTCAGGACCAATAACTGATCCAGTATCTAAAACAATAACTTTTCCACCTCCTTTGATTTGTACTTGACTATGTTTTAAATTATCTATGTTTGGCATATTTTTATTGTAACTTTTCCAATAGTTTAATGAAACGTTGACAAATTAATGATAAAATGCTACTCTTAAAACATCATTCTCATCTTTTACATTTTGGGAGTGACCCATTATGTATAAACATCCCTCGGGCATAGCCCTACGGGCGAGCCATTCGGCTAACCCGAAAAAATTTAGCAGTCATACTTTTGCTCACAAAGCAAAATACAACTCAAGCAGTGGAAAACCCGCCTTGTCCAGCGCAAGTCGAGGCAGGTTTAATAATTCTCGTCCTCGTTTTGGACCTGCCCGCAATGCTACGCATAGCGTTGCAGGCGGGGGCAATTTTAGACGTTCAAGCAATAAGAGATCTCGTGGTGAACGGATAGATTTTTCGCGTTTCATTAAAAAAGGTGTTCGAGTGGAGGAAAAACCTTATGTTTCCCGACACACATTTCTCGATTTTCCTTTTAATCCACAACTTCATAAAAATATAAAAGGAGCTGGTTTTGAAAATCCTAGGCCAATTCAAGATCAAGCAATACCGACGATTTTAGCCGGCAAAGATGTCTTTGGTATGGCAAATACTGGCACAGGAAAAACTGCAGCTTTCTTGCTTCCCTTAATTGAGAAAATTTCTAAAACAAAAGGACAAAATAAAAGAGAGACAGTTTTAATAATGGCGCCGACTCGTGAACTCGCGCTTCAGATAGAAAGTGATTTTAAAACTCTAGCTTTTGGATTTGGGATGTTTTCCGTCGCATGTGTGGGTGGATTGCCGATAATGAAACAAATTAGGGAAATAAAGCTCGGAGTTTCGTTTGTCATCGGCACACCCGGACGTTTGCGAGACTTGATTGAGAAAAAAGTTTTAGACTTGTCGACTTGCCACAGTGTCGTGCTAGATGAAGCTGACAGAATGCTTGATATGGGATTCCGAGATGATATGGTGTTTATAATAGGGAAGACAGCAAAGGAACGCCAAACCCTTTTCTTTTCAGCGACTCTTTCTCCAGAAATTAGAAAAATGACTGAGCAATATTTGAAAGATCCAGCTTTTATTTCTGTCGTCTCTGGCGAGACGGCGAAAAATATTGATCAAGACGTAATTCGCGTGCGTACCAAAGAAGAAAAGTTAGAAAAGTTGCATGAAGTCTTGAAAAAAGACCCACGCCACGGCGGGGCAAGCGGTCCGACCCAAAAGGTTTTAATTTTCCGCGAGATGAAACATAGCGTGGATACGCTCGCCAAAGAATTACACACAATGGGATTCAAAGTGGGCGGAATTCATGGTGACAAAAGAAGTCGTGAACGTATTCGCATTTTGGATTCATTTAAACAAGATAAAATTAATATTTTGATTGCGACTGATGTTGCCGCTAGGGGGCTTGATATTCCAGATGTTACACACGTTATAAACTATGATGTGCCTCAAACTTACGACACCTATGTGCATCGTATCGGCCGAACCGGCCGAAGTGGCAAAGCTGGCACAGCGCTGACTTTCGTGCCAGTGTAGATTTCCGTAGATAGAAAATAAGAAGGAAGTTTTTAAGGGGTTTTGAGGCTGACGAGCCGAAAACTTCAGGATTTTTTAAGCTTCAAAAAATCCGTACCGGCAAAAATTTCCTTCTTGTTTTCTATCTAGATGTTATCAACCCAGCTTTGAGGAGGGTGGCGTAAGTGCCATTTTTTTTCATTGTGCGCATGCCTTGAGTGGACACTTTTATATTTATAGATTTATTTAATTCGGGAACAAAAATCCTCTTCTTTTGAAGATTTAAGAATTTACGCACTTTACCAGTCGGGTTGAATTTGGTGGCACGAGTTCTGTTTGAGTATCCACCTCCCATAATTGAGCCCTTTTTTGTTATAACGCATATTTTCGCCATGGTTTTTTTATGTTATCATTAAAGTTATTATAATGCAAACACTTAAACGAAGAGAATAATATACAAATGGCCAATAGCACCAACGCAATTTTTTATGTAGCTATACTCATCATGTCTGTAGTGATCCACGAAGTATCTCATGGTTTCATGGCGGAATATTTTGGCGACAAGACTGCGCGCTTTGCCGGAAGGTTGACCTTGAATCCACTTAAACATCTAGATCTTTTTGGTTCAATTATTTTGCCAACATTGTTAGTTTTATCCCATTCACCTTTTTTAATTGGTTGGGCGAAGCCGGTGCCATACAATCCAGACAATTTGAGTAATAAAAAATGGGGAACTTTCTGGGTTGCCATTGCAGGAGTTCTGGCGAACTTTTCTATTGCAATTATATTTGGAGTTATCATTCGCCTCACTTCTGGTTTAGCGCTACCAGTAGGTTTTTATTTTATAACTTCGGTGATTGTCATAGTAAATCTAGCCTTAGGTATATTTAATCTAGTTCCGATCCCCCCGCTTGATGGTTCTAAAATACTTTTTTCTTTTTTACCCGCTAAGGCTTCTTCTTTTATCTTTGCCTATGAGCAATATTCTTTGATTTTGTTGCTAGTTTTTATTGTTTTCTTTTCTGATTATTTAGCGCCCATATTGTCGTTTCTTTTTCATTTATTTACCGGTCTTGCCCTGTAGTAGAACTTTGCGATATGCGAAGCATGCATTTGTTAATGCGTCGCAAAGTTTCACTACGGGGCTTGCATTTTAGAGTTGTTTATAGTAAATTATGGGCTGAGTCTTCGGACTCTTTTATTTTACAAAAGACATACTTGTATGCCAACAATTAATCAACTAATAAAGAAAAATAGAGTCAAGGCTCATCCGAAAGACAAGACGGTCGCTTTGACGCGCGGATTTAATGTCTTGAAAAATAGACCGGTTTTTTTCTCTAGTCCTTTCAAGCGCGGTGTTTGCACCAAGGTTTCGACAACAACCCCAAAGAAGCCAAACTCAGCTCTTCGAAAGATCGCGAGAGTGCGTCTCACTAACGGCATGGAAGTTACGGCCTATATCCCAGGTGAAGGACATAATTTACAAGAACACTCAGTGGTGATGCTTCGGGGAGGTCGTGTGAAAGATTTGATCGGAGTACGATATCATATTGTGCGTGGAGTTTTAGATACACAAGGAGTGGAAAAGAGGAGACAGGCTCGGTCGCTCTATGGAAACAAGAAACCAAAGGGTAAGTAGAAAGTTATAAAGTTCATAAGGTTATAAAGTAAAAAAATGAGACGAAAAGTTAAAAATAGAAATATAGTTGCTCCTGATTTTATCTACAACTCTACAAAACTAGAGAAGTTTATTAATTACATCATGTGGTCTGGAAAAAAAGAAACAGCTCGCAAGGTGATGTATGCCACTTTTGACATGATCAAAGAAAAGACAGGCAATCCAAATCCGCTGGAGATTTTTGATTTAGCGATGAAAAATGCTGGACCTTCAACCGAAGTTCGCTCAAAGCGTATCGGAGGCGCGAACTATCAAATACCTATCGAAGTCCGACCGGAGAGAAAGCTCGCTCTGGCTATGCGATGGATTCGTGATGCGGCTCGCGGAGGCAAAGGCAAACCAATGCACTTGAAACTTGCAGATGAACTCATCGCCGCTTCTAAGAACGAAGGCGCAGCTATCAAAAAGAAAGAAGACACACACAAAATGGCTGAAGCCAATAAAGCTTTTGCTCACTTTGCTTGGTAGAAATTTATGGAACGAGACTATCCTTTAGAAAAAGTTAGAAATTTTGGAATTATCGCGCACATTGATGCGGGTAAAACGACGACCACAGAACGTGTGCTTTATTATACTGGAAAAAAACACAAGATCGGTGAAGTTCATGAAGGTGAGACCACGACTGACTGGATGGAGCAAGAACGAGAGCGTGGAATCACCATTACTTCTGCGGCTGTCACATGTTTCTGGACGCCCACCTATGCTCCCACTGACAAGACAAAGACAAATCGTTTTAATATTATTGATACTCCTGGACACATTGATTTTACGGTTGAAGTAAAACGTTCTCTTCGCGTTCTAGACGGCGCTGTCGTTGTTTTCGACGGTGTGGCTGGTGTAGAGCCTCAATCTGAGACTAATTGGCGCTATGCTGACGAAGCGAAAGTTCCTCGTATTTGTTTTATAAACAAATTAGACCGAACAGGCGCTTCTTTTGAACATTCCTTTTCAACAATTTTAGACAGGTTGAGTAAAAAAGCTGTGCGAGTGCAGATTCCTATTGGCCTCGAAGATAAATTTGAGGGAGTTATCGATCTTCTCCGCATGAAGGCTTATTACTTTGAAGGAGAAATGGGAAATAAAGTTATTGAAAAAGACTTAGACACTTTGCCAGAGAATTTGAAAGCTGATGCGGAAAAATATCATTCAGATCTTATTGAAAAAATAGTTGAGACGGATGATGTCATGATGACTGAATACTTGGAGGGGGTGATTCCGAATTTCGATGTTTTGAAGAAGACTCTGCGCAAGGCTGTTATTGCTAATATGATCTTTCCAGTATTTGCTGGTTCAGCTTTAAAAAACAAAGGTGTTCAGCTTGTGCTGGATGCAGTTATTGACTACTTGCCGTCTCCTACAGACATCGCTGCAATCAGTGGTATTGATCCAAACAATGATGATGTTGCTATTGAGAGACACGCTTCAGACACAGAACCTTTTGCGGCTCTTGCTTTCAAGGTTGCGACTGACCCATTCGTCGGTCAACTTATCTTCTTCCGTGTTTACTCTGGAACTCTTTCGGCTGGCAGTTATGTTTACAATCCACGCACGCGCAACAAAGAACGTATCGGCCGAATTCTTCGAATGCATGCGAATGACCGAGAAGAAGTGAAGCAAGTTTTTGCTGGAGAAATCGCGGCAGCAGTTGGACTCAAAGACACTATTACTTCAGATACTCTTTGCGATGAAGAAAATCCAATTATCTTAGATAGGATTGTTTTTCCAGAACCAGTTATCTCACTCCGCATTGAACCAAAAACAAAAGCTGACCAGGAAAAAATGGGTATGGCTCTTAATCGTCTTGCTCAAGAAGATCCTACTTTTAAAGTTAGCACTGATCAAGAAACGGGGGAGACTATCATCGCCGGCATGGGAGAATTGCATTTGGAAATTATTGTGGATAGAATGAAACGCGAATTTACTGTCGAAGCGAATGTGGGTAAACCGCAGGTAGCATATCGTGAGACAATCAACGGTCAGGCCGAAGCTGAAGGAAAATATATCAAACAATCTGGTGGACGTGGAAACTACGGACATGTCAAGATCAAAGTGAAGCCCATGGAAATGCTTTCAAAAGAAGAGCTGGAAGACTTGCCGAAAAACACCAAGAGGTCTCCGGGTTTTGAGTTTGTGAACACCATTAAAGGAGGAGTAATTCCACAGGAATATATTGCGCCTTGTGAAAAAGGATTCAAAGAGGGCTTGGATCGCGGAGTTTTGGCTGGATTTAAAATCGTCAACGTGTCGGTGGAGCTTTGGGATGGAAGTTATCATGAAGTTGACTCGAACGAAATGGCTTTCAAGATTGCCTCAAGCATGGCGGTGCAGGATGCCTGCAAAAGGGCGAACCCCGTTATTCTCGAGCCTATGATGAAAGTGGAAGTTGTCACCCCAGACAAATTTATGGGAGACGTAACAGGCAATCTTTCTTCAAAACGCGCGTTGATTGAGGGCATGGAAGACAGGGGAATGAATAAAGTTATCAAAGCGATAGTGCCTCTTTCCGAAATGTTTGGTTATATGACAGGACTGCGTTCGATGACCGAAGGCCGAGCATCTTTCACTATGGAATTCTTCCGCTATGACATTGTGCCTAATAATGTCGCGGAGACTATCATTGCTGCGAGGAAATAACTCAAATGAAACAGGACTTTAAACGCTGGTCGGTTAAAGTTTGGAAAAATGGAAAATTCTTAGATCTCTGGTCTGTAAACCACACCCTTGCGGGTGGACTCCTTGGTGCAGTTATTTATTTCTATAACATTGATTTTTATTTTGGATTTTTTATTTCTTTCATGATCATGCTTGCATGGGAAATAATAGAAATTATCAATGGTCTTCATGAAGAAAAATGGAATAAAGTAACGGATGTGATTACGGGTGTTTTTGGATTTACTATAATTTATATACTTTTTTCAGAAATCACAGTACATTCTTCGTTAATTGTTTTTTGGGTGATATCAATATTGTGGGCATTACTTGAATCATGGGGTTTTCTTACGTTAAGAATCAAAAACTAGATAAATAAAGTTATCCACCTCTTCTTTTGCAAAAGCCCCAGTAATGTTCAGCAAGGGGAGTCCTTGCTGGATTCGAGATATTTGACACCCTGTAGCACAGTGTGCTACACTTCCCGAATGAGAACAACATTAAACATTTCAATGCCAGTTTCGCTCAAGCGCAGTGTGGACTTGGCTGTAAGAGAGGGTAGTTATGCTTCTGTCTCTGAATTTTTTAGAGATGCTGTGAGAGCCTGGGAAGAAGAACAGCTGTATCAATCTGTCATGAGAAGTCAGAGAGATTTTGCTCAAGGAAAGTTCAAAAGATTGCGATCTCTTAAAGATCTTATGTAATTAACATGGATATTATTTATACAGCTGAATTTATTCGTCTTTTCAAGAAACTTCCACTAGACATTAAGAAAGAAGCTGTAAAAAAGGAAGCACTATTTAAAAGAAATCCTTCTGATGCTAAATTAAAAACCCATAAACTTTCAGGCAAACTAAAAGGTTGTTCCGCTTTTTCCATTTCTTTTTCCTACAGAATAATATGCGAATTCGGGAAAAACAATATTGTCTATTTTCATTCAATAGGCAGTCATGATATTTATAAATAAATGTTTCCTATTATTACGGCGAGGAAGTAGTTGATAAGGTCATTGGATATGATACACTTTGTGTGCTGGCTTTTAAGGAGGTTTTCCTATATCAAGGTGATCTTGCGTTCGTCCGTAAGATTACCCCGAGCCAGCATCGTGCGTCGAGCTTCCGAGCTTGGCGCACTTTCTTATTTTTCTAAATTAAACAAAAAAGTTTGTCCACTTACTCCACTGTCGAGAAACTTGCTTCTTTTCTAGGAGATGATATCATTTCTCTCAATATGCGTGACATGAAAAAAAATTTTTATACTTGCAATACCCCAAAACTTTTTTGTATTTCTGTCACCTCTTCTTTTATAAAAGCCCCTATCACGGGGTTATTTTTTTGCCCGCCTAGACTCTCGCCTCGATTCGGTGAAGCGGGCGGCGAGGCTGGCCCAAATATATGATTAGCATTGAAGGCAACATTGTGGATAAGGATAAAGTCTCGCGAGGTAGAATCGAGATAGATGAAGCAAGCGGATTGATTTTAAAAGTTAGCGAACCTACTGGGACTGCGGATTTTATTTTTAAAGATGAATTAATTTTCCCGGGATTTATAGATTTGCATGTGCATGCGAGGGAAGATGCAGGTCATACACAGGATTATAAGGAAGATTTCAAGAGCGCAGGCGAGGCGGCGATAAATGGTGGAGTGGTCGCTTTTGCAGAGATGCCGAATAATCCGGTGCCACCGATAGATGATGCAAGTTTTAAAACAAAAAGTGATTTAACAGAAAAGTCTCCTGTTACCATAATTCTTTATGCTGGCATTGGGCCAAGCACAAAACCCCTCTCCAAAATAGTTCCTTACAAAGTTTTTATGGGACAATCTGTTGGAGATTTATTTTTTACTTCGAATGAAGAGTTGGAAAAGGCTTTAGAGAAATATAAAAATCAGCACGTAAGTTTTCATTGTGAAGATCCTGAAATTTTAAAAGAAAATGCAGACAGAGATGTGCATGAAGCAAGGCGTCCACCTGAGGCCGAAATTTCCGCCGTGGATTTTGCCTTGAAACTCATTGAAAAATATAACCTCACTGGGAAGATTTGCCATTGTTCTACCTTAGAGGGGATAAATAAAATAATAAATGCAAAAAAACGTGGAATAAATGTGACTGTCGAGGTGACGCCTCATCACTTATTTTTTGACGAGACCATGCTTCCCAAGAACAAGAGAAACTTTCAAGTGAATCCGCCTATACGTCAGACAAAGAGTAATCGTCTCAGCATGATTGCCGCGCTTAAGAATGGTGACATAGATTATCTGGCGACAGATCATGCTCCGCACACTATTGAGGAAAAAGAAAAAGGCATTTCTGGGCTCACGCATCTCGATACTTACGGTCCATTTGTTGCATGGTTGATGAAAGAACACAATTTTATTCCCGAAAACATCGCAAGGGTTTGCAGTTACAATCCTGGGAATTTTATCAATAAATTTACCCCAGATAAATACGGCAGAATAGAAAAAGGATATGTTGGTTCTTTTACTGTCTTGGATATGGATAAGCAAGTAAAAATAATGGAAAAAGAACTAAAAACCAAATCGCGCCAGTCGCCATTTTTAAATGTGACCTTTCCGGGTAGTGTAGTTATGACTGTTATTAAAGGTAAAGTATATGAAAACAAATAAAACAGCCCAATTAGTATTAAAAGACGGAAGCTCTTATGAGGGTAAAAGTTTTGGTGCGGAAAAATCTATTTCTGGCGAAGTTGTTTTTGCGACTGGCATGGTGGGTTATCCGGAGGCCATTACCGATCCTTCTTTTGCTGGTCAGATTTTGATAATGACTTATCCGCTTATTGGGAATTATGGTGTTCCTAAAAAGGAATTGTGGGAGTCCGGCAAGATACAAATATCTGGTCTCATAGTATGTAATTATATTGATACGCCGTCTCATCATTCTTCGACGATGACTCTATCCAAATGGCTCAAGGAACAAAATATTCCAGCGCTAGAGGTTAAAGATACTCGTGAATTGACCAAGAAACTGCGGACCGAAGGTGTGATGCTAGGGAAAATTCAGTTTCAGGAAAAAAATAAAAATGAGATTGTCTCATTCGAAGATCCGAACTTGAGAAATCTGGTGGCTGAAGTTTCCACAAAAAAAATATGGACGAGCGGTGTTGGTGAAAATACGATTGTATTGATAGATTGCGGAGTGAAGCTAAACATAATTCGCAGTCTCGTTTGGAGGGGATTGAAAGTTGTTGTGGTGCCTTGGGATACAGATGTCACCAAACTTGATAGCGTTTTTGATGCTGTAGTTATTTCCAGCGGTCCGGGTGACCCGACTATGGCGCAGGCAACTATAAAAAATGTAAAGAAAATTATTGATAGAAAAATTCCGATTTTTGGCATTTGCTTGGGCAATCAAATCTTGGCATTGGCGTCTGGTGGCACCACTTACAAGCTTAAATTTGGGCATCGCAGTCAAAATCAGCCAGTTATGGAAATCGGCGCCAAGCGAGCATATCTTTCAACTCAAAATCATGGTTTTGCGATCAAGAAAATCCCAGAAGGTTTCCAAGAATGGTTTCACAATGCGAATGATGGCACCAATGAAGGAATTATTCACAAAAGCTTGCCTTTCATGTCGGTGCAATTTCATCCAGAGAGTTCTCCGGGACCCCTTGATACGGGCTGGATATTTGATTTTTTCTTAAAAAAGGCGGGGATAAAAACAAATAAAGAATATGACAAAAATTAATAAAAATAAATTCAGAAAAATATTGGTCTTGGGTTCCGGAGCGTTGAAAATAGGTGAAGCGGGGGAATTTGATTATAGTGGCAGTCAGGCCATCAAAGCCCTGAAAGAAGAAAAAATTAAAGTCATTTTGGTGAATCCAAATATTGCAACTTTTCAAACTTCCAAAACCTTAGCCGATGAAGTTTATTTTTTGCCAATCAATGATTATTTTGTTGAGAAAGTCATAATCAAAGAACACCCGGACGGAATCATGCTGTCTTTTGGCGGACAGACAGCGCTAAATTGCGGACTTAGTTTGGAGAAGAAAGGAATTTTGAAAAAATATAATGTGCAAGTTCTTGGTTCTCCTATTTCTTCTATTGAATTGACCGAAGATCGTCAGTTTTTCGCCGATCATTTAAAAAAAATCGGAATTCCGGTGCCACCTTCTGGCTCTGCCACGAATTTGAAAGAGGCGAAAAAAATTGCGAAAGAAATCGGATTCCCGCTAATGGTGCGGGCAGCTTTCACATTGGGTGGGCAGAAATCAGGTGTTGCGAAAAACGAACGAGATCTAAGGGAAATAGTAGAAGGAGCGTTAGCTGTCAGCCCCCAAGTTCTAATAGAAAAATATTTGCATCATTTTAAGGAAATAGAGTATGAAGTAGTCCGAGACAGATTTGGAAATATTGTTACAGTATGCAACATGGAAAATTTTGATCCGCTGGGAATCCATACTGGTGACTCTATTGTGGTGGCACCGAGTCAGACTTTATCAAATAGTGAATATCACGGACTGCGAGAGGCAAGCATAAAAATAGTTGAGAGTCTAAAAATTGTCGGAGAGTGCAATGTGCAATATGCCTTAAATCCGTCCCCCTCTCCTTCGGGGAGAGGGGGAGGAGGGGGTGAGGGGCTAGATTTTTTTGTTATCGAAGTTAACGCTCGGCTTTCCCGTTCGAGCGCGCTAGCTTCAAAGGCAACTGGTTATCCGCTCGCGTATGTAGCGGCAAAACTTGCGCTCGGACACAGCTTGCTAGAAATCAAAAATAAAATAACCAAAGTTACTCAGAGTTTTTTTGAGCCGGCGCTCGATTATGTAGTCGTAAAGATGCCCAGATGGGATTTGGAAAAATTTAAGGGCGCGGAAGAAAAAATTGGTAGCGCAATGAAGTCGGTGGGAGAGGTCATGGCTATTGGCCGAAGTTTTGAAGAAGCTATCCAAAAAGCAGTGCGCATGCAGTCCGGACTAGCGGGAGGGGTGACTGATAATGGTTTCAAAAATGGAAAAGAATTAAAAAAATTTTTATCGATTCCGACTCCAAAGAGATTATTTGCCATTGCTGAAACCATGAAAAAAGGCGCATCTGTGGCTTCGATCTATAAAATCACAGGCATTGATCCGTGGTTCTTGTTTAGATTGGAAAACATAGTTCGTATGGAAAAAGCTTTTTCAAAAAATAAAAAATTAAATAGAGAAAAAGTCTTAGAATTAAAGCAAGCCGGCTTTTCCGACAAAAAAATAGGCGCGCTTTGTGGAAAGGAGGAATTAGAAATAAGAAAATTAAGAAAAAGTCTGAATATTTTACCAAGAGTCCTGGCCATTGATACTTTGGCTGGAGAATTTCCGGCGAAAACTAATTATCTTTATCTCACTTATCATGCAAATTATAATGACGTTTCCGCATTTGGCAAAGATGCCGTTTTGGTGCTCGGGAGCGGTTCGTATCATATAGGTTCCAGCGTTGAATTTGACTGGTCTTGTGTGCACGCGGCGATGGCATTTAAACGACATCAGAAAAAATCTATAATCATAAACTGCAATCCGGAAACTGTCTCCACTGATTATGACATGTCCGACCGTCTCTACTTTGAAGACTTGTCTTTTGAAACTGTGGCTGATATTTTTGAATTTGAAAATGCTTACGGGCTTGTCATCTCCGTGGGCGGACAGCGTCCAAACAATCTGGCTCAAAAACTTTCCAAAGAAGGTTTTCATATTCTAGGCACTAAAGCTTTCGATATTAATCAAGCTGAGGATCGCAATCTTTTTTCAGCGCTTTTAGATAAGCTTCAAATTGCCCAGCCGAGATGGCAGAGTTTTACCAACATGTCTCAAGCTCTCAAATTTACAGACAAAACAGGTTTTCCGGTTTTGGTGCGACCTTCTTATGTGCTTTCCGGTTCTGCTATGAGCGTATGTTATGACAAGCGCCAATTGCGGGATTTTATTATGAAAGCCTCCAGACTTTCTCCCGGATATCCAGTTACTATTTCTCAATATATAGAACATGCCAAAGAGCTTGAATTTGATGCGGTTGCGCAAGGGGGAGAAATTATGATTTACGGAATTTCTGAACATGTGGAAAATGCTGGCGTCCATTCAGGCGATGCTACGATAGTTTTTCCAACTCAGCGCGTCTACGCTTCCACTGAATTTCAACTGCGTGAAATTTCTAAAAAAATAGCCAAAGAACTCAATATCACCGGACCTTTCAATATCCAATTTTTAGTAAAAGATAATCACCCATCTGTGATCGAAGTGAATCTACGCGCTAGTCGAACTTTTCCATTGTTATCAAAGGCTATGGATGTTAATTTTTCTGAAGTTGCAGTGGACGCATTTTTGGGCGTGGCCAAGATGCATAAATTTACATATCCAGAGAATGTAATAGTGAAGTCGCCACAATTTTCATTTGCCAGACTTTCAGGCGCGGATCCTATTTTGCGGGTAGAAATGTCTTCGACTGGGGAAGTGGCTTGTTTTGGCAAAGATTATGATGAAGCCTTGCTAAAGTCGATTTTAAGCGCCAACAAATTTGATTTCAATAGGAAAACTGTTCTTCTTTCCCTTGGAGGAGACTTGAATAAGGCAAAATTTTTAGAAGCAACGCGAATGTTGATAGAACTTGATTATAAGATTTTGGCTACCGATACGACCGGAGAGTTTTTGAAAAATAAGAATGTAGATTGTATAATTGTCAGGAAAGCGTCCGAGCAATCTCCGAATGTTCTCGATGCAATTCTTAGCAAGCAAGTGGCTTTTGTGATAAATTTAAATAAAGAGGACGAAAGTGGAATTTTGGCGAAAACCATCACGGATGGTTTTCGTATCAGAAGGGCTACGGTCGATAATCAAATTCCTTTATTTACTGATTTGCATCTGGCGCGAGCATTTATCAAAGCATTGGCGCGCTATGTGATCTCGGATTTAGAAATTAAATCATATAGGGAGTATCTCAATAATTAAAATTATATGCGACACATTTTGGATACAAAACAATTTGAGAAGAAAGATGTTGAAAAGATTTTGTCGGTCGCTTCAAAGATGGAAAAGCTTTGTAAAAGCGGTAAAAATGGCAAACAACTAGAAAATAAAATTGTAGCTTCTATTTTTTTTGAACCATCCACCCGCACTCGATTGTCTTTTGAAACAGCGGCGATCAAACTCGGAGCCAGTGTGATTTCTGTTGAGAACGCGTCTTCCAGTTCTTCTGCTTATAAAGGTGAAACGGTTGAGGATACGACAAAAATGCTCAATTGTTACGCCGACCTTATCGTCATGCGTCATCCGAAGATGGGAGCGGCGGAGACTGCTTCGAAAGTCTCAACTAAGCCAATAATAAATGCTGGAGACGGCGCTAACCAGCATCCGACCCAGGGATTTCTTGATCTTTACACTATAAAAAAAGAACATGGAAGATTGGATAATATTTCCATTGCCTTTGTGGGTGATGTGTTAAACAGCAGAACGCTTCGTTCGCTTGTCCCGCTTTTGATGCTATATCCAGACAATAAATTTTATTTTGTTTCTCCGAAAGAATTAGTTTTGCCAGAAGAATATCGAGAATATTTACGTAATAAAAAAGTTTCTTTTTTAGAAATGGATAATCTAGAAAAAATAATACCAGATATAGATGTTTTGTATATGACACGAGTGCAGAAAGAACGGTTCTCAAATATTGAGGATTACAATAAAGTTAAAGATGCTTTTTTACTAAAAACAAAACATTTAAAAAGATTAAAGAAAGAGGCGATCATCATGCATCCCTTACCAAGGGTAAATGAAGTTGATTCAGCAATTGATCTAGATTCTCGCGCAGCCTACTTTCGTCAGGCACAAAATGGTTTATACATTCGAATGGCGGTATTACTTTTTAGTCTCAATTTATAGAAACTATGCCTCACTTCCCATTTTACGATCCAGAAAAATCCTACGAGGAAAATTTTAAAGATGGTCCTTTTGGCGCCTTTGCAATTTCAGCAACTTCAGCAAGGGGAGTCCTTACTGAAAATGGCAAGTATAATTTTTTTGGTTTTAAAGTAGATTCACCTTTTGGCATTCCGGCTGGTCCACTTATCAATGGCAACTTTGTTCAGGCAGCGTTAGATAAAGGTTTTGACATTGTGACTTATAAAACGGTGCGGAGCAGTAAATATCCTTGTCACGAGTGGCCGAATGTTTTGTCCGTAAAGATTGATGGAGATTTAACTTTTAAAAAAGCTGAAAGTAAATTAGAGGCGAACAGAAATTATCATGAACCTCTTTCTATCACCAATTCTTTTGGCGTGCCGTCAACTGATCCAGAATTTTGGCAGAAAGATCTAGCAAGAGTTGTCAAAAATGCTCGCCTTGGTCAGATCGTGGTAGGAAGTTTTCAGGGAACAAAAAAGGAGGGACAAAGCGCCGAAGAATACATAAATGATTTTGTTTTGACGGCCCGATTGCTTAGGGATACAGGCGTAAAAGTGATGGAGGTAAATCTGAGTTGCCCAAACGAAGGAACAAATAATTTACTTTGTTACGATACAGAGCGCAGCGTCAAGGTTGCAAGAGCTATAAAAGATGAAATAAAAGACGTCCCTCTTGTTATTAAAATTTCATTCTTCCAAGATGAAGAAAAGTTGCGAAGTTTTATTAAAGAGGTTGGATCTTTGGTGCAAGGCATTTCCGCTATCAATACGATTTCCGCGGAAATTGTTGATGAAAACGGCAAACAGGCTCTGCCGGGCGATGCGAGATCAAGAAGCGGGGTTTGTGGGCATGCTATAAAATGGGCGGGGCTTGATATGGCGAAAAGGTTAAAAAAATTACGCGACGAATTGGGTTTAAATTATACTATTATTGGGGTCGGTGGAGTCGCTACGCCAGAAGATTTTTTTGAATACAGAAATGCTGGGGCGGATATTGTAATGTCTGCCACAGGGGCAATGTGGAATCCATATCTTGCAAGAGAGATAAAGGAAAGGCTTGCCCGTTCGTAGCTTTTTCAGCGAAGGAGAGCTAAGATAAAGATATGAATATAGAACAAAAAATTGCCCAAGCGCTTATAAAAATTGGCGCAGTGAGCTTTGTTGTAAACGACCCGGTAACATTTAAGTCGGGAATTAAATCTCCGGTTTATGTGGATAATAGAAAATTTCCCTTTCATCCTAAAGAGTGGGAGAGTGTTATCCGAAGTTTTGCGGAAATTATCGAGAGAGATAACATAAATTTTGATATTATTGCCGGAGTGGAAGCGGCTGGTATACCACACAGCGCCGGGTTGGGATTTTTTTTGAAAGTGCCGTCAGTTTTTGTGAGAAAACAAGTGAAGGATCATGGAACTAAAAAAAAGATTGAAGGGGGTGATGTCGCTGGAAAAAGGGTTTTGCTTATTGAGGATGTCGTTAGCGCTGGATGCAGTTCTCTTGCGGGTGTTTCCGCTTTAAGGGCTGAAGGTGCAATTGTCGATGACTGTTTAGTCATTCTAAGTTATGGTTTTGATGAAGCAAGAGAAGGGTTTGAAAAAGCCAAGGTTCGTTTGCATACACTCACATCCTTTCCTGTTATTTTGGAAGAAGCAAAAAGACAAAAAATCTTGAACACAGACGGATTAAAGATTGTGGAAGATTGGATTTTGAAGCATGTGATTAAATAATATGAGTCAGATAATAAACAAATACAACGAAAGAGCCAAGAAAATTGATTCACTTCTTTGTGTTGGGTTGGATGCGGATTTTGCTAAAATTCCTGAAAAATTTAAGAAATTAGAATTCCCACAGTTTGAATTTAATAAATGGATTATAAATGAAACGCATGAATATGCATCTGCGTATAAACCAAACAGCGCTTTTTATGAAGCTCGTGGGGACAAGGGGATAAAAGAATTGAAAATGACAATGGATTATTTGATCGACAATCATCCCGATATTTTCACTATTTTAGACGCCAAACGGGCAGATATTGGAAATACAAATAACGGATATGTAGCTTCGATTTTTGATTGGCTTGGTTTTGACGCTGTCACTTTGCATCCATATTTAGGGAAGGAGGCCTTACAGCCGTTTTTAGATAGAAAAGACAAATGTTCGATTATTTTGTGTAGAACTTCCAATCCGGGCGCTCCCGAGTTTCAAGATCTAAATGTTGGACACCCGGTGTCCAACAAAAGTGTTCCGCTTTGGCAAATTGTCGCAGAGAAAGTTTCGGAAGAATGGAATAAAAATAAAAATTGCATGCTGGTAGTGGGAGCGACGTATCCGGAAGAGATGAAAAAGATTCGCAATCTCGCTCCAGATATGACTTTTCTTGTCCCGGGAATCGGGGCTCAAGGGGGAGATTTAAGATCTGCTATTGAAGCTGGATTAAATAGTGAGGGTTTGGGACTTATCATAAATTCTGCTCGCAGTATAATTTTTGCTGAAAATCCAAAAGATGAGGCAAGAAAACTTTGGGAAGAGATAAATAAATATAAATAACCCAGTCTGTGGGGCTTTTTTTAACTATACATTGCGCTTGGAGTCAGAATTCGGGGACGGGGAGCTTGCTTTTTATGATAAGTGTGATATACTATGGGGTAGTGAGTTGGTAATTTATTAATTAACTTTGTATAATAAAAGTATGAATAAAAATAAATATATCGCGCTTTTTGTAATCATTGTTTTAGGTATTATTTTTTGGGTTCTTACTTCATCCAAGACTGAAAAAACTCCTGAAGAAGTTGCTCCAGCGACAATTTCTACCCAGTCGGTTACTTTAGTCACTTCACCGGCAGTAGCTGTACTTGCTGGGACAAAGACTGTTAACTGGCAAACTTCTAATTATCCAGTTGATGCCGGAGTTAATATAAATTTAATTAGAAAGGTTTCAGATTCTCCAAGACAATTTGTGCTTGTAAGAACAATTGAGACAAATACTCCAAACGATAAGCAAGAATCATGGGTTCCTTTAAGTGGAGAAAATTCAGCTGATTTGTATATTCAAGTTACATGTTCAAATAGCTATGTTTTTAAATCAGGATGTAGTCTATCTAGTGAGCCAATAAAAGTTAATTAATCTTATAAAAAACAAAAGAAAAAAACTTCGAGGAGGAGGGCCTTGAAGTTTTTTCTTTTGTTTTTATACTTGTATAAATAATATTGACATTACTTTTTAATTTGTTAGTATGGTAATAACTGCACTTTTTGCAGTTTTTGTTTTGATTTACCAATTTGCCTCCTAATAGCGGAAACGCTCTTGAGGCACATTATTATAAGTTTAATTATCGCCCACGCTTATAGCGGGGCAAGTTAGTAACTAAGCCCCAGCAACTGGCTCCTGTATGTTGAGTTTTAGTTAGTAACGTCTCCTCGCTCTTGCGGGGTAAGAATAAAAATATGGCAGAAGAATTTAAAAGAGATAAACCGCACGTAAATGTCGGAACTATTGGTCACGTTGACCATGGTAAGACCACTTTAACCGCTGCGATCTTGCATGTTTTAAACTTGGCTGGAAAGCAAGTCAGACTTCGAGGTGTTGATCAGATCGACAATGCTCCCGAGGAAAAAGCTCGTGGAATCACTATTAACATTTCTCACAATGAGTATGCTACGGATGCTCGCCACTACGCGCACATCGATGCTCCGGGACACGCCGATTATATTAAAAACATGATCACAGGCGCAGCGCAAATGGATGGCGCCATTTTGGTGGTTGCCGCTACTGACGGTGCCATGCCTCAGACTCGTGAACACGTTCTCCTAGCAAAGCAAGTTGGTGTTCCAAAGATTATCGTATTCTTAAACAAGTGCGATATGGTTGATGATAAGGAAATGATCGATCTAGTCGAGGAAGAAATTCGTGAGCTTCTAACCAAGCAAGGGTTTGACGGCGCAGGAGCTCCGGTTATCCGTGGTTCAGCTCTAAAAGGTCTCGAGTCAAAGTCAGTTGATGATGAATGGGCAAAGAAAATTCTCGAGCTTGCAAACGCTCTTGATACTTATATTCCGATTCCAGTTCGAGATCTAGCAAAGCCTTTTCTCATGCCAGTTGAAGACATATTCTCAATCGAAGGACGTGGAACTGTCGTTACAGGAAAGATTGAAAGAGGTGTCGTTAAAGTCGATGAAGATGTCGAAATAGTTGGAATCAAGCCTACTCAAAAATCAACAGTTACAGGTATAGAAATGTTTAACAAGAGCCTAAAAGAAGGTATGGCTGGCGACAATGCTGGTATTCTTCTTCGTGGTCTTAAGAAAGAAGATATCACTCGCGGACAAGTTCTTTGTAAGCCGGGCACTACTACTCCACATGACAATTTCACTGCTGAAATTTACGTTTTGAAGAAAGAGGAAGGTGGACGTCATACTCCTTTCTTTAAGGGTTACAAACCTCAATTCTACATTCGAACCACAGATGTTACTGGTGATGTCGCTCTAGCTGAAGGAACAGAGATGGTCATGCCGGGAGACACAGTAAAGATTACAGTTAAATTGGTTACCCCAGTTGCGCTCGAAGAATCTCAAAGATTCGCTATTCGTGAAGGAGGCAAGACTGTCGGAGCCGGAGTTGTTACTAAGATATTAGGCTAGGAGCTTCAAAGGTTCACAAAGTTATAAAGTAAAAGTACCATGACAACAACAGAGACAAAAATAAAAAAACCTAAAATGGTGAAAGACGCAAAAACCACCACCTCTTCTGGGGTTCCGCAGAAAGCGGGAAAAGTCTCTAAAGTTTCTTTAAAGAAAAAAAAGGAAGATGGCGAGGTTATACTTCGCATACGAGTGCGAGCTTATGAGAGTAAAATACTCGACAGCTCAGTCAAGCAGATTATAGATACTGCAGTTCGTCATGATGCGACGATAGTCGGTCCTGTGCCACTACCTACTGAGATCAAGAAATATACAGTCAATCGTTCTCCTTTTATTTATAAAAATACAAGGGAACAGTTTGAGATTCGAGTGCACAAAAGATTGATTGATATTATAAATCCAAACGCAAAGACCATTGAGGCCCTTACCAATTTGTCATTACCTTCTGGTGTAGATATTGATGTGAAAATGTTGTAGAACCGAGGAGATAGCGCTTTAGGCGCTCTGAGCGCCTAAAGCGCTATTACAAAAAACCATGAAATTCATTTTAGCAACAAAAGAAAACATGACGGAATACTTCTCACCTGAGGGGGTTGTTGTTCCAGTTACCATACTCTCCGCTGGACCGATCACGGTGACGAGAGTGTTTTCAAAAGATAAGGATGGCTACAATGCTGTTCAAGTTGGTTTTGGAACACAAAAGAAAGAAAGAATTACAAAGGGTAGGGCTGGGGCTATGAAAGGAGCTTTTTATAAATATCTTAAAGAATTTAGACTCAAGCCCACTGATACGATAGATGTTAAAGAAGGCGCTAGTATTGATGTTTCAGTTTTTTCTCCGGATGATAAGTTGCAGATTTCAAGCGTGTCAAAAGGCAAGGGCTTTCAGGGTGTTGTGAAACGCCATGGCTTTTCTGGCGGTCCTCGAACACACGGTCAGAAACATTCCGAAAGAGAGCCTGGAAGTATCGGTGGCGGACTGCGAACTCACGTCCCCAAGGGCATGAGAATGGCGGGCAGAATGGGTGGAGATCGCATTACTCAAAAGAATTTAAAAGTTGTTTCTGTTGATAAGGAAAATAACATAATGCTTGTCAAAGGAGCAGTAGCCGGCAAACGCGGGAGTTTAGTGGAAATAATCAGCAGATAAAGCAAAAGCAAATGGAAGCAAAAATATACAACCAAAAAGGGGCGGAGGCAGGGAAGATAGATCTTCCGGAAAAAGTTTTTGCTGCTAAGTGGCGCAGTGATTTGGTACACCAAGTTGTGCAGAGCATGAGGAGCAACAAAAGAGCTGGAACTGCCGATACCAAAGACCGAGGAGAAGTTCGGGGTGGAGGTAGAAAGCCTTGGAAGCAAAAAGGAACCGGACAGGCTAGACATGGATCATCTCGAAGCCCTATATGGGTTGGTGGAGGTGTGACTCACGGACCTCTTGCTGAGAAGAATTACAAGAGAAAAATCTCAAAGAAAATGCGCGCGCAAGCTCTCTTTTCCGTTCTTTCAAAAAAATTAAAAGATGGAGAAATACTTTTTGTTGATTCACTATCTACGTCTTCTATCAAAACGAAAGATGCTGTGAAGATAGTGCAAAATTTGGTAAAAGTTTCAGGTTGGAAAATCATTGATGCTTCGAAGAAGCCTCGCGTTTTGACTACGATTTTCGGACGTGATGAAAAGATAGAGAAAAGTTTTAGAAATATACCACAACTCGAGATAGCTTTTTTGAAAAATTTAAATCCGTTTGATGTTTTAAATTACAAGTATCTTTTAATAGAAAATCCGGTCGAGAGTGTAAAATTCTTGGAGTCTCGAGGATAATTTTTATGACAAACATAATTAAAAACCCAAGAATTACTGAAAAAGCATCATTGGCGCAAGAGCAAAATGTCTACACTTTCGATGTTTCAAATAATGCCAACAAGACAGAAATAAATAAGGCTATTTTTGCGCTTTATAAAGTAAAACCTATCCGAATAAATATTTTAAGCGTGCCAAAGAAAAATATCATGTCGAAAGGACGCATGGGCACGAAAGGCGGAGGTAAAAAAGCTCTTGTGTATTTGAAAAAGGAAGATAAAATAGAGTTCGTTTAGTCATAAAGTAGAAAGTTATCAAGTTCATAAAGTAAATCAGATGAAAACATACAAACCCACAAGCAAATCTAGAAGACAAATGACCCATATCCCTTATAGGGAGCTTTTGACTCACACAGAGCCGACTAAATCTTTGACTCATGGTTTTTATCGCAGGGTGGGCAGAAACAGCGCCGGGCGGATAACTGTGCGACATAAAGGCGCCGGACACAAACGTCTCTACCGAGATGTAGATTTTTTATATAACAAAAAAGAAATTCCTGCTACAATAAAATCCGTTGAATATGATCCAAACCGCTCGGCTTTTATCGGACTCGCTGTTTATAAAGACGGAGAAAAAAGATATGTTATTTTACCAAAGTCCGTGAAGCCCGGCGATACCTTTGTCGTGTCAGAAAAGGCGCCTTTTACCGTTGCCAATAGACTTCCGCTAAAAAATATTCCAGTTGGAACTTTCGTTTACAATGTGGAAATACAACCAAATGGTGGATCGAAGATCGGACGTTCGGCGGGGATTTTTGCGCAAGTGGTGGCAAATGCCGACGGATACACAAACATCAAAATGCCTTCGACGGAAGTCAGAAAAATAAATGAAAATTGTTGGGCATGTGTCGGAACTGTCTCAAACGATGAGCACCATCTTGAAAATTATGGAAAAGCTGGACGAAGTCGCTGGAAAGGAATCAGACCAACAGTTCGTGGTACTGCTATGAACCCAGTAGACCATCCATATGGAGGTGGAGAAGGTAGACAGGGCAGAGGAACCAAACGTCCGAAAACCATGTGGGGTAAAGTCACAGGTGGCAGAAAAACTCGTGGTCCAAAGAGGTACTCAAATGTTTTCATTGTTTCTCGCAGGAAGACTGGGAAATCAAAATAAAAATTCAACCCCTCCCTAACCCTCCCCTTATCAAGGGAGGGTTTTTGGTGTCTCCCTGACAAGGGGGATTCAGGAGGTTGTGTTTATCCACTTTTTTGTATTGTGTTATTTTTTGTAAGTTGTATAAATATAAGTGAACAACGAACAATGTGGTCTTTTGATCACGGAAGGGAGGTGAGAACCATGGCAGAGAAGAAAAAACCCTCTCCAAGACACTTGAAGAAGTTCGCAAATCGGCGGCGGTAGCAATGAGGCATGTGGGGGCATCGGCAGTCTGATGCCCCCATTTTTGTTTGTTTGTTGACATTTTATTCATATTTGCTAATATAAAACCAAGCTCGTTACGAGCTATTTTTAATTAATTCTCCTCTTGAGGAGTACTCCGACTTTGGTCGGAGGGAGGTGGATGTATTTTTCCACCCCGTCTCGCAAGCGAGCCACCCCTCAAGAGGGGAATAAACACATGACAAGATCAATCAAAAAAGGAATATACGTGGATGAAAGGCTCTTAAAAAAGATTGCCGGCAAAAATCCGCTCAATACTCCTTCCATCAAGACATGGAAGAGGGCTTGCGTCATTTCTCCCGAGATGCTTGGTTTCACTTTTGGCGTTTACAATGGCAAAGTGCATGTGGATGTCCTGGTCACCGAAGACATGGTGGGTCATAGATTGGGAGAATTTTCTCCAACAAAGAAATTCACAAAGCATGGCGGAAAGATGCAGAAAGAACTTGAACAAAAGAAACAGGAAGCTGAAATAAATGCGGCAAAAGGAGCGACTGCCGCCGCTCTCGACGCAAAGGGGGCTAAGAAATAATAAAAAATAAGATAAACATGAAAGCTTTTTTAAAAAATTACAGACAGGCTCCGAGAAAAGTTCGCTTAGTTGCAGGACTGGTAAAGGGAAAGAGTGTGAATGAAGCCATAGCTGAACTTGATTTTTTGGCAAAGCGAGCAGGCTTGCCGATAAAAAAGCTTTTACTTTCTGCTGTTGCGAATGCAAAGTCTATGGGAATAGACGCAGAAAATTTATTTGTTAAAGAATTGCGAGTAGACAAAGGTATAACAATGAAAAGAATGATGCCGGCTGCCATGGGCACAGGACACAGGATAAACAAACGCACCAGTCATCTCAGCCTCCTTTTGGGTGAGAAAGTGGCGCAAGTAACAAAAACAAAGAAGACAAAGGCGATTAAAACAAAAAAAGTTACGAAATAATAATATGTCAAAAATAGTTCATCCATACGCACATAGATTGATCATGCTCAGAGACTGGAAAAGTCGCTGGTTTGCCGATCCGAAAAAGTATGTCTCTTATTTGAAAGGAGATGTGCTCGTGCGCCAATATTTGGAAAAGAAATTGCGTGGGATGTATGTTTCTACAATTGAAATCGAGAGAAGCAGAAAAGCTACCAGATTTATCATCAAAACTTCTCGCCCCGGTCTCATTATCGGCAGAAATGGCGAAGGAGCGACAAAGCTCAAAGAGGAAATTCTTAAAAAAATGGATAATCTGAAACTTCCACGACCGGAAGATTTCAAACTCGAAGTCATTGAAGTCACAAATCCAGAAGCTGATGCCGCGATCGTGGCATATATGATCGCTGAAGGATTGGAGAAACGAATGCCTTATCGCCGGGTCATCAAAACAATTATCGAAAAGGTTATGACAGCGCGCGGGGTAGAGGGAGCGAGAGTGGTGTTATCAGGCAGGTTAGGAGGGGCAGACATTGCCCGCACGGAAGAGCTCAAGCGTGGAAGTATCCCGCTTCAGACTTTCCGCGCGGACATAGACTTCAAACGTGAGCGCGCGACTTTGTCTTATGGCGTTGTGGGTGTGAAAGTCTGGATTTATCGCGGTAAAATTTTTGCTGACAAAAATACAAAAAAGAACGAATCATTAGAAAATAAAGCCAAGTCTGATTAATTTTATGTTGACTCCAAAAAAAGTAAAATTTAGGAAATGGCAGACGGGACGAAGTAATCCAAAGGCGACATCGCCGGATACTAGAGGCATCAAGCTGTCTTTCGGTTCTTATGGACTCAAATCTGTATCTCAGGCGCGTGTGAGGTCAGCCCAGATTGAAGCTGCTCGAAAGGTGATAGCCAGAACGCTCACCAAGGCTGGAAAGTATTGGATTCGCATTTTTCCGGATCGTCCATATACCGCCAAAGCGGCGGAAGTGGGCATGGGAAAGGGTAAAGGAGATCCACAGGGATATTGTTTTGACGTTTTTCCCGGCCGTATTATTTTTGAAGTGGACGGGGTAGATGAAAAAACTGCGGGGGAGGCTCTCAGAAAAGCTGGTAGTAAACTTCCGATCAAAGTAAGAATTGTGTCCAGAGTTCACAAACAATAATTTAGATAATCATATGGCAAAGAAAAAAGATAATTTAAAAGACATGACAGAAAGCGAGCTGAAAAAGAAACTTGCTGTTTTACAGGAAAATGCGAGACTTATAAAGTTCAAAGCTGAAGGGTCAAAATCAAAGAATGTGAAAGAGTTTGCAACTTTGAGGAAAGAGATCGCTCGGGTTTTGACGGAAATAAATCGCGCAAAGTAAAAAGTTGTAAAAAAAATGAAAACGAAAATACAAAAAGAAAATAAAGAAAACAAAGGTCCTTCGACTTCGCTCAGGACAGGCAACGTCTTAAAAGGTGTGGTTGTTTCCGATAAAATGGACAAGACTGTGACTGTCAACGTTTTCAGGTTTATCAAGCATCCTTTGTATGGCAAATTTTACCAAGTAAGCAAAAAATACAAAGCGCATGATGAGGAAAATAAATATAAAATCGGAGACAACGTGCAAATAGTAGAAACGAAACCGATTTCAAAGGATAAACACTTTAAAGTTTTAAGCAAATAAATATATGATTCAAGCAGGAACATGGGTAAAAATAACAGACAATGCTGGAGGCACCATAGGAAAGGTGTTTAAGGTTTTAGGTTCCTCTAAAAAAAGATACGCTACTTTGGGTGAGCAGGTCATTATTACCGTCAAAGTGGCGAGTCCTAGAAAGGGGGTCAAAAAGAAAGATGTGCATCAAGCAGTCATCGTGCGCACCAGAAATGCTTTCAGAAGGCGTGACGGATCTTATATTCGTTTTGATGATAATGCTGTCGTGCTTCTCGAGAAAGGCAAGCTGGATCCAAAAGCTGGTCGCGTATTCGGTCCGATTCCGAGAGAGCTAGCCGAAAAAGGATTTCAGAAAATAATTTCATTAGCGCAAGAGGTAATATAACAACACAATATGAAAATCAAGAAAGGAGACAGTGTAACAATAATAACAGGCAAGGATAAAGGCAAAAAAGGAAAAATTGTCCGAGTTTTAGTGAATGAGAACAAGGTCATTGTCGAAGGCGCGAATATGATGAAGAAACACCAGCGTCCGAGAAAGTCTGGCGAAAAAGGAAGCATGAAAAGTATCGAAATGCCGATCCATGCCTCGAACGTTAAAAAATTAGATTAAAAACCAAATGAAACATTTAACTGTTAAAGAAAAAGAAATAGAAGTGTTTGATAAAATGAAAACAACTTTTCATTACAAGAGCGCTATAGCTGCGCCAAAAATGCAAAAAATCGTGCTGAATGTGGGCACAGGGACAGCTATGAAAAAAGATAAGAATAAAAATGAAGCTATTGCTCTGCGTTTAGCAAAGATAACTGGCCAGAAGCCGGTGACTAGAGGCGCCAAGCAATCAGTCGCGTCTTTTAAGACTAGGCAGGGCGATCCGATCGGAGTCATCGTGACATTGCGGGGTAAAAGGATGTATGCTTTTCTGGAAAAGCTTATCAATGTCGCCCTCCCTCGAACGAAAGATTTCCGTGGGATTTCGCTTTCTTCGGTAGACAATATCGGCAACTTGACTATCGGCATCAAAGAACACACTATTTTTCCAGAAACTGCCGATGAGGATATCCGAGATGTTTTCGGACTTTCTATCACTCTCGTCTCTACAGCTAAAAATAAAAAAGAAGGGATCACTTTTTTTGGACTCTTGGGTATTCCTTTTAAAAAGGAAGAAAAGAAATAGAATACACTGGGGAATAACTAGGCGCTCTCCCTTGCGTAATGTTTTGACATTCGTGTATAATGTAAGCATATGATTAAATTTATTCACAAAAGGCATATGTATGCCGACAAGGGCTCAAGCAAATTTATTATTTATTATAATGCTTCGGATATTTTTCTTGGAGTCATTCTCTTGGTTTTAGTAGTTTTCTTTATACGCGACTACCTCTCTCACGCCCTCCAGCCTTATGGCGCAAGTGTGTATAATATGTATCAAGATTTTCCAGACGAAATGATAAAGACGAATTCTTATCAGCCTAAACCTTAGTTTGGGTGTCTTGATATTTTCATGCCTCCTGAAACAAAAATACCAAACAACTCTGAAATCGATCAAGCTCTGAAAGAGTTTGAAATGAAGTCGAGCGCTGAACAGGCGCAGGAAACTGGACAGACCCCAGAAGTTTCTTCTGAACTTCCCAGGATGGTTCGACTGGTGATGAAATACTCTGGTGGAATCATTAAAGAGCAGAAACAAGCGGAGTATGTGCTTTTAGGAATTGCGGTATTAATGTTTGCTCTTTCTTTTTATTTCTTTTTTGGTGGAAAATCCATCCAACCAGAATTCACTCCCGAACAATTTGAACAAATACCTTCATCCCCAAATCAATGATAAAATAACAAATATGAATATATTAAAAACAACAAAAAAGGTTTCACTCTTATAGAACTTTTGGTAGTGGTTGCCATCATCAGCCTTTTGTCTTCGATCGTAATGGCGAGTTTGAATACGGCGAGAATAAAGACGAGACTGTCTGCTTTAAAAGAAGAATTGACTCAATTTCGTACATTGTTGGCACTAGAGTATTCAGATAAAGGGTCTTATGCAGGCTTGAATGGTCAAATTAATTGGGCTAATAATCCAGTTCATGCTTTTGCAGGAACTTGTGATCAAATGTATCCTTTAAATTCAAATGCATCTATTTATATTCCACAAGCCAATGCTTTATGTAAAAAAATTCTAGAAATTTCGAGCGGTAATGCGCAAGGATATGCCCTGCATGTTAGAGGGGATAGCTCCTTATTTTCTGCTGAAAGTTGGTTTGGTCCAGAGGGTTTGCTTTATTGTGTGGGAAGCAGTGGCATTAGTTTTGGAAAAGCCTTTATTAATCTTCCCGGTAATCCCGTGTATGATAATATCGGTTGTCACCAAAATCCATAATACTTTTCGCAAGGACAGATTTCGCAAAAGATTTCGCAAGGACAGTCCTTGCGAAGGGGTTAATGTTTTACTTGACTTTGTAGATACATTGTATATACTTGAATCCATGACCCTTCGATAAAAACTCAGGGTCATGGTGAATAAAATTGAATCCATGACAACTAAAATACAAAAATGGGGAAATAGTTTGGCGGTTCGAATACCGAATGAATTTGCCGAAAACCTTAATTGGCAAGCAGGTTCTATTGTCGGTTTTAAGCAATTAAAGGACCAGATGATTATTACTTCCAGCCGTCCTCAATATACTCTAGAAGATATGGTTAAAGGCATTACCAAGAAAAATCGCCATAAATCACTTTGGCCCAATGATAGGCCGAGGGGTAAAGAAATATGGTAAAAAATTCTAAAATTCCTGAACGAGGTGATATTGTCTGGATTGATTTTAGTCCCACAAAAGGCCATGAACAATCAGGATTACGACCAGCTGTGGTGATTTCTTCCTTGCAATACAATTCTTTTTCCAATCTAGTTTTAGTGTGTCCGATGACCAGTAAACGCAAGAATTATTTTTTTGAGGTTCCAATAGATGGACCGAAAGGAAAATCTTTTGTTTTGGCTGACCAAATAAGATCTTTTGATGTTAAAGAAAGAGTGAAAATAACAATGGGTAAAGTTAGTGAACCAGAAATCAATGAAATTTTAGCTCGGGCTTCTACTTTGTTTAAATAACCAATTACGTTTCATTTGACTAATTTTCCCCAATCTGCTAATATCAGAGAGTCTAAGAAATAGGTTCGATCTGTGTTTCTCCTTCTTTGCCCGAGCGCTTAAAAGTGCTTTAGGGAAGAGGCCAAGAAGAAAAAACACAAGATATCACCTATAAATAGACGATATTTACTATATGGCAAAAACATCAGTAAAAGCAAGAGCTTTAAAAAAACCAAAATTCAGCACTCGACAAAAAAATCGATGTTTTCGCTGTGGCCGAGGTAATGCTTTTATGAGAGATTTTGGAGTATGTCGTATTTGTTTCAGAGAATTAGCAAATGAAGGGATGTTGCCGGGTGTTCGCAAATCAAGTTGGTAGTTATATAAAAATAAAATGGATTCAATTTCAAACATGTTAATAGTAATGAAGAATGGAAGTTTGGTAGGCAAGAAGTCCGTGTCTCTTCCGTATTCCAAAATAAAAAATGCCATTGCAGAATGTTTAAAAAAGGAAGGGTATGTTCACAGTGTTTCAAAGAAAACAAAAGACGATCAGCCGTTGTTGGAAATAGAGCTGTTCTACGTTGATAAAAAACCAAAAATCACCGAAGTTGAGAGAATCTCAAAGCAATCACGACGTGTTTATTTTGGGATGAAAGACATTCATTCGGTTAGAAGTGGATCTGGATTGCTGGTGCTTTCAACATCGAAAGGGATTTTATCAGGCAAAGATGCTCGCAAAGAACAAGTCGGCGGGGAAGTATTATTTAAAATTTGGTAGAGACCACCCCTCTGTCCCCTCCTTGATTAAGGAGGGGAGGAAGGGGAGGTAATTCAAAAAATTATATGAGTAGAATAGGCAAACAAGAAATACAAATACCGGACGGAGTCAAAGTAAGTCAGAATGGACTTGTTCTTTCTGTTGTCGGTCCCAAAGGGACTCTTTCGAAAACTTTTCGAGATGATATTACGATTACTATCGCTGACTCCGCCAAAGACGGGGCAAGTAAGACTATAAATTTAAATATAAAAAGAAATGACAAGTTTTCTAAATCTCTTTGGGGAACTTATGCTTCACACATAAAAAACATGATTGCCGGTGTGCAGACCCCATATCAAAAGAAATTAATATTAGAAGGTGTGGGATTCAAATCTGAAGTAAAGGGCAAAGAATTTCATTTTGCCTTAGGGTTTTCTCATCCAGTTATTGTCAAAATCCCAGATGCTATCACTGCTACTGCTGACAAGAACAATATTACAATTACTGGAATTGATAAAGAGCTGGTCGGCAGTTTCACCGCATCCATTCGCGCTTTAAAGAAAGGAGAGCCTTATAAAGGCAAGGGAATGCGTTATGAAGGTGAAGTTATCAGACGCAAACAAGGCAAGAAGACTGTTTAGGTAGTTGAAAGTTATAAAGAAAAATGCAAACAAAAACCGACAAAAGAATAAGATTAAAGAGAAAAATTAGGGCAAAAATAAAAGGCACGGCAGAGCGTCCGAGACTTACAGTTTTTCGTTCTAACAAATTTATCTATGCGCAGGTTATCGACGATACGACTGGCAAGACTCTAGCGCAGGCGAGCGACCTGCCTCGCCAAGTCAAGGCGGGTGTTAAAATTGCAAAGGGCACAAAAACAGAGAGGGCAAAAGAAGTTGGAAGCACGATCGGTAAGATTTGTTTGGAAGCCAAGATAAACAAAGTTGTCTTTGATCGAAATGGATTTAAATACACTGGACGAATAAAATTAGTAGCAGATGAAGCGAGAGCAGCCGGACTCAAGTTTTAAAGTTATAAAGTAAAATACAATGGAAAAAACACAAGATAAAATTAGAGACAAAAAGAGTGGTGGCCGAAAAGGTTCTTCTTTTGGACGATCCAAGCCAGAATTTGATCAAAAGATTCTGAATATTCGTCGCGTCACCAGAGTCGTTGCCGGCGGACGCAGATTTTCTTTCAGCGTCGCTTTGGTAGCGGGAGACAAAAAAGGATCTGTTGGTTTGGGCTTAGGAAAAGCGGGCGACACGGCTCTTGCGATAAATAAAGCAGTCAGAAATGCCAAGAAAAACATGGTCAAGTTGAATCTGACAAAGACCATGTCTATTCCACACGAGCTTTCTGCTAAATTTTCAAGTTCGAAAGTTGTGCTCATCCCAAACAAAGGCCGTGGACTTGTGGCGGGTTCGGTAGTCCGCGACATAGTGAAGCTTTCTGGGATGAAAGATATCACAGGGAAAATCATATCTAACAGCAAGAATAAATTGAACAATGCCAAGGCGGTCATGGAGGCGCTTTCAGCAATTTCCTCAAAATACACAAAACATATACCCGAGAGCGCTATCGTCGTAAATAAAGTTCCAACACTTGCAGATGTCGGAATCCAGATCGAAAGTGTCGGGAAAGAAAAAGAATAACAAGCCGAAAGTTATAAGCTAAGAAATTAAAACAATGCAGATACATAATTTAAAAAGAATTCATAAGAATAGAAAAGACCGACTGGTGGGTCGCGGGGGAAAGCACGCCAAGACTTCTGGCCGAGGAGGCAAGGGGCAGACAGCTCGTTCCGGCAACAAGCGTCGCCCGGAACTTCGTGATATCATTAAAAGGTTGCCAAAGAATCGTGGATATCAATTCAAGTCAATTCAGAAATTGTTTTTGGTGGAAAAAGACAAAATGGTCTCTACAACGGAAAAGTTCTCTGAAATAAGAAAGCGTCTTGGTATTCAAGGAAAGAAGATTAAAATCAAGTAAGAGAATCGGGTGAGATAGCGCTTTAGGCGCTCAGAGCGCCTAAAGCGCTGTTACAAAAAAAAGTATATGCAAAATTTTTTAAATAAAATGAAATTAGTTTGGACAGATATCACGCTGAGAAAGCGGGTTTTGTTCGTGCTTTTTTCACTGATTGTGTTCAGATTGCTTTCGGCTATCCCAATCCCCGGCATTGACACTCTGGCGCTTGATCGTTTCTTGTCCAACAACCAATTTTTCGGTATCTTGAATATATTCTCCGGAGGCGGGCTTTCCAATCTTTCCATAATCATGCTTGGTGTCGGGCCTTATATCACCAGCTCCATCATCATGCAACTTTTGACCATCATGGTTCCAGCTTTGAAGAAGATATATCATGAAGAAGGCGAAGCTGGAAGGAAAAGATTTACCCAATATTCACGGCTTTTGACTGTTCCTTTGGCTGCTATTCAAGGGTTTGCTCTTTTAGCTATTTTGGAAAGCCAAAGTATTTTAGTAAACTTAACAGCTTTCGATCGAATCACGAATTTGATTATTGTAGTTGCGGGATCGATGTTGTTGATGTGGATAGGAGAACTCGTATCTGAATTTGGTATTGGCAACGGTGTATCGCTCATAATTTTTGCCGGTATTGTCTCGGGTCTTCCATCGACAGTAGGAACATTTATTTTTACATATATTTACCCTACATTTGATTCAAGCATTTTGCCTACATTGATTATATCTGTGTTGGTGGGCGTTCTAGTTATTGCAAGTATTGTCCTTGTTACCGAGGCTGAACGTCCTATCCCTGTTACTTATGCCAAGCGCGTGCGTGGCATGAAGATGTATGGCGGTGGATCTACTTATCTGCCGTTACGGGTCAATCAAGCGGGAGTTATCCCAATAATCTTTGCTCTATCCATTCTCCTTTTCCCACAAATGATTGGAACTTTTTTGGCTAGATTCAGCAATGAAATTATTGCAAAAATTTCCAGTGTGCTTATCTCATTTACGCAAACCTCAGCGCTTTACGCTATTTTTTATTTTATTTTAGTTTTTCTTTTCACTTATTTTTACACAGCCGTTACTTTTGATCCTGAGGCTCTTTCCACTAACTTACAAAAAAATGGCGCGTTTATTCCAGGCATCCGTCCGGGGCAATCGACTGCTGAATATATTTCCAAGGTCTTGACTCGCATTACGCTCCTGGGCGCTGTTTTCTTGGGGTTTATTGCAATTTTACCTCTCATCATGCAACGTTTTACCGGCATTACCGCTCTCGCTTTGGGTGGGACGTCAGTTCTCATCGTCGTCTCAGTTGTTCTTGATTTGATAAAAAAAGTAGACGCGCAGATCTCAATGCGGGAGTATTAATTTTCGATCCAATTTTTGTATTCTCGAACTATAATATCAATGACTTGCTTTAAGTTGTTTTTGTTTGTGTCTACCACTAAGTCAAAGTTGTTTTTATCGGCATGATCAACTTGATATAAATTCTGGTATCTTTTTTTCTCGCTTTCAAATCTTTCTATTATTTTTTTATAAACTTCTTCAACGTCCATTTTTCCCTCACTTTCTTGCCTGAATTTGTTTGTTTTTAGGTTGTTTGAAATTCTTTCTTTGGCAATCTCGGGTGGAAGATCTAAATAGACTTTAAAAGAATTTGGAATCCAATGGAATGCCAAACGGGAATCTATCACTATTTTTTCACCCTCCCCAGTTTTTTTCACCGCTTCATCTATGCTTTTATCTACTGCGGTATCACTTTCAGCTTTTTTACTGAGTTCATTCAAGGATATGCCTCTGTCGAGGGCGATTTGGCGCATGAAATCTCCCGAAGAAAATCTTTTGAAGCCTAGTTCTTTTGCGACTCCATCTGCTGTGCTGGATTTTCCACTTCCAGGAAAGCCATTGATAGTTATTATTTTAATTTTCTGCATGGTGCGATTATAGCATATTTGACCCGGTAGTGAGACTTGGCAAAGCGCAAAACACGCTTGTGAAACAAGCATTGCCGAGCTCTACTACCGGGTTGATTTTATATCACAAATTTTGTATTGTTAGCCTATGACAAATGGGCAACCGCAAACTTTTGTATTTTTTGGAATAGTGGGTTCTGGTAAAGGAACTCAGGTCAAGCTTTTGACTGAATTCTTGAAAAATCGTGATCATCGCGACTCTGTCTATACTTCGACAGGTGATGAATATCGCAAGCTTATAGCAAGTGGCAGTTATACCGGCGGTATTGTGAAAGATTCTATTACACGCGGAGAACTCCAGCCAAATTTTCTGACTAATGCGATTTTTACAAATATTTTAGTTTCGTCTCTAACCCCAGAAAAACACCTCTTTGCTGATGGTTATCCTCGTACCTTAGATCAATCCCAAGCCTTTGAAGAGATGATGAAATTTTATAAAAGGGAAAATATTAAAATCATTTACATTGAGGTGGGCAAAGAAGAGGCAATGAAACGCAATCTTTTGCGTGGCAGGCATGATGATACCAAAGAGGGTATCGCCAAAAGATTCGATGAATATGTGAATAATGTGATTCCATCGATGAATTATTTTAAAGGCAAAGAGAATTATACGATTTACACTATTAATGGCGAACAAACAGTCGAAAATGTGCATCAGGACATTATTAAAGCGCTAAATTTTTAATTATTTATGCAAGAAACGATAGTAATTTCTCTTGGCGGGTCACTCATAATTCCCGACCAGGTAGATGTTGATTTTTTAAAAGATTTTAAATCTCTTATTCTTTCACATGTGGAGCAGGGGAAAAAATTTATAATTACCACAGGCGGAGGGAAAATTTGTCGCCGATATCAAGATGTGGCCAAGGAACTTGCGATTCCGTCGTATGATGATCTGGATTGGATTGGCATAGCGTCTTTGAAATTAAATGCTGAACTAGTCAGGGTAATTTTTGGAGAACAAGCTCATGATGAGGTAATTTTTAATTTATCCAATAAACTTATTTCTACAAAACCAATCATTATAGGCGCGGCTTATGAACCAGGACATAGCACAGACTGGGATGCTGTTTTGGCAGCCAAAACATTTGGAGCGAAAAAAGTTATTAATCTATCGAATACTGACTATGTGTATGATTCAGATCCAAAAATAAATCCAGATGCAAAAAAGATAGAAAAAATATCCTGGGCGGAATATCGAGCAATTATCCCAAAAGAATGGAATCCGGGACTCAATTCTCCTTTTGACCCCACAGCTTCAAAGATGGCGGAAGAAGAGGGAATGCAGGTGATGATTATGAATGGCAAACCGATTGATAATCTGGCAAAGTGTCTAGATGGGGAAAGTTTTATTGGTACATTAATTTCTTAAATATGATTTATAAAATTCTTTCTTGGCATATATTTTCTGGAACACGACATAATTTTCTGCTGAAAATTTGCTATGCTCGGCTTGTCAGCCTGCGCAATGTTCCATAAAACATACGCCTGCAACGAATTTTATAAATTTTTTTTATGATAATAATAAAAACCAAAGAAGAAATAGAAATACTGCGAGAGGGTGGCAAACGGTTGGCTACTGTTTTGTATAAAGTAAAGGAAATGGTAAAACCGGGGGTTTCCACTTGGGATTTAGATAAATATGCGGAACAATTAATTAAAGATATGGGTGATTATCCAGCATTCTTAAATTACCGTCCAGCTGGAGCGAAAATCCCATTTCCCGCGTCGCTATGTATTTCAGTTAACGATGAAGTCGTGCATGGTATACCAAGCAAAGATAAAATATTGCAAGAAGGGGACATTGTCTCACTTGATTTAGGTCTAAAACACAGGGGGCTTTTTACCGATATGGCTATTACCGTGCCTGTGGGTGAAGTGACAAAAGGAAGTCAGAAATTAATGGATACGACAGAAAAAGCGTTGCAGGTGGGGATCGATGCTGCACTCAATGGCAATACTGTCGGAGACATTGGCCATGCAGTGGAGAGTTTTGTTCGCGCTCAAAAAGGCAATACCTATGGCATTGTGGAAGTTTTGTCTGGACATGGCGTAGGTCGTGCAATACATGAAGATCCTTACATCCCAAATTTCGGCAAAGCCGGCAAAGGGGAAAAGTTGGTTCCGGGCATGGTGGTGGCTATAGAGCCGATGTTAAACAATGGGACAAAGAATGTCACTATAGATGACGACGGATATACTTTTCGCACTGCTGACGGTAAAAAAAGCGCTCATTTTGAACATACTATTTTGATTACGGAAGGCGAGGCAGAAGTGTTGACTAAATAGTAGAAAAGTTTATTATTTAGATATAGCTTATAAATAACAAACATAACATATGGGAATCCTAGATTCATTAAGGAAAAGTAGAGAAGAAAAAAAAGAGCATGCCACACCGCCTCCACAGGGACATACTTTAGCGCAAGTTTTGCAAGATAAAAACAAAAGTCATCTCTTTGGTAAATTGCTTGAAAGGGATGGAGATCAAGAACTTGCATCGAGACTTGCTGAAGGAAAACTTGAAGAAAGCGACATTGCCCTGCTTGAAGAAAAGAGGTTGATTTTTTCAGAAAAAATTATCCAAGCGGAAAAAATTGAGAAATTACTAACCAAAGAAAACATAATTGATTTTGCTCGCAATCATCCTGAATTTGAAAAAATAATTAATCTTCTTGGTCCTGAAAAAGCTATAAAGGCGATTCAAGGTCAATTGAGAGAAATATCTATTACCGATGAAAGCAGATTTAACGGTATTTTATCTGCGATGGAGACTTTGGATAGCTATAAAAAAGGAGAATACAAAACAGTTAATGATGAAGTTGAAAAGATATGTAAAGATAATAATATCAGTCCACAGGAATATCTAGCTGTCCTCGCGATAGAAGATCCGATAGAGAAAGATAAAAAACTAAGAGAATTGGCAAGCAGGGTACCTAGCGAGTTAAGAAAAACCATGAATTGGCTTTCACGCGGAATGGTGGGAAAGGGAGGTACCTTCAATGAAGATGTTCTTAGGGGTTTGCAATCTTCTGAAAATTCACTCGAGAATTCTATTGCTCAATTAGATCTTTTACACCAAGATATTGGAGCTGTTCTTTTTTATAGTGTCAGTGGTAATGACAATATGAGAAATGCTTTGGCCGGTGAACTAACAAATGAAAAAGTTCAAGAAGAACCCAAAAGTGGATTTAAGGAGGCGAAAAAGGAAGCTTTTGATGAGGCTGAATTTGAAGAAGAATGGGAAAATAAAAAGCGATACACAAATTATGAAAGATTAAGTGATGCAGAGCGGGAACATGTAAAACAGACGTTTATTGATGACGCGCACACGTATTATATGAAAAAAAATTCAGGCAAGGGATTTTGGCATAATGTTTTGATAACCCTCACTGAGACATTGATTAACAGTAAAAAAGATAAATTAAATTAACTATGAGCGACACATTTATAGATTTATATAACGAATTTTTAGGTTATGTTAATAAAGACGACGAAGCTGGCGCGCGGAAGTTTTTGGTTGATAATTTGCAAAAATTTCCGGAAGAAGTGCAAGAAAAATTAACTTTTGCTTTTTTTGAAGAAGCTTTGATGAGTGAAGTAAAAGGTGTAAAAGAAATAGCTGAAATGCAAAAGCAAGGCTTGGAAGCTATGAGTCAGATAGATAAAGCTAAAAAAATTCTTGAAGATCAAGCTAAAATAAAAGACTTGAAGGCGAAGTTGACTGAATAAAACTTCTTAAAATGAAACTTTTGAAGGGGTTTCGAGGCTGACGAGCCGAGAATTTCAGGATTTTTTAAGCTTCAAAAAATCCGTACCGGAAAAAGTTTTATTTTAAGAAGTTAATCTTTTATTTAGTTTGTTGTATAATTAAGGCATGGAACCATCCTTTTTTAAGGAAATGCCGAAGTTTAAAACTCCAGAGGAAGAGCTTGATTATTTGCGCGCGCATGTTTCAAAACGCGAAGCGGAACTCACCAAACTGGGCCACTTTGAAAATGCGAAAGATAACGCAGTACATGACGTGGTGGGCGCTTACAAGGATGTGCCAGCTGAGCAAGTGGTACACGACAGTCACATCATAAACAAAAAAGAAGCAGAGGGTATAGTACTGGCTCTTCGACCTGAATCTCATGATAGTGTCATGGAAGAGCTTCTGGGCATTGTCATCACCAAGGGGGTTCGTAACGCGCTCTCGGTTGTGGAAGCAATGGGGAATCCGCACGTTGATGATGATTTCCATAGAATCTTAGTGCAATATTTGAAGACAGGTCAGGCTGTACTTGACCTTAAAGAAGGTACGCCTTTATATAAAGCTCTCAACATGACGCTTTTCGAAATAACACTTCCACCACCCACGGATGAAGCCGACAAGTCGAAAGGTTTCAAGGAATTTATCGGCGCTATGGAACAATTTTATGCCGGCATGCAATCTATTTCTCCTGACAAAAAAAATGATAAAGAAATTTATTTTACACTTGAGGTGGCGCTCAGCGGAGAGAGCGATGAAGTGGTTATTTATGCCGGGATACCGAATAAATATATTTCACTTTTTGAAAAACAAATCTTGGCGTTTTATCACCATGCAAAGGTCCGCGAAGTTGCGGATGATTATAATATTTTTAACGCTTCTGGCGGATCAGTCGGAGCGTATGCGAATCTCGCGGAGCGTGGCGTGATGCCCATCAAGACTTATGACAATATTGAGCATGACCCTATGAACATGATACTAAATGTTTTCTCTAAGTTGAAAACAAAGGGTGAAGGAGCGGCGATTCAGCTTCTAGTGGCGCCAGCCGGAGATAAATTTATAAATGAATTTCATATGATATTGGATGATGTGAAAGACGGTGTGTCTATAAAACACGCGGCGGATAATTTCTATAAATTCAACAAAGCGTTTCTCAAAGTCGGTAAAGATCTTCTATTCGGGCATAAAGAAAAAACTGAAGAAAATGGTAAGGAAAAATACATGAAAGGTAGGCGCGCGGTTGATGAAGGCGCAGTCGAAAAGATAGGAAATAAAATAAAGAGCACCATCATGAAAGTGAATATCCGTGTGATTGCGTCTGGAGAGACAAAAGAGCGCGCGGAGGCGATCTTGCAGGAGATAGAATCTTCTTTCAATCAATTCTCCGAAGCTGCTAGTAATTCATTTGTTTTTGAAAAAGCTCATGGGAGTGATTTGAAGCAACTTTTCCATGATTTTTCATATCGTTCTTTTTCACATGACAAAATAATGCCATTGAATTTAAAAGAACTCGCTTCTGTGTTTCATTTTCCAGTCGGTCTTGGAGGCCAGCCACAATTAAAGGAAGCAAAGGCCGGTATTGCAGGAGCGCCTATGGAAATGGGTCAGGAGGGTATAGTTTTGGGCGTAAATAGTTATCGGGGCAAAGATACTGAAATTCATCTAGCGCGTGAAGACAGGATGAGGCATTTCTATGTTATCGGTCAGACGGGAACGGGCAAGACAAACATCATGCTCAACATGATTGCACAGGACATAAGAAACGGCGACGGGGTTTGTTATATTGATCCGCACGGCACCGATATTCAAACTATTCTTTCTCGAATTCCAAAAGAACGCATTGATGATGTGATTTATTTTGATCCGGCATATACACCGCGTCCTATGGGACTTAACATGTTGGAATATGATCCAAAATATCCGGAACAGAAAACTTTTGTAGTAAATGAATTGATGGGGATTTTCAACAAACTTTTTGATATGAAGGTGGGTGGGGGAGCGATGTTTGAACAATATTTCAGGAATAGCGCGTTTCTAGTGATGGAAGATCCAGAATCAGGTTCGACCCTTTTAGAAATAACGAGAGTGCTAGGAGATAAAGAATTTCGCGATATGAAACTTGCTAAATGCAAGAATCCGATTATCAAACAATTTTGGATTTCAGCCGAACAAACAACGGGAGATCAATCTCTTGCGAACTTTGTTCCATACATTTCTTCCAAATTCGACAACTTTATCTCAAATGACATTATGCGTCCGGTGGTGCTCCAACAGAATTCCGTTTTTAACTTCCGAAAAATCATGGATGAGAAAAAAATCCTGTTGGTGAATCTTTCTAAAGGCAGGCTAGGCGACATCAATGCGAATTTGATTGGTCTCGTTTTGGTGGGCAAAATCCAAATGGCGGCGCTCTCACGCGTAGATATGTTTGGCAAACCCATGAATGATTTCTATCTTTATATCGATGAGTTTCAAAATGTTACGACTGATTCTATCGCCTCCATATTGTCTGAGGCTCGAAAATACAGATTATCGCTCAATATCGCCCATCAATACATCACTCAACTCGAAGAGAAAATAAAAAATGCCGTTTTTGGCAACGTGGGTTCCATGGCTGTTTTTCGTGTCGGCACTGAAGACGCGACATTTCTCGAGTCTAAATTCAAGCCGACATTTTCTGCCCAAGATATCACCAAACTCGATAACCGCAATGCTTATATAAGTATGTTGGTCAATGGCCAACCGGTTAAACCCTTCAATCTTAGAACCATGGATGCTGAGAAGGGCAATATGGACATCGTGGATAATTTAAAAGAACTTTCTTATGTCAAATATGGCAGAGATAGGGGAGAGGTGGAGGCTGAAATTATGGGCAGATATAAGTCTATGGAGTAATATTTTGTTTTCTGCTAACATTAACCCATGTCTGTTTTTCTGACAGGAATAATAGTCGCTCTCGCAATCAGCGTGCCGATGGGGGCGGTAGCGATTTTTGTTATCCATCGAATTATTGCTAAAAATTGGAAATCTAGCATCCCAATCATCGTTGGTTCGATGTTGGCCAACATTGTCTTTAGTCTCGTTGCTTCCTTTGGTGTTTCTTTTCTCTCTGTTTTTATCTCCGAAGAAGAAAGAGGTTTGGGCATGTTGGGCGCTCTTTTCCTTTTTTTCATTGGCCTTAATATTATGTTTTCCAGATCGAATTTTTTAACCACCAAGGATGAGGATGAGCAAAGGTTGATCAAGCGGGAGGTTAAATGGGTTCTCAAGGATTTAGGTGTGGGATTCATGCTTACTATCACAAACCCGCTTACTTTTCTCGCCATCTTGGGATTCATAGCGTGGCTCGGAGGTGGAGGAGAAGTCGGAAGTGTCATGTATATGATTTCGATTGCAGGGGGAATCATATGCGGTTTATTTCTCTGGTGGGTTGGGGTCCTTATCATCGTGTCTCTTGTAAAAGCGCGGATGAAAATTCCATCTCTTCAAGTTATCAATAAAGTTTTCGGGATTCTTTTAATCGTTGCTTCGGTCATCCTTCTCATCCGTCTGTTTTAATCATATAAAGAGAGTAAGGGCTATGACCATTGGATTTATTTTTTAAAAAAATCTGTGGTTCGAACAAAAGAACTGGGATATGATATTACAAGCAATATAGGAAAGTTATGATAAAATAATATGTATGGAAGAATTTGAGATAAAATTTTTGGAAGTTGACGTGCCGGAATTAGAGAAGAAATTGCTGGCAATTGGCGCGAAAAAAGTGGGTAGCTATGACTATAGCCGAAAACTTTTTGATTATCCTGATGGTGCTATGAATGATAGGCATAGCTGGATCCGAGTGCGAACTGATGGCAAGGAAACAACGTTGACATACAAGCAGAACCTAAGGAAAAAATTAGATGACGGAAGTGAGGAGAATATCGGGGCAAAAGAAATTGAAGTCTCTGTCAATGATTATGCGAAAACTTGTGAACTTCTTAAAGCCATGGGGCTCGTGGTAACTACTGAAGAAAAAAATAAAAGGACACGCTATATTAAAGACGATGTGGTTTTCGATATAGATTCTTGGCCGTTTATTCCGACTTACCTCGAAATTGAATCAAGCTCTCATAAAAAAGCAGAAGCTGCAGCCGTCGAACTCGGTTTTGACCCAAAAAATGGCATCATAGGCTCGGCTGGGACTGTTTATAAAAAATATGGTTTCAGTACCGGCGCGTATTCTTCTATAACTTTTGAAGGAATGATAAAAAAATAGTTTTGCAAAATTATTTTTTTCTGCTAGAATAAAAAATATGAAACATCCAAAAGAAGAAAGAACATATGTAATGTTGAAGCCGGACGGAGTCCGTAAGGGTCTTACCGGAGAGATTATCAAGCGTTTTGAACAGCGAGATTTAAAGATTGTGGCGCTCGAAATGTTCCAGCCATCGCACGACCAGATTGATAATCATTACCCAAAAAATGAAGAGTGGATTACTAGACTTGGCAAAAAGACTCTTTCCACCTATGAAAAGTATGGTTATGATGCGTTACTTGATTTTGGAACTCTAGAACCTGAAAAAATCGGTCCGAATATCCGCAAATGGTTGATTGATTACATGGAGTCCGCGCCGTTGGTAAAAATGGTGGTACAGGGAGTCCATGCAGTTGATGTTGTTCGCAAGATTGCCGGACCGACCATGCCATACTTAGCCGAAGTAGGTACAATTCGGGGAGATTTCTCAATCGATTCTCCGGCTTTGGCAAACAAAGAAAAACGCGCAGTGATGAACATTGTTCATTGTTCGGAAACTCCAGAAGAAGCTGAGCATGAAATAAAGCATTGGTTTGGCGATAAAAAAACTTACGACTACAAACGTTTTGGGGTGGATGAATAAAACAATCTATGTATGAAGTTGAGGTAAAAGCGCATCTACGAGACAAAAAAGCTGTTATAAAAAAACTAAAAGATTTAGGTTGTAAATTTGGGAAAGAACTCTATCAAATTGATCACATTTTTCTTCCAGAAGATTCTATCTTCCCTCCGCTTTTTAGCACACCAGTTTTGCGTATCCGAGAGCAGAATGGAATTTTTCTTTTCACTTTAAAAATTTCCCAATCCAGTCGACAAGATTGTATTGAAAAGGAATTAGAGATAAAAGATGGTGCAAAAATGATGGAAATTATGAAACTTCTAAAATACAAAAAGTTTGTTCTGGTAGAAAAAAAAAGAATCAAAACCAAGTATAGAGATATGGAAATTGTACTCGATAACGTAAAAGATTTAGGTGAGTTTGTCGAGGCGGAAAAAATTTCAACCGATGAAAACCCAGAAAATCGTAAAAAAATTCAAGACGAACTATTTAAGTTTTTGGAAACAATTGGTATTTCAAAAGAAGATCATGTTGTTGGAGGTAAATATGATATCATGCTTCATGAAATACAAAGAAAATTGGGTGTGAAATAAATTTATGAAAGAAATTTATGCAAAAGTTTCGCAAAATAATTCGAAAACAAAAAAATGCTTCCGTCTAGTTGCTAGAATTTATAGAGGGCGTATAATTTCGGTAGGGTTATTTCCGATTATTACCTAGAACACTAATTTATGGGAGTTTCGATCGAGTGTAGCCTTGGTTGCACACGTCTAACACCCACCTAGCTTTGAGCTATGGTAATACATCTGAAATAGTCCTAAGAAGAACTCCGCACCGTAGCGGATTTTTTCTTATCAAAAAGTTTTATTTCGCGCTATAATACTCTGATGGACAGAAAAAAGCTTATACAACGTCTGATATTCCTAATCATTTTCATTTTTTTGGTGAATTTTATTGCAAATAAATTCTATTGGTACTTTTCTATTTGGTATTTTGATATGATCATGCACTTTCTCGGTGGATTTTGGCTTGGGCTTCTTTATTTTTATATTTTTCCTTTTTCGAAAGATCATCTCGTATATGCAATTTTAAAAATATTATTATTTGTGTTATTGATCGGGGTTGGATGGGAAGTGTTTGAAATCTTGGTTAATGGTGCTCTTGCGCAAAACCCGCTTGATTTTCTAGATATCATTTCAGATATTTTCTTTGATCTTTCTGGAGGTGTGCTGGCAATTTTATACTTTTCAAAAAGAATTATGCTTACTCCGGAAAGTAGGGTACACCCGGTAGTAGAGCTTTGAAAAAGTCTCACTATCGGGTACAATAAAATAATGCAAAATATAGCCAAAATAACTTTTTGTGGAGGAACTGGCTCAGTGACTGGAGCTAATTTTCTTTTAGAGGCAGATGGAAAGAAAATTCTGGTTGATTGCGGTCTCACTCAAGGATTAAAACTGGCGGATGACATAAATTGGGACCCTTTCCCTTATGATTCAAAGGAGATAGATATTCTTTTTATTACTCACGCGCATATTGATCATTTAGGGCGTGTTTCAAAACTTATTCATGAAGGATTTCACGGAAAAATTTATTCCACAGAGCCGACTCGAGCGTTGGCTCTTCCGATGCTCGAAGATACTGCAGGGATTTTATCAAAAAATACGGATTTGCATTTGGATGAAATCTATACCCCCGAAAATATAAAATCAGCGCTGTCGTTGTGGGAGGATTTTGGATATAATCAAGCGTTAAAAATAACCCCAAATCTGGAAATGTCTTTTCTGAACGCTGGGCATATATTGGGTTCAGCTATGGTGCAATTTATTTACAATGGAAAGAAGATCCTTTTTACCGGCGATTTAGGCAATTCGCCTTCAATGCTTTTGCCTGACACTGAAAAGATTACCGATGTGGATTATCTAATCATGGAGTCTGTCTATGGCGACAGGAATCATGAGTCGCGGGACGATCGTAGGAAATTTTTAGAGGAAACAATTGAAGATAATTATAAAAGGCGTGGGACACTTATTATTCCGACCTTTTCTTTGGAACGTTCTCAAGAGCTTCTCTTTGAGCTTAATGCGCTGGTTGAAAACAATCGCATACCCATAATGCCCATCTTCTTGGATTCTCCGCTCGCTATTCGCCTGACTGAAATTTTCAAGCAGTTCAGAAATTATTTCAATGAAAATGCCCAAAAAGCAATGTCGCATGATAAATATTTATTTGATTTTCCAGGACTTCACAGCACTCTGAAATCAGAAGAATCTCGCATGATTGGCGATGTGCCTAACCCAAAAATAGTTATTGCTGGAAGCGGGATGTCTACTGGTGGACGTGTGGTGCACCATGAGAGGCATTATTTACCAGATCCTAACAATACACTGCTCCTCACTGGATATCAGGCTGTGGGTAGCCCTGGGCGCTTGATTCAGGAGGGGGTCAAAACAGTGCGCATAACGGGTGAAGATGTGATAGTTCGAGCGCACGTTGTGACGATTACTGGATATTCAGGGCATAAAGATTCTGATGGGTTGTTGAGTTTTGTTGAAGATATAGAGGACACGCTCAAGAAAGTTTTTGTGGTTATGGGTGAGCCAAAGTCGGCAATGTTTCTGGTGCAGAAATTGCGAGACAATTTAGGAATCGAAGCTTACGCTCCAGAACAGGGGAGCAGTGTGACGCTTGATTGTTAAATTTAGACAAAAAACATAACTTTTTCCGGTACGGATTTTTTGAAGTTTAAAAAATCCTGAAGTTCTCGGCTCGTCAGCCTCGAAACCCCTTCAAAAGTTATGTTTTTTTGTCTAAATATGTGATATACTTTTTTGCATGGATTCTAATTTTTTAAATTCGAAAAATAAGCACGGTCATCGTCAAATAAAAATTTGCGTTTCTGGCGCGGCTGAGACTGGTCACTGCGGACTAAACGCATTAGATAAGGCTAAAGAGCTTGGACGTGAAATAGCTCGACAAGGAGCGATTCTGGTGACGGGAGCTACGACAGGTTTTCCTTTTTGGGTGGCAATGGGAGTGAAAGAACTCGGCGGAATATCTATCGGATTTTCCCCTGCGGCATCCGAAAAAGAGCATGTCGAGGTCTACAAACTTCCGCTGGATTATATGGACCTGATAATTTATACAGGTTTTGGTTACCCAGGGCGTGATTTATTGCTCACTCGTTGTGTCGATGCTGTGATATGCGGTTGTGGACGCATCGGGACTATCCATGAGTTTACTGTTGCCTTTGAAGACGATAAGCCTCTAGGTATTTTTGAAGGACCATGGGAAATGGGGAATCAGCTCAAAGATATCTTAGAAAAAAGTCATCGTCCTTATACAAAGATCATGGCGAGTGATGACCCAAAGAAACTTTTGGAAGGTGTTATTGATATGGTTAAGAAAAATAAAATAGCTGAGTATAAAATATAGAAAAAAATAAAACATAGCTTTTTCCGGTACGGATTTTTTGAAGTTTAAAAAATCCTGAAGTTCTCGGCTCGTCAGCCTCGAAACCCCTTCAAAAGTTATGTTTTATTTTTTTAGATTATTTTACCGATTCCAAAACTTTAGCAAAAGTTGACGGATGATGTTCGGCTAAGTCTGCGAGAATTTTTCGGTCAAGTAAGTTTTTCTTTTTTGAAAGCGCTCCCATCAATTTCGAATAAGTCATGCCAAGTTCGCGCGCGCCTGCGTTTATTTTTATGTTCCAGAGTTTTCTGTTGTGGGATTTTTTGTCTTTCCTGTGCGCAAAAGAATAATTTCCGGCGTGCAACAGCGCGTCTTTTGCTTGGCGTTCTTTGGTGCTTCGGCCATGGCGAAAACCTTTAGTTTGTTTTAAAACACTTCTTCTTCTTTTTAATGCATGTACTCCCTTTTTTACTCTGGTCATAAAATCTGATTCACCTCACCCCTTCGCCCCTCTCCTTGATAAGGAGAGGGGTTGGGGAGAGGTTTAATTAAATGGTAATAGGTGACTTTTTGGTTTATTTTTAATAACGAAATTCTGACCTTTTTTTCCGGCAAGCTGTCTTGTTCGTGATTGTTTCGCATTGAAATGATTAAAACCCGGCTTGCGCGAGAGTATCTTTCCATTCTTTGTGACTTTTAATCTTTTTGAAAATGATTTATTTGTTTTCATTGTTGTTGAATTATTTTCTCTCTATTGTTGTCGTCAAACCCTTCGGTCCTTTTTTGTATGCATCCGATATTTTGTAATCTTCAGTGATTAAATGAAGAACTCTATCTAAACGCTCTCTTAAAAATTTTTCATCCATATACTTTGCGCGTCCAGCGAGGAAAAGTTCAACTTTCACCCGATGTCCTTCTTTCAACCATTTGGAAGCGCTTTTGGCCTTCAGCTCCAGATCATGATCTCCAGTGCCTATTTTAATCTGGATTCCTTTGGTCTCTGTCTGCTTGGCGCCACCTTTCTGTTTCTTCAATTTCTTGCTTGCCTCATATTTATATTTTCCAAAATCCATTATTTTTGCTAATGGAGGGTTAGCGTTCGGACCTATCTCAATCAAATCCAAGCCTTGATTTTGAGCCAGTTCTAAAGCGTCTTTTATGCTTAAAACACCGAGATTTTTATTTTCACTGTCTAAAACCCGAAGTTCTGTTGCTCGTATTTGGTTGTTTATTCTTTCACGCAATTGGTGTAAATAGTGCCAAAAAACCTTTGACTACAAGATGATAGCGTATTCAGGTCCAAAAGTCAACGACTACCTTTTTATCCACAAGGCTGGGAGACTTGGATTCGAACCAAGATACACGCCTCCAGAGGGCGCGGTCCTACCGTTAGACGATCTCCCAATCTAAGTACAATAATACAAAAATCACCTTTTATCAAATTGTAGATTTAGTCCAAATTCTGCTATGATGCCTTAGTGGTTAAAATAATGAAAAAAAATATCTTTTGGATATTTCTAATTTGCGTACTTGCGTTTTCTGTTTCTCTTTTTGTATTTCCAGAATTTTTTAGCACTGGAGCGTCTTATGTGAGAAGTGAAGAAACAGTGAATAAAGAAAAGCCTGCAACACCTGTTATTCTTCCGCTTGATACCATGGCCTACGACAAAAAGTTAAATGAAATAGCCAACAATCCGCCTGACCCCATTGTTTACAATACCGTTAAGACTACTGAAATAGATGAAAACGGTAAAACGATAACTAAGACAACTAAAGTTCTCCTTGATCCACAGCCGATCAGGTCACACCTCTGGCCAGTCAAAACTGTCTATCCTAACGCTGGGGCGATTCTTCCCTTCAAACGCATCATTGCTTATTACGGAAATTTATATTCAAAAAAAATGGGAGTGCTCGGTGAATATCCGGAAGATGAAATGCTTGCCAGGTTAGATGTAGAAGTAAAAAAATGGGAAGTGGCGGATCCGTCTACTCCGGTTATTCCAGCGCTCCATTATATTGCGGTGGTGGCGCAAGGCAGTCCCGGGGTGGACGGAAAATACAGAGCTCGCATGCCAGACAGTGAGATAGACAAAGTGCTAGCAATAGCAGACAAAATAAACGCCATCGTTTTTTTGGATTTGCAAGTTGGCTTTAGCACATTAGAATCCGAATTGCCTAGACTTGAAAAATATTTTAAATTGCCGAATGTGCATCTAGGAGTCGATGCTGAATTTTCTATGAAATATGGGATAAGACCGGGGAAAGTCGTGGGCACCTATGATGCAGGGGATTTGAATTTTGCAGCCAATTTTTTGGCTAGGATTATCAAAGAAAACAACCTCCCCCCAAAGATTTTGATAGTTCATCGTTATACCCAAAAGATGATTACGAATTATCAAGAAATAAAACCTTTACCTGAAGTGCAGATAGTCATGCATATGGATGGTTGGGGCGGAGCGGCGAAAAAAAGAAATACCTATCAGCAATTTATCTACAAAGAACCAGTCCAGTTTACCGGTTTTAAATTGTTTTACAAAAACGATGTTTTAACCCCCGGTACTGTTCTAATGACGCCAGATGATTTACTGAAATTAAACCCACAGCCTGTTTATATTCAGTATCAGTAAGTATTAAATAATTTTTGTTTTCAAAATTATTTGTGCTATTATTCTATAATGTTTTCAAGTTATTTAGCTACTAACGCGCAGGGATTCTTTTTGCCAGCTATCATGGTTTCGGCTTTAATAGACAGCATCAACCCTTGCGCAATATCCGTATTATTTTTGACCATTACTTTTTTATTCAGTCTCGGGAAGAATAGAAAGTTTGTCTTGTTATCGGGGGGTGTATACATTTTGGCTATTGCCATAGTCTACACATTGATAGGGCTGGGAGCTCTCCAAGCCCTCAGCTTTTTAAATGTGCCAAACATCATGGCGAAAGTGGGGGCATCGATACTGCTCATTTACAGCTTCATTGGTTTGATAAATGAATTTTACCCAAATTTTCCGATTAAATTAAAAATTCCAGAAAGCTCGCATTCGACCATCGCGAGAGTGATCAGCAAGGGTTCCATTCCAGCTTTTTTCTTTTTGGGCGCCTTGGTTGCCTTGTTCGAATTTCCATGCACCGGCGGACCATACCTCTTTGTTCTGACACTGCTTCATGATTATGCGAGTTTCTGGAAAGGTTTCTGGTATTTGATTATTTATAACATCGTTTTCGTGTCGCCACTCATTCTCATACTTGCATTTGCCACGAACAAGGTTATGATAGAAAAGATAGACAAGTTGCGCCGATTGGAGACGAAAAAAGCTCGCGTATTTTTGCTCCTTGTTCTTATCGCATTTGGTCTTATTATATTTTCATTATAATGTTATAATACTAAATATTGTTGTTTTAAAAGCACGGATATTTTTTTGCTAAAAAATTCCTCGTGCTCGCGCCGTCGCGCTCCCAAGTCTTTTAAAACAACAATATTTAGTATTAATATATAAAAAGATATAAATAATTTTATGGCTGATCTAAAACTAATGAGTTTCGAAGAGCTTCAAAAAAAGATATCCCTACTGAAGGAAAACAGGGGAGTTGATTTGTCGACCGAGGAAGATTTGAGCATCGCTGTGATGAATCTGATAAGCTTGGAAGAGCATTTCTTTTTTTCCGGGGCAAAAACAGGCAAAGACGAGTATTATGATATGTTGAGAGAAGTGCGCGAGATGCGAAAAGTTCTTTTGGCTCGCATGATAGACAAGACAGAGGGTGAAAGCTGGTGCATATCCAAGCACTTGCTCGCCACCACGATGCGACTCATGGAAGTCGGCACTAAACTGCAGGGAGATGGCAAAACAGATGAAGCAAAACAAATGTTTAGTTTCGCATATAAAGCATATAATTTATTTTTCGGGCTCAGATTAAAAATTATCAATATACCGGATGTGAAAAATAGTTTGGAAAAAGAGAAGCCTATGACTTTTGACGATATCATGGGCAAGTTAGTCGATTGCTGTAAAGAATAACACAATAAAACTATGTCGCAAAAAAATATTTTCATTTTAATAATAGGTCTTTTGGTTTTAGGGACGGTCGCAACGACGATACTTCGACAAGGAGGTCCAGATATTTCTTCAGGAAAATATGATGTTTTTGCCCAGTGTCTAGCGGCGAAAAATTTAACTATGTATGGAGCTGTGTGGTGTTCCCATTGCAAGGCGGAAAAGGCGCGTTTTGGAGATTCTTTCAAATATGTGCCTTATGTTGAATGCACGGAAAATCCCAATCAGTGTCTACTGAAAGGCGTGGAAGGCTATCCGACTTGGATAGACGAAAAAGGTGGTAAATATGTGGGGGAGCAGGGGTTAGAAAAATTGTCAAAAATAAGCGGGTGTGAATTGCCAAAAACTGAATAAAAAAATGAACGATTCTCAAAAAGAAAAAAAAGCGTGGCGTGAGGTGAAATACAAGGAAAAATTCTTGAACGCTTTTCGAGGTCTATATGTTGTTTCTAAAACAACGAGGCATTTATTTATACACATAGTGTCGGCCCTGATTGTAGTAGTTTTGGGATGTTATTTAAAAGTTTCCGGTCTAGAATGGATTGCGCTTGTCTTTGCAATTGGTTTTGTTTTCATCACTGAGACATTAAACACGGCTATTGAGATAGACATAGATTTAACTTCTCCTGAATACCACCCTTATGCTCGGGACACTAAGGACGTAGCGGCTGCAGCCGTTTTATTGTCTGTGTTTGTGGCAATAATTGTAGGACTGATTATCTTTTTGCCAAAGATATTTTAAATTAGTATAATTTAAACATGAATAATGTAAAAATATTTATTTCAATAGTTGGGCTTTTAGTCTTGGGCGTTATCGCGACTGTTATAATTCGATCAAATAATGCCAATGTGCCAGCAGGACCCGGAAAATATGATAGTTTTGCCACCTGCTTGAAAGATAAGGGCGCAGTATTTTACGGCGCTTTTTGGTGCACGCATTGTCAAGCGCAGAAAAAACTTTTTGGTTCGTCCGCTAAACTTCTGCCCTACGTAGAATGTTCTACTGCCAATGGACAAGGTCAGACACAAGCCTGCATAGATAAAAAGATCCTCAGTTATCCGACTTGGGAGTTTATAGACGGGTCGCGTCTAAATGGAGAAATTCCTCTTGCGCAATTGGCAGAAAAAACTTCCTGCCCGCTTCTCCAAAGCTCCAGCGAGGCGAGCGTTTTGCCGTAATAAAATAAAAATATGAATACAGAAGCTGTGCATTATCTGAATGTTTTTCTCGGACTGGGAGCAATAATTCTCCAGATACTTTCAGTTTGCGCGCTTTTTCTTTTGTTTTTTGTTTCAAAGAAAAATGAGAAAAATAAATTTTTAGGTTATGTAGACAAGTATTTCTTGCCGATTGGATTCCTCCTTTCCCTTTCTGCATCGCTTTTCTCCTTGGTTTATTCGGAGGTTATTAATTTTCTGCCATGCTATCTCTGCTGGTTTCAGAGAATTTTTCTGTTTCCGCTTCCTTTTATTTTCGGTTCAGCCATCTGGCATAAAGATCGCAAAATAGTGAAATATATCCTTCCGCTCCTTGCTGTCGGTTTTGTGATATCCGTTTATCAAAATTTCTTTTATTATTTTGGCGGAGGATCATCATTGCCCTGTGATGCATCCGGTGTGTCTTGTTATCAACGCCTAGTGTCAGAATTCGGGGGATATATTTCAATCCCCATGCTTGCTCTGACCATTTTCTTTGCCTTGCTAGCTGTAGTCCTAGTGGCGCATTTTTACAAGAAAGAAGATTAAATAGAATGAAGGGTGTGGGGGTTATCCACATTGATAATTTCTGTTAGTAACCCTTTTGTTCTATAATTGAGCCATGGTGAAAAGTCTAAAAATTATCTTGCTTATTTTGGTTATCCTTCTTTCTGGGGCATTTATTTTTCATTATACTTTTCAGTCTAAATCCTCTCCGCCTGCCACGCCTTTGTCTTCTCCTCTTACAGATGAACAAAAAAAACAAGCTCTTATTGATTCCATCACACCTAAGACTATGATAACTTCACTTACCGCGCAAGAATTAAAGAAACTGTCTGATTCCATTAAGCCCACAACTACGACCACTCTACTTACCGCGCAAGAATTAAAGAAACTATCTGATTCTATTGAGCCACGAGAACAGAGTAAATAAAACTATTAATAATTTAACCAAATGTTTATGAAGAAAAAAGTAACACAAAATATAAAATCTATAATCCTCGCTTTGATACTGACCGTGGGTGTCAGTTATGCTTATGTTGTGTTTGGCGCTTGGAGTGGTCCCACAGCGAATCCGCCCGGTAACAATGTTGATACACCGATCAACGTATCAGGTACACTTCAGACTAAAACTGGGGGATTAACTGTAGGGGGAGGATTAGTTGCTGGAACAGGAAATCCAACAAATGGTCTTATCGTTCAATACGGCAATGTGGGAATAGGCACAACGAATCCACTGGCGAAGTTGCATATTGATAGTCCAAACGGTTTTTTGTTTACAAACAATGGAAACGGATTTAAATTTAACCAAGCAAATGCAAGCACATGGGGCATCTATAATGTTGGTGCAAACTCTAATTTTATATTTACGACGAATGTTGGCATTGGGACAACAGCGCCAGCCACAAAGCTGGATGTAGTGGGAACAGTCAAAGCGACTGGTTTACAAGTTGCCACCGGCGCTGGTGCCGGAAAAGTGCTCACCTCTGATGCGAATGGTGTAGCTAGCTGGACAGCAGTAGAGAATGTTTCACCAAAGGCTGTGCGATGTACTGTTTCGACAGATGGCTCAGGTTTACGTTATGTAGAATTTACAACATGTTGGTATACAGATTCTCCGAATACTCCAATGACCAGCGGAGAACTTGCTACTTTTTTTTCCAAAATTGATGCTAATTACTATGTTGGATTTTTGAGAGGGTTTAGTGCATCATCGGGAGCTCCATTTGGAGTAGGGATAGATTTTGATGATGAAGGCGATGGTTCTCCGGGTAACAATGGCCATAGAGCTTATGCTAATGTTTCCGGGCAGATTAATATCGGTGCGATCTTTATTCCTACAGGGCTTAGAATAATAGAAGCGGGGAATTTATAGTTTTATGAAAAAGAACATTATTATTTTAGTCGGTGTTGTTGCGGTGATCGGAAGCATCTGGTTTTCTGCAACAAGCAGTACAAAAGAAGAGAAAAATACCATGAATGCAACATTGCACACAAATCAGGGGGATATTACAATTGAATTTTTTGACTCACAAGCTCCGAATACGGTTGCTAATTTTGTGAAGTTAGCCAAAGACGGTTTCTATAATGGAACTAAATTTCATCGAGTGATAAAAGGTTTTATGATTCAAGGAGGGGACCCTCTGACGAAAGACGATTCCAAGATTAATCTTTGGGGTACCGGAGGTCCGGGATACAGTTTCCCCGATGAATTGGGTAGTGTAAACAAGAATAATAAAAATGATGCGGGAACTATCTCGATGGCAAACTCTGGTCCGAACACAAATGGAAGCCAGTTTTTTATTAACGTAGCTTCAAATAATTTTCTGGATGACAAGCATACAGTATTTGGGCGAGTGACGAACGGTATGGATATAGTTACAAAAATTGAAAATGTGCCGACTCTGCTTCCCGGTATTGCCGACAGACCTGCGACCCCTGTGGTTATAGAAAGTATTTCTTTTAAATAATTACGTAATCTATTACGTAATAGATTACGTAATAAAGTCTGTATGAAGAAAAAGAAGATAATGGTTTTTGGAACCTTTGACGGATTGCACAAAGGTCATATTGATTTTTTTAAACAGGCAAAAAATCTTGCGCAGATTTCATTTTTAATTGTTTCAATAGCAAGAGATAAGAATGTAAAACGAATAAAGGGAAAGAGCTCTTATTTAAATGAGAACCAGAGGCTAGCTTTGGTTAAAAAATGCAAATTGGTTGATAAAGCAGTGCTCTCTGGAATCAAGAATCATATTCCTCACATTATAAAAGAACATCCTGATATTATAGCTTTAGGATACGATCAAAAGGCCTACGTTCAAAATCTTAAAAAGGACTTAAAAAATAAAGGTCTGATAGTAAAAATGGCGCGCTTGAAGCCTTTTAAAGAAAAGATTTACAAAAGCCACTTACTAAAAAACAAAAAATAATATAATTTTATATTTTTTAAATGTCGCTCTTTTGGATGGTGGAAGAGAGATAAACTCCGAACATCATAAAAGTGCCTAGGATGGGGTAGATAAAGTTAAAAGACGGAACAAAATTAAAAACTACGAAGGCAAGCAGGGGACCTAGTATATATGCGACGGGGGGCGCGCTACGATAGACTCCCACAAACTCTTCATTTTCAGGTCTTATGTGTTTAAAAAAATAAATATCATTCATTACTTCGATACTTGCGGCGCCGATTCGAGTTGTGAATAGCAACATAGCCCATATCCATATTTCGTTCGAGTGAATATAAAAAAGAGACAAGGTCGAGATAGACGCGATCCCAAATCCCCACATTAACATTTTTCGTTCTCCCACTTTGTCTGCGTATTTTCCCATTCGGAATGGAATAATAATAAAAGGCAAAAGCATCACAGCGAATGTAAGGCCTATTTCTTTCCAAGAAAAACCCAGATATGAAGACAGATATATCGGTGTGTAGATAATCATCCAGCAATAAAAAAACTGAAGTAGTAAGTTCATACTGAAAGCGCGGAATAGGTTTCTATTTTTTAAAAATTCCCCGATATATTTTCTTGTATTTATTCTATCGTATTTTGGTTCTGGAATATGGTTCAAACCAAAGTATGATATGGCAAATAGACACAACATTATCACAAAACTGGAAAGGTAAATCATTCTAAAAGAAAATCCTCCCAAGATTGTGCCCAATCCTAATTGCGCTATTATCCAAGCTAAACTAGAGAGAGTGAGATAACTTCCTCTCGTTTTTCCAGTTGAAGAATTTTTTGAAAATATTTCCAAAAGTTCATCTAAGGAGAAAAAGATCAAGATGTTCAATGTGTAGTTTGCGATGAAAACGACAATGGCGCTCCAAGCATTTTGTGAAAACGCAAACAATAAGATTGCTAGCGCATTGAGCCCGATTACTGAGAGGAGGAATTTATATCCACCGATCTTCCTGAATATTTCGGGGACTATTAAAAGCGCGATTACCGAAGCAATTGATCCAAGGGCATAAACCAGTCCAACCAGTTTCTCGTCGATGAAAGAAGAAATGAAGCTTGAATTGATGTAAGACATCAAGGCTATCGATAAAGCAAAAACAAAACCTGCCAAGTATACTATTCTTTTTTTATGAATCATTTTTGTTATTTTATACGCTTAATATTACAGGTATGACCAGGGGCCTTTTTTCGGTTTTCTGATATAAGAATTTTGAGACTGTTTCTCCTAAATTACTTTTTATATGGTCAAAGTCTGTTGGACTGCTTCCAGTATCTAACCCACTTGTTCCATGGATGGGTCTTTTTGTAGCGGTATCTTCCACTGATTTCTTAATGATGATTCTCACTTGACGCAAGAGTTCTTGGTTTTCTTTTAGATAGACAAATCCGCGAGAAATCAAGTCAGGAGATTTTTTTAATTTTCCGGTTTTTTGATCAATAAGCGCGATAATGACAAACATTCCATCTTGCGCGAGCATCACACGGTCGCGGATGACGACGTCTTGCGTGTCGCTGATAGAAGTGCCGTCCACCATCATTGCTCCGCTCGGAGCTTTTTCTTTACGCATCAATATCTTTTGTCCATTGGCAGATATCTCAATAATTGAACCATTGTCTGGAACGACGATGTTTTCTTCACTCATTCCGATGTCCATGGCGAGTTCTTTATGAAGCACCAAGCGGTAATGGTTGCCATGTATTGGGATAAAGAATTTTGGATGTGTTTTTCTGTGTAGCCATTTTACATCTTCAATATTCCCGTGTCCTGTCGCATGAACAAAATCCTCACCAGCTGTGCGGTAACTAATGATGCGTACGCCTTGTCTGGTCAAACCATCCTTCATTTTTTCTACTGCTCTTTCATTGCCCGGGACGATGGAAGCAGAGAGGATGATAGTGTCGCCTTTCTGGAGAGAAAATTTTGTGTGGGTTTTGTTAGCTACACGATTAAGCGAAGCAAATTCTTCTCCTTGCGCTCCTGTCATGAGAACTACGATCTTATTAGGTGGATAATTATTTGCTTCTTCTATCGGTATGATTGTTCCTTTTTTTGGTTCAAACAGCCCGGCTTCTATCGCTACGTCAATGTTTGTTTTCATCGAACGTCCATCGATTGCTATTTTTTTACCTATAGACTCGGCAAATTTCACCACGTAAGCCAATCTAGTGATGTGCGAGGCAAAAGCGGCGATAATTATCCGACCGCTCACTTTTCTTATCAAATTCTCAAGTCCCTGGTGCACTTTTATTTCAGGCAAGGAGAAGCCTTCATTTTCAATATTCGTGGAATCAGTCATTAAAAGAAGAACTTTGGCTTTATCAAAAATTGAATATTCTTTCTCTTCTTCTTTTGAAACAATTCCGTCCACTTGGTCGAGTTTATAATCTCCCGGAGTAACAATCCATCCATTTTCTGTTTCTATGATTATGCCCATGCTATCAGGAATGGTATGCGTTACACCAAAGAACCTGATTTTTATTTTCCCGCAGGTGATGACAGAATCTTTTTCAACTATATTTTCTTTCATAGCCGGCAAGTGCGGAAACTCTGCTTGACGCTTTCTCATCATCAAAACAGAGAGTTTTCTAGAATATACGGGAGGATTCCCAATACGCGAAAGCACGAGTGGCACGCCTCCGATGTGGTCCAAATGTCCATGAGTTATGATGAGCGCGCGTATCTTGTCTTTTCTTTCTTCAAGATAGGTAGTATTTGGGATAACATAATCAACCCCGGGGGTCGCTTCAGTCGAGAAGTGCATACCAGCGTCAATGACGATGATGTCCTCTCCGATTTCGATGGCTGTCATATTTTTACCAATTTCTTCCACGCCCCCAAGCGGGATAACGCGAATTACTCCTTTTTCCGGTGAGGGGATTTTCACACTTGATTTAGTGTCCGATTTGAATTGGTTTTTTACGCTGAATCTGGAGGATTTTCCTCCTGACCCGAATCTTTTTTTGGAATACTGATAAGTTGAGCTCTTTATCAATTTTTTTCGATCAAGTGGTTTGTGTTCCGTGTTTGATTGAACATTTGCCCTCGCAGATTCGCTAGCGCCAGAGTGCGCTGGATTTAGAGGAGTCTTCTGTTCTTTGGTTTTACTGTCAACACTTATGGCGCTGAAAGATAGTCTATGTCTCTTTGTCATTTTATTTATTTTCTCGCTCCGATGTTTTTGATCGGGAATCCAATTTTAGGTTGGAGTTAATGATAATTATTTAGCAAATATTTTCCAGACGTTTTCCGTTCGAGCATACCATAAATATGCATTTAAATAACGATCTGAAGATGAAATAATTTGATCCATTTTAAAACTTTTAAGATTTTTCGATGCTGTGTATATGAAATCAGGGCTGTATAAAAAGATTGCTGGCATGTCTTTTTTTATTTCTTCAGAAAATTGGGTGTATTTTTTGATTCGAGATTCTTCGTCTATCGTAACAGAGGCGTCTTCTAAAATTTTATCTACTTTTGCATTGGTATACATGGCGATGTTGAGCCCTGGGTCTTTTCTCTGCGAAGAGTGCCAAAAAGCAAAGAGATCAGATTCGTGATTGATTATCTCTCCAAACAAAAGAGTGTCATATTTACGCGGGCGAATCACATTCTGACTCAGATTCCCGGTTTCAAAAGTTTTTATCTCAACTTTTATGCCGACATCCGCCAAATCTTGTTTTATCAATTCAGCTGTTTTCGAAAGTTCTCCGATGTTGCTCGTTGATAAGGAGAATTCCAATTTTATCGTTGTTTTCTTTTTTTTATCTGTGGTTGTCTTTTCTAAAAATCCATCTGCGCCAGCCTTCCATCCGTCTTTTGACAAGTCATTTTTCACTTTTTGCAGTAACTCTTGGCGTGAGAGACTATTGCTCACTGTTTTTTTGTATTCCATCATATTTGGCGGTATTGGGCTATCAATTGCAGTTCCGTATCCTAAAAGCACTTCTTTGACGATCCTATCTTTGTCTATAACCTCTCCAATAGCTTTGACTATATTTTTATCCACAAAAAGCTGGTTCTGGTTTTGATTGAAAAAAAGTCCGAATATTCTGGGAAGCACTGAGGATTCAATTTGGTAGTTTTTTTCTTTTAAAGTCTCCGCATTTAGTGGGGTAATAGAGCTTATCTGATCTACCTTTTTATCTCCGAGGGCTTTGACGAGATCGTCTTCATTTTGGTAAAAATGTAAATTTATTTTTTCAATATACGGTTCACCCAATGTAAATTCTTCAAATGGCACGAGCTCGAAGTAGTCTATTATTCCTGACGATTGCTTGCTCACTGAACTTACTTTGTAAGGTCCTGATCCGATAGGGTTTGTGTTTGTGTCATTGAGTTCGAGGGGAGTGTTGTCCCATAAATGTGCGGGCATTATTCCAAGCGTGGTATTTTTTAAGAATGAAGCATAGGGTTGTTTTAAAATAAATTTAACGGTCTTTTGATCTATCTTTTCGACAGTCACACCATCCCAATGTATTTTGTGTGGACTCTCGATGACCCCGTCTTTGACTTTGTTTACGGTGAACAGGACATCGTCCGCAGTGAGGGGTTTCCCATCATGGAAGTATAAATTGTTTTTCAAGGTAAAAGTGTAAATCAAGCCATTCTCTGATCTTTCATATTTTTCTGCCAAATCTAGAATTAAATTTCCGTTGCTGTCTTTTCTCATAAGACCGGAATAAATGAGTGAGATTAGATCTAGATCAGCTTGAGAATTTGCAAGTACTGGGTTTATAAAACGTGGAACTCCGACAATACCTTCGGAGACAGAGCCTCCTTTTAGGGGTACTTGTACCATGAGAGATGTATTGATACTTTGGAGTATGGATATTGTACTTAAGAGCAGTATCAATAAAAGTATCACGAAAACTGTTCGCTCTTTTTGAGAGAAAGAATGAAAAACTGTATTGATTTGTGCTTTTGAAGGTAATTTAAAATTACGCATACGGTAATTGTCTAGAGTGAGATCAAAAACTAGCTATTAGCCTCTGTCATTATATAGCTGGATTGTAACATAATCAGCTTGTTCACTCTAGGATAGTGAAGCGAGCTTGTCATTCCTTTCTCACTTACTAATTATACTTAGCAATGCAAATAAAGCAAAGAGAACTCCACAGACGATAGATAAATAAAAGAGAAATTTCTCAAAACCCCGGCGAGTGTGATGAAACCCCCCGCTGTCGTTTCCACCCAAAGCCCCTCCTACTCCGGCGCTAGACTGTTGAAGCAAAATTGCTGTCACCAATATTACTGAAAGGATTATCTCTATATATGGTAGAATTTGCACTACTGAACTCATAAAGCTATTATCGCACAATAAAGACCAAAATGCAAATTGCCTTTTTCTATAGTATCATTTGTGAGTATGAAAAGAATTTTAAAAATTTTGTTTCCTCTCCTCATCCTCGGAGCCTTGGCGTATCAATTCCGCCTCCCGCTTCGCGGGGGACTCATGCCACTTTGGTATATGGTTGAATCATATATTTTTCCCCAGGTTCCTTGCGCAGAGCCCATAATGTACACTTTGGGCGATTTTGATACGCGGTTTAATATTTCACGAGAATATTTTTTAAACGCCCTCTTGGATGCTGAAAAAATGTGGGAAAAGCCTTTGGGAAAAGAACTCTTTGAATATGAAGAAGATAGCGAAAATGTTGATAGTTTGAAGATCAATCTCGTCTATGATTATCGCCAACAGGCAACGAACAAACTTGAGAGTTTGGGAATTACTATGAAAGACAATCAGGCCTCATATGACAGTCTGAAAATAAAATTTACAGAGTTAAAAGCGGAACTTGAAGTAGAGGGGGTGGATTACAATGCTCGCGTGCAGGATTTTAATCAAAAACAGAAAGTTTATGAGGGACAAGTGGAATATTGGAACGCGCGAGGCGGGGCGCCTAAAAAAGAATATGAACAGCTTCAAGTAGAGAAAAGTGTTTTGGAAAGAGAATCATCTCAATTGCAAACTTTACACAATAAAATGGGTGAGATGGTGGAAGAGATAAATGCGCTTGTTGTAGCCTTGAATCGCCTTGTGGGCACACTCAATCTCTCTGTCGAAAAATATAATACAGTCGGCGCTTCACGCGGGGAATCTTTTACCGAAGGGGTTTATTATTCTGATGGATCAAGTAAGGGAATAGATATTTTTGAATTTAGAAATAGATCCAATCTTATATGGGTGCTCACGCATGAATTGGGTCACGCTCTTGACCTTGAACATGTGGATGATCCAAAAGCGATTATGTATGAGCTAAATCAAGGCACAAGCGTTAATCTAACAAAAACAGATCTAGATGCACTCAAAGCAAAGTGTGGGATAAGTGAATAGAAAACTATTTTTCTTCAAGATCATTCCAAATCAAGAGTTTCCACTCCGGCTCTTTGAAGAAGTGAGTGGTGCATGAACAGATAGCCATGCTGGCATTGTTTATCGGGTTTAAGTAGCTCAGATTATTGTATTCTGAAGCGGTGAGTTTTTCTCCGAGGAGCATATAGGAAACTACCATTCTTAAAAATATTTTATGTGTTACCATTATCATTCTTTCTTCCGGTCTTTCCAAGATATAGGCTAACAATTTTTTTGCCCGCTCTTTTAGATCGACAAAATTCTCTTCATCCGCGTATCGCAAGTTGTCATCATGGAAGCTGTTATCGATATAATCTACGATTTGTCTCACATTCCTTTCTTTTCCTTCGTGACCGATTATGTCTGTCGGATTCCTCCTCTCCATTAGAAGATCGGAATATTCCACATTCATATTGAGCTCTTTTCCTATAATTCCGGCAGTTTCCTTGGTGCGTTCATACGGGCTCGCGATTATGGCTTGCGGGCATCCTTTATTTTTAGGAAATCTTTTTGCTGTTTCTAGCGCTTGAGCTCTGCCTTTCTCACTCAGGGGACCTTCCGACCCCTGTCTGATATTTTTGGCATTATTTTCCGTTTCTCCATGTCGCACAAAATATATTAATTTTTTTGCCATGGTTATAATTTTAGCACAAACTATGCTAAACTCCTTGTGATCAGTACCCAAACCAAGCGAAACGAAAGGAATTTGTGGATTATATTAGTCTGTTGGAGGGCATAAAAGCCCATCCTTACTGGACCATAATCACGTTTTCTGTGATTGAGGGTCGGCTCACGGCAATAGCCGTCGGAGCCTTTGTAGCTCAAGGTTACGTCAATCCAATTGTGGCATATAGCATATTTGTCACGATGGGAGTTTTAGGCGACATGTTCTACTATTTTGTCGGGCGTGTCGGAAACAGGGTGTGTAGTTTCTTCATCAGAAAGAGTTGGCGCGACAGAATTGGTCAGTTTAAAGGTGAATGGAACAAAAATCTCCCTAGAGCAATTGTCGCATCAAAGGTTCTTGTCGGATCAAAACCGGTAATCATCGTAGCTGGCATGACGAAAATGTCACTTCCGAAATTCATGCGCATCATCGTGGTGTGGACTTTAGTGATATACCTGGTGTGCATGCTCCTCGGGTACTTCTTCGGTCATCTGATTTTATAGGGGGTCTTCCAACGCGGAGGCCCTCTATTTTGTTTTGTGGAAATGGAGAAAAAATATGATATACTCTTGCCAGCATACAAATGATGAAGAAACATGAAAGGGAGTTTAAGAAGTTGGTGTAATTAAATGTTCTATATTCATATAAAAGTTACAGCAGGAGTGAAAAGGGAGTCTTTCAAGCAAAAATCTTCAGATCATTTTGAAATTTCAGTAAAAGAAAAAGCTGAGCGGAATATGGCAAATACTCGCGTTCTAGAGATGGTGGCAAGTCATTTTAAAGTTTCCAAAAGCAAAGTCCGTATCGTGAACGGACACCACCACCCCAGCAAGTTATTGATTATCGAAGATTAAACTGTTATATTTTTGGATATGTTTCAAAATTTTTTGCTTAAAAAAATGTTGCGGGGGAAGGGCGTGCCTGAGGCGCAGATAGATATGTTTGTGAAAATGATCGAGAAAAATCCCGAGCTTTTTCAAACTATTGCAAAAGAAGTGCAAGAGAAAGTAAAAGGGGGAATGAGCGAGATGGATGCGAGTATGGAAGTGATGAAGAAACATGAAGAAGAACTCAAGAAATTGGCTTAATTGCCTTTTGACCTTATTTTGTTATAGCTTTGGTTATACCGCGAAAATTGCTCAACAAAGACTAATCGAACATAATTCTAGCTCCAATATTTTCACGAGACAAAAAAGCGATTGTGTCTTTGTTTGTCCGAAGGGAAGCCTAGCATTTACTACTATAAATGAACTATGGTATACTATACCAGTAATCATTATTCGTAGGTTCACATATATAAATAAAGAATGGCAAGAAAAGAAGATAAGCAAAAGGCACTAGCTATGCGGCAAAAGGGAATGAGCTATAGTCAAATCAAAGAAAAGCTTGGTATAAGCAAGAGCACCCTAAGTGGCTGGCTTTATAATATGCCTCTTTCCGAGAAAAGAATCAGAGAACTAAGAGATTTTAGTCCTATTCGCATTGAAAAGTATAGAAATACTATGCGGGCAAAACGTGAGGCAAAAAATAAAACTGCATATCAAAATATTGCAAAAAGAATTGGTAAAATTTCTGAAAGAGAGTTTTTAATTGCAGGACTATTTTTATATTGGGCTGAGGGTTCAAAAACAAAAACTTTTTCAACTGCACTCACCAATACAAATCCCAAGATGCTAATTTTATTTATTCGTTGGCTGAAATTCTTTGGAGTTCCTAGATCAAAACTCAAAGTTCACTTACATCTGTATTCAGATATGAATATTAAAAAGCAAATAAATTTTTGGTCCAAAACACTCAATATTCCAATTTCGCAATTTAGAAAGCCTTATATTAAGAAAACCACTTTATCTTCTATTACCTATACTAACGGTTTTGGACAAGGGACGTGTTCAGTTATCGTCGAAGATGGTCTTGTTTCTGCTCAAGTTCTGATGGGTATACAGTACATACAAGATGTTTTATTACATGAGCACAAAATTGCATTTTAACCTTGTTTTGCTTATAGTTATTATTGTTAGTTATCCGCCTGTAGCTCAGTTGGTTAGAGCATCTAGCTTATACCTAGAGGGTCCTACGTTCGAATCGTAGCAGGCGGACAAGACGAAACTTCAGCGAAAAAATCGGTCGCGCGCTTGCGCGCAATAATGGAAAGGGGGTGGGCGAATTTCGAACCCGTCTTCTCCGCAAATGCGAATTCGGTGGGTGGGCAAAATGAGACAGAGACGGATTTGTCGTGCATCCGAGGGTTCGTTCCGATTTTTTTCAAATAATCACGAATTTCGTAAAAATCGGAAGACGAAACCAATTCGGCACCTTTTTTCATATCTAAAATCCATTCCCGCAAGGGTTCGACCCAATTATTTCTCTCGTGTCGGGCAGAATCAATTTTTTTCGTGAGCGAGACTTTTTTCAGCAAAAGCTCGTCCTTTTTGGCGAGATAATTTTCTTTCGGAATATCGCCATCGAGATAAAGCGTAATTAAATCGTCGAGCTTTTGCTGTATTACTTGCTCATCGTCTTTGATTTGTCCGAGATTACTTCCCGACGAAAACTTTTCTTCTTTTTCCCATGTGTCAGTTTGTTTCAGCATCCAGTTGGTCCATTCGTCGGGAAGTGCGATTTGTTGAAGTCGTTCCTTTACTTGAGAGACGAGCAATTTTTCTTGCAAATATCCTTGTGAACAATTTTCTCCTGCTTTTTTCGTACAGCGATAATACCGGTACAAACCTCCGCGACCTTTCGCCCATTGTGCTGAAATCATACAATTACATTCACCACAACGAAAAAGTCCAGTAAAAGGAAAATTGTGTCCAACTTTTGTTTTGCGAGGCCTTGCTCGTTCTTTCAAACGTTTCTGCACGGCTTCAAATAAATCGGGAGAAATAATTGGCGTAAAACTGCCGGCATGCCATTCATTTTTATGCTTTACCAAACCGATGTATGCTTTATTGGAAAGCAAATTACTGACGGCAGATTTGTAAAGTGGCGTTCCATTTTTTCCGACCATGCCTAAATCCGCCAAAAATTTTGAAAGCGTTGGAAAATTATGTTTTCCCGTGGCGAATTCTTTATATGCTTGCACAATTATTCTTGCCACCACCGGATCGGGTTCAATATTTTTTGTTTTTGGATTATTCACAAAGCCACGAGGAGCCAAGGCTAGCCATTCGCCACGTCTTAATTTTTGGCGGATTCCTCGCTCAACATTTTGCTTGAGGTTGTCGGAATAATACTTGGATTGCCCGAACGCCACTTGCAACATAAACAGCCCTTGCGGGGTGGGTTCAAACCAAAATGTTGGAAAGCGTAAAGAAACTATTTTGGTAGTGTCCACAGCGTAAATGATGCGTCCACCGTCAATACTATTTCTCGCTAAACGATCCGGATGCCAAGCGAGAATACCTACACCGTCCATACTTTCAATTTTACCCATCATCACGCTGAATTTTTCACGACCAGGTTTCTTTGCGCTTTTTGATTCTGTAAATTCCTCAAGAATTTGCAGATTTTCTTTACGCGCGAATTCACGAAGCTCAAAAAGTTGAGCTTCAATACTCATGACTTGTTTGTCGTCATCTTCCGTTGACTTTCGCGCGTATAGAAAATATTTTGGTTTGTTCATATTTGTTTTTAGATTATAAAAAAAGAAGAATTCGTGTCTGGCTCATTTCTGTTTTCTTGCCCACCCACCGAATTCGCATTTGCGGAGAAGATGGGTTCGGAATTCGCCCACCCCCTTTCCATTATTGCGCGCAAGCGCGCGACCGATTTTTTCACTGATGTCTCAATTTGTCCTCTTATCTTAACCTTTGCGCGAACCTTTTTCGAGAATCAAATGAAGTAATGCGCACGCTCCGCGTGCATCATTTCTCGAAAGTAATTACTACGCTCTGATAATGTGGTAACTCAATGAACTCCGCCACGCGCGATTACGCGCGTCTGCCCTCGCCTCGCCACCGTTTCCATGCATATATTATTTCGCGGGGGTTTCTTTTGATTTGGTATGGGTGGCGGGCGATGGGTATATTCCATCTATTACATTATAATATAATATTGTGGTATAATGTAGCAAGAGCTATACTGTGGATAATGAAAACTGAGTCGGTAAAGCTTGGCAAAAACATGAAACGCATCAGAATCAGCAAGGGCTTAACGCAAGGCGATATTTTTCGTTCCCTTGGTGTTAGTCGTGGTTTTATTAGTAATATTGAAAGTGGCAAAACAAACCCAACGCTTTCGACAATTGCAAAGTTAGCAAAAGCATTAAATGTTTCTACTAATGAACTTTTGAAATAAACTTATGAATGAAAATAATTCACAAGAAAAAAGATTAGACACTAGCCTTACTGGCAATCTCGCCTTTGTTAAAGAGGTTGCTAAGTATTTCATGGATTTTCTTGAGACAGATTTTCATAAGAGAAAAAATCCAAAACGATCAGTCAAATATAGAACTAACGATAATTTGCTTGTCGGCATAAATCTTTCAAAATATCCATCTTTCACAAAGGATATATGGAAATTAGTTACTCACGGTTTTGACAAGAGTGTTTTAAGTACAATCAGTAAAGGAGTATATCGTAGTAATCTTCCAAAAAATCTTTTAGATCTAATAACTTTGCAAGTTGGTAAAATTCAAAGTTCTCAAATCAATGAGTTAATTAATGCCATAACTGATGATCTTGAAAAATCAGCGACCCTGTATTCAAAAGAATACGAGAAGGCTTTGACCATAACCCTTGAAGCAGTTTCATTACATATCAAAACATTCCTAGTCCTTCCATTTGTCAGTAGTATTGAAAAATCAATAGAAAGTCTTGGTATTGGCGACGAGAACGATATATTTTTAATGGAAGAAGAGCTAGCCGAAGTTTTTTTAAATATCACCGAAAATAAAGTTTCTGAACTTTTGAAAGTTTTAATTTCTAAACAGAAAGTTAATATTCAAAAAGAGCTTAAATCAGTTATTGACTTAAATGATACAAAAAACACTATCACAAACTTTTTTGAGTCGTTTCAAGTCGGAGATTTGTTCAGCGAACTTTTTGAAATTGATAAAAACAGAGCAATTTTAGATAAACAAGAATTCTATCTTTATTTCTGCGATATTAGTTTTAATAAAGTAAAATATCCAATCTTTTATACACCATTTTCTCTAAAGAGGGATAACGATATATTTCATATTGAATTTGATTCTCAAATATACATAAACAAAAAAGCTCTTGAGTTTATTGTGCAAGAGTACAACAAAGAAACTGGTGCAAAGGGTAATCTTAAAAGTATTACTGAACGCATTATTTATTTATCGCAAGAAACAGAGCGTGTTAATGATACACTTGAAAAAATTCTTAATGAAATCACAAATCTTTTTGGGTTAAATAAAAATATTGACCTTGATTCAAAAGACCCCCAACAAGCAAAAAGCCTAAGCGTTAGAACTTCTAACTCAGTGTATCTTTCGTTATTTGATAAATCAGATGAAGCCCTTGTAAATGACTATGAGGAAATCTTGCAACAGCTAAGTAATGGAGAAGGAGAACTTGCCAAGATATTCAACATATTAGTTGATGATTTTATTCACAAAAATCCAAAGCCTATAAATCCTGAAGTTGAAAGGGAGTGGGATGATACATCGGTTCCCGATAAACTTGTCTCAACAAGCCCGATTCCTCTTAACAGTGAACAAATACAGATATTGTCAGCAATAAGAAAAGATGGATGCAAATATATAACAGTTGAAGGCCCTCCGGGTACGGGTAAAAGTCATACGATCACCGCAATTATATTTGATGCAATTCTTAATCATCAATCAGTACTTGTACTTTCTGATAAAAAAGAAGCACTTGATGTTGTTGAGGACAAGATAACTGAAACTATGAATAGAGTTCGTTTTGATGAGGAGAATTTTCAAAATCCAATTTTAAGGCTTGGAAAAACAGGGAATACTTATGGTCAAATTCTTGCAAAGTCTTCTATAGAAAAAATTAAAACTCACCATAGAGCAGTACAAAAAGATTATTCTTCGATTGAGGAAAATATTTCCAAATTATCGAATTCTTTGAAAGAAGATATTGAAGTAGAAGCATTAGCGTATTCTGATATTGATCTTCGGGAAATAACTGAATTTTGTGGGCTAGAGGAATTTTATTCTTCAAGGCAATATGATTTTGATCTTGATGAGTTATCCGAGAATGAAAACGCTGTCGTCTTTTTCGATGATCTAAGGTCTTTATTATTATCTTTGCCCGACATTCTTAAAAACGATTACTTATCAGAAATATTGAATGTAAAACTAGAAACATTAAAAAGTAGTGAGATGTTTTTAGACACATTACGTATTCTTACCGCTTATTATCAAATTGTGGAAGATGTCTCTTTGAAATTTAATCAAGATGTTCAGATACTATCTCGTTTCAAAGTTTTTTCTCACAAAGACTTAAACGAGCTCAAAAAGTGGACTCGATCTTATGATGAAACCAGAATACCTATTTTTGGATACCTGTTCAGCAGTTCTAAGGTTCAGACTTTAAATAACTCATTTAGGGAACTATTTCCGTTGTCAGATTTTCAAAATCCTAATGAAAATATAAAAAACTTTAAACGAGTTATAGAGATTTGTGATTATTATAATGCCTTAAAAGAGCAAGCAAAAACAATTTCACATTTGGGGATTGATCATATTGAAATTTTATCTAAACTAATATTGACGGGTAGTAATTTTAGTGAAAATAAAGAAAAGGTACTTTCTCTCGAGACGGACTTTTTATCGCTCTTGCAAGAATTAGATTCATACCCTCATTCAATAAAAAAGTTAAAAATCTCGAAAGACAATTTTTCAGAAATGTTAGACAGCAAGCTTGTTAAAATGACTAGCTTGGACTTTGATAAAGCAACACGCTACGCAATACTTAAGGGTTCCATAGTTGCTAAATTCGGGTTAATCCCGACATTGAGTTATATGGGACAGAAGAAAGAGTTGGAAACTTTGGTAACTACGCAAGTTACTCATGTTTTAGATACTCGCCTTATTGATTTTTATAATAACAACAAAGCAGATGCGGAAACTTTAAGAGAAGTTATTAAAAATAAAATGAAGTTTCCGAAAGAGCAATTTCTTAAACTCAAAGACGCTTTCCCTTGCATACTTGCCGGAATCAGAGATTACGCAGAATACATTCCTTTGCATGCAGGACTTTTTGACTTGGTTATTATTGATGAAGCATCACAAGTTAGTATTGCACAAGCTTTTCCCGCTTTGATTCGAGCGAAAAAGGTGCTTATTCTCGGGGATAGAAAACAATTCAGTAACATTAAGGCGGCACAAGCTCGGTCTGAAACAAATCGGGAGTACTTAAATTCCTTGGCGCAAGTATTTCGCGATCAAGTATCAGAAGAAGATTCTAAAATAGTGAAGCTTGGGAAATTTGACATCAAGACCTCAATACTAGAATTTTTTGAATTTATAACAAATTACAACACGCAACTTTTGAAACATTTTCGTGGATACAAAGAAATTATTTCTTACTCGAATAAGTATTTTTATCAGGACAGTCTTCAAGTAATGAAGATTAGGGGTAAAAAAATTGCTGATGTTGTTAAATTTAGTTTCGTTGACCACGACGGGAAAGACGAGCTAGTTGGAAATAGTAATAAAGCCGAGATTGATTTTATAGTTGGACAATTAAAGATAATGTATGAAAACAACAAGACCGAAAGTGTAGGTATTATCACGCCACACACCAATCAGCAGAAATTGCTTATGGAGGCCATCAGTAAATTACCTGAACGAGATTTTTACTTTGAAAATCTGAAGTTAAAAATAATGACTTTTGATACTTGTCAGGGAGAAGAACGAGATATTATTTTCTATTCGATGGTTGCAAATGAAAACTCTGATAGATTGTGGGGTGTCTTTATAAAAGATTTTAATAGCGTTGATAGTGAGGAAGATGGAAAAATAAAAGTTCAACGCCTCAATGTTGGATTTAGTCGGGCTAAAGAAACTGTACACTTTGTGCTTAGTAAGCCACTTGATAAATTTACAGGTTCAATTGGAGATGCTTTAAGACATTATAATTTTATTCTTGAGGAAGCGAAGAAAGAACACGAAATTTCTGAAGTGGATCAAAAATCAAAAATGGAACCTAAGGTTTTAAAATGGTTTTATGATACAGATTTTTGGAAAAATAATAAAGAAAATATTGAATTCTTCCCTCAATTTGAAATTGGAAAATATCTAAAACAACTTGATAGGACTTATAAACATCCTCACTATAAAGTTGATTTTTTACTTGTGTATAAAGATGAAAACCAAAAAGAACACAAGATTATCATTGAGTATGATGGATTTACAGAACATTTTAACGATCTCGACGAGGCAAATGAGTTTAATTATGAAAACTATTATTCTGAAGATGATGTTTATCGTCAGAAAGTTTTGGAGAGTTACGGATATAAATTCTTGCGAATTAACAAATTCAATGTTGGTTCTAACCCTGTTACAACGCTTAATGAAAGAATCACGAGTTTGTTTAAAAATTATCGCACACAAAACAATGCTGTTTTAAACGGTATTCAGAATACGATTGAGGGCTTGCACAATGGAGATAAAAAAGAATGTCCAAAATGTCGCGAGATAAGGGATTTAGTTGATTTTAAAGACCCAACTCTAATCCGTGGCTACGGACGCTTTTGCAAGACTTGTAAAGGTCTATCTCGAATTTCGAGAAATGATAGACCAGTGCCAATACTTTCTGATAAAGATTGTCCGCGCTGTGGATCAAAAATGATTTTAAGAAATGGAAGGAGAGGCAAATTTTATGGATGTTCAAAGTTTCCTTATTGTCGTGGGACAAAAGCAGTTTAAGAAAATTTATTAATAAAATTAAAAAATATGAAAAACGATACAAAAAATATTATCTGCCCCAATTGTAAAACAGCAATATCAATTGATGATGTATTAACGCATCAAATTGAAGAAAATATAAAGAAGGAAATTAGTGAAGAAAACAAGCTAAAGGAAATAGAAATGGCAAAAGAGAGAAAAGAAATAGAAGAACAAAAAATAAAATTGGAAGAATTACAGAAAAACACACAAAGTGAAGTCAGTAAAAAAGTGGCAGAAAAACTTGCAGTGGAAAAAATTACACTATGGAAAGAAGCACAAACAGCAGCTGAAAAGAAAACAGCAGCTGAAGTTAAGTTGTTAGAAGAACAAATGAAAGAAAAAGATAAAAAGTTGGATGAGGCAAACACTGAATCTTTAAAAGCTCGTGCAAGTAGGCAGAAATTTGAGGATGAAAAGAAAAATTTTGAGGTGGAAAAAGCAAAAATAATCGATGCTGAGCGTAAAGGGATAGAGCAAGAAGCTTTTGCTCGTGCCGTAAAACAAAGCGAGAGAGATTCTATAAAATTATTAAAACAAATAGAGGAGGCAGAAAAAGAAAAGGAAGCAGACAAGAAAATACTTCAGGAACAATTAGAAGAGAAAGATATCAAACTGAAAGAAGCAAACAAAAAAGAGCTGGATTTGCGCAAAGAGAAAAATAAACTTGAAGAAGATAAACAAAACTTTGAGTTAGAAAAACAAAGACAGTTGGATATAGAAAGAAAACAAATAATAGAGGAAGCTAGTAAAAAAGCAAATGAAGAACAGAAGTATATTATTGCACAACTAGAGAAACGTTTAACTGATGCTACTAAGGCAAAAGACGAACTTTCTCGTAAGCTTGAACAGGGTTCACAACAAACACAAGGAGAAGTGTTGGAGCTTGAGTTGGAGGATCTTTTAAGATCTGAATTTCCTTTTGATGAAATATCTCCAGTTCCGAAAGGAGTAAGTGGAGCCGATATCATACAAAAGGTTCAGAATCAATCTGGTAAATATTGTGGTCAAATTGTGTGGGAATCAAAAAAGACCAAAGCATGGAGTGAAGGATGGATACAAAAATTAAAAGATGATCAAAGGATTATGAAGGCTGAAATTGCTGTTATAGTTTCTATCACGCTACCAGGAGACATTAAAGGCTTTGGTTTTCGTGATGGTGTGTGGATTTGTGACATAAAACTTGCTACAGCTCTTGCAACTGCCTTGCGAGTAAATTTAGAATCTGTAACAAGGGAAAAAACAATGTCCGTTGGTAAAAATGATAAAATGGAAATACTTTACGCTTATTTAACAGGTATAGAGTTTAAACAAAGAGTAGAAGCAATAGTTGAAGCTTTTACAGGTATGGATAACGGATTAAAGAAAGAAAGGTTAGCTTACGAAAAAATTTGGTCAGAAAGAGAAAAACAAATTAAAAAAGTAATTACTAATACAGTTGGTATGTATGGTGATTTGAGTGGATTGGTGGCCTTGCCGCAGATAAAAAGATTAGAATTGGGTGAAGGGGAAGAATAATTATGAAAATAGCTCGCATTAAAGAAATTAAAAATATAGGTACATTTTCCAATTTCACAAATGGAGCTTCTTTGGGTTTTGAAAAACTAACTTTTATCTATGGTTTTAATACTTATGGAAAAACTACTTTGACAGATATTTTCCAATCTTTAAAAGACAATGATCCTAAAATTATTCAAGATAGAAAAACAATTCCAGCACAGACAGGACAACAGAAGGTGGTTTTTTCTGTTAAAGAAGAGATAGAAAACGATATCATGTTTGAACATGATAATTGGACCCAAAATGATCTGTCAAAGTATTTAGAGGTTTTTGACACTGATTTTATTCATAAAAATTTATTTACTGGTTTAAATATTGGAAGAGAAAACAAGGAAAACTTTACCCAGTTTATTCTTGGAGAGCAAAGCGTAAAACTTGCAAAAGAAATTGCAAAAAAGAAAAAAGAAACAGGAGATAAAAAAAGAGAATTAAAGACAAAAGTACCAAATTTCGTAAAAGATAAGATAGATATTGAAATCATAAAATTCTTGGAATTTTCTATTGTGGGGTTAGAAAAAGATAATATTGAAAATATTTTGCCTCAAAAGAAAATCGCATTACAGAAGGAACAAGAACGTTTAAAGGAGCCACAAAAGATATCGCAATTACAGGAGCCAAACGAATTTTATTTACCAACTTTTACTATTATAGAATTACTTGAAATGATAAATACTTTACTACAAGAGGACTACTCAAGTATTAAGGAAGATATATTAGTAAAGCTAAATAAACATTTATTTGACAATTTTTCTTCTAAAGATAACGCTGAAAATTGGATAAAAGCAGGCTTACATTATTGTAAGGATAGAACAAAAGATGGTTGTCCGTTTTGTGGTCAATTTCTTCATAATGCTCAAGATTTAATAAATATTTATGATTCATATTTCGATGAGGTTTACAATGATTTTATAAGTAGAATTGACAAAGAATTAGAAAGCAAAAATAGAGAAATTGAAAATTTTACCTTCGCTCAAAAAACAATTTTACAAACTGTTCTAATAGGATTCAATAAATACAAAGAATTTATAAGCGACGAAATTTTTCAAGCTAAATTGATTGAACTACAAACAAACATAGATTTACTACAAGAAGAGGATTTAAGTGTTGAAAAAGGCAAAATATTAAAAAACATAGAATCAAGTCAAGATCTAAAAAGTAAGTGCCCATATAAGAGAGTGGACATTATTGACTTTTCACATTTTAAAACAATATATCTTGAATATAACCAATCCCTTATAAATATAAAAGAAATAATTGATGAACTTTCGGTAAAAATAAAAGCTTTTAAAAAACAGTACGAAAATATCGTAACGATTCAGCAGGGTGTCGATTTTTTAATAAGTGAAATTGAAGAATTAGAATATAAAAAGGCAAGAATTGACCAAGACCAAGATTGTATTAATTACATAAAAATACAACAAGAAATTACTATATCAGAGGCAGAAATTTCTGTGTTAGAAAGTCGTTTGGAGGGAGATCAATCTCAGTATTTAGTAAATTACTTTACTCAAATAAATGATTTATTTAAAAAACTTGGAAGTAAGAATTTTACCCTTGAAAAAGATACTAATAATCAGGGACACATGCCCGTCTACTCTTTGAAAGTAAAATTTCATAATGTAAAAATATCTAACGATCAATTAAAATCTGTGTTTAGTGAATCAGACAGACGCACTTTAGCCTTAGCTATTTTTTGGGTTAAAATAGACTTAAAAGAACAAGCAGAAAAAGAGAAAATGGTAATTATATTAGACGACCCAATGACGAGTTTTGATGACAATAGAACCACTTATAGTATAAATCTTTTTAAAGAAACGATAAGTCAAGTCAGTCAAATTATAATATTAACTCATTACCCTAATTTTATAAAAAGATTTTGTGAAATTACAAAAGATTCACAGATAACAACAAAGTATCTAAAAATCAAAAAAGATGATGCAACTAGTTCTTTAGTTTTGTCGGAACGAAATGTATACACTATGAGTGATTATGAAAAAGTTTTTATGAAAATTTATGAGTTTATAAATAGATCACAATCTGAATCTATAAAAACGGATTTAAGGCCATTTTTAGAAAATTTATACCTTCCAACTATCTTTGCTAAACAGATACAAGATAAAAAAGTAGATTGTAGTAGTTTAGAAAAAATGATTGATGGAATTTTTGAGGGAAAAGAAGAAGTAAAAACAAAACTTCATGGGTTTAGGAATAATCTAAATTCTGATTCTCATATTTTCACTTCAAATAACGATGAAGATGTTCGTAATTTTGCTACTGAGATGATGGATTATTTATACTCTTTAAATTATTAAAGAACTAATGAAAAATAATTTACAAATAAAAAAATTATGATATTCAAAAAAGATTTTGGTTCCTTTATAAAAGACACTGGGCTTCCCAAAAATGGAAAGATTGTAATTACGGATAGTTTTGTTCCATTAGATTTAATATTATATCCAGATCATACTTCGAGTATTACAGCTAACATAAATGGAATGGTTGCCTCGTTTAATTTTAATGACGAAGTTTTAAAAGTGTTTATATATATTTTTCAAGAGTTTAAGCTTATTAATAAATTAGCGCTTACTGAGCAAATACAAAAACAAACTAATCAGCCAGTTGTTGTTAATTTTTCTGATTCCCCAATATTACTAAGAATTGAGGGAGTAGCACTTACTTGCAAATTAGGCGACCCTGAAAAGTCTTCAAAAACAGACGAGAATTTCATACCGTTAGTAATCACTGAGGTAAAAATAGTGAAAGAGCCGGTCGGAGTTTTTGTTTCTAGTTTAGGAGAAGTTGTGTAAATAAAAATAATTTATGACAGATACACACCATCAACAACTTGAGTACTATATAAAAAATAAAGATTATTCCACCGCTGAAAGTTTCTTAATATCGATTAAGTCAGAATATATTGATGATATGGATTATTGGTATTTTTTAGTCCATGTTAATCGTAAGTTGGGACGTTTAGATAAATCAGAAGAAGTTTGCCAAAAAGCTATTTCAAAATATCCTGATTCCAGTCAGTTAAATTTTGAGTTAGGTATTATTTACCAGACGAAAGGAGAATATAAAAAAGCAATTAAGTATCTAGAAATAGTAATTCAAACTAAAGAAAATATCTCTCGAACTCAAATAGTGGATACACTAAATAGTTTGGCATTAACATATAAGCTAAATGGGGACACAGTAAATTCATTAAAAAACTATAACGCAGCACTAGAAATACTCGGACAAAAAGTTTATGAGGAGATTAAAAATGAGCCATTACAATTTACTAATTTAAAAGGAAGAGATTTTAATTATACTGGCGAGAAAGAGGAAGGATGGGTAGATTTAGCTACGAGGATTGCTCATAAAAATGCTATTAAAGATAGAGTAAGAGCACTTAGATTTCCTACGGGAGAAACTGCACAAAAAATTGTTCAAGACAACCCAATGATGGGTGTTGCTTTACATGATGACCAAGAAATGAATCGCTACATACTCCCAGCATATTTTAGTTCTTTTTATCTTGTATTAAAGTCTAATCTTCATTACTCAAATATATATAATAATATTGGGGTATTATTTGCTGAGACGGGTAAGCCAGAGGAAGCAAAAAAATGTTATGAAGAATCAATTAGATTTATACCAAAAGGTATAGAATATACCAATCCGTTCATTAATTTAGAAGAATTAGGGAAATAATATGTCCGACGAACAAAATACAACCCAAAAACCAATTCCCGAAGAAAACTCTATTCCACCAAGCCCCCAAGAGCCTATGGCTGATGCACCTATTCCACCCATAGATTCCGAGCCTGTCGAAGTGCTTCCTGAAGCCCCGGAAGCTTCTAGGGAGGGTTTTAGTGATGAAAGTACTAATATACCACCCTCAAATTCTACCCCTACACCAGAAGAAGCAATCCCATTAGAGCCAACGGATATGCAAGCAAATCCTACCTCTAACGGGACAAATGAACCCTCAATTGAGTCAGTTTTTGAACCCGTCCAAGCTATTGAACCTCCAACGGCTCAAATACCAGTAAATGAGCCGTTGAAAGAACCGGAAACTTCTCAAAACGAACAGGCGAAGCCTGTGAGTGAGCAACCTAAATCTAATCTAGCTCGCGAACTTCTAATCACAGCTAGAAATGCGATTCAATTCAGAAAAAGAAAGAAACTAGATCGTGTCATGTCTTTGTTTGAAAATAAAAATGGTTCGACAAGCTCACCACGAGTCACCAACGACGAAGTAGAAAAGTTTTTGCATGTGTCTGATGCAACTGCAACTAGATACCTTTCACAATTAGAGAAAGAAGGAAAAATAAAACAGAACGGAAAAACTGGGCATTCAGTATTTTATTCTGAAATATAAAAAAATGGATGAAGAAATTAAAAATGAAAATGGAGAAGAAATTGACGAAGAAGTTGTGGAACTTATGGAAAATCACGGACTGGATCAAGATGAAGCTGAACATGTAAAAGAAATTATGGATACGGAAGGACTAGACGAAGAAGAAGCTATTGAATTGAAAGATGATTTATAAATAAGGGAGTCGCCGTCCCTTTTTCCTCACGGCGAAAATTTGCACGCGAATGGGTGGGTGGGTCAAGTGCATTTGCATTTTCCGCCTTGGGCATTTCCGCTAGGGTGGCCACGGCTAAAGGACGAGTGCCTGACCCGAATTGAAATGCATTCTCGAAAGCGAAAGCTACACACTAAACACAATATTGAAAAACGTAGAGTGGGGATGGCGAGGGCAGAACTCTGGGTAATCCCAGAGTAGCCCGACCCGGGGAGAGGAAACTTCCTCTCCCCAAGAAGTTGCGGGCAATCGAGTGAACGGCTCATTTACTGGTATTTGAGCCGTTCGGTTATTTTGCTTGCCCGCTCATAGGCATCTAGGCACTCGTAGCCCTAGCGGAAATGCCCGAGGCGAATGCCGAGGGTGCACCTCAAAACTTTGCGTGACCACCAAAATAGAAAAATGGTATAATGCCCGAGACAATGATTTGAATTTGTATTTTGAATTTCGCCGTTTCTTCTTTGAAGAAACCTGACCTCGCCCGCCACCCATACCAAATCAAAAGAAACCCCCGCGAAATAATATATGCATGGAAACGGTGGCGAGGCGAGGGCAGACGCGCGTAATCGCGCGTGGCGGAGTTCATTGAGTTACCACATTATCAGAGCGTAGTAATTGCTTTCGAGAAATGATGCACGCGGAGCGTGCGCATTACTTCATTTGATTCTCGAAAAAGGTTCGCGCAAAGGTTAAGATAAGAGGACAAGATGTTCAAAGAATACATAGTATATATAAAAAACAAAAATAGCTTAAACGGCGGATACATAGGACTTTTATTGCTTATGATCGGATTGGTGATCATTTTCACTTTTATTATACGCACGGATTTATTTACTGGCGATAAGGATGGAAAGAATATAATCGAAAAAGGACAAGATGCGATAGATAGAGCGAATGAAGTAAAGACAAATTTGGAGAATAATTATAGATTTGACCCGGAGGCAGCAGAAAAAATCATCTTGGATGAAGTGAAATGACAACTTTTGAATTACTCGAAATGGAATTCACCCGCTTTTTGGTGAACTTTTTGTTTCAAAAGGGGATATTTAGTGAGTTCCGGGTCTTCTTCGATTAAGCGAATGGCTTCCGTGCGAGCGGCTTCTACCATTCTGATATTTTTAATCGCTTCCATTCCGAGGTCAGTGATGCCCCATTGTTTGGTGCCTCCGAGCTCTCCCGCGCCACGAAGGGTGAGGTCTAGTTCTGCCAGTTCAAAACCATTTTTAGCGGTTTTTAATGCTTTTAATCTTTCCATCGTTTTAGCACTTTTGGCTTCCGCGAAAATAAAGCAATAAGCTTGATGCGTGCTTCGGATCACACGTCCGCGAAGCTGATGCAATTGCGCCAAACCAAAACGTTCTGCGCCTTCTATAATTATGACGGTGGCGTTAGGGACATTTACTCCGACTTCTACCACGGATGTGGCGCAAAGAATGTTTATTTTATTTTCAGTGAATTTTTGCATTACTTCTTCTTTTTTTTCCTTACTCATCTTACTGTGCAAGATGCCTATTTCATATTCAGGAAAGATTTCTTTTTTGAGTCTTTTAGCCTCAGTGGTGACCGCTTTCATTTCCAATTTAGCGAAGGAGGAGATATTCCCGGACTCACCACGAAAATTTTCTGCTGAAAATTTTCTCTGTCCGTCGCCGTCGCTCCTTCCAAGGGTTCGCTCGGGAACATCTCCTCCTTCGCTTTCCGCCTCAAAAATTCTCGGACAAATCACGTAAAGTTGCCGACCATTTTTTAATTCAGAGCGAATTTTTTCATAAGTTTCTGCGCGCTTGTTTGGCGTAATAATTTCTGTAATTACCTGTTTTCTTCCCGGAGGCATTTCATTAAGCAATGACAAATCCAAATCTCCATAGATAGTGAGCGCAAGCGTGCGGGGGATGGGGGTGGCTGTCATCGAAAGTAAGTGTGGAGCGCTTATGTTTCCTTTTGTATCCTTTCTGACCAATTTTCTTCTTTGCGCCGTGCCGAATCTGTGCTGTTCATCAATCACAACTAGCGCTAGGTTTTTAAATTTAACAGTTTTTTGAATAAGAGCATGAGTGCCGATCAGGATAGGTATTTCTCCATTAGCTACCCATTTCAAAAGTTGCGCGCGAGAGATGGTGGTGAATCCTTCAGGATTTAATTTTGAGGGAAATTTTCGGCAACCGCTTCCGGTGATGAGCCCGATATTTATGGGAATGCTTGCCCCGCCCGTTTCTGGGCGGGGTGAAAAATACTGTATAAAAGATTCAAAATGCTGAGTCGCTAGAATTTCTGTGGGCGCCATGTAGGCCACTTGCAAACTCCCAAAGCTTTGGAGTTTGCCCTGAGCAAAGTCGAAGGGTCTAGTATTTACCACAGTATATGCGGCTGTGGCCGCGACGGCGGTTTTTCCTGAACCGACGTCGCCTTCGAGGAGTCTCGACATCGGAAAAGATTTTGCCATATCTCCCAGTATGGTTTCAATGGATTTTTTTTGCGAATTAGTCAGCCCCCAAGGAAAGCGTTCCAAAAATTCTCCTGTTTTTTTATTATCTGTTTTTACTTGAAAAGATTTATTTTTCCTATATTCAAATTTATCATGCTGACGTTCCAACTGGATGCAGAAGACTTCTTCGAATGCGAATCTTTTGCGGGCTGATTCCGCGTCCTTCGCATTTTTGGGCTTATGAATCCATACAAGAGCTGTTTTGAGCATAGGCAAATGATATCTATTTAAAATATCTGAGGGAATATAATCTAAAACATTATCCAACGTCTTTTCTCGCAGTATTTTTTCTATTGCGTGGTAAAACCACTTGCTGGTTATTCCGCGAGTTTCCGCGTAAATGGGATAGGAAAGTCCAATGTCAAAGGGCATCTTTGACATGCTTGTCAAAGATGCCCTTTGACGAAAGAGCGTGTTGTGCGAGTCGATCGGCATATCCAGCATCTTTTCAAATTCTGGGTTGGCTAAGTATGTCCCACTCTTGCTCGCCGTTACTTTGCCAGTCAGCTTCACCGTGTCGCCTTCGTGGATCATTTTGGCTAGATATGCCTGATTGAACCAAGTAATTTTTATTTTACCGGAAAGATCTTCAATAGTGCCTTCCGCCATAGGAATTTTTGACCGGAATCCCTTTTTAGTTTTTAGATTTGAAACTTTTCCGTAGACTGTCGCCATATCACCCGGGACTAATTCAGAAATTTTCTTTACTTCACTGATATCGCTGTATCGAACAGGGAAGTGAAAAAGCAAATCCGATACGGAGAAAAGTTTCAACCGGTGCAGGGCTTTCTTTTGGTTTATGTCTAAACGGAATTTTAATTCAAGTTTGTCGTGGAGCTCCATATTGTGCTATAATATACTCATGAACTCGCTTTTACAATCACAAGTCTTCTTTTTTATCTCTTCGGTCGGATTTATCATTTTAGGAATAATGGTGGCTATACTTTTGTTTTACCTTATTCGTGTAAGTTGTACTTTCTCTAGGATTATGGATAAAGCAGAAGAAGATATAAATAATATTGGAGATACCACAAAGGAGATTTTGGAAGAGGTGAGAGAAAGTGGCTTGTTTCAATTTCTTACTAAATTCTTTAAGAAAAAAAAGAAAGTTTCACAAAAATCAAAATTAAAATAAATTATAAAGTTAAATACAAATACTATGAAAAATAAAAAAATGTCTACAGGTAAAAAAATGGCAATTGGGGCGGGGGTAGTGGCGGCGAGTGTGGCTAGCGCCGGAGCGTATTATCTTTTTGGTCCTAAGGCGAAAGTGCATCAGAAGAAAGCGGGAGCGCTTTTGGTTAAAATGAAGAAAGAAGTAGCGAGTGAAGTTAAAAAAGCCAAAGAAGTTTCTGTTCCTTTGTATCACAAGGCAGTGGATGTGATTTCAAAGAATTATGCTAAACAATACAAAATGCATGAGAAGGAAATAAAATCTTTTGCTGACAAATTAAAGGACGAGTGGAAAGATGTAAACAAAATAGTTAAAAAAGGTCTGCGTGTGGCGAAAAATAAGGTCTAACAAAGAATGATATTTTGGCGGAGCCGGGCGGAATTTCTCCCTCGACTAAATTTATTGTCGTCACAAAAAATTTGTCTGGGCACCGACTCATAAAATTTTCTGCTGAAAATTTTACATTTCGCCGTTCGAATCCTCCCTAATATACTTGAGTATATTAGGGCCGTTCCGCAGTTTTCACTACGTTCAAATTTGCGGAGCCGGGCGGATTCGAACCGCCGAGGGGTTTTGAAGCCCCTGCCTCTTTAGCAAAGAGGTACGTTAGACCACTCTGACACGGCTCCATACGTAATTAATTACATATTTAATTACGTAATTACTCTAACACATTATCTGTACTTTTCCATGTATTTTTTAATTTTTTATGCTACACTCGGAACATCTTAAGGACAGATGGGTGAGTGGTTTAAACCAGCGGTTTACTAAACCGCCGTTCCTTTAAAAGAACCGTGGGTTCGAATCCCACTCTGTCCGCATCAAAAAAAACCGGGTTAACCCGGTCTTTTTTTTTTGTTAAATATCTTTTTATTTTGTTGAAGCTTTGATTTTATATACACTATTTGGAGCGTAGTAATTTGTATTTGTAGATTGGAATTTGAAATTACTAGTGTTTACATTTTTTGTTGCCGGATTGACAAAAATTCTTTCGGACATGAGTGGCGACCTGAAAATTTTACTGTTTCCGTTTATTTCATAAGGAGGAAATTTTCTGTCTGTTTTTGTTTTGTTAACAAATTGCGCTTTAGGTGTAAACGGGATTCTGTTTTCGTAATACTGAGCAAAAGCGTCATTGGTTTTCATGGTGAATGCACCAATTCCTACCACTGTTATTGAGATTATTAACGCCACAATGTATGTATTTTTCATAAAGCTATTATACCAAATAAATTAGAAAATTGCAAGGGGGGGGTAAATTTTTTGCATCCTATTTTTCTATATGTTAGAATGAAAACATGAGGAAACAAATATATAACTATACAGCAGTTTTTGAGAGAAACGAAAATGGTGGCTACACCGTCCTTGTTCCTGCGCTTCCAGGATTAGTGACTGAGGGTAAAAATCTTGATGACGCGCGCGCGATGGCAACAGAAGCTATTCAATGTTACCTTGAAGGTTTTAAAAGCGAAAAAATAAAAATGCCAGTCGAAAATGACATAGCAAGCATGAGGCTTTCCGTTTCAGTATAGAGTTTATGCCTCGCTTAAAAAGGCTGACAGCAAAGCAAGTTGTTAAAATTTTGCAAAATGCAGGATTTATTATTCATCATATAAAAGGAAGCCATATTCATTTACGACATCCGATGAAATTGTATTTGCGAGTCGTTGTTCCATTTCATGGAAAAATATTGGCACCAAAAACCATAAAGTCGATTGCAGTTCAAGCAGAATTGGACATGGAAAGCTTGAAGTATTTTTTTAGTTAGGTAATTTATTGCACAGAAAACCTGTGACAATAAATCTTATGTAGAAATATCAAGGACTATTCTTGCTTGCTTTTAGGGAGGAGAGTAGAAATAGTGATATAATAACCCTCAATGAAACTATATCTTTCATCATACAAATTCGGTAATCATCCTGAAAAATTGGCCGAATTAGCTGGGAGTAATAAAAAGGTTGCAGTTATAATGAATGCTGTAGATTTTGGCGATAAAGAACGTCAACACAATAGTTTACTTGCGCAGATTGAGAAGTTGAATGAACTTGGTTTTGAAGCTAGAGGGCTTGACCTGCGAAATTATTTTGGCAAGAAAGATGAACTCAGAGAGTATTTAAAAGGCATTGGAATGGTTTGGATACACGGTGGTAACACTTTTATTCTCAAGCGAGCTTTTGAACAAAGTGGTTTTGAAATCCTTATAAAAGAATTTGTTATAAATGATCAGATAATATATGCGGGGTTTAGTGCGGCAGTTTGTGTGGCTACACCAACCCTACGTGGCGCGGAATTGGTTGATAATCCTAATGTGGTTCCAGAAGGGTATATTCCAAATTTTAGTTGGAATGGTTTAGGACTTATTCCATACAATGTTGCAGTTCATTATCAATCAAATCACCCCGAATCAGAATTAGTTGAAAAAGAAGTTGAGTATTTTAAAGAAAAAAGTATGCCCTATAAAACACTTCAAGATGGTGAAGTGATTGTTGTGGAAAATATGTCTCCAGCACCTTAGGTGCCGTTGTTAGTTCTTTTTTCTACTAGCATGAGTATATAATTTACATATTGCTATTGAATTTTTATGCCAAAAACTATTTCATTAAAACAATTCAATATTGAACGACGATTTATAGATTTTTTGTGGTAGAATATCAGCATATTTATTTTATAAAACATATGGATATCACCAGGACTAACAAGAAATCCAGAGCGTCTGATTTTATTGGAAAAATCGTTCAGGTAACGATTGACAGACCATTAAATTCGAAACATCCAAAGTATGATTGGAAATATGAACTCAACTACGGTTTTATCCCGAATACAATTTCCGATGACGGCGAAGAACTAGACGCATACGTTCTTGGAGTTAATGAACCTGTCGAAACTTTTACGGGAAAATGCGTAGCAGTTATTCATCGCACCGATGATGACGATGATAAATTGATTGTGATACCGGATGGGGTTATTTTGACAGATGAACAGATTGCGTCAGCGACACACTTTCAAGAAAAGTTTTTTAAATCGGAAATTATTCGAGATTTTGTGAATTCTTTGTAATTTTAATTGTCCTTGCGAACTTTAAAATGTTCTCTAGCTTTCAGAAGATTTTCTTTGTCAAAAACCATCTGATCTAATGCTTGTTCAAATGGTACCCATTCCGCAAATTCGTAACCTTCATTTTTTTGCGGGTATATATCCGCTTTATTAAGCATTTGAAAAACAAACAGCTGTACATTTTTATTATGAATAGCGTCGCTATCCTCTAACTTAAATGTGTAGCTAGCGGTTCCTATTTTGGAAATAATCTCCGGATCAGAGTTAAGATTAAGCTCCTCTTTTACCTCTCGAATAGCCGCCTTATTGGGTGCTTCTCCTTTATGTATGTGCCCCTTGGGAATAACATACCCCCCTTCGGCTTTTCGCAGTAATGCTACAAAAAGTTGATGATCTTTTGGCGACTCAAAAAATACAAAACCACCAGCTGATTCATGATTTATTGTATCTGCGGAATATTCAATTTGATCTTCTTCGTTAAATGTCATATCAAATTAATTACATGTCATTATATAACAAAAAGAATAAAAAAGACGGAATCATTTCCTCGTAGATTGAAAAAATTTTTAAAGAATTTGAGTTTATCTTTTTTGAGCAATAAAATAAAATATATGCCAATGCTTTGCTTTACCTAAAACAGTTTTTCCATCTTCGTCTTCTTCTGTAAATTCTAAAATTTTCAAGTCAGATAATAGATCAAGAGCCTGTTTTTTTGTGTGAAAAACATAATCATATGCTGGGAATGGAACGGGTCCTATATTCCAACTATCTTTTATTCCCAAAAACTGACCTACAAAAATACCTTTGGGTTTTAAAGAGTTTTTTATTTTCTTAATGAAACTATTAAAACCTTTTTTGCCATAAAGATGAAGCGAGAATTGAGAATTGATTAGATCAAAAGTATTTTTTGGAAAATTATATTCTTGAAAAGAAATGTTTTTAAAATCAATCTTTTCGGAAAGGTTTTTTGTATATTTCAAAGTTTCGGGGGAGTGGTCAATGGCGACAACGTCAAATTTTTTCTTTGCAAGGTATTTTGATTCAATCATAGTGCCAGAACCCAAGTCAAGGGCATTTTGTTTATTTGCGCAAAAAGATACGGCGCGTACTAACTGCTTTCTTGGTTTTCTTTTTTCATGTTTTTTAAAATATTTTTTCCACATTTTATAAATAAAATAGAAAAAACCACGTGTCGTTTTTTTATTCACCCCCTTCTGGTTTTCTAATACCCCAAACTTCTTTTATAAAAAAATCTACTCCGTCGGAGTCAACTACCACATATCCTCCTTGTTTAAAAGATCCTCCCGGCAAATCTACCCTTTTTACATATCCTAATTTTATCAAAAAATTTTTAATACAACCTGCATGAGTTACAACTAAAACTTTTTGGTTTGAATAAGCAATAGCTATTTCTCTTAATTCAATCAAAAATCTAGTCATGACTTCTTCGGTGGTTTCAACATCAGGAGCGAGTCTAAATGAATCATATTCACTTTCTGACACACTCTCCCTTTCTTTTAGTTTGTCTTTTAGAGTGCTCTTCATTACATCATCGTGTTGTCCTTCAAAGCGTCCATGTGCCCTTTCTCTTAAAAGTTTTGATGTTTGGACAATAAGCTCACGATCAAGTTTTATAATTTCTGCAGTTCTTGTACAACGACCTAAATCTGATGAGAAAACTGCATCGAATTTAATATCTTTGAGTCTTTCAGCTGTTTCTTTAGCTTGCTCTATACCTCTTTCAGTTAGATAAGATTCAGATTGACCTTGATTTATATTTTTTACATTCCATTCTGTCTCTCCATGACGGACTAAATAGAGGGTGCAATAAATTTTTTCATTTTCCTGTTTCATAAAATTATTTTATATTTCCCAATATTTCTTTCGTTGTTTCCTCCGGTGTTTGATCAGTGTTATCTATAACTATTCCAAACGACGGATTATGAATGCCGATATCATAATGATGCTTAATTCTTTCTTCTTCCCACTTGGTCAGCTTTCTTGTCCCTCTGTTAGTAAGAATCTTTTCTAATTTTGGCGCAAGTGTAAAAAAATATTTTTTAACTTCAGTGTCCTTTAATTTATTCGTGATGTAATCGTAATTCTTTTGAGATAATGGATAAGAAACAATAACCGACATGTTTTTTTTCACAAAATCTTTAATTAAATTAATACCAAGATTTATAGTAATCGGTATTGCTTCTTCTAGTGGCATCCAGCTGAACATATCGCGAATATCATCTAACTCAATTAATGCAGTTTTTGGAAAGTGGCTGACAAGTAGTTTGCTGACCGTAGTTTTACCTGAATTTATTGAGCCATTAATGAAAATAATCATTTTGTGGAATTATATCATGTGAAAAAACTGAATTTTCGCAAAATTTTCGCAAGGACTGTCCTTGTGAGCTTACTATAGTTTAAAAGTGGTTCATATTCAAGTATTAAGCTGGAATAGAGATAAAAACTATTTTTTGCTATTATAAAAGGATTGAAAGATATTATATGGATAAAAAATTTCTAGGTTTAAAATTAGAGGTTAAAAAGGTTTTAGCCTTGTACGGATTGAAGCCAAAGGTTATAAAATCTATCAAAGATGGGATTATAAACTCATCATTTTTTGTTTTGGATCAAAATGATAAGCAATATGTATTGAGAGTGTATCAGCGTGAAATTCATGGAGATAAAGAAATTTTGAATGAATTACAAACAATGACAAAGTTTCGACAAGCAGGAGTTCCAATTCCCTTAGTTTTAGAAAACCAAAAAAATCAAATTTTAACTAAGTTTATTGATTCAAAAAAAAATTCTTGGCAGGTTATTTTAATGGAGTTTATAAAAGGTCATCATTTAAAATCTAATGAATACCAATTGATTTGTGAATTTGCTGAATTCCAATCAAAGATGCATAAACTTGAAAAACAGATAAAATCACAACTAAAACTAAAATTATCTTTTAAAAAAATGACTGATTGGCTTAAGAATGAAGAAGTAAAAGCTGTGGAAAAAATATCTGATAAAGTTCTAAAGCTAAAATTTAAAGAAATTGTTAAAGATATATTAGTTGAAATTAAAGATAATGAGAAAGAAATTTTATCTTTGCCAGCTGGTTTTGTTCATTTAGATTATGATAGTAATAATATTATTGTTTCAGGTAAACACATACGCGGTATTTTGGATTTTGATGACCTGTCATATCAACCATTGGTGTTAGACAGCGCTTTTTCGCTGTGGTGGTGGTTGTTTTTTAACCCATTGTCTATCCATGGAAAGATTTTACAGCAATATAATAAAGGCTATATAAAATATCTCAAAAGGAGTAGTGTGGAAAAAAGACTGTTATCATTGTTTATTCGCATGAGAAATGCAACTTTAGCCGCTCTTTTGTTTGTTAATATTCCCAAACATCCCGATATTAAATCATTTAAAAAGGCTATTGAACTTGATCCCATATTTAAGAGCTTAAAATTATGAAATACATTCCACTCAATAAACCAAATATTCCAACTTTTGCAAGGACTGTCCTTGCGAGTCCTTGCGAGTCCTAGGTCTGTGGTGATTTGCGCAATTAAAAGATTATTTGCTTTTTGATGAGCAACTAAAAAATACTCAGGAAAAAATAAAAGAAATTTTTACTGGTTTTTAAATGTTAGAAATAGCAAGGATAATAATCCTTGCTTATTGGAGTCTAGGGGGTTTATTGGTACAATATAAACATTATAATTTTAATTATATTTATATGCCTTCAGAATCATTCAATTTACAAGGAGATCAAGAATCTTCAATGTCGTTGAAAAAACAAGTTTTACAGCAACTTGTGGAACGATTGGAAACAAACCTTAAAATGCTTATTACTTCTCGTGATGATAAGCGGGAAATGGCAAGAGATGCACCAAGCGCAAATCAATCACATTCAGACACAAGTAAGTCTCAGCTTTCAATTATTCAACTTGGTCTAGACTCAAAAAAAATTGAAGTAGAAAAAGCAATTTCTTTGTTAAAGCAAATGCCAATTAATATTTACAGTAAAATTACACCAGGGGCAATTTTTGCAATTTCTGAAATTGGCGGTAACTCAGAAGAAGATAATTATTTTTTGGTTCCCGTTGGGGGTGGAGAAGAATTAGACATAAATAATCTAAATATTGTTTCTATCACTCCACAAGCACCTATTGCCAGAGCCTGTCTACAAAAAAACAAAGGTGATATCTTTGTGTTTCAAGGAAGGAAATTAAAAATCACCAACATATTTTAAAGAATTAGCTATTGGCTATTAATATTTATTTAACTAGTAATTTTTTATTTGGAATTTTTTATAAAAACCGCACGAAATACCCCACGATCACCAACATTTAATTTTCTTTTATACAACCTCACGCTTGAACATAACTTGAATCCAAAATTTTTAAAAATACGCAAGAGGTCCTTGCGATTCAGTAATGTCATTTTTAAACCGCTACTTGCTAAATAGACGTTGGTGGTATTTAATTTTTTGGCACCTGTCATATTTCTAAATTCATAAAAAATATTTAGATAGAGTTTCCCTTTATGTTTCAAAACCCTGCTGGCTTCTCCTATGGTCCTACTTAGCATATCCACCGAAGTAGCATTATGAAATACACCGATTGAAACTACAACATCAAAAAAATTACTTTTATAAGGCAACTTTATCATTGTCGCCTTGGCAATATTTAACTTAATAGTTTTTCTTTGAATAATTTTACTCATGCGTCTTTTTGTTTGTTGAACCATCGCAGTTGAATTATCACATGCATAGACATTGAATCCTTTTTTAAAAATCATTTCTGTATTTCTACCACCTCCGCAACCAAGATCTAAAATAGTTATTAAATTGGGATTTGATAATTTATTTAGAAATCGCGATAAAGCTAACGATGGCTTATAATTCGTAAATGCATTTACAACTGCTTTTTGGTGCCAATAAGATTTTTTCATCTCGTTTTTATTATTTCATATCCATTATTTTCAATATTTGTAACAATAGTAGATAAACCCAATTTCTCAAAATAATTTTTGCAATAGGTAACATGTTCTGAAATAGTAAAAAAGCTGGGTCCAACAGACGAAAGTGAAAGAATTGGAGTAAATTTGTCTTTCTTTAGAAAAGATAATTTCTTTGATAATTCAATTACTTTAGGATATGAAAAAGAACAATTATCGATACTCCCCATATTGAACCGATAATCATAAATAACATCTCCTATTGAAGATAAATCACCATTAATCATTGCTGGTAACATCTTATGCAAGACATTATATGCTATCTTATCACCCATTTTTTTCCCTGTATTAATAAATTTTTCAATATTTTCAGTTTCTAGTTCGAACAACTTTTTTGAATCCAACGGAACATAATCCTTTGGTATCCCGATGATAACTTTATATTTTTTGGGTATTACAGATGTTGCTATAACAATGCTTTCACCGGCAATAACAATCATGCCGGCCTTAAACAAACCCGCTGCCGCTGCGCCGCCTAGACATTGTACGGGACATAAATATTCATTATTAAATTCTATTTCTTCTCCATGATTTTGCGCCAAATACCTTACTAACTTTTGGGGTAAAATCAAGGAACCGTAGAGTTCATTTATTGCGCATGCTACCCCAGCGATAAGCCCGCTACTAGAACCAAGTCCTGCATGCTTTATTTCATTTTGGTTATCAACATCAATAAATAATCCTTCACTAAAAGATAATGCTTTTTTCATTAACAAAGCAGCATGTAAAATTAAAGGTCTTCTTTTTGAGCGATTACTGATTTCAATATGCCCTCCGGGACGCCTTTCAACATGAATTATTCTATATAACCCTATTGAGAAAACTACCTCTCCTGCTCTATAAATACCCTTTTTGTTAGGCAGAATCAGACTAGGATCTATCGCCATTGCATTTAACCTGCTTGGAAATTTAATGTCGATTGAATTAATAGAAGGATTAAAAATGGGATAAATGCCACCAATTTTGTTAGTCACTGTACCAACTTTTAAAAAAGGATTTATTTTATATTTAACTTTGGTTTCCATATATTTTCAGATAATTTATAATTTAATTTATTTCTTAAAAGACTTAGAGCATGGTCAGACAATTTTTCAAGTGTTGAGTCATTAATAATTATAAAATCAGCGACTTGACGCAATTCTTCAAGGCCCATTCTTCTATCACTATCAAGAATCTCTTCAAACTGTTCAACTGTAATATCAGCACTTTCTCTTTTTTTATAGCGTTCATGCATAAGAGCAAATGGCGCTTCTAAAAAAATAACTTTGTTGTTCTTATTGTTATATTGCCCGATATGTTCCATAATATATCTCAAACCGGTTATTGAACGACTTCCTATAATAATAAAGTCAATCGGTTTAAAAGTATCATCCAAACTATTTATTTTGTTTTTAATTTCATTCACAAGTAAATCATCAGTAAAGTTTTTTCCAAATTTTTTTTCTCCTTCATTAATCCATTCAGCAAAAGATCCATTATTCCCTGATTTTTTATGAATATCACTAAGAATAGGACCTAAGTCAATTTTTGTAAAATTAAATTGACAGATTATATCTGCTAGATGTGTCTTACCTGTAGCATGAGCACCTACAATGAAAATCATATATCGTTCTTAATATACATGGCAATAGCCTGATAATTTTTATTCCAAACAGATAATCTTTCTTGTTCAGGATATTCAGCAAATGTTCTTTTGTCATTTTTTAACATTAACACCCTAGCCCAGCCTTTTTGCAATTTTCCTTTCTCTTTCAAGGCTATGGTGATTGGAACCTGATAGATAAATTCTTTAAAAAATCCATCTGGTTTTGCGTAAACTGCAGCAATTTCAAAAAATCCATCTCGATCATCATAATTTTTTAGCCATTCAAGTAATATAGAGGGAGGTATCTTTTTTTCAAAATAATTGGTATATGGACCAGGAAATCTAAGCGCATTGATGAATAAACTGTGATCTTCTCGCACAACAGGGACACCAAGATCTTTTGCAGCTTGAATTGCTGAATACTTTGCAACCTCAAGGCTAGAATCTGCTTGTATTTCTGGATATTCTTTTTCAACCAACAAAATATCTATATTGTATTTATCAAAAACACTTTTTGCGGCTTTTATTTTACCTGGGTTGTGGGTCGAAAGATGTATTTTCATCATTGCTAATTATAAATAAAAAACCGTCTCTGTGCAACCCTTCCTTTGTAAACTTGCTTGCCAAACTGAAACAAAATATAATGAAATAAAGAAAAATCGTTGGATAAGTAAACGGGGAATATTTCAATAATGTTGAATTAAAAAAAAGTTATTATGAAAAATTTAAATTTATGAATGAAAAATTAAACAAAAACCAACAAGAATATTGGGATGGACTACATAAAAAAGGAAAGAGGGCGAGTGAAGTAGAGGGAGTGCCGAATGAATTTGCAATAAATTATATGAAATACATAAAACCAGGAGGTACGGTTTTAGAAATTGGCGTCGCGAGCGGAAATGATGCAAGATATTTTGCAAGAGAAAATCAAAACAAAATAGTTGGAGTTGATATCTCAGCAGAAGCAATTAAGAATTTCGTTGATGCCGCAGTTAAAGATGGAACTATAGATAAGATGATGCCAATTGTTGCTAATGCTGAAGAAATTCCTAAATTACTTAATAACCAAGAATGTTATGATGCTTTTTATAGTCGTTCTGCGCTTCATTTAGATGACGATAAAATTATTTCATTTCTTCAATGGCTTGTTTCACACTTAAACAAAGACGGAGTGGTGATGATTGAAGGCAAAACAAAAGAAGATTTTAAAATTAAAAGGTCAATTGAAGTTGGCAAAAATTTATATGAAGATATAGATGGCCATATTCGTAGGGTATGGTCGGAAGATGGAATAAAATCTTTGTGTGATTTTCTTAATTTGGAAATAGTTGAAATAAAAAAAACTTCAGAAACTATTTTAGGAGAGGAAACACAATTTATTCATTTTATCGCCAAGAAAAAATGATATGAAAGATAAGCCCAGATATGGTAATAAATAAATTATGCTATTAAAAGTTAATTTACGTCTAACTTAAAATTATGGACAGTTCAAATAAAAGTAGTATTACTATACCGTGTCACTGGAATAAAGAAACAATAAATACAATCATTAGACAAAACAAAGAAATTGATGGTCCTCAAGTGGTTGAAGTTTATGGAGTTTTACCCGATGGAGGACCTATTGGACATGGTCGTTCCAGGGAAAGTGTTCCTCAAGTTAGTCGAGAAGAAGCATGTGATTTTAGATCTTATTTACGAGAACAAGGGTTAAATTTTACATATCTATTAAATGCACCTTTTCGTTTAGAAGATGAGAAACAACGCATTAAACTTGATGAATATTTAAAATGGGTCATAAATGATCTCCGTCCAGATGCGGTTACAATTTCATCTCCAGAATTAATGGGTATCGTTCGCGAAATTAGTTCTAAAATTCCTATCCATATTTCTACTATTGCTGGAGTAAAAAGTGTCGTTGACCTCGAAAGATATTTAAGTTTTAAACCGAGTCGCCTAGTTCCACACCATGATTGTGGTAAAGATTTTATTACCCTTAAAGAATTGGTAGAGATGGCAAGTAAACATAACATAGAAATAGAATTATTATCTACAGAAAGTTGTCTTAGAAGGTGTCCCAACCGAGAAACACATTATAAATATTTAGCACAAGAAACTAAAGATCATCCTTTTCATACCACATGTAATACTCAAAAGATCGAAAATCCTGCGGAATTTCTGCTTGCAGGTGGTATTATTCGTCCAGAAGATATGGATTTTTATAAAAAATTAGGTGTTCGTTATTTTAAAATCTCAGGTCGTTCAAAACCTGCCATATGGTTGCCTAAAGTTGTAGAAGCTTACCAACGTAAAAGTTATGATGGGAATCTGATTAGATTATTAGGAATTGATCCTAAACTAGAAGCAGAAAATTGGATTTATATTGACAATAAAGCTCTGAATGGTTTTATTGAAGGATATCCTCAAACTGGTGATTATCAAGACGAATTACATTATTGCGATAAATGGATGATGAAGCTGTTTCGTGATAAGAAATTTAACTTAAATGATGGTTCGGAATATATTATAGAAAATGAGCATTTAGTTTTAAAAAATAGAGGAGAAAATGCAGAAAATATTGTAAATAGTGAATTTAGAAAAGGTTTACATTAAAAATAAAAATATGAATAGTAACTATTTTGAACTACAAAAAATTCACCTTAAAAATATTATTAGTTGTGTTCTCACTAGTAATATTGATGAACGCTATTCAAAAATTTATCCCAAAATAACAAAACTGGATATTCTTAATCTAGCGTCTCATTATCCCTCAAGTGATTATAATGAAATAAAAACAAAAATAAAACACCATTTTAATATAAAAACCAATTTAGTTTTTGGCAGTGGTAGTGAAGAATTAATTATTCGATTAAACGATATTATAGAGCTAAAAAATTATAAGGTTGCTTTTGTGACTCCATTATTTTATCGTGTGCGAGAAACTTTTCATGGAAAGAAAGTTTGTATAAAAGAGGAAAATTTGTTTAATTGTGATTATAACAATTACGATATTGTTTGGTTGCAAAATCCCAATTTATTTTCTGGTAATAGTTATGAAGCCGTGAGAATACAAAAACTTCTACGTAAATTTCCTAATGTAATTTTTCTTATAGACGAAGCTGGTATTTTTACTTTGTCTAATTGGAAAAAATATTCAATGATAGATAAATGTCATCGGTATAATAATCTTGTTGTTCTCTCAACTTTTAGTAAAATTTATGGTTTATCGGGGCTTCGTATCGGTTTTGCCACGGGTAGAAAGAAATTACTGCTTGAATTAGAAGAAAAAAATCTTACCTTTCCTATCTCATCATTCGCAGAATGCTATTTATTTAGTGTTTTAGATCACGAAGGGTTAATAAAAGAGTTAAAATTAAAAATTATCGGTCATAAAAATCAATTGGTTAATATTTTAAAATCAAATCCAGAAATAATCATCAAAGAATCTTTAGTTAACTGTATTTTTTTTAAACATAAAAACAAAAAAATCTATAATTATTTATTAAAAAGTGGACTTCTTTGTCTTAATTTAGATGATCATAGAGAGTCGAAAGATGGGGGATATGTCAGAATGACAGTCCATAGTTCTGAAGCAATACATCGTCAGGTTATGGTTCGACTTAAAAAAATGATTCTTAATATTTAGGCAAAATAATTCTTAAGCTATCGTAAACTATGACGTGTGTTATTACTGAGCTTCATATTTTGGGGTCAGAAAAGTTGGGTAGTTTTTTAACCAACCTGTTATAATATCCCCATGCAATGGTTTTTTATAGCTCTAGGGGTACCATTTTTGTGGGCATTGGTAAATATTTATTTTTCATCTCTTAAAGAGAGTGACCTTATTCTCTAAAGGGATCTAGTGCTTTTTCTCTAATAAATATGTTATAGTAGCATCCATGCTGGATGTAAAAGTGGTTTTAGGAATCATTGCCGGAATAATTGCCTTTTTGGCTTATGTAGTTTATGTAATTTCAATATTCAGAGGCAAATCAAAACCCAACAGGGCTACATGGTGGATTTGGGCTTTTATGGGTTTAGTTCTTGCACTAAGTTATCATTTTTCTGGAGCTGAAAATACTATATGGGTACCCTATGTTGAATTTTTTGGTCCCTTGACAATAGCTATTTTATCTTTGAAATACGGAGAGGGTGGTTTGAATGACAAAACGGATTTGATATGTTTGGGTGGAGCAATTTTAAGTATTATTCTTTGGATTATATTCAATAACCCTGTAGTTGCGCTTGTTACAAATCTCGCTATTGATTCCTTTGCTATTGTCCCAACAATCAAAAAATCATACCTGAGACCAGAGGGAGAAGATTTTTGGGCTTGGTTTGGTACTGGATTGGCAGATAGTTTGAATATGTTCGCAGTTGAAAGATTTACCTTTGCAATACTTATATATCCTATATATATGCTTATTTCTGATCTTATAATAATTTTTATTCTTCTTTTGAAGAAAAAAGGTATAATGAAAGATGTTGGTTTTCTTATAAGACATTATTAATTTATGAAAATATATATCGGAGAAAGCAAGACGCACGGAAAGGGAATTTTTGCTAAAGGGGATATTAAAAAAGGTGAGATAGTTTTTATAATAAAAGGTAAAAAAGTCCATTTTTTAATTGATAGTGAAGAAAGTGCTAAAGTTGCTGGATTTAATTGGATAGGTGTAGGAAAAAATGAATGGATAGATCCTGTTAAGTATGCTTTGTATTTTAATCATTCTTGTAATCCTAATTCAGCGGTTAAGGGAAAAGTTACTGTAGTTGCACTTTGTAATATAAAAAAAGGTGAAGAAGTAACTTTTGATTATTCTTTCGATGAAGCTGATATATTTTGGAATATTAAATGTAATTGTGGTTCAAAAAATTGCAGAAAAATTATAAAGTCAGTGCAGTTTTTACCTAAAAAAACCTTCAATCACTCTATACAACACATGCCTAAGTATTTTAGACGAGTTTTTAAAAAATTTAATATAACGAATTTTGAAAACCTTAAAGAACTCAGGGTAGCATGGCTAAATTTTATAAAAAGGAGTTATAATGTATAATACATTTATATGTTAGATAATAAATCTAAAATTTTTTTCGGGATATTCGCTTTTTTAGTTATGATATCTTTAGTGGCGACTTATTATCGTTATGTAATATTAAAAGATTTTGCTGTCGTCACAGACGAAAAAGCATTTAATGAGTCTTTAGAAGAAGAATAAAAAATGGAAACATCAATTCAGACATTTATAGATATGTGCCAGTGGGACACTTCTAGGTTTTTAATATTTTCTAATAATGTTTTTGGTACTTTAATTTATTATTCACACTTTTTAGCACTTATCCTAGCTCTCGTTGTTGGATTATTTGTGCTTTTGAAAGGGAAGAATCAACTTGTTAACAGATTATTATCTTTGATAATGTTTTTATTTTCTCTGTGGGTATTTTTTGATCTTATTTTGTGGGCAAACGAAAAAGACTATTTTATAATGTTTTTCTGGTCTGCAATGCTAATTATTGAACCCCTTATCTATGCTCTCTGTGTCTATTTTATAGATGTTTTTATTGAAAAAAAAGATATAAGTTTTAAAAAAAAGATCGGGGTATTTTCTTTACTCTTACCAATTATTGTCCTATTACCAACACAATTTTCTCTTGTAGACTTTAATTTAACAAATTGCTTCAGAGAACCTACTGAAGGTCTTATTGCCACTTATTATGTATATTTTGTTGAAATTATCTACACTGTTTGGATTCTGATTTTTGCAATTAAAAAATACAGAAAATCAGTTCCTTCAGTAAGAAGACAAATTATACTCATTACATTAGGTATAATTTTATTTTTGTTAAGTTTCGTTTCTGGAAATATTGTTGGTAGTTTTACAGAAAATTGGACATTGGCGCAAGTGGGACTTTTTAGTATGCCAATATTTGTTGTTTTTCTAGCATACATGATTGTAAAGTTCAAAACTTTTAACATAAAAATGCTCGGGGCACAAGCGCTTGTTTTTGCTCTCGGATTTTCTGTTCTTGGAATTACTTTTATTCGTAATATTGATAATATTAGAGCAGTAGCAATTGCAACCCTTTTACTTGTTGTTGTTGTTGGATACCTTTTAATTAGGGGTGTCAAAAAAGAAATCGAAGCGAAAGAAAATGAGAGATTGCTGCATGAAAAATTCGAAGAGTTGGCTGGGCGTTTTGAAAATGTGAACCATATTTTGGCTCACGATATTAAAAATACTCTTGGAAAAAACAGAGATATTTTCGTGGAAACACTTGCAGGCACCTTTGGGGAAATCACGGAACAGGGGAAGAGTTTCTTTAAAAGATTAAATATGGATACCGGAAGTTTGATCGCTTCGGTTACGAACATTCTAAAATCTGGGGGTAAAATTGAGCCCAACGTTCAGCCTTTTGATCTTAAAGAAGCTGTCCTTGGCGCAGTGGTGTCTGTTAAAGATAAAGCTGATGCAGAGAAAATTAAAATTGAGACTCAAATTGATGAGAAGGAAAATTATATGGTAACTGCGGATCGTTCCCTCATAGTTCCGCATGTTTTAAATAATTTGATTGAGAACGCGATAAATTATAATGTTCAGAATGGCTCGGTATTTATTAATTTGTCAAAAAAAGATCCTAATACGATTCTTTTGGCGATAAAAGACACGGGTTGGGGGATGACAGAAGAAGACAAGAAGAACCTTTTTAAACCGGGTGGACATGGTCCTGACTCAATTAAAAAGAATGTTCACACCAGTGGCTTTGGACTCTCCATTGCCAAAGAAACTATTGATGCGCATAAAGGCAAAGTATATGGAACCTCTGAGGGCAGGAATAAAGGGTCAACGTTCTTTGTGGAATTGCCGGTGAATTTCACTGGGACTCAATCTGCAATTCCTGGAAAGTGATGGCTTGACGCTTTGTTTCAAATTGCTAATATACTGGTAATTATGGCTTTGTCTAAAAAGACATTGAAATTGGGGATTGTGCTTCTTGTCGTTATTTCAACTTTCTCTGGAGTTTTTTTCTTGTCAGCGTTTTTTGCAAACTTCGCTGTTAATGTACAGAACGTAGATGTCACACTTGGATCGCTTCAAAGCTCTAATTCCGAGTTCGCTGTTTCCTTTGATCCTTCTTTTTCTCCCGATGTGGGAAATGAGTATTATCATATTGCTCCTTTTTCTCTTTGTAATCAAAATGAATATGATGCCTACGGAAATTGTGTTGACCCTGTTCCCAATCTTTGCCCATATCTTTCCCTAGAGCTAAAGGACAATGAAGAGCCTACGCCCACCCCAGACATTTTCGACGTTAAAGCAACAGGCGTGCTCAATAATCCTACCGATATGACTGACAATTGGAATCTTTCTATTAAGTCTCCATGTTTTGAAGGGGAATGCCCTGCGGATTATGATGAATCACTAAATGGCTTTCCACTACCACAATCACTCAAAGGAGCTACGTTTAGATGTGATCTTTCTGTAGAAACAAGTGATATGCCGGTGCAAGTTAGAAATTATTTAAAACAGAGTATTGCTTATGCAGATGACGGTCTTCTTAACACCATTGAAGTGTCAGCGACGCTTACAGGAGAACTACCACCTCCAGCTCGTAACCCAGTCTTAATAGTGCCAGGGGTTTTAGGGACAGATATAAATAAAGGTACTGAAAAATTATGGTTGGATGTATTACGAAATATTGTAGATATAGGAGATCAGTTTATGGATCCTTTGCAATTCAATATAAATTTAACTCCATCCGACACGAGTTTAACTATAGGTAGTGCGATCAAAAAAATTGCTACATTTAATTATTCAGACGGTCTTGTCCAAGAATTCCAAAACCAAGGCTATGTTGAAGGTACCGATCTTTTCCTTTTTCCCTACGACTGGCGCTATGGAGTAAGTGAAGATAATATAAATCAATTAAAACAAAAAATTCAGGACATAAAAACACAGACAGGCTCTAGCAAAGTTGATGTTGTTGCACATAGTACCGGTGGGCTTTTAGTTAAAAAATATGTAATGGATCATTTCACGGATAACTTTATAGATAAAGCAGTTTTTGTTGGAGTACCAAACACTGGTGCACCTAAGGCAATTAAAGCACTGGTTCAAGGAGATAGTTTTGGTGTTCCACTGCTCGCAGATGCAGAAATGAAAAAAATTGCAAAAAATCTACCCGTTGTCTACGATCTTTCTCCAAGTCAACAATATTTCAATACGAAAGGCAGTTATGTAAAGGTTATTAATCAAAACCTTTTTAGCTCATCTAGCCAAGATTTAGATTTCAATCAAGCTAATTTGTTCTTAACGAATGATCATAGTTTAAATAATCAAGCGTTAACTAATGCTCACAATTTACATACTGCTGGTTTTGATAATTATGATCTTCGAACATCAGGAGTAGATTTGTATGCTATTGATGGTTGTAAGGCTGGAACTATAACTAAAATAATAGAGAGACGGGCCAAAGATATTTTTGGTAATACCAATATAACTTATGATCAACCGGAACTGTCGCCTGGTGACGGTACTGTGCCCATGGAGAGTGCCACCAACTTACCGATTGACCAAGGAAATAAATATTACGCTCTTAAAGCTGATCACGGTAAAATGATGAGTCAAGATGGAATAAAAGAGAAAATTGTTAATATTATTACTGGTAGTAATCTTTCCATTCCGGTAAATTTCTTTGGAATTCCCATTGTTCTCCACGATATTACTGAATGCAAACTAAATGGCAAGGCTATCTCAGTTTTCAGTCCTCTGGATATTGACGTCACAGACCAAGATGGAAATCATGCTGGACTTATCTCTGGTGGTATTGAAAATAATATTCCAAACGCAAGTTTTGACATTATGGGCGAACATAAATTTGTCTATCTGCCTGATGATGAAGGGCAGACATATACAATTACTTTACATGGAACTGGAAACGGAACATTTACTCTTGAAAATTCAGATATCGCAGAAAACCAGACTACACAAACAGCAACCTTCAGTGATATCCCTGTTACTACTAATTTGAAAGGAAATTTAGATACAGAAAATTTAGTATTATCTCTTGATACTAACGGCGATGGGTCAATAGACGAAACAATTTCTCCCGATAGCACAGACCTATCTCTCTATGAACTCATTGCGCAGATTAAAGCAAAAATCTTCACACTGACCATCAAAGACCAACTGAAACAGAATCTTTTAAAAAGAATATCTAACTTAGAAAAGAAAATCGAGAACAAGAAACAAAAAAATGCAAAAATTCTTGCAAATCTAAAAAATAAAATATCCAAACAAGAAATGAAAGGTAAGATAAATACTGCAGATGCTACTGAAATTGCAAACTTACTTGATATACTCGAAGCGCAATCAGACGAGATAGCCCTTGACCCTGTAGTACTTACTAATCTAAAGAATAAAATAGAATCTATAAACATCAAGACTAATTTAAAGAATGATTTATTAAAAAGAGTAGAAAATCTTCAAAAGAAACAAGCCATAGTCAAAACTCTTTCTAATTTATCAAAAGACATAACGAAGAAAGCCAGCAAGGGCAAGATTGCTGATGCGGATGCGCAAGCACTTATTGATCTACTGGCTCAAATTGAGGGTGTGATATAATAAAAGATATGGAAACAAAACAAAAAACTTGGTTATGGATATCATTAATAATGTTCGCTATGCCGGAGATTTTATGGAATCCGATAGTGAATTTTATGTATTCACTTTTTATGCCCACAATAAATGGTTCCACCCAAATCTGGAGAGAAAGTTTCCTTTTAAATTATCGTTTCGATTTTCTTTACAAAATAATTCTACTAGTTCAGCTAATTGGTATTGTTACTTTTACTATTAACTGGGCAAGAACTAAAAATAATTCACAGTCGAGATTAACTTATTGGGTGGTACTTATCTTAAGCATATTGCTAAGTTTACTAACTCTTTTTATTGTTTATCTTGCATATGCAATTAGTCATATTAGTTTCCCATAATTAAGTACGTAATTATTACATAAACGGCATAGGTTTTTAACTAAAAATGGATGACTTTCTGTCAAAAAAAGTCGAAATTGTGATTTTTTTGATGAGGTTGTGTTATAATAGAGTGGTCGGTGATTATAAATTTTTTAACTCAATTTTATATGATTAGAGGAGAGCATTAAAAAGTGAATTGTCCACCCTAAAAAAGACAGCTTCTGCTGTCTTTTTGGTATTGTTGTATTATTTTTATGTTGCAAGCAAATGAACCACATGTGAAAAAAAGTTCTTGTTCTTATTGCGGAAATGCTCCGATAAACCACTCCCTTTCTTTCCTAGAAAGCATGGTTGCGATTACTATCGATAACCATGCAAAGAAATTTATAAAATACGTTCCATCTTTCATCAAAGATTTTGTCGATTTGGTTCCTAAATTTTTATTTAGCACGCTGATATTTTTAAGATTCGCAGAATTGTCGGAAGACATAACTAAGGCCAACAATTTTCGTTCCAGAATTATTTGGGAAGAAGCTCAAAAAAGGGGGATAGCGATGAAGCAAGTGATATTTCTTGGAAAACCCTTGGATTTTTATTGCGCGGTGTTAAATGGGAAAACTGTTTATTTTGAAAGCATTCCGATAAGACCGGAATTTTTAGATATGTCTCAAAACTGGGATGATAAAGTTATCCTAAAGCGGGAATTCCAAAAATTTGGAATTCCAATTCCGGCTTATGCTGAGTTTTCTATATTTTCTTTTTTTCATCCTAAAAATGTCGAGAAAATTTTTTCTAAATTAAAGAAACCCATAATCGTCAAACCGCGGGTGGGATCTCGCGGTAGGCACACTGTCACCAATATCAATAGCTTGCAACAATTTCGGGACGGGATCAGGGTTGCCCTCCGGATATGTTTTTACTTGATTGTCGAAGAACATTTAGAAGGAGATGTCTGTCGGGCTACTTTTGTGAATGGAGTTCTCGCGGGGTTTTATAAAGGGCACGCTCCGACTTTGGTAGGCGACGGAGAGAAAACCATAAAAGATCTCATTGAGGAAAAAGATAAAAAGCGTGAACAAAGAGTCGAGCCGATACGTATTTCAAAAGAATTAAATGATTACATTTTGCGGTCGGGGTTTGCCATGTCCGATGTTTTGCCCGAAGGAGTCTCTTTGCCCTTAACTCACCGCATGGGCAGATTGTTTGGGGGCAAAACCGTAGAGATGATTGACGATCTTCATCCGAGCTTTGTTCCTATATTAGAACAGGCGGCAAAAATCGTTGGTTTATCTGTGGTTGGTTTTGATGCTATTATTCCCGATCCTACAAAACAAGCTGATTCCCAAAGATGGGGAATTATTGAATGCAATTCATTGCCCTTTATCGATCTGCATTATTACACCCTAGAAGGAAAACATAAAAATATAGCTGGCATGATCTGGGACATGTGGGATTGATCGTGAATTACGAAACTCAAGAAAATATCAACTTTTTTCCGGTACGGATTTTTTGAAGCTTAAAAAATCCTGAAATTCTCGGCTCGTCAGCCTCGAAACCCCTGCAAAAAGTTATATTTTTTGAGTTTCGTAATTCTCAGGAATTGAAATATTTTTTCTTTTCTAAAATTTTAATGCGCTACGGTAAATGCTATTATTTTTCTCGCACCAGCCTGTTTGAGAATTTTTCTCGCTTCATTTAATGTCGCGCCGGTGGTGGTGATGTCATCTATTAGAATTATATTTCTGTTTTTTATTAATCCGGCGTTTTTCTCTGCATTTCTTATAGCAAAAGATCCAATTATATTTTTTAGACGCTCTGTTCGATTTTCAATGCGCGCTTGATGCTCTGTCTCTCTTGGTTTGATTAAAATGTTTTGTTCTAATTTTATGTTTATGTCACGGCGCACATTGTTTATCTTTATCAATTCTCTACAAATCAATTCTGCCTGATTGTATCCGCGTTCTCGTTGCCTTTTCGGAGATAGGGGGATGGGGATCAAGACAACGTTGTTAAAATTTTCCATTACAGACAGATCGGATAATTCCTCTGTAATTCTGTCGTAAACAGTTTCTGCGAAAATGCTTGCCAGCCTTTTTTTACCATTATATTTAAAGAGCCACAGCGCTTTTTTGATGGGTGGATGACGATAATCATACAGGGGGAAAATCCATTTTGCGCTTTCGCGTTCCGCTGTTGGCGAATCTGAAAGGCATCCAATGCATAGATCCGCGCCAGTTTGACCACAGGAAATGCATTTTGTCGGGAAAACTATATCCAATATGGTGTCTAATAATCCCATATATGTTATACTTGATGTGTATTTTATCACAAAACAAACACCATCAAAGATGAATGATTTGATAAAAAGAATTTTTGGTAACATAAGCAATCTCGCAAGTGGCAGGGAAGATAGCGCTGTTGGCATTGACATAGGTTCTTCGGCGATCAAGGTTGTTGAAATAAAAAGAAAAGGAGGCAAGGTGATACTCGAGACTTACGGAGCGATAGCTCTCGGGCCTTATGATACTTTGGATGTTGGGCGTGTTACCAATCTTTCTGTTGAAAAAATTTCAGAAGCTGTAAAAGAAGTTTTGAAACAATCAGGAATAAAAGTTACCTCGGGCGCTTTTTCTATTCCCGTTCAGTCGAGTCTGATTTTTACCATCTCATTGCCCGTGGCTGTTAAAGGAAACGAGATGGCGTCGATCATTTCCACAGAAGCTCGCAGATATATTCCTGTGCCAATCACGGAAGTTTCTCTGGATTATTTCTTATTGCCCCAGAAAGAACCTTCCTTTGAAGAGATGAACGAACCCCCTTCCTCTGACGGCTCTGACGCGCCAAAGAGCAAAGATAATAAAAGTGAAGCGGGTAATACAAATGTGCTCGTTGTCGCAACGCAGAATGATGCAATTTCTAAATATCGCTCCATCGTTTCTGGATGTTCACTCTCGGCATCTTTTTTTGAAATTGAAATATTTTCTTCTATTAGGGCAAATTTTGAGCACGAACTCTCATCAGTATTATTGATGGATTTTGGCGCGTCGCGCACCAAGCTTTCAATAGTTGAATTTGGCATGGTTGAAGATTATCACACGATCGACAGAGGGGGAGCCGATATTACTCAATCTATTTCGCAATCATTGAGTATTCCATTCTCAGAAGCGGAAAAAATGAAAAAAGAATTCGGGCTTTTTGAAAATCCGACAGAAAAGAGTCTGGCTGACATTATCAGGGTTCACGTCGATTATATATTTTCTGAAACCAACAATGTGTTGTTGGAATACGAAAAAAGACACAATAAGCCTTTAAGCAAGGTTATATTTACAGGTGGAGGATCTCTCCTGAAGGGGTTGATAGAAGTAGCAGCAAATAATTTTCGAGCAGAGATAGAAATAGGCCATCCTTTCAATAAAGTTAACGCTCCTGAATTTTTAGAAAAAGTTTTGGAGACAATGGGTCCAGAATTTGCGGTGGCGCTCGGTTTGGCTTTGCGAAAATTGCAGTAAAATATTCCCCTCTTGAGGGGTGGCTCGGTAATCCGAGACGGGGTGGAAAATACATCCACCTCCCCCTAAAGGGTACTCCTCAAGAGGAGGATGAAATAACTTTGTAGTATAATTAAAATATGAAAATCTTAACAACAAGCATTAACTTATCTATTATCAGTCTCAGTGTAGCAGTGTTTTATTATTTTTTAAATTTTCTGCCTGTTTTCTATTCCTTACCTATAGGATCTTTTATATATGTTAACTATGCTTTCGCACTAATAGAATCAATTATTGCAGCCATAGCCTTGATTATGGGTATTAAGGAGAATAATAAAGCTGGCATTATTTTATCTCTACTACTATTGATTACATTTCTAAAACCTTTTTTCTATTATATTTTTGTTTTTCTCTCTAACTTTAATTAATTTCACACAAATAGATTTGGTGTAGTTACTGACTAAGCCAAAATAACTAAATGCCCAAGAAGAATTCATCCACCCCGTCCTTTGATTACAAAGTCCACCCCTCAAGAGGGGAATTATGGGATCCAAAGTCCTTGTATCCCTATTGGGAAATTCCAAAAAACAAACTTTTAACGGACAGAGCAAGAGATTTAAGAAAATCGGGCAATTTGTCAGAAGTTTTGTTTTGGCAAACATTCAAGGATAAAAATAAATTAGGCTTTGATATAGATCGACAAGTTGTAATAGGTAATTATATAGTGGACTTTTTTGTTCCCGAACTGGGATTGGTATTTGAAATAGATGGTTCAAGCCACGATAATAAAATGGAGTATGATGCAGAAAGAGATGCTTTCATGAAAGATCTAAATTTAGAAGTAGTTCGGATACTTGATATAGAAGTTAAGAAAAATTTGGCTAGTGTTTATCAATTTGTATTAGAAACAATATACAAAAGGAAAGGTGTCTTAAAATTCCCCTCTTGAGGGGTGGCTCGGTAATCCGAGACGGGGTGGATGCATTTCCACCTCCCTCCGACCTAGGTCGGAGTACTCCTCAAGAGGAGAATGAATGCGGGGTGGATGTTGAGTTATACACATTTTACTTCATTATAATTTGTTTTTATAATATAATAGTAGTGTAGTATGGAGCCGAATTTCCAAACATCATTTATCCCTAAAAAACCGATGGTGGTAGAGCGTGTCGTTACGACGCGATCTATTGGTTTTTTTACGGTTATTTCTTTTTTTATTTTGTTTTCTGTGTTGCTCGCGACCGGTGGACTTTTTTTCTATAAAGGTATTTTAGCGAAAGACATTGTCAAAATGGAAAATGATTTAACTTTAGCCAGAAATCGTTTCGAGCCTTCCAAGATAACCGAGCTTCAGGTTTTAGACAGGCGCTTGCGGGCGTCAACTGAAATCTTGTCCAAACATATTGCGATAACTCCTATTTTTGAGGCGCTTTCTGCCATTACTATGAAGACTGTTCGTTACACTAGATTTAGTTATAGTTTTGGACCTGACTCGTCGAGTCAAGGCGGGAATGAAAAAGACACAAAAAATTCCAAGGTTCTTATTAAAATGAGTGGCACTGCAGTCGGCTATCGTTCGGTGGCTCTACAATCCGATCTTTTTACCACCAAGGACGAAGGTAAGAATTTTATCGATCCTGTTTTTTCCAATCTTACTCTGGATGACAAGGGTAATGTCCTTTTTGATTTAGAATTTTCAGTCGATCCATCTTTTGTTGATTATAAGCAAACGATCTTAACGCAAGAAAGCTAATTTTTATGATGAGATTTATTATGCCGATCATTTTAATAGGGATAAGCGTTACTGTATTTTTTGTATTTTCCAATCCGTTTTATAAAGATGTCAATGAACTGCGTGGGCAGGTGGAGTCTTATGATCAAGCTCTTTCTAATTCCAAGGCGCTTGAAAACGAGCGGGATAAATTGACCGCTAAGTTTAATGCTATCAACAAGAATGACCTGTTAAAAATTCAAAAACTTTTACCAGAAAATATTGACAACATACGTTTGATTCTTGAGATGGAACAAGTAGCTTTGCCTTTTGGAATGGCGTTAAAAGATGTTACATACAGTCCCACTGATTCTGCAAAAAGCACTACTTCTTCTGGTGGAGCAGTTGTAAAAGGAGGCGGAGCAGTTCAAACTCCAAACAGAGATTATGGAGTCTGGGATCTGTCGTTTTCTACGACAGGCACCTATGATAATTTTCTCAACTTTACGAGAGCCCTGGAAGGCAATCTCCGAATCGTAGACATATCTTCGGTTCAATTTTCGTCCGACACAAGTAGCGGAACCAAGACAGCCACTGGTTCTCCATCTCCAGATTCTTATAAATACGATTTTAAAATTAAAACTTATTGGTTGAAAAACTAAAATGCCAAAAATAAAAAACATAATAATATTTATTGCAATCGGTATATCCTTTGTTTTGATTTATATCTTTTTCATAAAACCATCTCCCGATAATAAAGCAACTTTGGTTTCTTCTCCTAGTGTTCCAGCAACACCCGGCGCGATAACAAAAAAAAATGATCCGGCAGTTACTCAAGAATTTTTAAATCTACTCTTGAGTGTTAAAAATATAAAATTAAATGATGCTATTTTTTCCAATAGCGCGTTTCTAAGCTTGCATGATTCGAGCATCACGCTCGTGCCAGATGGCAATGAAGGTCGAATAAACCCATTCGCTCCGCTTGGCGCTGATGTAGCATTTTAATTCAAATACGCGTGTTTCGTTAGAAATTCAACATATGTTTAAAAAACATCAAACAAAATTACTAATAAAATTTCTGATAGGATGAGTTTTTTAGAGGAGCTAGTAAAAGAAAATATAATTGAGAAGAGCCAGATAGGTGAGATCAAAAGTCGCGCGCAGGAGAAACACGGGGGAGACATCGATGAAGCATTGATTGAATCTGGAATAACAGAAGAAAAAATTCTAGAGATAAAAGGAAAATACTTGCAAATGCCGATAAAGAAAGTAAAAATCGAAGATTCATCTTTTGATGTTTTGAAATATATTTCGGAAGATTCGGCGATACACTATCATTTTGCCCCGATTGAGATGCGGGAAGGAGTGTTGGAAGTAGGAGTGACAAACGGAGAAGATATACAGGCGCTTGATGCGTTGCAGTTTATTTCCGCCAAGCTTGGCATCCCATTCAAAATATATTTAATTTCTAAAAGTGATTATGAAAATCTGATGCATACCTACAAAGGTATAGGCAATCAAGTAAAAGAAGCGCTCAACGAATTGAGCGAAGATCATGCAAAAAGTTTGAACGAAGAAAATCTAAGCAAAGAGATAAAAAATATAAAAAAAGGCGAAGAGACAAAGATAGTGGAAGACGCGCCGGTCATAAAGATTGTCGCTGTCATATTGCGCAATGCCTTGGAAGGGGGCGCTTCTGATATACACATAGAATTTACCGGAGAAAAAGTAAAAGTCCGTTTTCGAGTGGATGGAAGTTTGCACACTACGATAGTATTGCCTCCAAATATTTACAGCGGAGTAGTGGCGCGTATAAAAATTCTGGCCAAACTCAGGTTGGATGAAAAGAGAAAACCTCAAGACGGGTCGTTTTCCGCCAACATTGATGGACGAAAGATTGATTTTCGTGTTTCTACTATGCCGGCATATTATGGCGAGAAAGTCGTAATGCGTATACTGGATTCCGAAAAAGGAGTCAAGCCTTTGGATCAATTAGGTTTATCCGAGACAAATCTCTCCATGATCAGAGAAGCGCTGAAACAGCCTTATGGACTTATTTTGATTACTGGTCCGACTGGTTCGGGAAAGTCCACAACTTTGTATTCAATGATGAATGAACTAGATAAAGAAGAAAGCAATGTCGTGTCGCTCGAGGATCCTGTGGAATATCACATGCCTGACATAAATCAATCACAGATGATGCCAGAGATAGGATACACTTTTGCTTCAGGACTCCGTTCTATCTTACGTCAAGACCCGGATATAATAATGGTTGGAGAGATACGCGACAAGGAAACAGCTCAGCTTGCCATTCAAGCGGCTTTGACCGGGCACCTGGTGCTTTCTACGCTTCACACCAACAATGCTATTGGCGCGGTGCCCCGCTTGGTCGATATGGGTGTCGATCCATATTTGATTGCGCCGACCTTGATTTTATCTATTGCTCAACGTCTTGCTCGTATGACTTGTCCTTCTTCACGCAAGCTCGTGCCTATAGATGAGAGCATTAAAATCCAAATTGAACAACAGATGAAAGATTTGCCGGAAGAATTTAAAAAAGATATCAAATCTAAAAACGAGATGTATGATACAGTTCCCTCTGGCGAATGTCCTTCGGGCACGAGAGGTCGCATCGCTGTTTTTGAAATGTTTAAAATCGACAAGGAAATGCAGGGTGTAATATTAAAAAGTCCCACCAATGGAGACATATACAAAGTGGCTCGCAGACATGGTATGCTTATGATGAAAGAAGATGCCATGCTCAAATCTTTGGAAGGTGTTATTCCTTTCACAGAGGTGTATAATTTCAGTAACGAGAATGAATAATGAATTATTGTGTAGTATAATTAAGTCAGGGGTTTAGCTCATTTTATAAAATATATGGAAAAAGAAAAAAGAAAAATTTTAATAGTTGATGACGATAGTTTTCTTTTGGATATGTATGCGCTCAAATTCAGCCAGAATAACTTTGAAGTTCACACGGCGACAAGTGGCCTGCAAGCTATAGAGAAAATCAAAGACGGACTCAAGCCTAATCTTGTGCTGGTAGATATAATCATGCCAGAAATGGACGGTTTTGAAATGTTGGAAAAAGTAAATGTCGATAAATTATCTCCGGATTCTGTAAAAGTAATTTTGTCCAACAAAAGTCAACAGTCAGATATCGATCGAGGCAATAGTCTGGGAGTAGCGGGCTATATCATTAAAGCGAATTCCACCCCGCTCGAAGTTATCAGTCAGGTTGTAAGTATTTTAGAAAAAAAAGTCGTAGTTCCAAAATAAATCGCCCTCAACGGCGTTCCGTCGAAGAAACGGAAAATTAAAACATTATGACAGATCATAAAAAGATACTTGAAGAGCTAATTTTGAACGTTATCCGCGAAGGTGGATCGGATTTACATATAGGCACTGGACGTGTGCCGGTAATTCGCGTGGCCGGAGAGCTGATATTTCTCGTAAAACATACAGTTTTTACTGATGACGATACGATGGGAATCTTGAGTGAAATATTGCCTAAGGCGAAGATCGATAAATTTGTGGAAAATCAGGAAGCGGATTTTTCTTATGATTTTCGCGGAGAAGCGCGATTGCGTGGCAATGCTTTTTTTCAAAAAGGCTTGATCAATATAGTGTTTCGTCTAGTTCCAAAAGTAAAAACCATAGCGGAGTTACATTTGCCTCCTATCATTGCTGATTTGGCTCGCAAGAAACAAGGTTTTTTTCTGGTAGTTGGACCTGTCGGACAAGGTAAATCAACCACTCTTTCCGCAATGGTTGATTTAATCAACAATGAACAAGCGCGCAATATCATAACAATCGAAGATCCGATCGAACACGTGTATGCTCCAAATAAATCAATAATCAACCAGCGTGAAGTGGGCATCGATACCCATGATTTTCATGTGGCGCTCAAGTCGGTTTTTCGCGAAGACGTAAATGTGATAATGATTGGAGAAATGCGCACGCCGGAGACTGTGGCGACTGCGGTGACCGCGGCCGAGACCGGACACCTCGTGCTTTCGACACTGCATACCAATAATGCTTCTCAAACGATAGACAGAATAATCGATTCATTTCCAGGTGACCAACAAGACCAGATTCGCACTCAGCTCGCGTCATCACTCCTCGGCATCTTTTCTCAAAGATTGATCCCTAGAATCACCGGCGGGCTCATTCCGGCCTACGAACTGCTTTTGAATAATAGCGCGGTGTCAAATCTAATTCGTGAAAAACGCACGCATGAAATAGATGTGGTTATAGAAACAGGAAGTGAGTCTGGGATGATAGACTTGAACCATTCACTTATGGAACTAGTGCGCTCTGGAGAGATTTCCATTGAAAACGCTTATCAATATTCGCTCAATCCAAAGGGGCTTGAGCGAATGATATAAATATATGCTTTTTAAATACAAAGCAATAGATTCTGAAGGGACAACAAAAGAAGGGCAAATCGACGCGCCGAGTCATGACATGGCGGTCTCTGGGCTTCAGAGAAGGGGGCTTGTGATTATTTCCATCAAAGACGAAAAGGAAAGTAAATCAATTTTCCAGATCTCTTTTTTTGAGAGAGTCTCGAATAAGGATGTGGTCATTCTCTCACGTCAGATCGCGACGTTGTTTGAGGCGCAAGTTTCTGCCTTGAAATCTTTTACCATGTTGGCGGCCAATACAGAAAACAAGCTTTTAGGTCGCAAATTGACTGCCGTCAGTGACGATCTCCAAGCTGGTATTTCCATTTCTGGAGCACTCGCAAGACATCCAGATGTATTTTCGAATTTTTATATAAACATGGTCAAAGTGGGAGAGGAAACCGGAAAACTCAATCAGACGTTTATATATTTGGCGGAATATTTAGATCGCCAATATTCTCTTACCTCCAAGACCAGAAATGCCCTTATCTATCCAGTTTTCGTCGTTGTTACCTTTTTCGTGGTTATGACTTTGATGTTTGTGGTGGTGATTCCAAAACTTTCTGAGATTATTTTAGATTCCGGTCAAGATATTCCTTTTTACACCAAGGTAGTCATAGCAATTTCAAATCTGTTCGTCCACTATGGTTTTTTCTTTTTGATTTTTTTAGTCTTGCTCGGTATTTGGGTTTGGAAAATGGCTATGACCGAAAAGGGGAAACAATATCTCGATTCATTGAAACTTTCCATGCCCGCTATTGGCAATTTGTATAAAAAGCTTTATCTTTCTCGAATATCAGACAACCTGAGCACCATGTTGAGCTCCGGAGTTCCTATCGTTCGAGCGATAGACATTACCGCTGAAGTTGTCGGCAGTCGTGTGTATAAAGGCATTTTAGCGGAAGTCGCGGATGGGGTGAAATCCGGATTGACGCTCTCTGTCGCATTTGCGAAACATAAAGTTGAAATACCCGGCATTCTGGTGCAGATGATTCAGGTGGGCGAGGAGACGGGTTCTCTCGTGTCTATTTTGAAAACTTTAACTGATTTTTATCGGCGTGAAGTGGATGATGCGGTGGATACGCTGGTAGGACTCATCGAGCCGGTGATGATCGTGGTTTTGGGCTTGGGCGTTGGAATATTGCTCGTGTCTGTCCTCATGCCAATTTACAATCTAGCAGGAAGTATTAGCTAGAATTTTAATTCTCCTCTTGAGGAGTATTCCGACCTAGGTCGGAGGGAGGTGGATACCCTCTCCCCAACCCCTCTCCATTCTTTTGAATGGAGAGGGGAAAGCAAGGGGTGAGGGAATTCTTCCACCCCGTCTCGTAAGCGAGCCACCCCTCAAGAGGGGAATCACTACCCTGCCTGCACCTCCGTAGCCTTGGCGAAGGGGTGTGGATAACTTGGTTGCATAAATGTTTTTGCATAATGTTATAATAGTTGTATTAAAAATACCTGTCCGCCCTATGGGAGCAGGCGGGAGTCGAAATTGCATTATTAATTATTATTAATTTAGTTTAGAATTTAATTATGAAAATGAATTTAAAGAAAGGTTTTACATTGATTGAGCTTTTGGTGGTCGTGGCTATCATTGGTATTTTGGCTTCGGTCGTTTTGGCGTCGCTTAATACGGCTAGAACAAAGGGTAAAGATGCAAGTGCAAAGGCAAGTATGACTTCCATGAGAGCGGAGGCTGAATTGGTTGTTGATTCCAGTGGAAATTATCCATCAACACTGTGTGGTGCTGCTGGTCAATTAAATAGACTGATTGTAGCTGTAAACGCTCAGATTCCTGCTGCTGGTGCGGTTAATTGTGATGTTCCAGCTGCTGCGCCATACAGTGCTTGGGCTGCAGAGGCAACTTTGAATGATGGAACAATATTCTGTGTTGACAGTGCTGGTTTCTCTGGAGTTAGGACGGGCGGCAAGGGTGCTGATGCAACTGTTTGTGCTGCTAGTTAATAAAATTCGTTTAGTGAAATTAATAATTTCTACAAAAAAACCATCTTCGACGATGGTTTTTTTGTCATTGAGAAACCTCTATAACAACTTATACCAGACTTGTAGCAATTGGCCATATAACCCCATCCATTTTTGAAGGATTGTCAGTCTATTTTTATTAGGACTTTTTGTTATATTGTCCATAAAAAATTTAGGATCTGAAAATTCAAGTTCGCTTATCATAGAATTCATATCGCTTATCCAAAAATCAGGCATCTCAGGACTATTTTTAAGTATGTTATTTACATGATCTGTTACTATTTTGGTGATTTTTTGACATTGAGTTTCCATAAAGAGCGAGAACTCGGACTCTGATTTTTGAGCGATGTTGATAAATTTATTTCCAATTATCTGTAAATTCTCACTTGAGTTTATATTAACATTGTTTATTTCCTCTTCTATGAAGTTAGCTATAATTCTGTTTATTTTTGTTACCTCATGTACACTGTTGTATACTGCAGACTGGATTTTTTTATCAGGTCTCTCGTGTCCTATGAGAATGGGAAGATATACAGAAAGTTTTGAAGGAAAAGCAGTCCATCGTGTAGTTCCAAATACGAGATCTTGTGCTCTGCCTATCGGTATGAATGGTGGAGGAAGTTGACGATTATCTATTCCCACAACCATTGAAGTGCAGATAGGTCCTTGATAAACCGTCGTAGAAAAAGGAACTTGAATGATTTTTCTAGTTCCCTTAATTGCTTTATATTGGATTGGAGAAATGTTTTTAAATTTCTCATAGACTTGAGGTAAAAGGAGTAGGGGGATATGTGATTCCATGGGAGAATCCCCATAGGCTCCCATATATGTGTCCATTATTTCCATACCTTTCATATCATCTGGAATATTTTGACCTAGTATCTCACCAGCTTTTTTACCAAGCATACTTTCATGGATATCTAGCAAATCAACCTCAACAGGTTTAAATAAAGAAGTTGGTGGTGTTTCATCACCCTCTAGGAACCAATATTCAAGGGGATTTTCGATACTAAAAAGTGGCGGTTCTTCAAAAATTGGAGAAAAAAAATTATAAACCACATCATCATCCACTATAAGTATTTTTTCACCTCGTGTTTTTAATAGGAAGGTGTTTCGGACTGCTCCTGCTGTTGTTGTAGATAGTTTATCCCCGCATAAAGCAAAATTAAGAACCTCGAGAGACACCCCTTTTTCTTTTGCGAGTATTTTTGCCATCTCTGCGCGATCATTTCTATCCATGCACTCAATTTTTCCCTGATAATTAGCCCCATGTGAGCTACAAATTTCTCTTGTTTTTTGAGCATTTTGTGGTTCCTCGGAATCATCTATAACCAAGATGCGCGGAGCACGGCCATATTTTTTCAGGTTTTCTACAAGACCAATGAGGGCTCTATGCAAAAATTCTGGCCTGTTGCAGGTCGGTATACACACAGTAGTTATTTTTTCGTTAGTTTTTTCCATTTATTTTGATTATAATATAACATACATGACAAAGATATTCGATAAGAGATATATTCGGCTGATAGTATTGATTATTCTTTTGCTTGTTCTTGGTATCTCAATTTTTATTTCGAGGACAGAGAGGGTGGATAAACAGACTGGGCCAAGTTTTATTTTTACATCAGCCGGAGATTATGGTGTTAACTCATTTACTGTTAAAAATCTAAAAAATATTGCAAAAGAAATGCCTGATCTGCATTTTGTACTTGGAGATTTAAGTTATGATGAAGTGAAACCAGAAACAGAATGGTGTAATATGATGAAAAAATACTTGCCTAGTGTGCCTATTGAACTTCTTGCTGGCAACCATGAAAGTGATGGGCAAAATGGCTCAATAGAAAAATTCATATCTTGTTTACCAAATGTGACAGCGGGCATTAAAGGGGAATATGGAAAGGAATATTATTTTGACTATCCGGAAGAAAAACCTTTAATTCGTTTCATTTTGATTTCTCCAAACTTGCATTTTAGCGACGGACAGACTTTTGTTTATAGTACAGGAAGTAAGCACATGGAGTGGTTAAAAAAGGTTATCGATGAAGGTCATCAAAAAGAAATTCCTTGGACGATTGTTGGCATGCACAAAATCTGTATATCAGCGGGAGGTATACATGGTTGTGAAATAGGGGAAGAGCTTATAAATTATCTTTTAGCGCACAATGTCGATCTGATTATGCAAGGTCATGAGCATAGTTATCAGCGAACGAAACAGCTCGTTTGTGTAAAATTAAACATGTTCGACCCAGCTTGTTTAGGAGAAGATACATCTCCGGAGGATTACAAGCAAGGGAACGGAGGAATAATCACGATAGTGGGTACAGGTGGCGCTCCATCCCGCAAAATTGATTTTAATGATCCAGAAGTTCCATATTTTGCTTCGCTTGAGGGTGATATATACGGGTTTTTGAGGGTAGAGGTAACAGAAAAAAGTCTCAGGGGTATGTTTTATTCTCTTTCAGGCGTAAAAGATGAGTTTAAGATAGTGAGGTAATTTTGTTTATGCTATAATAGTAAGAGCATATGATTTTATTACTTGGGTTTTTTTTCTTTGTTCTCGGTCTCACTATTGGCAGTTTTTTGAATGTTGTAATTTATCGACTCAACACAAAAAGATCTCTCGGCGGGCGGAGCGCCTGCATGTCTTGCCAAAATAAACTCCATTGGTATGATCTCATACCTGTCGTTAGCTTTCTATGGCTCGGGGGGAGGTGCCGGAATTGTAAAACCAAAATTTCCATGCAATATCCTTTGGTTGAATTTACAACAGGCCTCGTTTTCGCTTTGCTGTTTTTGAAATTCCAGGATATTTTTCTGGCAGACATTCAATCTTTCGGCATCATTTATGTTTACTATGCAACTGCGTTTTCACTGCTTGTGGTCATAGCGACTTATGATCTGAAACATAAAATAATTCCGGACATGCTTTCTCTTATTTTCGGCGTTCTGGCATTTCTGGGTTTATTTTTTTTCCATAATAATTTTTTAGATTCTTCCAATCCTATCGTTTTATATTTTCAAATCCCGACTGTTTGGGAATTTCTTTCTGGTGTGTTCATAGCATTCCCGTTTGCTTTCTTTTGGTTTATATCTCGTGGCAGGTGGATGGGGCTGGGGGATGCAAAGCTCTCTCTAGGCATCGGATGGTTGCTCGGTATTTCTGTTGCTCTATCTGGTTTGGTGATGGCTTTCTGGTCTGGAGCTGTCGTCGGGGTGACGCTTGTAGTTCTTTCCCGCCTAGACTCGGCGAGGCTGGCCCGCCTAGACTCGGCGAGGCTGGCAAAAAATGGTAGAATAAACAGTATGGGGATGAAAAGCGAAATTCCATTTGCTCCATTTTTGGTTCTAGGAACATTTTTGGCATTTATTTTTGAATTAAATCTTTTTAATTTTTAGGGATGAAAAATAATATATTAAAAATTAGAAATTGTAAATTAAAAATTGGCGATTTTCGCCGTGGTATGACTTATGTGGAGCTTATCGTAGTTCTGGGCATTTTTGCTGTGATGTCTGCCATTGTCATGTTTAGCTACGGAGAGTTTCAGGCAAAAGTGGACATAAAGAATCTAGCCAGTGATATCGCTTCAAAAATCGTCGAAGCGCAGAAGTCAGCTATGTCGGGCAATTTACCGTCAACAAGCACTTTTTGTGATGGCTGTAAACCTTCTTATGGGGTTTATTTTAATCTTGCAAATCCCACTCATACAACAAACTTTATTTATTTTGCTGATTTTAATAACTCTGGTATTTACGACGACGGTGAAATGTTAGGCGACCCTTTTAGTATTACAAAAAATAATTATATATATCAAATAGAGGAATGCCGTGGCGATTGCATTGATACTAATTCTTTTAATCTTTTTGGCAATTACTCCATCACTTTCAAAAGGCCGAATTCTGGTGCAGTTTTCTACTTAGAGAATGAAGTACGAGGCCCAGACCCAACGGCATATAATTTTAGTTATGTCCAAATAACTATCAAGTCGCCTAAAGAGGCAAGTGCCAAAATAAAAATATATCCTTCAGGAAGGATACAGGTAAATTAATCCCAGTAGTAGAGCAAAGCTCACTACGGGACAGGTTATGAAGAAAAATAAAAAACTAAAATCAACTACCGGGTTTACAATTATAGAAACAATGATTTCTGTTTCCATTTTTTTGATTATCATCATGGTGGGCATGGGCGCGCTTTTGAATGCTCATCGGCTTCATCAAAAGTCTAACAACATGCGTTCTATCTTGGATAATCTAAGTTTCATTATGGAAGATATGTCTAGGAGCCTGAGGACGGGATATAATTATCATTGCATAGATAGTACGAATGATGATGATTTATTCGGAGATGTCAGTGTTTACAGTTGCGAGAATGGAGGAGGAGGTATTTCTTTTGACTCTACTAGTGACCCTGTAAGTCGTTGGATATATTTTATAGGAGATTGTGGTGATAACACGAACGGAATATGTAAATCAGTCGATGGATCGGATCTTATTCAATTGGTTCCGAGCGAAGTTACCATTTCTTCAGCTTCTAGTTTTACAGTAATAGGCGCAGAACCACCACCTAATGAACAGCAACCTTTTGTTACCATTCGGCTTGTGGGTGAGATAAATATTAAAAATGTTGTCACGCCTTTCTCTTTACAGACTTCAGTGTCGCAGAGAAATATAGATATTTAACATGGAGAAAATTTTGAAATTTCTTTTTAGAAAATCCAATAAGTTAAATCAGGGCGGGTTCACCCAGTTAGTAGATTTTGGCGATGCGATTTCATCGCGCACTAAAAGTGCTTCGCCAAAATTCACTACTGGGTTTACCCTAGTGGAAGTGCTTGTGGCGATTTCGATTTTTACTGTATCTTTAATCGGGATAATGTCTGTCTTAGCATCTGGTATTGCCAATACCAACTACGCCAAACAGAAAATGATAGCCACGTATCTGGCGCAAGAGGGCATAGAATATATTAGAAATATGCGAGACACTGCTGTGTTGTATGGAAACGGCAATCCATGGGAGGGTAGTTTTAAGGCACAATTGTCATCGTGTAATGATCCAGATGAGGACAATAATCCATGTGGTCTTGATGAGCCTCCTTTTGGTGTTACTGTATGTACCAATCCCAGTGATTGCAGACTATATCTAGACAATGGAAATTATAGCACAACGGTGAGTGTCGTTGATTCCGGTTTTATCCGTAAAATCTGGATGGTCCCTATAGGCGCAGGGAATACCGATGAAGTAAAAATTTTTTCAAGAGTTGAATGGACTCAGGGTTCAGGAGGTTACAATGTTACCTTTTCGGAGAATTTATTTAATTGGATAGAAATATGATGATAAAAAACTTACAAAGCAATAGGGGATTCGTCATGCTTTTTGCTGTTACACTTTCTGCTATTCTTTTAACTATAGCAATAGGTGTTGCTAATATTGCTTTTAGAGAAGTAAAATTCAGCACCAATGCTCGCGATACAAATGATGCTTTCTTTGCGGCAGATACGGGAGCTGAATATGCGTTGTATAATTATGACAGTCTGTCACCCGATTCTTTTACTACTATTCCTGATATAGTTGGATTGGGTAGCCTAGGACAGAGTTGCGCCATAGTAACAGTGGATAAAAGAATTTCTAACGATCCAGACAATGACGTTATTATTTCAAAAGGATATAACAATTGTAATTCTAAAAGTGTTCAGCGCGAACTCCAAGTAAAAATACCGCGTTAATTTCTAGTATGGACAGGCTTGAAGCAAAAAAGAGAATAGAAAAATTGCGAAGCGAAATCGCGCGATTGCGGAATGCCTATCACACAGAAAATGCTCCGAACGTTACTGATGACGTTTATGATTCTCTCACTCGCGAGCTTAAAATGCTTCTAGAAGAGCATCCTGAATTTGACGATGTCAATGCGCCGGAGAATAGAGTAGCTGGAAAACCGCTTGATAAATTTGTGAAAGTGAAGCACAACAGCAGGATGCTTTCTTTGAATGATGTTTTTTCTTACGAGGAGCTTCAGGATTGGGAGAAAAGAATCAAAAAACTTTTACCTCTGCAAGCACACGGGGTGAGTTATTTCTGCGAAGTTAAATTCGATGGACTGGCGGTTTCGTTAATTTATGAAGATGGAAAATTTGTGCGTGGCGCCACAAGGGGAGATGGTTTTGTGGGTGAAGACATTACTGAGAATCTTAAAACTATAAATTCGATTCCGTTAATATTAAAGAAACCATTTCCAAAGTATTTCGAAGTTCGTGGAGAAGCTTTGATTTCTAAAAAAACTTTATCAAAATTGAATCTTAAAAATGAGAAAGAAGGCAAACCTCTTTTTGCTAATACCAGAAATGCGGCGGCTGGGAGTCTACGGCAGTTGGATCCTAAATTGGCGGCTGAAAGGAAGCTGGATTTTTTTGCTTATGATTTGGTTGATTTGGTTGGCGCAAATTTGGTAAAGAATTCTCCCGCCTTCGCCCTCGGAGACAAAGGACAGGGGACCCACGGCTCCTTGAATTCTTTACCAAATTTGCGCCTTCATTCAGACAAGCATAATTTTTTAAAAAATTTAGGTTTTCAAGTAGAACAAAATGAGGCGTTATGTAAAAATTTGGATGAAGTCGCGAATTTTATAAAAAAATTCGAAAAAATAAGATCTGATTTTTCATATGGCACGGATGGCATAGTAATATCGGTGGATGATTTGAAATTGCAAGAGGTTTTAGGCGTTGTCGGTAAAGCTCCGCGTTATATGGTGGCATTCAAATATCCGGCTGAGAAAGCAACGACTGTGATAAAAGAAATTTTGGTCAATGTAGGCAGGACTGGAGTTTTGACGCCACTGGCAATTTTTAAACCGACGCTCGTCGCAGGTTCTACGGTATCAAAAGCCACCTTGCACAATATGGATCAAATAGATCGTCTTGATCTACGAATCGGGGATACTGTAGTGATAGAAAAAGCTGGCGACGTGATTCCAAAAGTCGTGGAAGTGTTGACTCGTATGCGCACCGGCAAAGAGAAAAAATTTAAAATGCCGACGGGTTGTCCTGCTTGTGGGGGAATAGTGGAGAAGAGAGATATAGGGGCGAAGCTGGAGAAAGATTTTCTCGGGTCCTCGGTTCCCCGGGGCCCCAAACCCCGGCCAGACCAGCTCGAAAACCTTTCTCCAGCTTCGCCTTCTGTCGCCTATTATTGTGCTAATTCTAAGTGTCCGGCCAAGAATGAAAGATATTTAGAACATTTTGTGTCAGTGTTTGAAATATACGAACTAGGCCCAAAAATTTTAAGACGTTTTAAAGACGAAGGATTGATCACTGACGCGGCGGATATTTTCACACTTCTAAAAGAAGACATCGCGCCCCTAGAGCGCTTTGGAGAAAAATCAGCGGAGAATATTATAAAAGAAATAAATAACAAAAAGAAAATTCTTTTTTCAAAATTTCTTTGGGCTCTTGGAATATTGCATGTGGGGGAGGAGACTGCTCGAGATTTGGCGGAACATTTCGGAACTTTAGATAAATTAATCTCCTCCACGAAAACTGAAACATCCGAGGTAGATAGCATAGAAAATATAGGACCAGCCGTGTCAAAGAGCTTTTCTGATTTTTTTCATGACAAGAATAATATAAATTTTATAGACAAATTAAAAAGAAACGGTGTGGTTGTAGAAAAAATGCAAGAGAATCTTGCAAAGAAGACAGGTAAATTAAGAGGACTTAATTTTGTTTTGACGGGGACGCTTTCTCTTATGTCGCGCGAGATAGCCAAAGAAAAAATAATTTCTCTGGGTGGAAAGGTCGTGGGTTCAGTTTCAAAAAATACTTCTTATGTGGTCGCTGGAGTTGAGCCGGGTTCTAAACTTAAAACTGCGGAAAAATTAGGAGTAAAAATAGTAAATGAAAGAGAATTTTTGGAATTGCTCTCTATGTGATAGTGAATACAGTTTCTCTTGCTTGTGGATAACTTTTGTTTATGTATTTTTATATAAGTTGTATAATTCTTGATATATATGCATGATTTACTTATGAGAAAAATAGCATGGTATAGGAGATGGCACCAATATCGTTATCATGATTTGGTGCATTATGCCGTTTTTTCTTTTTTTGTATGTTTAAATTTATATTTATTAATGCAATTACAAATTGTTACGGCTTAGATATAATATAACCGTAATTTATTCAGTATGAAAAAAATGATTTTTTTTACAAACAAACTTATTCCACAAAAAAAAGGTTCCACCTCGGCTTGCCGAAGGCGAGACGGGTTTACACTTATTGAACTCTTGGTTGTGATCAGTATTTTTTCGTTGATGGCTTCCATAGTGCTTTCAGCTACCAACAATGTCCGGTCGACTGCTAGAGACTCTTCACGAATCTCTACCCTAAATACAGTTCAAACCGCGCTTGAATTATATTATAGCGATTATGGAGAGTATCCAAGAGTTTATACACCCATAAATAGCGGTTCACATCGTATTTCAGATTGGAGTTCTGAGCAAGGAGTATTTGACAACATAGCTACAAACTGGGATGGGTTACTCGCAGTTCTAGAGCAGGGCAAGTATATAGCGCGAGCAGAAACCGCGATCCATGCCGAATCTCTTGCGAATCGCACTACCTCTGATCGATTATTGTCATTTGTTTCTCCTCCTTCCATGGCGGAAGCATATACCGCTCAAATACAGGATCCTTTGTTTCCAGCTAGGTCATACGCCTATATGCCGTCATCCGAAGACAATCCTCCTTACCAAAACTACCGCATCAGGGCGCACCTTGAAAACGAAAATAGTTCGGTTCTGAAAAATGCCATCGCCGGAAAATTTTTAACAATAGATGATGATGTCGGGCCTCCTAATTATTACGAAAACTCTTATTCCCATCTCTTGTGCGCGCCAACAAAAGGGTACTATTGTATCGGTCCAAAGAGAGAAACTTTCTCGGGCTTTGAGCCTGGCAAGCCCGTCATCTACCTTTATCCCACGGAGACTACGGATGTGTCGGTCAAGGTCACCACGAAGAGTATAGATGAGTCTATACCTCCTTATGGCGATGGCTGGAATGTCACAGCTCATCCAGATGGCTCCATAATCAATCATACTGATGGATTGACATATCCATATTTATTCTGGGAAGGAAAGTCTGGTAAGCCCATCGTAGATCGTTCACAGGGATTTGTCGTACCGACCAAAGACGTTAGGATGTTCTTGGCTTCAGCTCTTGCCAAACAAGGACTCTTACCAATAGAGTATGATGAATTTATAGACTATTGGGCACCCAGAATGACCACTGATAAACCTTACGTATACGTATACTTCATGCCGAAAAATGACTATGACAAGTTGGTGCCGATGATCATAAAACCTTCGCCAGATACAGTGATTCGCGTCTATATGTTATTCAAACCTCTTGATACTTTACAATCTGTCACGCCACAGGTATTCCATGCACCAGCACGTGTTGGCTTTACTGTCGTGGAATGGGGTGGTGACAGGAGTGTACTGAAATAACTACAAGAATTATTTTTTTCGATAATGTAAAATTTTTGCGGAGGCGGAGAGATTTGAACTCTCGAGACCCTTTCGAGCCTGCCACCTTTCCAAGGTGGTGCACTAGACCGCTATGCGACGCCTCCAATACTACCTAATTTACATTATTTTCAAAAAAAAGCTAGAAGAAGGATTTGATAATAGAATTAATTATGAAAAATATTTTACTTTTAAACAAAAAAGAGGGTGAAACTCCATTAGAAGTTCTCAATAGTTTTCGCGTTAAAAATAAAAAATATCAAAATATAAAAATGACCTATGCTGGTCGGTTGGACCCGATGGCGAGCGGACTCCTGGTTGTTTTGGTAGGGGAGGAAGTAAGAAATAAAGAAAAATATTTGGCGCTAGATAAGGAATATGAATTTGAAATTCTTTTTGGGTTTTCTACCGACACTTATGATATTTTAGGGAAAATTACACATGGTCTAATTCGTACGAATAGGAGAATAGTAAATAGAGATGATTTAGAAGAAAAAATAAAAGAAAATTTAGAATTTTTTATCGGTAAATTTATACAGAAATATCCGATGTATTCTTCAAAAACCGTCGCTGGTAAATCGCTTTTCGTCTATGCTAGGGCGGGAAAAGTTGTGGAAAGTCCGAGACATGAAGTAAACGTGGAAAGTTTGAAATTTCTAAAATTAAGAAAAATAAACGCAAAAAATTTATTAGAAAATATCGAAAAGAGAATTGCAAAAGTACATGGTCCTGCCCGCAATGCTAAAGGCATAGCTTTTGCAGGCGGGGATTTCAGGCAAGAGGAAATTCTAAAAATTTGGCGAAAAAAACTTCAAATTCACATAAAAACGGGGAACAAGTTTTTTCTAGTTTCTTTTCATATAAAATGTGGCAGTGGAACGTATGTGCGTAGCATAGCAAATGACTTAGGTCAGAAAATGAATATACCGGCTTTAGCATTTTCTATAAAAAGGACAAAAATTGGCAACTGGAAGCAAGTGGGGTAGAATATAACAATGATATTGTCTGCTTTAATTACGATAGTTGGTCTTTCGCTTTTTGAGGCAGTTTCTTCTGTTGATAATGCCATTATCAATGCCGAAGTGCTCTCGACGATGGGTGCCAAGGCTCGGAGGTGGTTTTTGACTTGGGGGATGTTTATTGCGGTTTTTCTTGTCCGTGGTCTTTTGCCATTTGTTATAATTTGGGCATTCAATACCTCTCTCAACCCTGGGCAGATTTTGTCAGCTGCTTGGTCTTCTGATCCTTTGGTTTTGGAATCTATAGAAAAGTCAGCGCCCATACTGCTCGTCGCCGGAGGCGTGTTTCTTTTATTTTTGTTTCTACACTGGCTTTTTCTGGAAGATAAACATTTAGGATTGCCCAAGACAGAGAAATTTTTCATGTCAAAGGGGGTTTGGTTTTATGCCACAGTCTCTATATTGTTATCTGTTATTGCTTGGTTCGCATTAAAAGAAAGTAATTTGATGGGTTTTGGCGCTGTGGTGGGCTCAAGTTTATTTTTTATAACCCATGGTTTCAAGCAAAACGCGGAAGAGCAGGAGAAAAAATTGCTTGGTAACGCGCATTCTGATTTAAGTAAACTTTTCTTTCTGGAAATAATTGATACAACTTTTTCCATTGACGGTGTTCTGGGCGCTTTTGCCTTCACTCTTTCTGTGCCCCTCATTTTATTCGGTAATGGTCTCGGCGCTCTTTTAGTCCGACAAATTACGATAAGCAATATAGAAAGAATAAAAAGATATATTTATTTGAAGAACGGAGCGATGTATTCCATATTAGTGCTCGGCGTTATAATGATCTTGCATAGTTTTGGTTTTGATATTCCGGAATATTTCTCTCCATTTGCGACATTTCTTATAATTGGATTTTTCTTTTGGAAATCTAAAATATTTTTGAAGCATGAAAAATTTTAAAGGAGAATACAGTAATGAATATAAAAACCTAAATTCTACCCAAAAGGAAGCGGTGGACTCAATTGAAGGTCCGGTGATGGTGGTAGCAGGGCCGGGAACAGGCAAAACACAGATTTTAGCTCTTAGGATAGGAAATATTTTATCAAAAACTGACACAAAAGCAGACGGTGTTTTGTGTCTTACTTTTACCAATTCAGCAGTTCTTGCTATGCGGGATAGATTACGTAAATACATCGGTTCTGAAGCCTCCAAGGTTAAAATTTCCACTTTTCACAGTTTTGGCATGGAAATACTTGATAAATATTTTAACGTGCTTTCTCTTGATGAGAAACCAAAATTGATGGACGAAAAGGATACTATCAATCTCTATGATGAAGTTCTTCAAAAAAACGATTGGAAACACATTCGTCCACGTTCAGAAACTTCTCGATATTTCAAAGATCTTAAAAATATGATCTCTCTTCTAAAGAGAGAGCGGATAACTCCCGAGGATTTTGAGAATGAAATAAATAAAGAAATAAAAAATATTAAAGATGACCCCGAAAACATTTCTACGAGAGGGGAAAGTAAAGGTGAGATAAAAAAAGAAATACAAAAAAAAATCGAAAGTCTTTTTCGCACCCTGGAGGCTGTAAAGTTTTATGCTCTCTATGAAACAGCCAAAAAGGAAAAGAATTTGTTTGATTATGATGATATTTTGGAATCCCTAGTTTTTATTGTGGAAGAATCAGAAGAAGCAAACAGTTATATTAAAGAAAATTTTCTCTATATTTTGATAGATGAACATCAAGATTCTAGCGGAGTGCAGAATGAATTTCTGTCTAAGGTTTGGGGAGGTGAAGAAAAGCCGAATATTTTTGTGGTTGGAGATGATCGCCAACTTATTTATGGATTTGGCGGAGCCTCGCTTGAATATTTTAAAAATTTCAAAAATGCTTTTGGTAAAGCGAAACTTATCACCCTAGTCGAGAACTATCGCTCCACCCAGCAGATCCTAGATTCTTCCCACAAGCTACTCCAAAGCTCTCTTTCTGAAGGCCAGCTTAAAAGCAATCATAAAGAAAATCATCCTCTTCGTCTGATTGAGTCCTATTACCCGAGAGATGAAATTATTTTTTCCGCTTTAGAAATAAAAGAAAAAATAAAAAAAGGGCATGATGTAAACGATATGGCTATTTTGGTGCCCAAGAATCAGCAAGTTCGTAGCACTATTGCCATATTAAAAGATATGGACATTCCGGTTGCGGGTGGAGAAATGGTGAATTTTTTCGATACAGAAGAGGCAGTGTCTTTATTGCGGGTGCTGAAAATTATAGCCAACCCCGATGACGGGGTGGCTCTTGGGTTGTCATTTTTCGACAAATTATCCGGAGTTCCTGCTCTGAGAGCACATGAATTTATTAGAGATAATAAAATGCGCGAGTTTTCTTTACTGAACGTTGTAGAAGATGAAAATAATTTGTTTGATAGTAAAAATGAAGTAAATGTTTGGATTCGAAAGTTGAAACTTTGGCTAGCGTCAGGGACCGAGCCTCTTTACCCTTTTATTCAAAAGATTGGAACCGAATTTTTGATTGATACCGCAAAAAATCATGGAGATTTAATAATCCGAGTCGAAGTTGTTCGCACGATGTTGCATTTGGTGTTAATGCAGATAGAAAAAAACCCTAAATTAAATTTGCAGGGCTTTTTGAGTTTCTTGGAAAGAATAGAGAGCTATGGAGAAAATATACCGCTTGCCATATTTAATTCCAATGAAGGTGTGAAAGTTTTAACTTTGCACGGTTCAAAGGGGCTTGAGTTTGACTATGTGTGGATAGCGCATATGGATGAGCAATCTTTTAGTAGAGAAAGACGCGGAGGTTTTTCTTTGCCTGTATCTCTCCAAGAAAAGATTGAAAAACGAGGCGAGATAGTTTTGAAGCGTGAATTGTATGTGGCGATAACTCGCGCTAAGAGATTCTGCACTATTTCCTACGCGCTAAAATCATACAGTGGGGGAGATCAAGAATTGGCCCATATTGTGGCGGATTTAAAGGGTAATTTTACAGAGCAAAACGCTTCTGAAACAGAAAATATTATTTTAAAAAACAATCCAAAAGCTTATGTCGCTTCTTCTGATCTTGCAAATGATCCAAAAAACATCACGTTATTGGATTTGGCGAAGTTGGTTGCTAGAGATTATAAAGACAGGAAAATCTCTGTGTCTCTTTTGAATAATTTTTTTGAATGTCCATGGAAATGGTATTTCAGAAATTTACTTCAATTGCCAGAGTCAAAATCTGAAAGTTTGGAATTTGGAAATATTATACATGGATCTATTGATCAGGTTTTAAAGTCGGTTAAAAAACCAAGTGCAAAAGATTTGCAGAATATAATTTTACATCAGGTTAGAAAGTCAGGTTTTGGCGACGAAAACAAACAAAAAGAACTATCCAAGCTGGCTCTCGACATGGTTTCTAGATGGATAGATAGAAGACTGGGGGATATAAGCGAAAGGAGACAGAATGAGCAAAGTATTTCTGTGATTGATGACAGGTTTCCACATTTAAATATTTACGGCAAGATAGACTTGATAGAAAATTTACCTGCCTCGATGCAAGGCGGGGATGCTAAAAATGTGCGTGTGACGGATTTTAAAACTGGAAGTGTGCGAAAAACGGGGGATATTGAAAAATTAGATGAAGAAGGCAGGATGAGTTCTTATTTACGCCAGTTAACGATGTACTCATATTTAATTGAAAAAAGTCCTAAATGGGAGGCAGATGTGCGCGAAAGCCGGCTTGAGTTTTTGGAAGCAAAAAATGAAAAAGAATTTTTTTATAATAGAGTTATAACTGCCAAGGAAATAGATCTCTTGATTCAAGACATTAAAGATTACGATGACTTGATCAAGACACATAAATGGATAGATAGACCTTGCAACTACAATTCTTATGGTAAAAATACCGGGTGCGAGTATTGCAAAATGGCAAAGATTTATACTAGTTCCTCTGAAGTTTAACGTATTGTTGCGTTGAAGTTTTTTGTAGTCTCAGTTTCTAATTTTTTATGAATTTTATCAATCTCTTCTGAAATTAGAGTTCTCTCTATCGATCGATAAATGATTCTATAAGCATAACTAACTTTTCCAGCGCCGAATTTTTCTATATTTTCATATTTGTCTAAAAGTTCTACTTGTTCCACTATACCGGGGGCTAATTCTCTCACGAAATCAAAATAATCATTTGGCACGAAGTCGTTTTTTACAATAAAAGAAATATCTCGCACAATCGGAGGATATTTACTAACTTCAACAAATTTTTGTCCAAGTTTGAGTTGTTTCTTAACTCTTCCGTCTTCTGACCATAAAAGTCGGATATCTGGGAGTTGCATGCTCGCTATGGCGAGGCGTTCTAGACCGAATCCAAAAGCCCATCCATGGTAGCCTTCGAGCCCTAGATTAGATAGAACAGTTTTTCTTACCATTCCAGAGCCCAACATTTCAATCCATTTGCCGTTAATCTCTGCTTCCATCTCAAAGCTTGGATCAGTATAAGGAAAGTTGTGGTCATAAAAACGAAAGTTTATTTTACCGAAAATACTTGTTGCTATCTCTGTTAAAGCTTTTTTTAAATCTTCAGGAGTGAGTGTTTCTTTGCCCGCCTTGCCTAGTCGAGGCAGGTCGTCCGGTGCTATTAGCCATCCACCAAATTGATGGAAAACATTCATGTGACGGGCATCAATTTCATCTTTACGATACACTTTGCCATAACATATAGCCCCGAGAGTTTCTTTGTTGGCAATCCTTTTTTTTATTTCAGGGAGGTTTAGATAGTAATACCAAAATACTGTATCATGTGTTCTTAAAACATTATTTTCATCAACATAATAAGTGTCTGAAGGACTGCGAGCTGGATGACCCTCGGGCATATTAAATAAATCAAAAAGAATTTTTGTTGGCACGATTTCTGGTATTTTTATTTCATCGAAATTTTTAAGCGAAGACACTTCCTTGGCTTTTCTTACTATCTCTTCCAAAGGACTTCCGGGAGTACGGGAAAGATCCGGCATAGAAAGATAACGCTTCAAACGCATAGAATGTGCATCGGTCTTTGGTTCTAGATCTTTCCTTAAAGCTGCTTCTTCGGGACTTGTTATGTCATATTTCGCCATCTTTTTAGTTTAGATAAAAATCTTCCAGAAGTAAAGTGCATAGCTTGCAATTATTTATCAGTATGTAATACTAGAAGCGTGAATAAAAATTTACGACTTGGTAATGTTTTCTTTACCAGCCCTCAATTTAGAAGGCTGATATTTGCGCTGTAAAAACAAACTAAACTAACTTACAACCCAAACACCAGCCCTCTAAAGGCTGGTGTTCTCGTTTAAAGAGGGCACAACTAAAAACGTTCGTTGAAAACAGAATTGAGGAGAAAATGAAAAAACGCAAAAAAAAAGCAAGTCGGTGTTTTGCTGGCAGTGCTAAAAGTGTGGGACTAGCACGCTCTTCAGGTACATGTGCGATAACAAAGTGGAGAACGCCTTGTTACCAAAAAGATGGAAAGCCTAATGGCAAACATCTTGAACCCGGAATGTGTTTTGAAGTCTCAAGATGTGTACAAATCAAAAGGCTGATATTCGCTTTCATTAAAGTGGATGGTAAAACCGAGGTAATTTCGGTTGGGGACATTTTCACAGGCTGAAATCCTGATCAACTTTTGAAAAGCCAGAACTCCTTTATGTTGCTGGCTTTTTTCATTCAACAAATCTATCCTTTACATTTTCAAATAAAATGTTACTCTTCTCTTTGAGAAGGGAGGTGATTAAAATGAAAAGGAAGAAAAGAACTTTCCTTTACCAATACCTTGGATACGTCAATGGGATACTGACTGTGTTGAGGTCTCGACTGATGTTTTATCCCGAGGGTTGATGGGATTGTTGACCAGTATCGGCCGTTGTCGCTTCGAGCAACAACGGCCTACTTTTTTGTATTTTACACAAATAAATCACTAGCAAATGCAATAAAAATTTGCTAAAACAATTTCATAAATTTATGAAATTGTTCGCACGAATGTTCTGGCAACCAGAACATTTTAGTGCTATAATATACTCATAAATGGCCAAAGAAAAAGACACTGAAAATAGCAAGAAAAGCCCTGCCTCTTCTGGTGGGGCTCATCATTATGATGCCTCGGATATCTCGGTTTTAGAGGGTTTAGAGCCCGTACGGCGCCGTCCCGGTATGTATATTGGGACTACTGGCCCGGAAGGACTTCATCACTTAATATGGGAGATTTTTGACAACTCGCGCGATGAAGCGATGGGAGGTTTTTGCGATGATATTGAGGTGGTGCTTCTTCCTAACAATCGAGTGCGAGTGGTGGATAACGGCCGAGGTATACCGGTTGATGTTCATAAAAAAACAAAAGTATCAGCTTTGGAAACAGTCATGACCACACTCCACGCCGGAGGAAAATTCGGTGGAGAAGGATACAAAGTTTCTGGTGGTCTGCATGGGGTTGGCGCGTCAGTTGTGAATGCGCTTTCTATCTTTTGCAAGGCAGAAGTTCACAAAGATGGCGGTGTTTATGTGCAGGAGTATTCTCAAGGCAAGAAAAAATCGGCGGTAAAAAAAATAGGCAGTTCAAAACTTCATGGCACAATAATAACTTTTGAACCAGATCAAGAAATATTTAAAGATATTAAATTTGATTGGCACACAGTGGTTAACCATATCCGCCAGCAGGCATATCTAGTAAAGGGTTTAAAAATTTTAATAATTGATGCCAGAGAATGGGATAATAAAAAAGGAATGGACGACAATGACGTCTTTTATTTCAGGGATCTTGGCTTAGAGCTTCCATCAGTTTCTTTTTATTTTGAAGGCGGGTTGGTTTCTCTCATCAAATACTATAATAAATTTCAAAAACCAATTCAAAATAATATTTTTTATGTTGAAAAAGAATTTGATAATGTCGGAGTAGAGATTGCTTTGCAATATGTCGATGATATAAGTGATCGCATTATTCCTTTTGCTAACAACATAAACACTCCTGAAGGCGGTACGCACGTGACAGGTTTCAAAACTGCGCTCACGAGAACTTTGAATACTTACTGCAAGAAAAATGAAATGATGAAAGAGTCCGAAGGGGGATTTACTGGTGAAGATGTTCTGGAAGGTTTGACTGTGGCTATCTCTGTAAAATTGCGTGAGATTCAATTTGAGGGTCAAACTAAGGCAAAACTCGGAAGTATGGAGGCTCAAGGGGCAGTGGCTACTGTGTTTGGTGAGGCATTCAATAATTTCTTAGAAGAAAATCCCGATGAAGCCAAATCCATAATAAACAAGTCTATTCTCGCCTTGAAAGCTCGCAAGGCTGCTAAAGCTGCGAAAGATTCAATTTTACGAAAAGGCGCTCTTGAGGGCATGACACTTCCGGGAAAATTGGCAGATTGTCAAAGCAAGAATGCGGAAGAGTCGGAATTATTCTTGGTGGAGGGAGACTCCGCTGGGGGCTCAGCAAAGCAGGGCCGTGATCGCCGAACTCAAGCCATACTGCCACTCCGTGGAAAAATCTTAAATGTTGAACGCGCGCGTATAGACAAAATGCTTGCTTCCAAAGAAGTAAAGTCCCTCGTCATTGCCATGGGTACTTCGATTGGAGACACTTTTGATTTATCAAAGATGCGTTATCATAAAATAATCATTGCGACAGATGCAGACGTGGACGGTTCGCACATTCGGACACTTCTTTTGACGCTTTTCTACAGATATTTTAGAGCAGTTGTCGACGCTGGATATATTTATATTGCCCAGCCACCGCTTTATAAAATAAAAAAGGGTAAAGAAATTTCATACGCTTATACGGACGAAGAAAAATTAAAAATTGTCGGCAAGAACACAGATGTGAGTGAGATTGAGGCTGTCGAAGAGCCTGCTTCCACCCCTGACTCCAACGAGGCGGTGGAGCAAGAAAATCCTGAAGAAGCTAAAACTAAATCAAATAAAATACATATTCAGCGCTTTAAAGGTCTCGGAGAAATGAATCCCGAAGAGCTTTGGGAAACCACGATGGATCCGAAGAATCGAGTTCTCAAAAAGGTAAACATAGATGATGCTGAAGAAGCAAATAAAATTTTCGATATTCTCATGGGCTCCGAAGTTCCTCCTCGCAAATCTTTTATTCAATCCAATGCAAAACTAGCGGAAATTGATATCTAAAAGTATGCCAGAATATCTAACAATTTTAGTGGTTGTACTTATAGTAACGATATTTATTGAATATAAGTATCACATCCATCTATACCATTCCAGGAAGGAAAGATTATATGTTACACTAAATATTTTTTTATTTGGAATGTTTTGGGATTATTTTGCTGTATATCGACAACATTGGATTTTTCCAGGCGATGGCCTTGTTGGTATAAGAATTTTAGGTCTACCGATTGAAGAATTTTTGTTTTTTCTAATAATTCCTTACGGGGCTTTAGTTATGTATAAATTTTACGATACGAAAATAAAATAGTTTCTTATTTCTTATTTCTTCCAAAAACTCCTTACTATACTAACGACTGTCAATGTAGTAAACTTAAAGTTATGAGAGGAAAAATTTTACTAAAAGCTTTAGAATTCCTATGTCAAGGAGCAATGAATCAAGTTTATTTCTTTGGTGCAGTTTTGGCTGCTGGTTATGGAGCAAGTTCTAGTAGAATAAATTATGAGTATAATAAGCGCAGAAGAATTTCTGAAGACGGGAAAGAAAAAATAGAAGCTCTTCAGAACAGTAGAAGGAGATTGACAATATTCATATCAAAAATGAAACATGATGGTCTTATTGAAACAGAGAATAATAAATTCAAGATTTCTGGTAAGGGAATAGATAAACTTAATAAACTTAGAAATAATTTACCCGGAAGGTTTTATGAACGGAATCATAAGGGTAATTCTGTAATAATAAGTTTTGATATACCCGAGAGATTGCGTCGAAAGCGCAATTGGCTGAGAGAGGTCATTAGAAATTTTGGATTTCGAATGATTCATCAAAGTGTTTGGATGGGGAAAGGGAAAGTTCCGAAAGATTTTATTGAAGATTTGGAAAACTTAAAAATTCTTGAATTTGTGGAAATTTTTGAAATTAGCAAGACGGGCAGTTTAAAGAAAATAACTTAGATTATTAGCTGATTGTTTACCAAACTAACGGTCGTCAATCTAGTAAATTAAATGTTTATTAAGTTTGAATAACTAATTTTTCAGTGCATTCTGAATTCCCCTGAGTGTTCTTCTGGGAATTTTTCGATTTGTTCTATTTTTCTTTCTTTAATAAGTTCTTTTTGAAAGGGGCCGTAATAATATTCTGCAATTAGTTTTTTACCCTCAAGGACCAAGGGCAACCATTCTTTATCTGCCGGCATCATTTGCTCAAATGGTAAATTATCTATTTTAAAATTTGTAGGAGTTGCCATTTCTTCGCTTTCTTGTGGAACCCCCTCCCAATCTTTAACTAAAAAGATGTGAACTTTGCATACAAAAATTTCTCCATCACTTTTTGTGTTGTGAAAATCTATAACAGCCACCTTTTCTGCTGTTTCTCCCTTAATTTCAACTTTACATTCTTCTTGTGTTTCTCTTTTTAGACATTCTATTAGATTTTTGTCTTCTGGCTCTACACCACCTCCGTAACCATTCCAATGGTCTCTGCCAATATTTCTTGTTTTTATTGCGAGCCATACCTTCCCGTCCCTTACTAAAAAGCCCAAGGTTGCTTCCAATAATTTTTTTTCATCCATAAAAAAATTTTATTAAAACATTAAAGAAAGATAAAGGGTAAGTTATTTATCGATTTTTTAATCAATAGCGGTCATACCTGAAGGTGTTATGCCCATGGCAATATCTTCAGCGTTTTGTTTTATAGCAGAAAAATATTCATCTTTTTCAGCTTCAGCTAAATCTTTTTCGTCGATTTCTTTTACAGACATGATTGATTCTATTATACGGAGAGTTTTTTCGTATACCCGTACAACGTCATCTTTGCCAAGTTTTTCAGCATATTGCTTGAATGCTTTGAGTTGAATTTGTATTTCAGCGAGAATTTTTATTTGAACTGGATGGTTCGCTAGTTTTTTATTATCACCACGATTCCATGCTTCTATGACATCAAATGTAGTCTTCCGGTCGACACCAATTACAACGTGTGGAATGTTTGATTTTTCCCCGCGAATATCTAAAATCTCTGAAATGAAATATTTTACCTTAGTAAGCTCACCTCGCTCAATACTTTTTTTGATATGCTCGAACTTCTCACTAAAGCGACTAGCTGTCGTCACGTCCATAGCAAGTGCCAGGTGGGTAGCTCGTGATTCACTTTCCCCAAATTCGACTATTGTGTCAACTTTATTAACTATGTCGTCAAAACGAGAGGCTTCTATTGTTGTCGCAGTGTCACCAAACCAATTACTCTGTTCAGCATGTTGAAAAATAATCGCCTCAAATATTTTTGCGATTTTCATACGATTTTGCTTTTCGAGTGACCCCCCAGCAGCTTCTTCAGCAAATTTTCTTTCCATTCTTTCAACAAAAGCAATGTCTTTTTCAACGTCTCGATAAATATCCTTGAAGTCTTCTGGATCAATCGGTTGAGAAAGCACCTTCAGAGCTTTCTCATACGCTTTATCTATTACTTTTTGATTGACAAATTGACTCGCTTCTTGTTTTTGATTTTCAAATTCGATTCCCATATTTATTTCTTATTTTGTATTTCTTCCAAAAACTTTGAGACTAGTTCTTCTTTTGACATCTGACCTAGCTGGCCTTTGTCGCGGGATTCTAAGGTCACTTTTTTCGCTTCTATCTCTTTATCGCCAATGACTATCCAGTAGGGGATTTTGTTATTTTTAGCGTCGCGAACTTTTGTGCCGAGATTTTCATCTTTATCATCAAACTCTACGCGGATATTATTTTCTTTTAGCATTTCAGCAATTTTTTTTGCGTATTCGTTATGATTTTCCCGCACGGGTATGACTTTTACTTGCACAGGTGCGAGCCAGAGAGGGAACGCGCCGGCATAATGTTCAATAAGAAATCCGAAAACACGCTCAAGACTACCTATGGTTGAACGATGAATCATAACTGGGCGTTTCTTTTTGCCGTCTCGGTCAATATACTCGATTTCAAATTTTTCAGGCAATAAAAAATCCATCTGTGCAGTGAATAATGTATCTTCTTTTCCATTAACATTTTTTGCTTGGACATCAAGTTTGGGACCATAAAAAGCTGCCTCATCTTCCGCCTCGACATAGTTTAACTTCAGTTCATCAAGTGCTTCTTTCATAAGATTCTCGGCTTGATTCCATAAATTATCGTCTGGATAATATTTTTCTTTGTTTTTTGGATCACGTTTTGAAAATCTGTACGATACGATATCTATAAAACCCAATCCTTTCATTCCTTCCACAATCATATTACACACAAGTTTAAATTCTTCTTTAAGTCCTTCTGGTGTTACAAAAAGATGACCATCAGTTAATTGAAATTTACGTACGCGCATCATACCCATCAATTCACCTGATTTTTCATATCTATTATAGTCGGCTATTTCAGCATAGCGTATAGGTAATTCTTTGTAACTCCAAGGACGACGTTGGTACATTCGAATATGATGAGGGCATGCCATGGGTCTCAGATAAAATTTATTACCATCCATATCGATAGGTGCGTACATGTTTTTTGAATAATGATCTAGGTGTCCAGAAGTACGATAAAGTTCTTCTCCTCCTAAATAAGGTGTTTCTACGTGCTGATATCCATATTTTTGTTCGAGTTCACGAGTAAATTTTTGAAGTTCAAATTTGATTGCAGTACCCTTTGGTGTCCACATTGGTAATCCTTTGCCGACTTTTTCATCAATAACAAATAAATCTAACTCCTTGCCTAATTTCTTGTGGTCTCTTTTTTCTGCTTCTGTTCGTTGTGCTATATACGTCCCCAGTTCTTCTTTTGTTTCAAAAGCTAATCCATAAATGCGTGTGAGCATTTTGTTTTTTTCATCTCCGCGCCAATAAGCTCCGGCAATGCGGTCGAGTTTGAAAGATTCTGGGTCGATTTCTTTTGCTGGATTTTTTAAATGTCCACCACGACACAAATCCGTAAACCCTCCGCAAGTATATGTAGTTATTTTTTCTCCGCGTTCTGCAATTTCATTTATCAATTCCGCTTTGTATTCATTTTTGAAGAAATTTAAAGCTTCTTCTTTTGTTAGTTCTTTATGTTTCCATTCCGTCCATTTTGGCAATTTCTTGCGCATCACATCTTCTATTTTCTTTAGATTTGCGTCAGTGATCTTCTCATCGCCAAAATCAATATCATAATAAAAGCCATTTTCTATAGCTGGTCCGAGAGTTAGTTTGATTTTATCGAACTTGTAGATTTCTCCCACTGATGCGGCTAGTAGGTGAGCCAGAGTATGCCTCATGTTGTCCGATTTGTCTATTTTCTCCATAGTTCATATCATAGCACATTATTTTTTATTCTAAAATTCTGCAATAATTGCTTTTCATCCATAATATGTTAGTATAAGCCCATTATGGTAGTACGAATGCGAAGCACAAGATCACATACGGGAAATAGGCGTTCTCACCACGCACTTTCGAGCACGAGTTTTTCTAAGTGCGAAAATTGCAAAGCTTTGAAAAGACGTCACACAGTGTGTTCTGCGTGCGGGTTTTATCGTGGGAAAAAGGTTTTAGATTTAGTTAAAAAAACAGAGAAAAAGCAAAAGAAAGAAAAAGCTAAGAAAGCAGAAGTGAAGAGTTAGTTTATTAAAGTAGAAAGCAAAAAGAAATTTGAAAGTTTGTAAAGTAGGGAAGTCTGAATTTTTCTTGAAATTTTCTTTTAACTTTATGAACTTTACAACTTTGAACTAATGTATGGCAAATAGGCACCTTTCAAGATCAATAGTACTCCAGACGCTTTTCGAGTGGGATTTCTTGTCGGCTCGCAAAGCGATGCAACGCGATACAGACAAACCTATTGATGAAAAAGAAATAAGAAATATTCTAAGCAGGAATTTAAAAGAATTTGCTCCCGGGCTTGAAGATAATGATTTTGTTTTTTTACTTTTAGAAGAAGTGTTAAAAAGGCGCATCGTGGTTGATGAAATCATAGAAAAAGCTGCGCCGGATTGGCCAATAAGCAAAATCTCTATTGTTGACAGAAACATTCTTCGAATTGGATTGGCTGAACTTTTATTTGGTAATAGAATGCAAGTGCCACCGAAAGTGGCAATCAATGAAGCCATAGAATTGGCGAAAACTTTTGGTGGCGAAAACTCTGGAAAGTTTGTAAATGGAGTGCTCGGAACTGTCTATAAGGAGATCGGTGAGCCGGAAAAAGAACATCAAAAAAAATTTGATAAAAAAAGAAATGATGTTTCATCAAAAGATACAAAAGGACCAGAAGATATCAATGAATTGCCGGTTGAAAATTTAGGGGGCGCATTGGTGTATACAAAAAAGCCCGCCAACCTCAAAGGAAATGAAAATATTTTGTTTGCCTTCGTGCATGATGTTTTTGGCTACTGGACTCTTTCAAAAGGAAAAATTGAAGCAGGTGGAGATATACAAGAAGGCGCATTGAAAGCCATCAAGAAAGAAATAGGGCTTGATGTTGTGATAGAAGAAAAACTTGGCACCAATGAATATGTTGCGACACACCCGGAAAAGGGTAAGAGTCTCAAAAAAGTTGTTTACTTTTTAGCATCTAGCGAATATAAAGAGCTTGTTCTGGAGAAATCCGGCGGGCTCGATGGAGCTAGATGGTTTGAAATGTCCGAGGTGCCAGGACTTCGTATTTATAATGACATCATTCCGCTTATCGCCAAGGCAGTTGAGATTATAACTAAACCTACCCGCGTAGATGGGAAATAATTCTATGATTAACTTTTCAAACTTCGAAAAAAAAACCAAAGTAACTTTCAAAGATAAGGGTTTGCTTCAGCAGGCTTTTATACATCGTTCTTATATAAATGAAAATCCGGGGACAAAACTGTCGCACAATGAGAGGCTGGAATTTTTAGGTGATGCCGTGTTGGAGCTGATCGTCACTGATTTTCTTTATAAAAAATATCCTAATTATACAGAAGGGGAACTGACTTCTCTGCGTTCAGCTTTAGTTAATGCTATTATTATTTCTGAAGTTGCGACAGGTATCGGCATGAACGAATATCTTCTTTTATCCAAAGGCGAAGCAAAAGATAATGGTAAGGCAAGGCAATATATTTTAGCCAATACTTATGAGGCGTATATTGGAGCCATGTATTTGGATCAGGGGATAGAAGTGGTGGATAAGTTTTTGCAAAAATATCTTCTGCCTAAGACTGAAGAAATAGTATCGAAAAAACTTTGGCGCGATGCGAAATCTCTCGTGCAGGAAAAAGCGCAGGAGTTTGTGAATGTTACGCCTGCATATAAAGTGCTACATGAATCAGGTCCTGACCACGACAAGCATTTTACTGTTGGTATTTTTTTCAGAGATGATTTGATAGCCGAGGGTAAAGGTAAAAGCAAACAGGAAGCGGAACAAAAAGCGGCTGAAGCGGCATTAAAAGCAAAAAATTGGTTGGATTAAAATACAAACAAGGCATATCATGCGACTAAAAACATTAGAACTAAATGGCTTTAAGTCTTTTTCCCAAAAAACAACTTTGGAATTTGAAAATCCCGTTGTTTGCGTAGTGGGTCCGAATGGCTCTGGCAAGTCAAATGTGGTAGAAGCTATTCGCTATGTTTTAGGCGAACAGTCAATGAAATCAATGCGCGGGAAATCCGGTTCTGATTTGATTTTCAAAGGGTCAAAGAATCTTCCCAAGGGGTCGCGCGCTACTGTCACTATATATTTCAACAATTCGGATAAAGTTTTCAAGCTTGAAAACGATGGGGGAGAAAACATAAATTTAAATTATGAAACAATCAGTATTTCTCGCGAAGTTTTTTCAGATGGGTTGAATAAATATATCTTGAATGGCACAGAAGTGCGTTTGAGAGATATTCATAATCTTTTGGCGTCAGTGAATATTGGTTCAAGCGGGCACCATATTATTTCCCAAGGTGAAGCTGACAGGATTTTAAATGCAAGTCCAAAAGATCGAAAAGAAATGGTGGAAGACGCATTGGGGCTCAAAATTTTTCAATATAAAATAAAAGAATCCGTCAGGAAATTAGAAAAAACAGAAAATAACATGAAAGAGGTTGTCATGTTGCGCAGGGAGAATGCTCCTCATTTAAATTTTTTAAAGAAACAGGTTGAGAAATTTGAGAAAGCCAAAGAAATGCAGAGGGAGTTGGCAACTTTATATAGAGAATATCTCAAAAAAGAAAGTATTTATCTGGAAAAAGAAAAAAACGATTTATCAGTCGAGCATCGGGAAATTTCAAGCGAGCTTAAAAATATCAGCGCAAAAATTTCTAGCACAGAAGGGGCTGATACTGCCAAAGAAAATCCAAAAATAGAAGAATTGGAGATTATCGAGAGGCAGATGAATGAAATTCGTGGATTGAAAAGTGAAATGGAGCGAAAACTCGGCAGAATCGAGGGAATGATAGAAGCAAAAGAGAATAGAGCCAAGGTTTCAGGCAGATGTCCGACATGTGGCAGAGAACTGGGGGAAATAAGCAAAGAGCAATTAGAAAACAGGGAAAGTGGTGAGAAAGAATTGTCTGAATTAAAAAATTCTCAGACCGGCATTTTGGCACAGATGAGAGAAATGGAAAATAAAGAAAAAGAGCTTGCTAGCCAGATCAGGCAATTAAAAGAAGCCTTGAATGAGGAGATGGAAGCTTTGCGTGATTTGGAACGTGAGAAGTTTAGTTTCAAAGTAAAACATCAGGAATTATCCTCAGCTTTGGAATTTGTGCGTATTAAAGAAGTAAACTTGAAGAGTAGAATTGAAGCCTTTGACAATGAAATCAAAGAGGGTGTCGCGCTTATCGGATCAGAGATTTTATCTTACAAATCGTCTTTTCAGCGATCCGCTGAAGAGGCGGAAATTGATTCAGGAATTTCTCAAGAAGAGCAGAAGAGAAAAATTGAGCGCATAAAAATAAAGTTGGAAGATGCGGGCATGGGTAATGGCGCGGAAGTGATGAAAGAATTCAAAGAAGTGTCTGAAAGGGATCAATTTTTGACTAAAGAGATGGAAGATTTGACTAAAAGTATAGAATCTTTGCAGAAACTTATAGCAGATTTGAAAGAAAAGATTGATATAGAATTTAAAGAAGGTGTGAAAAAAATAAATGTGGAGTTTCAAGAATTTTTCTCGCTGATGTTTGGTGGTGGCACAGGTTCTCTTGCCATAGTTGTTGAAAATAAAAAGAGAAAGAATGTTCCGGAAGAATTGGAAGATGATCCCGCCTACGCCGAAGGCTACGGCGAGGCAAAGGAAGAAATTGTTTTCGAACAGGGAATAGAGATAAATGTTTCACTTCCGCATAAAAAAGTCAAAGAGCTTCATGCTCTCTCCGGTGGAGAGAGGTCGCTCACATCTATCGCCCTCCTTTTTGCTATGTCACAAGTCAATCCGCCTCCATTTTTAGTTCTCGATGAGACGGATGCCGCTCTCGATGAATCAAATTCCCGTAAATATGGCGATATGTTGGAAAAATTATCCAAACATTCTCAGCTCATCGTTGTTACTCACAACCGCGAGACGATGTCCCGTGCTGGTGTGCTCTATGGCGTAACAATAGGCGCAAATGGCGCCTCTAAACTTCTCTCCGTCAAATTCGACGAAGCAACTGCTATTGCGAAGTAGATTATGAAATTAATTCTTGGTTCATCTTCTAAACATCGAAAAGAAATTCTTGAAAAAGCTGGATATGTTTTCGACATTTTTAATCCTGATATTGATGAAAAATTGATTGAAACAAACAATTCATACGAAAGACCATTGATTTTAGCGAGAGCAAAAGCTGATGATCTTATGAAAAAAATAAAAGAGCCAGCCCTGATTATTGCTTTGGACACGGTAGTAATAGGAAATGGTAAGCTTTACGAAAAACCAAAAACAGAAATCGAAGCGCGAGAATTTCTAAAGAAATATAGTGAAGATCTGGTTCCAGAAACAGTGTCTGCTATTGTAGTAATAAATACAATAACTGGTAAAAGATATGAGGGTGTTGATAAAGCAAAAGTTTTCTTTAAAAAATTCCCCCCTTTTATGATAGAAGATTTTATTAAAAATGGAGAACCACTTTCACGGGCAGGAGGTTTTGGAATTCAACATCCGATTATGGAGCCATACGTGGAAAAAATTGAAGGGGATAAAGGAAGCGTTACTGGCACACCTCTTCAACTACTAAAAAAGTTACTTACAGAAGCTGGATATCAATAATACTATGTCAAACATCGGGTGTTTGACAGACAAATTCATGACAGTATTTTTTGTGATGTCCATAACTTTTTTCTACTTATGATATAATAATAGCATATGAAAAACTTACAAAAGGGTTCCGTTGTGCCGTTATTAATATCAATTATTGCTTTATTAGTTATCGGAGGCGGTGGTTATTTAATTTATAAAAGTAAAAAAGCAGAAGCGCCGGCTGTGGTTGATATTGGAACACAACAGACAAATACTTCTAATTGGAAAACATATACAAATGTAAAATATGGGTTTGAGTTTAAGTACCCAGTAAGCCTAGAGATAGAAAATAATGACAGATATTATCCAGACGCTGGACAAAGTAAAAATCCTCTTGAAAAATCAAATTTTGTTACTATATTTGATCCATTGAGTTCAAGAAATCCCGGACCTCCTCATCAGTCTCATATTGTGTGGCGAGATCAATTTTCTGTTTTTAACATACAAGTCAATCAAACTTCAAAGGAGTATGCTCAGTATGCGTACGACTATAATAATAAAGCGGATAAAAAAAATTCCGAGTATGCCACCAAACATGATTATTACCAATATATGCCTAGTAAGGTAACAAATTTATCTGAAACGAAAGTTGGTAATTATGAAGGATCATCATTTGAATGCGAAACTATGTGTTCTGTTATTCCATCAGAAGGTTTTTTTGACCTCGGTGGAAAACATAAAGTAATTTATCTCTCAAATGACAAAAATATAGTTGCTTTACTTGTCACCGATAAACCTATTTTCAATAAAATTCTTTCCACTTTCAAATTTACAAAGTAGTTTTTGCTTCCCTAAACGCTTCTTCAGAAGCGTCGGGCGATTCAACTTCGCTGAATTTAGCCTAAAATCTCACTTCCTCTTCTTCACCTCTGATTATTTCCCCTGGTTGGAAAAATTTATTCAGCTTAAAGGTGTCTTTTTTAGCTGTCATCGAGCCGTCTTTATTTAATTTAATTTCTAAGAGCATACCTTGCATGGTCGGCTCGCTCCAAGATTGATCAAAAATAAAGTTGCCGAGCGAGTAGGCGATAAACCCGCCCTCACAGTGAGTTTCGGCGAGGCAATGACTATTTTTGTAAATTTCTGTGTCCTGTATGACATGTGGATGATGTCCTATCACTATTTTTGCGCCAGCATCTACTGCTCTGTGCGCTAGGTATTCTTGTCTTGCATTATGTTTTGGTTTGTATTCGTCACCAAAGTGGAAGGAGACTATCAGATAATCCACTTGTTTTGAAGCATTTTGGATTATTTCATCAAAATACGGATTGTGTGCAAGCAACAGACCTGCCTCGTCTATTTCTGCCTTCATATCATTTGGTCCGACGTCCGAAAAACCGAGAAAACCTATTTTGATTCCGTATTTTTCAATAATCGTCGGTTGTTCTGCCTCAAAGCTGTCTATTCCTCCACCAGTGTAAAGTATTTCTCCGTCCGTTAATTGTGTTAAATTATCAACATATGCATCTCGTCCCCAGTCTCCGACATGATTATTGGCAACTGATACTATGTCTATGCCTGCGTCTTTCAAAGATTCCACAACGATAGGTTCCATGCGAAAAGAATATAGATTGTGTCTGTCTTTACCTTTATCTGACACAGGACCTTCCAGATTTGCAAAAGTTATGTCGGAATCTTTAAGTATTTCCACACTTTCAAATAATTTTTTATAGTCTCCATCTAAATTTTTTATTACTGATTTTTTTACTCCACGATCAAGCATTATGTCTCCGACAAAAGTAAGTGTTAAAAAATCAGGATCTTTTATTTCGGGTATTTCTTCCGTTGCCGTATTCACATATGCCACCTGGGGCGCAGTTTTTGATTCAATATGTTCGAAAAATGGCAATATAGAGGATGTCAAAAAAACGCCGATGATTACCGGACATATTATCCAAAACACTAATCCAATTCTTAGTTTAATTTTTTCTGGCATATTTTAAAAAATCTATAATAAAACGTAGTCTATTGTTTTTTTCTCCAGATCAGTTCCTTTTACTTTTATCTTAACACGATCGCCTAGTCGATATTTTTTTCCCGATGCTTGCGATCGGGATCCCGACCCCGAAGGGCGTCGGGACTTCTTCCCTTGTCCAACTAATTCTATTTTCTTTTCATTAAAAACATAAAAATCATCGCTCATGTCACGTATTCGCACTAGTCCTTCGCATTTCGTTTCTGTTTCTTCTACATAAATGCCCCACTCTGTAATTCCACTTATGATTCCCTCGAAATTTTCTCCTAGACGCTTCGACATATACTCAACTTGTTTATATTTGATGGAAGCTCGTTCAGCATCGGAAGCGCGTTTTTCCTGTTCAGATGAAATTCTGGCGATTTTTTCATATTCAAGCAATTTTTCTTTGCCGACTTTTTTACCGGCAAGAAAATTGGCAAGTAATCTGTGCACTATGATATCCGGGTATCGTCTGATCGGGGAAGTGAAGTGCGTGTAATGCTCAAAAGCGAGTCCGTAGTGCCCGATGTTTTTGGTTGAATAAATCGCTTTTGCCATGGAGCGTATCACCGCGCGATTCACTGTGTTTTCCTCATTCTTTCCTTCTAATTTTTTTAGAAGATTATTTATTTCATGACTGGGTATGACTCCGTTTACTAAAGATATTTTATGTCCCAAACTTCGCAGAAAAAATGCCAGATCTGCCATCTTTTCCTTGCTTGGTAGATCATGCACGCGGTATATAGAAATATTATTATTTTCTTCTTTCCCAGATAGGTGACTGCGGGAAGATTGGGGAGATAAAATCTTCGCCACTCTTTTGTTGGCAAGAAGCATGAATTCCTCAATTAATCTATTAGAATCTCCGCGCTCTTTTGTGATTACTTTTATCGGTGTTCCATTCTTATCTAATACAAATTTTACTTCTTCCTGATCAAGCGATATGGCGCCGTTATCAAATCTTTCTTTTGTTAATTTTTTTGCCAGATCATTTAAAATAGACAATTCTTTATGCAGGGGAGCATTCAGTTTTTTGATTGCCTCGCCCGTAGGGCTATGGCCGAGGGATTCCTCGGCTTCTTCATAAGTAAATCTTTTTTGAGAATGTATAATGGTAGCGCCATACCATTCATTTTTTACTTTGGCATTTTTGTCCATAATAAAAACTGCGCTCATGGTGAGTCTGTCTTTATTGGGTACCAGGCTACATAGATCATTTGATAATGTCTCGGGCAACATCGGTATTGTCCTATCCACTAAATAAACCGAAGTTCCTCGTTCTCGCGCTTCGACATCCAAAGCACTGCCTATTTTTACATAATGCGATACGTCTGCTATATGTATGCCTATTTCGTACAATTCTCCTCTTGAGGAGTACTCCGACTTTTGTCGGAGGGAGGTGGATGCATTTTCCACCCCGTCCTTCGGCCACCCCTCAAGAGGGGAATTAATAACTCGAAACGAAATTGCATCATCGAAATCTTTTGCATCTGAGGGGTCAATGGTGAAAGTTAAAGTTTTTCTGAAATCGCGACGCGATGCGTAATCACTTTCTTTTATACCGCGTATTTTTATTTCTCTGGCCTCGTTCTCTACTTCTTGGGGTAATTCTGAATCGAATCCTTTTTCCATTGCGATAGAATGCATTTCTGTGTCATTATCTCCCGGATTTCCTAAAATTTTGATTACTTTTCCGACAGGAGCTTTGCTTGCATCTGTCCAAGAAGTTATTTCCACAAAGACTTTTTGTCCCGCCTTTGCTCCGTTTAATTCTCCCTCGGGTATTAGAATATCCGTGTACATTTTTGTATCATCTGGTTTCAAGAAAAATATATTGTTTCTTGCCCCGTTCTTGGTGGGGTCTAATTCTAAAACTCCAGCAAAACGCATTTTCGCGCGGGTGATTATTTTTGAAACTTCAGCTGTCTGTCTTGCTTTACCTTTTGGATGCAGGGTAATTTCGACTAGATCTCCATGCAGGGCAGTATTCAAATACTTGGAATCAATTTCTGGGTCTTGTTTGTTTTTTGCGTCCCCAATGGCAACATATCCAGTGCCTTTGGAGGTAATGGATATAATGCCCTCGGCCATAGGCCTACGGGCGAGGCCCTCTTTTTTATTCATTTGGTTTTTCACTCGGTAAATATAACATAAAGTAGCAATGTTTGCCTTTTTTGTAATTTATGTTAAGCTATGACCATGTTAAAAATAAGATTGCAAAGAATAGGCAGAAAGAACGATCCAGCTTTTCGAGTGGTTTTGACTGACTCAAAGAACAGCACGAAGAGTGGAAAATTTTTAGAAATACTCGGAACATACAATCCAAAGGTGGCAGACAAGAAACAGCGGACGAGTTTTGTTGATGACCGAATAAAGTATTGGCTTTCCAAAGGAGCAAAACTTTCAGATACGATGCACAATTTTCTAGTGCATGGAAAAATCATAGAAGGCAAAAAAGTGAATGTTCTGCCGAAGAAGAAACCAACCCAAAAGAAAAAGGAGTTGAAAGCCAAAAAATAGTTTTACTTGCCCCGTAGTAAATTTTGCAAAAATTTTACTGCAGGGTATAATTACCGCAAGCAGTATCGGTCGTACACTGCATTTGATTAAAAAATAAAAATTTACTGAAACATATGCAAGACGCTGATCAGATATTTCTGGAGTATGTGGTAAAAGCTCTTGTCGACAATCCGAACGATATAAAAATCGATCGTACTGTGGACGAGATGGGGGTGCTTATCAGTCTTACTGTAAATCCTGCCGACATGGGCAAGATTATCGGAAGAATGGGGAACACTGCCAAAGCTATCCGCACTCTTTTGCGAATCATCGGGATGAAGAATAACGCCCGCGTAAATCTAAAGATCAATGAGCCAGAGGGAAGCACTCGACCACAAAGTTCTGTGGGACACATGAGTAGCGCTCCATCTTCTCTGAAGACTGTTGACCAAGCGATGGAGGATTTGAAAGGAATTTAGTTTTTAAAAAGAGCGAATACAAAAATTTTCTGGGAGCAAAGAAGAATCCAGTTGCTCCAGGCGAAAACTTTTGTATTCGCTCTTTTTTATGTATTATGTTTATATGCGTTTTCATATAATAACAATTTTTCCGAATATTTTCGATTCATACCTAAATGAGTCTATTATTGGACGGGCAATAAAAAATAAGCTCTTGGCGGTAAAATTTTATAATCCCAGAGATTTTATCAGAGCGCCAAAAAATAATTATAAACCTGTCGATGATAGGCCTTACGGAGGTGGTCCAGGTATGGTTATGAAAGCAGAACCAATTTTGAAAGCGGTTGAGGCTGTTTTCAAAAAGCTAAAGGCTAAAAAGACAGTTAAGTTAAAAGTTGTTTTATTTTCTCCATCTGGCAAAAAGTTTGATACAGCTTATGCAAAAATTTCAGCAAAAAAATATACAGATATTATTTTAATTTCTGGACGATATGAGGGTATCGATGCGCGAGCTCAAAAAATATTGCGGGCTGAAGAAATCTCGATCGGGGATTATGTATTGACTGGCGGAGAGCTTCCAGCCATGGTTTTAATAGATTCAATTTCTCGTCAGATTCCCGGAGTTTTGGGGAAATATGAATCGTTGGAAGAAGAAAGGGTTTCAAGTAGTGAAGTTTACACTCGCCCAGAAATTTTAAAATATCGTGGTAAAAGCTATAGAGTTCCAAAGGTGTTGTTGTCAGGTAATCATAAGAATATTGACCTTTGGAAAAAAAAATTATAAAGCATGCCCCGTAGACAGCTTTGCTGTTCTACTGGGGTCCCAAAAATTTTACTTTCCGGGAATCATGCTAAAATAGAAGAATGGAAGAAAATAAAATAAATGCAGAGCACAATCTTTCGTTTGAGAAAAAACAGCACAAAAAAGATGTTGCTTTGTATGTTTTCAATCATGTTGTGATTGCGATAGATACTTCTGGAAAAAACTATAAAGAATTACCAGAGATCCTATTTGGCACTTTTAACACTGAATACAATAAAGATTCCAAGAACCAGCCCGAACTCCGAAGGGAAGGTGTCGATATGAAATATATTTCAGCTTGCATTAAAGAAGTTGCTAAAGACAGTGGCATAAATGAATTTTGGTTATACCCTAATGGAGAAGATAAACCAGAAAATGAAAGAAAAAGAGAACAAGCTCGCCTCCGCCTTTTCAGAAGTTATGTTAATCTGACTCCAGCATTAAATGGTTTTGGATATATTATGAAAGTATAGAATTCTTATCTGAAAAGTCTGCATATGCTATAATTTCAGATATATGAATCAGATGAAAAAAGATTCGTACATGGAAAGACTAAAAGATTTTTTAAATTCTGATACCACTGAAGCAAAGATCACTACGGTAGCACTTTGCGTATTGGCTTTAGCTTCAATACCTGTACTTGTGCTAGGAGCTTCGGTTATGGGTAATGCAGTGCAAGTATTTAAAATGTTCAAAGGTTCTAAGAAATATTCCAATAAGCAAATCAGTAGCGTGATGGATAGCATGAAGCGTCAAAAGCTAATAGAATACGTCTGTGACAAGGATGGAAAAACGATAGTTAAAATTACCAAGAAAGGTGAAACTAAATTAAGAGCTTTTGATATTGAGCTTATGAAGATTAGTAAACCAAAAAAATGGGATGGAAAATGGAGATTGGTCATGTTTGATATTCCCATGAGATTTACCAAGGGCAGGGAAGCATTACGTTATAATTTGAAAGCACTAGATTTTTTTCAGTTTCAAAAATCTGCCTGGATATATCCCTATCCTTGTGAAGACGAAATAATTTATATTGCTGATTTCTTTGGAGTAGGGAAGTATGTGGAAATTCTAACGGTAGAAAATATTTTAAGGGATGAGAAATTAAAGAAACAATTTCGGTTATCTTGATCTATTTCTTATCTGAAATTCTAGCATATGCGTAAAAATTAGATAACAAAAATAAAAAAACAAAGGAGTGGAAAGAGAAAGGTTGATAGTATATAATACAGTTATATGAATAAACAAAATATTTTGATTAGTTTTCTTGTTATTGTTATTCTTGCGATGGCTGGTGCATGGTATTTTAGCGATAAAAAGGTAGATGTTGAGGAAATAAAAAATACTTCCGAAGTTAAAAATTTCAATACAATTACAATAGGCAATGGTCCAATTGAATTTGATTTACCACAAGGATATGGAGTTTATGCCTCGGGTGGATATGAAGGTGGGTATGAATTCCGTGTAAGTGTGGGGAAAATATTGCGTGATGGCTATCTTTCTGAAGTTGCACCTACAATTTATATACGAGATTTTGTGCCTCAAAATAATACAAATATAAAAGTTTTAAAACCTAGCGAATATGTGGATTTTATTCTTACTGGTACTAATTCAGGATATTTAGAACCAAAACTTATAAATCTTTTTGGCAACAAAGCTGTAGAGACCACTTCTGATGCCGATGGCAATCCTTTTTTAGTTGGCTATTTAAGAGGAGACCAATTACCAGAAATTTTTAGAGGAAAAGAATATTCAGTCACTATAAATGGAGGTACGTATGGGTCAGGAAAAGAATTTGATCAAGAATTATTTGACACAATTGTTAGTTCTCTACGCATTAAATCTAACTAATAATCAGAAGGGTAATTTACAATAAGGCAATATCCCCAAAGGAAATTTGACAAAAAAGTTCAAATAGAGTAGGGTGTATTTGATTCATTGATTGAGTATCGGATGCAATCCTGTGTATATATTACAAGGTTTTTAACTTAATCATTCTAAATATATTTTAAGAGGCTAAAGAAAAGCATTTTTCCCTTTGTTTTTCTTTGATTTCTTTTTTGTTTATTTAGGTAAAAAAAACATGCATACGATAACCTCGCGTCCGAAGAAATATTTTTCAAGATACAAAAAACCTCTAGTTGAATTTCCAAATTTAATTGAAGCACAGGTAAAAAGTTTCAAATGGTTAATTGAAAAAGGCATTGGGGAAGTTTTCAAAGAATTTTCTCCCATCAGCGACTATTCTACAAAAAAGTTTCAACTTGAATTTACTTCTTTTTCTCTTGGAGAATCCAAAACAGATGAAAATAATTCTAAAATAAATAAACTTTCATATCAAGGACTTTTGAAGGCTCGGGTAAAGCTGACAAACAAAATCTTGGGTACCGTAAAGGAGCAAGAAATATTTATGTCGGAGCTTCCTTTGATGACCTCCCATGGAACTTTCATTATAAACGGTGTGGAGCGTGTCATCGTGCCCCAACTTGCGAGAAGTTTCGGAGTTTTTTTTACAGAGTCTGAGAGTAAAGGCAGTAGATATTTTGGCGCTAAAATTATTCCAGCTCGCGGAGTGTGGATAGAAATAGAATCCGAAGCTGATGGAGGTATTTACATAAGGATAGATAAAAAGAGAAAATTCCCTGCAACTGCGCTTCTCCGCGCTATGGGTTATGAGACCAATGAAGAAATATTAAAAGTTTTCAATAGCTTGGCGACCAAAGCGCCGAGTTGGCTTGGCGATTTAACAGCCAAATCAGTCGAAGAAACGATAAAGACGTGTCTTTTAAAAGATGGAGTCAAGAGTTTAAACGATTCATATATTGAGATATATAAGCGACTAAGAGATGGCGATATGGCTACCGCAGATAATGCTCGAGAATTCATCAACTCTCTATTTACAGGAGAAAGATACGATCTTTCTCCTGTCGGACGTTTCAGATTCAATAAGCGTTTTGACAAGCCCATGGATGAGGTGTCTCTATCTAAAAGGACTATTTCTAAAGAGGACTTAGTGACGGTGATAATGAATATCATTGTTTTAAATAATACTCCCGATGGAAAAGGTGATGATATAGATCATTTGGGTCAAAGGCGTGTGAGATTCGTCGGCGAGATACTTCAACAAAAAGTTCGTACTGGAATGATGCAAATAAAAAGGAATATCCAAGATAGAATGTCTATTGTGGATGTTGATACGGCTATGCCCATTGCCATCATCAACCAACGTCCACTTCAGGCTCGCATAAAAGAATTTTTCACTACCAACCAGCTTTCGCAATTCATGGCGCAAGAAAATGTTCTTTACGAGATAGAACATTTGCGCACTTTGTCGGCTTTAGGACCCGGAGGTCTTACACGCGAACGCGCCGGATTGGAAGTTCGAGACGTGCATCCTTCACACTACGGAAGAGTTTGTCCTATTCACACTCCAGAGGGTCCAAACATTGGACTTATATTACATCTTTCCACTTATGCAAAGATAAATGATTTTGGAATAATTGAAACTCCATATGTAAAAGTTACAAAGGGACGCATTACCGGCGAAGTGGTTTATCTTAATGCGCTTGAGGAAGAAAAATATAACATTGCGCATGCCGGAACTCCATACGATTCTAAAGGAAATATAACGGAAGAAAAAGTAGAAGCCAGAATTAAGACAGAACCGGGCGCTATTTCTCGTGATGAAGTTGATTTCATAGATGTGTCTCCTAACCAGGCTTTTTCCATAGCAACTTCCATGATTCCGTTTTTGGAACATAATAATGCCAACCGAGCACTGATGGGATCCAACATGCAAAAACAGGCTGTGCCTTGCGTCTTGCCAGAAGCGCCGCTCGTCGCTACAGGTGTTGAAGAGTTGGCAGCGCGGGATTCGGGCAGATTGATCATAGCCCTAGAAGACGGTGTTGTTTCTTATTTGGATGCAAAAAAGATAACCGTTAAGGGGGTTTCTGAAAAAACTTACAACCTTGTTAATTTTATGAGGAATAACAACTTTGCGGTATTTCATCAGCGTCCATTAGTCAATGTGGGTGATAAAATAAAAAAAGGCGATGTGTTGGCAGATACTAGTAGCACTGTGGGTGGACAAATATCATTGGGGCAGAATATTTTTGTAGCCTTCTTGTCTTGGTCTGGATCAACTTATGAGGATGCCATAATTGTTTCTGAGCGTCTGGTAAAAAAGAGCAAGTTTACCTCAGTCTATGTCGAGGAATTTACTGCTATCGTGCGTGACACGAAGCTGGGTCCAGAGATAACTACCCGGGACATTCCAAATGTCGGAGAACTAAAACTTAAAGATTTGGATGAAGACGGCATTGTTCGTATCGGAGCAGAAGTTAGAGAAAATGATATTTTGGTTGGTAAAATTACACCGAAAGGTGAGACTGAGCTCACTCCGGAAGAGCGTCTATTGCGTTCAATTTTTGCTGAAAAGGCTAGAGATGTAAAAGACACTTCCCTTAGAGTTGAGCATGGAAAGCGTGGACGTATCATTGGTGTCAAGATTTTTTCTCGCGATTTGGGACACACTCTAGAAGCGGGGATAATTAAAAAAATTGTTATTGAAGTTGCGCAGATTAGAAATATTTCGGTTGGTGACAAGCTCTCAGGGCGTCATGGAAACAAGGGAGTTATTTCAACAATTTTGCCAGAAGAAGATATGCCTTATATGGCAGACGGCACACCAGTTGATGTTGTGCTTTCTCCACTTGGTGTTCCTTCTCGTATGAACTTGGGGCAAATTTTGGAAATGCATCTTGGTATGGCTGCCAATAGTCTCGGTTATCAGGCGATCGTTCCGCCATTCTTGGGGGCTAAGCATGAAGAAATAGAAGGAGAATTAATAAAAGCAGGATTGCCAAAAAACGGAAAAATAAAACTTTTTGACGGACGTACTGGAGAAGCTTTTGAACAGGATGTCGCTGTCGGTTATATGTATATGTTGAAACTTCACCATATGGTAGAAGACAAAATTCACATGCGTTCGATTGGGCCTTATTCGCTTATTACCCAACAGCCTCTCGGTGGAAAAGCTCAAGGTGGAGGCCAGAGATTCGGAGAAATGGAAGTCTGGGCGCTCGAAGGTTACGGCGCGGCTTATACATTGCGTGAAATGCTCACTATTAAGTCTGACGACATTCTCGGCCGATCGGCTACTTTCGATTCGATTATTAAGAATGAAACAATCCGACCGCCCAACTCTCCGGCATCATTCAATGTGCTCTTAAATTATTTAAGAGGTCTAGCGCTTGACGTGGATTTAAGAAAAGGCGTTAGTAAAGAAATTTAATCCTTCTTAATTTTTATTTAAAAACATATGAAAACTTTAAACACAACTGAATTTGATTCGATCGCGCTACGACTCGCTTCGCCCGAGCAAATAAAAGAATGGTCTTTTGGAGAAGTCACTAAGCCGGAGACTATAAATTACCGCACCGGTAGATCTGAGCGCGGAGGTCTTTTTGATGAGAAAATATTTGGACCGGAAAAAGATTATGAATGTTACTGTGGAAAGTATCGCCGAATTCGTTATAAGGATATTATTTGTGAAAAGTGCGGAGTTGAAGTTACTCGTTCCATAGTGCGAAGAGAGCGAATGGGGCACATAGAGCTTTCTACTCCTGTATCGCATATTTGGTTCTTGCGTGGGGTGCCTTCTCGAATGAGTATTCTCCTAAACATATCAGTTTCTGACCTCGAAAAAGTTATATATTTTGCTGGATATATCATTACCAAAGTTCATGAAGAAGAGAAAGAATCTATCGTCGCAAACTTAGATAAAGAATATAAAGTTAAGTTAAAGAATGCGGCAGATGTCGACACAAAAGAGAAATTGAAAAACTTGCTTTCTGTTACCAAAAAGGAGATAGGAGAAATATATGAAGGAAAAGTTTTAAACGAAATTTCTTTCCATCATTTTTCTTTGAAATATGGAACTTGTTTTGAAGCGAATATAGGCGCTGAAGCTATTTATTCTATTTTCAAAAATCTAGACTTGAATAAGTTGAAAGCTCACACTGAAAAAATGATTGCAGAAGCTAGCGTGGCTGAAAAAGAGAAATTACAGAAAAGGCTTTCTCTCATTCGCGCTATGACTTATGCTGGAATTCGTCCTGAATGGATGTTTCTGACTGTGATTCCGGTTATTCCGCCAGTCTTGCGTCCAATGGTTGCGCTCGATGGTGGTAGACATGCGACCAGCGATTTGAACGATCTTTATCGTCGAGTTATAAACAGAAATAATCGTTTGAAAAAATTAAAAGAGATCAACGCGCCCGATGTAATCTTGCGAAATGAAAAAAGAATTATTCAGGAAGCGGTTGATGCGCTTATTGACAATTCAATTGCTAAACAAAATGATTCTGCTGCAATGAGTCAATCTCAAAAACGTCCTCTGAAATCTCTTTCGGATAATTTGAAATCAAAACAGGGTCTTTTCCGTCAAAATTTACTCGGAAAACGAGTTGATTATTCAGGGCGTTCAGTTATTGTTGTAGGTCCCGAACTCAAGCTCAATCAATGTGGATTACCGAAACATATGGCGCTCGAGCTTTTCAGACCATTCGTAATTTCTAAAATTTTACAGGCAGAATTGGCATTCAATATCCGCGGAGCGAACAAGCTCATAGAGGAACGCACTCCCGATGTCTGGGCAATGCTTGAAGAAGTTATTGCTGGGAAATATGTTCTCTTGAACCGTGCGCCGACTTTACACCGTCTTGGTATTCAGGCTTTCAATCCTATCTTGATAGAGGGCAACGCTATCCAAGTCCATCCGCTAGTCTGTCAGGCTTTCAACGCTGATTTCGATGGAGACCAAATGGCAGTGTATGTTCCGCTTCTTGAAGAAGCGCAATCTGAGGCAAAAGAATTAATGGCTGCAAACAAAAATCTGTTAAAGCCACAAAATGGCGATCCGATAGTGCATCCTCGCATGGACATGGTGCTTGGAAGTTATTGGATGACCAAATCGGTTGATGGTGAAATCGGAGAAGGTAAGTATTTCTCAAGTCCAAATAGCGCCCTTACTGCGTATGACTATGGAGTCATCTCTCTTCGAGCTAAAATAAAAGTTCTAGCCACAGACAAGCCAAAGTATCGCAAGTTTGATGGAGGAATTTTTGACACTTCGGCAGGAAAGCTTCTTTTCAATAACATATTACCCGCTGATTTTTCTTATGTGAATGATGAGATGACTCAAGATAGGTTGTCAAAACTTTTGGATGAACTTATCGTTCACTCGGGCGTCGACAATACGCCAGCGATTCTAGATAAGATTAAAGCATTCGGCTTTAAGTATTCTACAGTTTCTGGAACTACGTGGGGATTGGATAATGTTTCTGTATCTACTGAAAAGCCTAAAATCATAGCTCAAGGTAAAAAATTGGAGGAGGAGATAATATCACAATGGCGCGAGGGGCTTTTATCTGAGGAAGAAAAATATCAGAAAGTTATTGAGATTTGGACACGCACAAAGAAAGATTTGGAAAAAGTTCTGCCAAAAACGCTCGACAGGAGAGGTTCTACTTACGATTTATTCACTTCAAAGGCGAGAGGCACGATGTCCAGTCTTATGCAAATGACCGGAATGATTGGGCTTATTCAAAACAACCAAGGCAAGACTTTGGAATTTCCTATCATTCCTTGTTATCAAGAGGGGCTTTCTCCGATTGAATATTTCGTTATTACTCACGGTGCTCGAAAAGGCGCTTCGGACACAGCGCTCAATACTGCTAAAGCCGGATATTTGACCAGAAGACTGGTTGATGTTGCACAGGACGTGGTTATCACTGAAACAGATTGTGGAACCAAAGAAGGAAGAATGGTTACTAGAGAAGATATTTCTGGCATGGAGATTCCACTTTCAAAAAATATCCGTGGACGAGTATTAGCTGGCGACTTGAAAGATAAAAATGGCAACGTAGTTTACAAGAAAGGATTTTTGATTACCAAAGAGGAAGCCTATAATATTGAAGGAGCTGGTTTTACAGAAGTCTTTGTGCGTTCTCCATTAACTTGTCGGACTGTGCATGGTCTTTGTCAGATGTGTTACGGTCTTGATTTGGGACGCAATCACTTGGTGGATTTGGGTGAAGCGGTTGGTATTATCGCAGCTCAAGCCATAGGAGAGCCGGGCACTCAGCTTACGCTCCGCACATTTCATGCCGGAGGTGTTGCTGGTACTGACATTACCACTGGACTACCTCGCGTTGAAGAAATATTTGAAAGAAGAATTCCCAAAAATCCGGCAATCGTGTCTGAAACAGATGGAGAAGTTACTTCTATTACGGCAAAAGATGGAAAAGAGAAAATCATCAAAGTGCTTTCAGATTTGGATGGTGGCCCGCTTCGCCATGGCGGGAGCGAGGCGAGCAAGGCAGGTGGAAAGAATGAAATAGAATACGTTGTGGCTTTTCACAGAATACCAATGGTTAAAGTTGGCGATCATGTTAAAAAAGGCGAACTCTTGACCGATGGATCGGCGGATATTGCGGAGATTTTCAAATTTGGCGGAAAGGAGTTAGTTGAAAAATACATAATTCGTGAAATAAATAAAGTTTATGAATTGCAGAGTGCTTCGATTTCTAGAAAACATACAGAGATAATAGTTCGCCAGATGTTCTCGCGCCGAAAAATAAAAGAAGCCGGGGAAACTAATTTTTCTATCGGTGACATCGTTGAAAACACCGCATTTATGGAAGAAAATTCAAGAATTTCGGAATTGACTGGGAAAGAAGAAGCGAAAGCTAAAGCTGAAACAGTTGTGCTCGGTATTACCGAAGTATCGCTTCGCACCAAGAGCTGGCTCTCGGCCGCATCGTTCCAAAACACCAACCGGGTGCTTATTGAAAACGCGATCAAGGGTGGTGTGGATTCTCTGCGAGGACTCAAAGAAAACGTCATCATCGGCCGACTCATTCCAGCTGGGACTGGGTTCAAGAGCAAGATTAAGGCTGAGGCGGAGAAATAAATTATTAGGGTATAATTATAAGGTGTTTGCAAAAGGGGGGAGCGGAATGTGTATCGCACTACGAACATTCTGTAGTCTGGGTAACAGCAAAAATAAGTGTGCGTGAGGACTGACCCATTAAGGACTAAGCAGTTTTATCTGTTTCCCCTTTTGCAAATACCAATATTTATGCAAAAAGATTTTGACAAATGGAATAATCTTAAAAAAACTTTTGAAAAAGAAAATAGGGAAATTTTTGCGCATCCAAGAGAGGTGTGGTGGTGTTCTTTAGGATTAAATTTGGGAGCAGAAATAGATGGCAAGAATGATAGTTTTGAAAGACCTGTTTTAGTGCTAAGTGTTTATAGCAAAGAAACAATGTTTGTGTTGCCAATTACGAGCAGGGAAAAGAATGACAAATTTCATTATAAGATTTTTGTAAAAATAAAAAATATCAAAACTGGTGAGTGTGAAGAAAGGCCTGTATGGGTCAAACTAACTCAAGCTCGCGTTATCAGCAACAAAAGACTTTTAAGAAAAGTTGATCTTGTATCGATAGATGATTTCGAAAAAATTATGAAGGTTTTTAAGGATAGCATATAAAATCGAAACCCCGCTTTCGCGGGGTTTCTCGGAGGCCGAAGCCATAATACCCATTATATTAGCAAATACAAAAAATATGTCAAGCAGTTATTAGTAATATTTATATAAAGTCGAAATTATCCATAATTCATAAGCTTATTTTAAATAATATGAACAAAAAAATTATTTGGGGAATTATTATAGCAGTTGTGATTATAGGTGCTGGAAGCTATACATATATGTATTTTTCACAACCCACATATGATAAGAATCATAACTGGGGTCCTGACACTTCTGATTGGGAAACATATACGAATGAGAAATATGGGTTTGAGTTTAAATATCCAACAGCATGGTCCATGCAATCCGAAGAAAGTCCAATTCTGAATCAAAAAATAGTGTCTTTTTCTTTTCAAACACCAAAGCCGATTGATACTCTTATTTTGTTCAGTATTGTGTTATATCCAAAAAATGAATGGGTAGAGATTAAAAATGAGTTTCAAAAGCCAAATGGGCGTGCTTTTACAGAATTGATTGCTAATAATTCGGATGTATTCGTAGCCCTTTTACCATCCCCATATCTTATTCCAAAAGAATACAAGACGGAATATGATGCAATCCTTTCCACTTTCAAATTCACAAAATAGTTTTTAAGTTAAGTAAAAATAATGATCAAAAATTTATGTCCTCATCTGTTGATCAAATAAAATCACGAATAGATATTCTCTCGCTTGTGACATCATACATAAAGCTGGACAAGGCGGGGAAGAGCTGGAAAGGCAAGTGTCCGTTTCATAATGAAAAGACACCCAGCTTTTTTGTCAGTCCGGAGCGAGGGAGTTATTATTGTTTCGGTTGCGGAGCTTCGGGGGATATTTTTACTTTTGTGGAAGAATTCGAAGGGCTTGATTTTAAGGGCGCGCTAAAACTTTTGGCGGATAGAGCTGGCATCCAACTCGAAACTTATAGCAAAGAGGCCAAAGAGACAAAGAGCGAAAAGGAAAAACTTTATGAAGTGATGGAAGAGGCCACGAAGTTCTTTGAAAATAATCTCAAGAACAATAAGGAAGCACAAGAATATTTGAAATCTCGCGGACTTGAAGAAAAAACTATTAAAGATTTTAGAATAGGTTTTGCTATTTTGGATTGGCGAAAACTTTACGATTATTTAAAGTCTAAGAATTTTACTGACACTGAAATAGAAAAAGCCGGGCTGGCTAAAAAACCTGAGGCTAAATCCGCCATAGGCGGATCGCCCGACCTGCAAAGCGGGTCTAGGGCAATGTACGACAGATTCCGTGGAAGAATCATGTTTCCCATCAGTGACTCTAGTGGTCGCATAATTGCTTTTTCAGGTAGGATTCTGGTGGACGACCCTTCGACGGGTTCGGCAAGCTCACCGCAGGCAGGCTCAGGGCAGGTGATAAGTCAGGCCAAGTATTTAAACAGCCCAGAAACTCCGATATTCAACAAATCTTCCGTGCTTTTCGGCATAGACAAGGCGAAGGATTCTATTCGCAAAAATAACTTTTCTATCTTGGTCGAGGGCCAAATGGATTTAGTTTTGTCTCATCAGGCAGGTTTTAAAAATACGGTGGCTTCTTCTGGCACGGCGATGACTGATGTGATAGTTTCCAAGGAAAATATGATAAATAATTTAGGGCTAGTTTTTAGACTGTCAAAAAATATTGTCTTGGCATATGACGCAGACAAGGCTGGGGCGAATGCTTCAAACCGTTTTGCAAAAATTGCGTTGTCTATGGGTATGGACGTGAAAGTGGCAAGTATGAAAGAAGGCATGGACCCAGCAGATATTATTTCCAAAGAAGGCAAAGATGCCTGGCACGAAGCGATACGTAATTCCAAGCACTTTATTCCGTCTATACTAGAGAGAATCTTGAAAGAGTTCGCTCCCGACCAAAGAAAAATCGGTAGAGCGATACAAGAGCGCTTGTTGCCATTTGTGAATGATCTAGAAAGTTCTATCGAAAAATCTCATTTCATAACACTCATTAGTGACAAATCTGGAATAAAAGAAGATGCTTTGGTGGAAGATCTAAAGAAAGTGATATCGGCGATGGAGACTGAAAGTAAAGAAATCAAGACTGCTATCGAAAATGTGGAGAAAAGTTTTAGAAAAGATCCGATCGAGAGAAGGTTGTTTGGAATAGCTTTCTGGCAAGAGAGCGTGAAAAACAAGACTATAGATCCGAACACCATTTTTGAAAAATTAGCCTCGCCTATAGGCTCTGGGCCGAAGGACCAAGCGAGAGAAAAATATAAAAATATAAAGGAAGATTTAATTTATGAAGCGGAAGCATTTTATTTGGATAGTGAAAATTTACAGAAGGATGTGAATGAGATGTTGCTTTCAATCGAGGAAGAATATTTAAATGAAGAACTTGTAAGAAAAATGATAGAACTTAAAAATCTTAAAGACAAAAAAGAAGAAGTGGAGATTTTAAAAAAAATAAGTGAAATAAATAAAAGAAAAGAGGAAATTAAAAATAGTCGTTAATAAAAAATATGAAGAAAAAAAATAAAAAATTTAATAAAAAGACGAAAGTTGTCAAAAAGGTCAAGAAGATTATAAAAAAAGTCAAGAAGATTAAAAAGAAAACTCCAAGCAAAAAAAATGTTGTGAGATTAACATCTTCAGAAAAAAAAGCGGAAGGTCTGAATCGCATATCAAACGATCTTATAGAAAAAGGGCGCAAAAGAGGATTCATCACTTACGATGAAATATTAAAAATTTTTCCCGACATTGAAAATAATATTCTATTTTTGGATGAACTTTATGAAAAGTTTGCGACTGCTGGTATTGATGTCTTAGAAGGCGGAAACTTACTAAATTTAAATACGGATCTGACTGATAAAGATTTGAATAAATCCACTATGCACGACTCTATTCAGATGTATTTAAAAGAAATAGGTCAATATCCACTTATCCACGCCAGCGATGAAAAAGATCTTGCGAAGAGAATTGAACATGGCGACGAAGAGGCAAAGAACTTGCTTGCTCGCGCGAACCTGCGTCTAGTGGTCTCTATTGCTAAAAAATACGTTGGAAGGTCCGCGAATTTGACGCTTCTGGATCTTATTCAGGAAGGCAATCTGGGCTTATTCAAGGCAGTTGAAAAATTTGATTGGACTAAGGGATATAAATTCTCTACCTATGCTACATGGTGGATTCGTCAATCTATCACTCGCGCGCTCGCCGATCAATCCCGCACTATTCGCATTCCAGTGCACATGGTGGAAACAATTTCAAAATACAAGCAGACTCATCGTCGGCTTTCTCAAGATTTAGGACGAGAACCGTTGGCGGAAGAGATTGCTACGGAGATGGGTATTCCAGTAGAGAAAATTCACGTGATTGAAAATATCAGCCAAGAGACGGTGTCTTTGGAACAGCCGGTCGGAGATGATGATGATAAATCAACACTCGAAAATTTTATTCCGGACGATAAAATCTTGCGTCCGGATCAAGAATCTTCTCGCAGAATTCTTTCTGACCAAATCCGTGAAGTCTTGAATGAACTTAATCCAAAAGAACGCAAAATTCTTGAGATGCGCTATGGATTGCTCGATGGCATTCAGCATACTTTGGAACGGGTAGGAGAGGAGTTTGGTGTGACCCGTGAACGTATTCGTCAGATCGAAGCAAAAGTTCACGAAAAACTTCGTCAGCACGAGAAGATTTCAAGGTTGAAAAATTACTTTGACTAATAGGGAGTATGTTAGCGGTGTTAAACTAATACCACAATAGACACGGCCGTGGTTATTGTGGTATTTATGAAATATAAGAAAAAATATCTATAAATTAAAATACCTTTCTAAGTAATCTCTATTGGTTATATTTTTAACTAAAGCAAAATGCACATATTTTCCTATATTCCAATAATTGGCAATAAAATCAATTTCTTGCTGGCAGGGGAACGGATATATCCAAACACTATCGTTGAATTTTACCAAACCCATTTCTTTCAGTTTATCTCGAAGTGAATCTCTGGCATTTCTTTTTATTTCTGGAATATCAAAGACAACCATGCGAAAGTTCCTATCCCATATTTTACTTCTTTTTATTTCCAAGTTTTCGTAATTAAATCTTAAAAAAACTTCTCTGCCTTTTTCTGTGAGAGACACAATGTGATCACTGTCAATTTTCTTAATACATACAAACTTTTGTTTTCTCAGTTTAGAAAAATATCTAGAATAATTTTTGGGTTGTTTATTTAAACCAAAAATTTCTTTAATTAATGTTTTTGTCATTTTATAGCTTGTTCTCCTATTTCCTAGTGCCACGGATATCCCTATCCCGATACCAAGCGCGCGGATTATTTTGCCTGAATTAGACTCTTGATCAATTAAGCGCATATTTTATATGTTACCATAATAGACACGGTCGTGTCTATTATGGTTTTTTTGTTTCAGTCAAGGTAATTTAAAGGTAGTTCTTAATGTAAGATAAAAAAACTACTTTCATTAGTTTTGTATCAACTAATGTTGATTCCAAACCTTTATAGCATTAATACATTCCAGAGTTCCAGCTCCAGCATCACAAACATTTAAAGGAGTAAATCCTCCATTTGGGTATACCTTATAGGAATAGGGGGGAATATTAACTATTGTGGCTGAATTTTCGTAATCTACTTTACGTTGCTTGAATTTGGCAACATCAGACTGGTTTAGAATAAATGCATAAATAAATAATATAAGAGGTATGACTAGACCAATAATTATCATCTTACGTCCATTATCAAATTGGTATGAATTTCTAGAAGATAATCCAATTATTCCAGCAATTATGGCTATTCCAAGCGGAACAAGATAACGAAATACAGCAGAGCCACCACCAGTAGCACCACTTAAAAATGTTCCAAATGTAAAATAGGAATTAACAATGAGGAGGATAAATATTAGAAATGTAAATATATTTTTCATTTCGATTAGTTTTATTTGAGCGCGCTATCAATCTTTGGTTTGACAGTTGTCCATGATTCAGCTCCGTCAATAGTGCCGACGATTTTGCCGTCTTTAAGAATGAACCCTTTTGGTGTGCCTGTCACTCCAGCCTCTGTTCCTTGTGTTTTGGAGTCTGCAACCGCTTGCGCGTATTTGTTACCATCAAGACATTGATCAAAAGTATTTGTGTCTAATTTCAAACTTTTTGCAAAAGTCTTTAGGTTAGTATCGGAAAAGTTCCCCTTATTTTCTCCATTTTGATGGGCATAGAGATAATCGTGATATTCCCAAAATTTTCCTTGATCACCGGCGCACCTTGCGGCTTCGGCTGATTTTACTGATTCCGGTCCTAAAAATGCCCAATCTCTATATACAAACAACACATCCCCGTTTTTTATATATTCATCGATGCCGATCATAAGAGGTGTCCAGCTTTGGTTAATTTGTTTTAAATACTTTACAGCGTCTGAGTCGGGCGCCAAACCAGAAATTGCTCCGCAGAATGGACATTGAAAGTCCTCATATGAAACGAGGATGACTTTTGCTTTTACATTCCCGAGAGTTCTATCGTTTTTTTCAATTGGAGCTAAAGATGTGACGGGAACTCCATTACTTGTGGGAATAGAGGTTCTGTTTCCTTTCAACAAAATTGCTCCAGCTATAATGAGACCTGCTATGATTATTGCTCCAGCTATTTGTTTTTGACTTTCATTCTTGTTGTTGCCTTTATTTTCAATGTTGTTTTCTTCCATTTATTTTTTTATGTTAATTCCGACGTCTTTAGTCGAAACTTCGACTTTATGTCGAGGCTATTAATGTCCTCTCATTGTAGCATTTTAAAAGAATAGTGCTATAATTGACTTATTATTAAAAGGTCCTTTATTAGTTAATTGTCTCACGCGAGACGAAAAAATATATGTGTCATGGAATGAGTTGTTGTAAGGGTTGTTGCACTCCAGCCTTGATTGGCAAAATCCTATTGATCATAGGAGGCATCAACTGGGGTTTGGTGGGTGTGGGGATGTTGATGAATGGTGATTGGAATGTTGTGAAGATGGTTCTCGGATCTGTTCCAACTATTGAAGCAATCGTCTACATATTAGTCGGTATTGCGGCTGTTATGAAGATTTTTGGTTGCAAGTGCAAAAAATGCATGGCTGCTTGTGGTGCTTGCGATACTGACAACAAGGCGGAAGTTGGCATGTAATTCTTTGTCGAAGTAATATGGTTTCAATTTCCAACATAATATTTTATGTATTAATTTTTCTGTCCGTGTATGTGCAGGTGTTTTTCTTCGTGACCTTTTTGGAAAATAGAAAAAAGATAACTATCAGAAATGGGAAGATTAAGTTGAGTCACTATCCTACAGTAACCGTCATTGTGTCTTGTTGGAATGAAGATAAAACAATTTATAAAACTGTACGTTCTTTACTCGGTATTGATTATCCAAAAGAAAAGCTGAAGATTTTTCTGGTTGATGATGGGTCAATTGACAATACATGGAGTATAATGAAACGTTTTGAGAAGTATCCCAATATTTCAATTTTTCATAAAGAAAATGGTGGGAAACATACTGCAATAAATCTAGGCCTCCAACATGTAAAAACGGAATTTGTTGCTTGTCTTGACGCTGATTCTTTTGTCCATCCACAAGCGTTGAGTAGGATGATGCAATGTTTTTTGGACAATAAAGATGTCATGGCGGTTATCCCAGCGACAATAATTCATAATCCAAAAAACTTCGCTCAAAAGATCCAAAAGATTGAATATCTCGGATCTATTTTTGTAAAGAAAGTGCTGGGTCTTTTAAACGGACTGAATGTCACACCAGGCACCTTGCCTATTTACAGACGGGAAGTTTTTGACAGGCTAGGGGGGTTCAGGAAGGCACACAATACAGAAGATGGAGAGATTGCATTACGTATGCATCAACACAATTTACGCATAGATTATTGTCATGATGCCTATGTTTACACTGTTCCGCCGGATTCGCTGTATAAATTATATAAACAGCGATTACGCTGGTATTATGGGTTTATTAAAAATCTGATTGATTACAGGCATTTATTGTTAAAACCGAAGTTGGGAGCTTTGTCTCTACTCACTCTGCCATCGGGAGTAATTTCTATTTTTAGCATCATTTTTTTGTTTGTAGTTTTAATGTTTAAATTTGGAAATTTTATTATTGAAAAGGTTATAGAAATTCAAGTGGTTGGTTTTAGCGAGATACTACAGTTTCCAAAATTTGATTGGTTTTATTTCAATATCAAAGGCATATCGTTGATCCTTGTAGTGTGTTACGCTCTGGTCTTTTTTTCCATTTTGGTCGGTCGGAAAATAGCCGAAAATCGTTTTCAGCCAAGTTTTTACATTGTTTTTTATATGTTGACTTATAGTGTTATAGCACCCATCTGGTTCTTGAAAGCTGTGTATAATGTTATAGTTTCAGAAAGGCCCAGCTGGCGTTAATTTTTAAAAATGATACCGCAAAACGATTGGAGGAAATATATTATAGTTTTTTTCATAACAGCTACTTTGTTTGCTAGCGCTTTTTATGTTACCAATTATTTTTATAATAATAAGATCAATCAATTAAAGAGCATTCAAGACAATATTTCTATCGACATTCTTTCTTCTGAAACACAGTTTTCTCTTTTGCAGGAATTGTCTTGCAAGAACGTTGATAATTCCGTGCTGTCTCAAGAAATAAATAATATTGCCGACAAGATAAATTATAGTGAAAAAAATTTTGCTACTGACAATACGGACATCAAGTATCTGAAGAAATATTATTCTTTGCTGGAGATTAAGGATTATCTTTTAATGAAAAAGATAAATGAACGTTGTGGTTCTGAAAATTCTTTTATTCTCTATATGTATTCTCCAGACCCCACTTGCACTGATTGTGTAAAACAAGAATATGTCTTATCTCTATTGCGTGAAAAGTATCCGCAATTACGCATTTATTCTTTTGATTACAATTTGGATCTATCAGCCATAAAAGCTTTGATCTCTATATACAAGATACCGGCAAATGTGCCTGTTATGGTGATTGATGGAAAAAATTATCCCGGTTTCAAAACTACAGAAGAGATTGAAAAGATTATCCCGCAATTAAAAGATTATTTAAAAACACAAAAAGAGGCATTAAATACTAAATCAGCAGAGAAATCTGCATTATAAATGGAAATACATAAAAAAATAAATAAAGATTATATACATCATCAAAAATCTTCTCTGACTAACGTTTTTAGAGAAGTAGTTTTTGGCATGGAAGATGGCATGGTTTCGACTTTGGGTTCGATTACTGGAATAGCCATAGGTAGCAACAATCAGGCTACAGTCATTTTGGCAGGGGTGGTTATTATTTCTGTAGAATCTATCTCCATGGGCATAGGTTCTTATCTTTCTAATCGCTCTCAAGAAGAATTAGAACAAAGAAAAATAAAAGAAGAAAAAGAAGAACTGGAAAAATTTCCAGAAGAAGAAAAAGAAGAACTCTATCAAATATATTTGAAAGATGGCTGGTCAAAGGATCTGGCAGTTCGGATGTCTGAGGAGGTTTCAGGGAATCATGAGCTCATTCTGAAAGAAATGATAATGCATGAATTAAAGATTTCAGGCGATCAGGAATCTGTTTCCATTAAAGGGGGATTTTATATGTTTTTTGCATATATCTTAGGAGGTATTGTTCCATTATTTGCTTATCTTGTTTTATCCATTAAGAATGCCGTTCCTTTATCAATAGCGATAACTCTAATCGGACTTTTCGCATTGGGGATGAGCACTACCAAATTTACCAAACAGCCGATACTAAAATCAGGCATGAGGGTTCTCATTATGGGAGGTATAGCTTTATTTGCCGGACTTCTTGCTGGTGTATTGATAGGGCAGTAGGAAAATTGTTGAAATTTCTAACCAGTAAGTTTATAATTTATGTATGCAAAAAGCCCCAGTTCCAGATGATGAAAATAAAAGATTAGAAGCTGTGCATCGAATGGCTATTTTAGATACCAAACCGGAAGAGCGGTTTGATGTTTTGACTCGTGAAGCGGTGGAAAAATTACGTGTTCCCATGTCTATGGTTGCGATCTTAGATTCTAATCGTGAATGGTTCAAGTCATGCATCGGAGTAGAAAATAAAGAAGGGGATAGGACTGTCTCTTTCTGTGGGCATACGCTATTAGCAAAAAATGTTTTTATTGTAGAGGATACCTTAAACGACCCGCGTTTCATGGACAATCCAATGGTTGTGGGTTCTCCATTTATAAGATTTTATGCTGGAATCGCTCTTTTTGATTACAAAACACGTCAGCCAATAGGTGTCTTTTGTATTAAAGATACAAGACCTCGAAAACTTAGCTTGAAAGAAGTTGCTATTTTCATAGATTTAGCGGAACGGGCAGAAATAGAACTTAATAAATAATTTTTTTTTAAAAAAGAAGAATATATTTTGCTACAAAACTGGAGTATCTTTTAAAATCAGCTAGAACCTATTTTAGTAAAAATTCCTAATGTGCACGCTACGCGCGCCTCTTAACTTTAAACTAATTACCACGCTCTACTAATGTGCTAATTCAATGGACTCGGAAAAGCGGAACAAATATTTTAGGGATTAGGATTCCGCTTTTCCTCGACTAATGTTCTTTTGACGAGATTCTGAATTCTGCCCGCAGGAGAAATCCAAATACAAATGCTCGGTGCCTTCGTCCATCATATCATTGTGTCCAGTCTAAAGGAATACACCCTCGGCATCCGCCTCGGGAATTTCCGCTAGGGCTACGAGCGCCAGTTCTAGGTAGCGGGACTTTTTCGAACGGCTCAAATACTGGTAAATGAGCCGTTCAAGAAAAAGCCCGCTTCTAGTTGGGGAGAGGATTCTCCTCTCCCCAGTGCGTTGTCTCGGTTCGTGCTCCCTGCGGTCGCATTCCGCAAAGCGGAACAGGGCTCACCCCACCCGACCGCACAAACCCCTCTCAGGTTTTTCATATCCATGTTTAGTATGTCGCTTTCGCTATGAGATTTTAGTATTTCATATTGCTCAGGCGCTCGTCTTTAGCCCAGACACCCTAGCGGAAATTCCCGAAGGCGCAAATGCCATCGTGCTTGCCCCAGAGTTTTTGTGATTACACAAAAACTCCACCCACCCGTGCGTGCACGCAAACTCACTCCCTGATTAGAATTAAATTCTGGAATACGAAACTCCTTTTCCAGTTTTTCCATTCTGTTTTATTTTTCCTTCCTTTTCCAGAATTGAAAGATATCTAGTTGCTGTGGCGTCAGAGACGTGAAGAAATTTCTCGACTTCGTCGTTTGTGATTTTAGATTTTTTCAGAAATAAAGTCATAACACGATCCAACTTTTTTCTTTTTCCAATTTGTATTTTACTTAGAAATCTTTGCCATAAATTTTTTTGGGAGGGTTTCGTTGAAACAAGAACGGGGTTAGTTTCTACTGGTTCAGGTTTTACTTCGGGGGTTGGTTTTGTCTCGGTTTTAGTTTCCGGGAATTCTACTTGCTCGCCTAACGGCTCGCTCGTAGAGTTCAACGGCTCAGATACTGGTATTTGAGCCGTTTTGGGTTCGGGGGCTTCAACAGGCTCAGAAACTGACTCTGGGTTAGGTTCATTTGGAGCTGATTTTTCTTCAGGTTTTGGCTCACTGAAAGGCTCTGAAAGGGTAGAATTTGAGGGTGGTATATCATTACTTTTCACTGAAAAGTCGTTCGGTGAGCTTTCTGGGGCCTCAGGAAGTGCATCAGCAGGTTCAGAATGTGCTGTGTTTTCAGGGGCAGGCTCGGTAGGCTCTTGGGGGCTTGCTGGAATAGAGTTTTCTGTGGGGATTGGATTTTGGGTTGTGTTTTGGTCGTCGGGCATATTATTTAAAGATAGATATCAACAAAGCGATAAAAGAAATTACTACAGCCATCAGAGCAATATATTTTTGAAAACCTTTAATATGGCTCAAGGTTTTGTTTTGATTTTCTAATGCTTCTAATTGAAAGACTTCTGGTGCTGTCATTAAAGTTCGGCATTTTTCACAACGATAATAAGCTGGTATGACACCTGTGCCTTCACTAAGACTTGCGTCGGTATGTTTTTTCCATGTATGGTTACAATTGTCAGTTATCATTTCTTTATATAATTATTTTGATAGCTCTATCACTTTTTTCTTTGCATATTCGTCATCAGGAAACATTTTCAATGTCTTTTTATATTGTTCAAGAGCTTCAGCTATTTTCCCTTGATTTTCAAAAATTTCTGCTTTCTTACCCATAGGTAGATCACTTTTATTGTCCATTGAAATTGCTTGATCGATATACTCATGAGCTTTATCATGTTCACCCATAGAAGAAAAACATATTGCTACATTAACATACGATACACCAATAGAAGGATCTAAATCTATTGCCTTAAGAAAGTCGTTCAAAGCATTTTTGTAATCACCTAATTTCCAATATGCATCTCCTCGAAATATCAAGATAAAAAAGTTACTACTTTCTTCATTTTCATTCAGACATCGCGTAAAATATTCAATAGATTTTTCGTACTCACCTTTTTCAAGTAGACATCTGCCATAATACCAAAGTGTAGTGAAATGATTTGGGTCTGTCGCAAGAATCTCAAGACAAAGTTCTATAGATTCGTCAGTTAAACCAGCACAAAATTTTTCATTTAACTTATTAAAAATATCTTGAACCTGAGGCCATAAACTCAAATCTCTTAAACCTCTCTTCAGAAGACCGGAATCTTCACTAAGTTTGTCCAGTGAATAATACGGAGATGTTATTATTTTTTTATCTTTTCCATTGTCCATATTTTTTCTTTAACTCATCAAACATGTTTTCTACCCAACATTTTTAGACACACTGCTTTATCTTCAAGACAATCTTCTTGCAAAGATCCAGTTAGTTGATATTCTGGATTTTTTTCTAAAGCTTTATCAAACCACACCAAAGCTTCTTCATATCTATTTAAATGGTATAAGCAACTTGCTTTATTGTAAAACATATTAACCCTCCCTAAAAAGCCATTAGGAGTTGGTATATTACCAGACCAATTTTCTATAACTTTATCATACCACTTCAAGGATTCTTCGTAATTGCCTAATGAATATAAACAAGTGGCTTTCTCATAATAATTTTCTGAATCCTTGTTATACCATTTTAAAGCTTCCTCATAATTACTTAATGAATAAAAACAGTTGGCTTTTAAATGAAAAAATTCTTTATCATCAGGATAATATTCCAAAGCTTTATCTATCCAAATAATTGCCTCCTCATATTTATTTAAATATGACAAACAAGCACATTTGTAGAAAAAAATCTCATTCTTATAAAGTGGTTCAGAATAAGCAGGAATAGACTTTAATATTTCATCGCAAAGATTAATGCATTCTTGAAAATTACCAGCAAAGCATTCTTCTTTCATTTTTACGATAAGTGTTTGTATCTCTGGCAATATATTAAGATCTCGCAAACCTCTTTTTGCAAGACTAGAATGTTTTTTTAGTTGTTCCAGAGAATAATACGGGGATGTTATTATTTTTTTATCTTTTTCATCGTCCATATTTTTTCTTTAACTCATCAAGCATATTTTCTTTTTTAGCAATATCTTCTACCACTTTTTCTGCAAGCTCACTTAAAATATCACGCTTTTGCTTCTTTGCTTTTTCAATACTTTCTCTCAAAATAGCCCATTCCGAATGTTTAAGTTGTTCTTGTTCGGAAAGAGTTTTTTTAATAGATTCTTCTAATTTTGCTAATTTATTTTTGAGTTCCTCAATAGTTTTTATATTAACATTTCCAATATCAACACCTCGATTAATCGCACGTAAGGTTTCTAAATCACCGTTAGTATAAGCTTTATTGATTTTTTTCATCATTGAATCATCACCTCCAGTTATATCGGGATGAAATTTATGAGCAAGCTTATGGAATAGATTTTTTAGTTCTTTTTGTTCCTCTTGCGAAATATTTTTTCGTTTCTCAATATCTTTTTCCTCCTCGTTAAGTTTTTTGTATTCTTCATCTATCTGTTCACGCCTATGTTTAAGAGTTTCTTCTACAACTTTTTGTGCTTCTTCAAAAGAAAAACCTTTAATCATTAAATCCTCAATCTTTTTGAATTTTAAAATCTCAAGATTAGTTTCATCTAATTTTAAATATAGTCGCCCTATTTTTATATCATATTCTTGTTTAACAAGAGATAAATCAATTTTAAAATGCTCAATTTCTTCAATGAGTTTAATAAGCAATTTTTCTTTTTCTAAAATGGCCTGTTGGAGTTCGCGTTTTTCTAGCGGTTCATCTAATGATGTATCTGATTTTATAATTTTTGTCATAAATTATTATCTAATAAAAGCATTCTAATTTTATATTATATTTTTTATATGAATCTACAATCATTTTTAGATATTTTGGATTGATATTTTCATTTTCATCTAAAAAATCATTTTCATCAAAATTTTCCAATATTTTTTCTTGTTCTTCGTCTGATAATTTATTCCACCACAAAAAAACATCGGGGTATGTCGCAACAAACTCCCAAGAAAAACCCAAAGGAATACCACCTAGTGGGTCAATTTCCTTAATTGATTTTGTAGCAAATTTTAATAGCTCTTCCTGTTCTTTATCAAATTTACTAAATGATTCGGCTGCCTGAAAAGAGAAGTGTTTTAATACAAACAAATTAGCATTAACTTTTCTTAAATCTATTTTTTCTTCCCCCCTTTCTTTCATTATTTCAATAATTTGACGACAAGAGATAATAGAAGGAATGATTATAAGTGCCAAAGAAATTAAACTATGCCATCCAGTCATAAAACCCCCTGAAAGCCAGAGAATTGTCCAAATAATAAATGTAATGAAAGCTAGGATTAATCCAAGATTAGTACCCTTGGAGTCTTCTGGCTCTCCCTTCGCCATATATGATAATGGAGCCATTGTAACAGCGTACGCAAAGATTATTAAAGGTATTAATTTACCAGCTCCCTGTTCAAGCGTTCTTATAACAACTCCACTAAAAACAAGATTAACCCAACAAAGCATAATGAAATTTGAATATATTCCACTTAAAAAAACAAAGATCATGGCTAGACCTTTTTTATCATTTTCCGAAAAACGAATCGCTGGTTTTATAAAAAGTTGCGATGGAATCATTACTATCGAGTAAATAAAAGGCATAAGAATACTTATAATAAATCCAGAAATTACAACAACCCACGCACCTAAAAATAATAACCATATACCTCCAATAAAACTCGCGGAAAAACTAAAAATAGTTAAAACTCCAAAAATAATATAACCAAAACCTAAAAAAAAGTTTTTAATAGTATTCATTTTTTAATCTTATTAATTGAAACAAACATCAAAACTGAAGCTATTAAATCTAAAATTACCCAAATTTCTTTTTGAAAATAGATTGGAAATATGGGGTTAAATAATATTGCAATTGCTCCCATAATAAATACCCACTTGCTTTTTTTTGATTCATAGTCAGTATAAAACGCATTATATAAAGCAACACTCGTAACTACCCATCTTAAAATCTGAAAATAACTATATGGCCATATATTAGGAACAGCCAAAAGAAGCATTATCCCAGCTACTACTGTAAACCAATTTTCTTTTATAATTTTTTTCATAATTTTTACAATTAATCTTGCGTTAGGTCTTGCCTAACGTATTATTTCATATGACAATAACTTATCTCTTCACCAACTTGTTCCTGCATCCACACTCCAGCTTCTTGCATCCCGCCAATTTGATCTATAAGTTTTATTTTTAACGCATCTTCTCCCAAAAAAGATTCTCCTGTAGCGATTAATTTTACTTCTTCTAAGGGTATATTCCTGTTTTCAGAAACATATTCTACAAATATATCATGATCTTTCATTATGTCTTCCATAATTTCATCTCTTTGTTCTTGAGTTATCTTATTATGCTCTTTCAAAACTCCTTTATATTTACCAGATGAGAAATTGTAGAAGATGACACCAGCTCGTCGATCTTGCTCAGATGTGTCTAGGAAATCCATTGTCACTCCGATGCTGCCGACGTCACTTGTTCTATTCGCGTATATTATATCAGCCGCAGTCGCAATCAAATACGCCCCAGAAGCCCCCATGTCTCGAATCACTGCGACTACAGGTTTTGATGTCCTTTTTACCGCAAGCATAATACTTTCAGATGGCTCCACTACTCCGCCACCGCTTGCAATATCAAGAATTATACCTTTTATGTCAGGATTCGCATCCAATTCTTCAATTTGTTGAATAATATTTAATGAAGATGTTGAAATATAATCTTTATCTTCAAAGGTATCTATGTCACCAAAAATTTCTACAACACCTACATTATCAAAAAGGCAGTTATTATTTTTAGCATAATTAATGAAAACAGTATAAGCCCCAAACATAACAGCTAATCCTAGTATAAAAGAAATAGTAGTTTTTTTATTAAAAATTTTATTTTTTAACATAATATTACTTGATATTTTATCAGCCTCAAGCTTTTTTATAACATCCTCCCCGGGAACATACGACATTACCACGATAACCACAAAAGAGATAACTAAACCTATACTCAGGATTGCATCATTATCAATATAAAGCATACCAGATAGAATTAATATGCCTAATCCCCACCATTTAGACCATCCTATATCATTTAATCTCCATGTTGTAATTAATATAAATGTCAATATTAAAAGTATGTTTAAAAACATAGAAACATAAATTGAAATAATATCAGTATCAGCAACAGTTGCAATTGTGATTATAATAGCAATACTAAATAAATATAGTAGTCTTCCAATTTTTATTACTAGCAAATTGTTGTCTAGATATTTTTTAAATTCTGGGAGCATAAATTAATTTTTCTAATATTATTTTCTAACAAATTCTTCAGAAAGTTTATAAAGATATCCAAAGGCTATATTTCTATAAGCAACTTCATAAAAAATTTCAGTCTTATCCTTAGTGATTTTTTGTTTGCTTATGGTGTGCATAATAAAATTTTCTGCATATTCTTCAAAAACTTGTTGAATATCTTCTTGTGGTATTAAAAAATAGTCAGATATTTTTTCAGGCAAACCAATTTTGTCATGGTTATCTAAATAATTGGCTAACTTTTCAATTTTTTCAGCATCATTTTCGTTCACATTAAGAATATTCTTGATATTCTGATCTGGTTCCTTGATAGACCATTGTTTTACTATATTTTCTGCGCACCTCAAAAAATATCCAGTAAGCATAGCTTTTCTTATAGGGTTATCTAAAAATTTTTGAGGTAATGATTTATCAATAAATTTTTTGAAATTATTACTTATATATTTATCGGGTTGTTTACCACATAAAGTATAAGCATTTTTAAATAATTGAAATTTTTCCATTTTTCCATTTTAGCATTTTTCAGCCATATTTTCTAGTCTAAAAATACTCGCCCGCATTCCTCCCCAAACCCCTCCTGCGGGCAGAATTCAGAATCTCGTCAAAAGAACATTAGTCGAGGAAAAGCGGAATCCTAATCCCTAAAATATTTGTTCCGCTTTTCCGAGTCCATTGAATTAGCACATTAGTAGAGCGTGGTAATTAGTTTAAAGTTAAGAGGCGCGCGTAGCGTGCACATTAGGAATTTTTACTAAAATAGGTTCTAGCTGATTTTAAAAGATACTCCGCAATTAAACTCAAGGGTTTTTCAGCAAAATTTTCGCGCGCAGAGCGAAGCTCTGCGTAGTGTGGGAAAGGATTTCCGGACGCTTCGCGTTTTTTTAGGGTGAGGTTCGAGCCAAAGATTTTTTGGAGGGAGAGTTTTTTGGAGGGGAGGTCGTACAAAACAGATAACACTTGACCCACCCACCCGTTCGCGTGTTAAAACTTTGCCGATTATTAAATCAGCAAACTCCCTTAAAATAGTAATTTTTTTATTACTCTATTCCAAAAATTTCTTTACGTAAATTTTTGTATATATCATCATCCTTTGTTATCAAACTCGCTAAATCAATTTTTATATCAGCAGAAAGACTAGAATTACAACTTTTTTTTAATATATCACTTCTCTTGTCTTTGACTTCATCATCAACGATGTTAACTACTAAACTATCATACTCAGATTCTTTAAATTCTTTGCCATTTTTCTCACAATATTTTTTCAATAATTGTTTATCAAATAAATAATTTTCAAACTCTCTACGGACAAGTTTTCTAATGATAGTTTTCCCTTGCTTCATTTCTTCTAAATCATCGTCTCTGTCAATAAGGGCTATTATTTCAACATCTGAAAAAGCTTTATTTAAAACAGTTAAAGCGATTGCCGAATATTTTTGCACCGCATCTTTACTCCCGCTTGATAAAAAAAGTGTGTCATGAAATTCTTCACCAAAAATTATATTGAAAAGTTTTTCGTCTAGGGAGTTTTGTAATTTCCCTTCACAGTAAATAATCCTTTTCGGTGCCATTAAACCTGTTAAATCTTCTAAAGCGGTTTGAAAAATTCTTTGCCAATTGTCTCGCGTTGTCGCAATGGGTTTTATTTCCATCGTGCCATTAAAATAATCTTTTGCCGAAAAATCAAATATCGAAGACTTATCTTTTAATTCTTCCTGTAATGCCCTTAAAAATCCTATACTATGAGTAGCCACCCAAAGTTGACAATTGTCTGGTACTAATTTCTCAATCTCCGTTAAAAGTTTTCTTTGAATAGCAGTATTCAAATGTAATTCCGGTTCGTCTATACAGTAAACTGTATCATTAAAATCAGAAGTTTTTATTACCAAATCAATAATAATATCAACAACTTCTTTTTCTCCTGATGACAAATTCTCAAAAGGAAAATCTTTTGAATTCTCTTTTTCAAAAAATAGTTGCCCTTTACCATTTCCAACATTACCGAGACTAGAAATTTTTACTTCCAAAATATTCTCTAAAATTTTATTTATCTTTTCTAAAAATTCTTTCTTAAACTCTGTTCCAGTTTTATTTCCTTGCTCAAATTCATATAACAATCTTGATAATAATCTTTCGTAATTACCTTGCATACGAGAATCTATTGCATTACTGCTATATGGTCGATTCAAATCTTCAACAATATCAGGCTGGGCTGTTATGCTATCTACTTTTAATTTCGAAGTAAATCTATATGCTGATCTAATATAAAAACTTTTTTTGTCAAAAATATTTGATCCGTCCTCTTTTATTATAGTTATTGATTCACCTTTGTTATAACTTTCTAATTTCTTTTCTGGAATAATTGAGTGCCATAGTTTTGAAAAATAAGAAGCGTGTTCGTTTTGTATAGCCCTTTTATAATCTTTTAATTTTTCTTCAAAAGCATCAAAGACACTGCTTTTCCCGCATCCATTTGGTCCAACCAAAGCAATAATTTTCCTTGGATTCTCACCAAGGTTTATAGTTAAATCATCAAATCTTTTAAAGTTTTTTAATCTTACTGTTTTTATTTTCATAACTATTTCATCAACTCTCCAACCGAAACTCCGATCGCTTTTGCTATTTTCGCAATTGTGTCTAGTGTTGGGTTTGTTTTTCCATTTTCAATATTGGTGATAAAACTCCGACCGACTTTTAAAATGCGGGCAATTTTACCTTGAGATATACCCTTAGTAGTTCTAATACGCTTCAAATTTTTACCGAGTTTTACTGAATCACTTTTCATTTTCCTAGTATATACTCCGGTATATTGCAATACAATGGTCTATTATAGTATACTATGTGCATGAATTACTTTTTATACGCTCGCAAAAGCACCGATGTTGAGGACAAACAAATCCTATCTATTGAGGCACAACTTTCCGAACTGCGAGAACTCACCAAGCGTGAAAATCTTAATATCGTTGACGAGTTTGTAGAAAAACGTTCCGCAAAGATTCCGGGCAGACCGATATTTAATGATATGCTTTTGCGTATTCAAAATGGCGAAGCGCAAGGAATTGTTTGTTGGAAAATTGACCGCTTGTCTCGTAATCCAGTAGATAGCGGAAAAATTCAATGGATGCTCCAGCAAAACATAATCCAACATATCCAGACACACGGACAAAGTCATTATCCAAATGATAATGTGTTAATGATGTCCGTAGAATTAGGAATGGCGAATGAATATGTCCGGCAATTGAGTGAGAATACGGCTCGTGGACTGCGACAAAAAGCGCGAAATGGAGATTTTCCCGGCTTTGCTCCGATAGGGTATATAAATAATCCGAGTATCAAGAAAATAGCTTTACATCATAAAAACGCAAAAATTGTAAAAAAATTATTTGAACTTTATGCCACAGGCAAAGTTAGTCTTAAAAATCTTGCCGAGTTTTTAGAAAAAAGTGGAATAAAATCAAGAAAAAATAATCGGTGTAATATTTCACGAATATCAGCAATTATCACAAATCCGATTTATTACGGACATTTTCGCCATGCCGGAGAAATATATGAGGGGAAGCATGAGACAATAATTACTAAAGAACTTTTTGATAAAGCAAACGCTGTTTTGCGAGGCAAATCACAGAGACTTAATATTCAAACTAATCCACGACCGCTTTGTGGGTTACTCAAATGCGGTTCGTGTGGTATGGGTATCACGGGGGAGATAAAAATAAAAAGGCAGAAAAATGGCAACACTCACCGCTATGTTTATTATCATTGTTCAAAAAAATCTAAAACGCAAAAATGTCTTGAGCCGTGCATACGAGAAAAAGAACTAGACTGCCAGTTATCGGCTATGCTCGTAAAGCACGCTATGCCGAAAGAATGGGCAATAAAATTATTTACTATGTTAGATACAGAAGAAAATAAAGCGAATCAGTCTGCAGGAGAAGCTGTTTTAGAATTGCGAGAAAAATCACAAGATTTTTCTCGCAACCTTGCTCGACTCACTGATGTATATGTTGCTCAAGATATCGAGCGAACAGATTACCTAGAAAGACGTCACTCGCTTATGTCCGAGAAGAAGTCCGTAGAAGAGCAAATCTCTCGACTTCTACGAACCCCTTCTATGTGGATCGAACCGACGCGAGAATGGATAAAAGATGCTTCAATACTGGATGAAATTGCGAAAACGAACGACCTCCCCTCCAAAAAACTCTCCCTCCAAAAAATCTTTGGCTCGAACCTCACCCTAAAAAAACGCGAAGCGTCCGGAAATCCTTTGCCACACTACGCAGAGCTTCGCTCTGCGCGCGAAAATTTTGCTGAAAAACCCTTGAGTTTAATTGCGGAGCCGCCTCTCGGATTCGAACCGAGGACCTTCGCTTTACAAAAGCGTTGCTCTACCAACTGAGCTAAGGCGGCAATCAAAACTTGGCTTATTTAGAACATTTATAAATTCTCTTCTTTTTTAATCTTGTGTTTCAGCTCCCTGATCTTGTGTTTATAATCTCCTACAACTTTTAGAAATTTAGAAATTTCCTTTTTCTCGCCGTTGGTGTTGTTTTCTATGCTCATGTTTCTTATTTTTATTTTTACTTCTTGATATTTATTTTTCAAAAAATCCGCTGAACGAACGTAAGATCTGATGATCATTACTAGGAGAGCATATCCGTGCCTTTTTGTATTTTGGATGGTAATGTGCTTGATTTCTTTCAAGTAGGGCAGTTCAAATAAAATTTCCTCATGGTTTAAATCTTGTTCGTGTTTTAGCACAGCCAACCTTCGTCCTATCATGATAATGATAGAAGCAAGCGATGCAAAAAATAAAATTAGAAGAAAATACATCATAATATTTTTGTCCTGTGTTTATGCTAGGTTTATATCGAACAACGTTTTACTTCTTTTATCTTGGCTTTTGATTTTTCCAAAAGCCCTCCGATTGATTCTTGCGGATTTTTAATGAATGCTTGGCTAAGCAAGGTCTTTTCCTTAAAGTAAGTGAGCAGTTTTCCCTCCAACATTTTTTTCTTTATGTCTTCGGGTTTGTTTATGTTGGCAATTTCTTTTTGAAATATTTCTGTAATCGTTTTTTTACTATCGTCGCTGATCTCATTTTCTGATATATACTCTGGTTTCATCGCAGCGATATGCATCGCTATGTCTTTTGCTAACTCAACACTTCCACCAATCAAACTTACAATCACAGCTATCTTGTTATTATGCACATAAGCGCCCATTACATCTCCTGATACTTCATATGCTTCGCCTAACTGAATATTTTCTCCGGTTTTTTGGATTATGGGGTCTATCATGTCTTTTGCTTGTTCTTTCATCTTTTCTACTCCATTTTTGAGGGCGATATCTCCCAAATTTTTGAGTAGCGTCGTGAAATCTTCATTTCTAGATACGAAATCAGTCTCACAATGGAGAGACACAAGGACAGCTTTACCTGCTTCAGTTGCAATCGTCACTGCTCCGTCTTTGACTTCTCGGTTAACTTTTTTTAACGCGATGTCAGAACTCGTCTTTTTTAAAATAGCCAACGCTTTTTTCATGTCGCCCTCGGCTTCTTCCAACGCGCGCTTGCATTGCATTACAGAGACGCCAGTGCTATCTCTTAACTCTTTCACCATCTCAGTTGTTATTTTTAATGACATAATTTTTTGTTCTGTAGAAAACTTGTTCTACTACTGGGATGCTTTCATGGGAGCCGTTTTATCCGCCGAAGCGGTCATAGTGCCTGCTTTGTAAGCAGCTACTATGTTGTCTGTGAAAAGTTTGATAGAAGGAATACTGGAATCATTGCCAACGATAGGGTATTCAATGCCTCTAATATCCGAATCGGAATTAACCAGAGATATCACAGGTATGTTCATTTGTTTGGATTCAGCCGTGGCAATATGTTCTTCTCTACTATCGATTATAAACAAAGCATCGGGAGCTTTTTTCAAGCTGATAAGACCTGAATAATATCTCTCAAGCTTCTCCATTTTTTTTGCCATTACTACTCGTTCCTTTTTCGTATATTTATCGAGTCCTCCTTCCAGACTATCTTTGCGATAATTTTCGAGCTCCGTAATCCTTTTTTTTATTTCTGTAAAATTAGAGAGAGTGCCTCCAATCCAACGTTCGCTTACATAAGGCATGGCAAGAGACTCGGCCGTATTTTTTGTTATGTTCTTTGCTTCAGGTTTTGTTCCAACGAAAAGAATTATCTTGCCTGTCGCTCCCAAACTTTTTACAAACTCAACGGCTTTATCCAACATGACGCTTGTTTTTTCAAGGTCAATTATATCTCCTTTATTTTTTGTAGCATATATATATTTGGCGAGACTTGGGTGTCTTCTCGTCTTTGAATATCCATAATGCGCGCCGACTTTGAACATTTTTTCTATCAATGTGTCAGAATCTTCCTTGATATCCTTTGTTTTTTGCATGTGAATAATATAGCAGAAAGAATCTTTTTTTGCAAATTCTTTTTTATTTCTTTAAGGGTGTTTATTTAATCTTTTTTGCCTTTGACCAAAAGATTTATTGCGGGCTAAACCTAATATAAATTAGGTCGCCCGAATTTTTTGCAAAGTGAAAAGTTTTAGGGTAAGATGGGCTGATGAGACAATCGTATCTTTTTACTAAAACCAAGAAAGAGAGCCCAGCGGATGAAGTGTCCCGAAATGCTGAGTTTCTTATTCGCGGAGGTTTTGTCCATAAAGAAATGGCTGGAGTTTACAGTTATCTGCCTTTAGGGTTTCGGGTGCTTAAGAAAATTGAAAATATAATCAGAGAAGAAATGGATAAGGTTGGCGGACAAGAGGTCTTGATGTCTTCTTTTCAGCCGAAAGAAAATTGGGAAAAAACCGGTAGATGGGAGGGGATGGATGATTTGTATAAAGTTTCCGATTCTTCAGGTAGGGAAGTCGCGCTGGGTCCGACCCATGAAGAAATTGTCGTTCCTATTTTGAAAAATTATGTTTCTTCGCACAAAGATTTTCCTCTGTATATTTATCAAATTCAAAATAAATTTAGAATGGAACTTCGCGCAAAATCCGGCATGCTTCGGGGGAGAGAATTCATTATGAAAGACATGTATTCTTTTCATACATCCAAAGAAGATTTTGAGGTATTTTATCAAAAAATGCAGGATGTCTATAAAAATATTTTTAAGAGGATGGGTATTGGTCACTTAACTTACATGACTTTTGCTTCTGGGGGAACTTTTGCAAAATATTCTCACGAATTTCAAACTCTTTCTTCTTCGGGTGAGGATACTATTTATATTGATGAAGCGAGCGGGATTGCTCTCAATAAAGAAGTTTTTAATGATGAAGTCTTGGGGCAGTTAAATTTAGTAAAAGAAAAATTAGTTGAACATAAATCTATCGAGGTTGGTAATATTTTTGATTTAAAAACGAAATATTCAAAACCCTTTGATTTGTCATATACAGGGCCGAAGGGAGAAAAAAATGTTGTCTTGATGGGTTGTTATGGCATAGGACTCTCGCGTTTAATGGGAACAATCGTTGAAGTTTTATCGGATGACAAAGGAATAATCTGGCCGGAATCAATCTCACCATTCACTGTTCACCTGCTTCTCCTAGGTGAAGATGAGGACGTTTTAAAAGAAGCCGAAAAAGTTTATGAGAATTTACAGAAAAATAATATTGAGGTTTTGTTTGATGATAGGCAAGGCGTGTCTCCGGGAGAGAAGTTTGCTGATTCGGATCTGCTTGGTATTCCTTTACGGGCGGTTATATCTTCCAGAAGTTTGAAAGGTCTGCCTGACAATGAGGCCGGAGGGGGGATAGAAATAAAAAGACGAACAGAAGAAAAAGGAAAAATTGTTTCACTTAAAGATTTATTAACATTGCTGGCACCTAGCATCTCAGACAGAGTCTAAAGCTCTATCTGGCAAATTTCATGTTTGAAAAAATTTACAAATTAATTTCTAATGACATCGGTATAGATCTAGGTACATCAAATACCTTGGTGTATTTAAAAGGTCACGGAATTGTGATTAACGAGCCTTCTGTTGTGGCAGTCAACATCAAGACAAATCAAGTCTTAGCTGTTGGCACGAAAGCTAAAGAAATGTTGGGACGCACTCCTCAACATATCAAGGCTGTTCGTCCGCTTGTCGATGGCGTCATATCTGATTTTGAAGTTACAGAAGAGATGCTCTCATACCTCATAAACAAAGCGGATAAAATGTCTAAAAAATTAGCGCGTCCCAGAGTGTTGGTTGGTGTTCCGACCGGCACGACCAATGTCGAGACGCGCGCCGTATACGATGCGACTCGTTCAGCCGGCGCGCGGGAAGTTTTCTTGGTGGAGGAACCCATGGCGGCCGCTATCGGTGTCAGACTGCCAGTCAAGGACCCTGTCGGTTCTATGATCATAGATATCGGTGGAGGCACGACGGATATCGCGGTAATTTCTTTAGGTGGAGTTGTAAAATCTAGAAATCTAAAAATAGCGGGTGACAGATTCGATAATGACATTGTTACTTTTATGCGCGATGAGTTCAAAATACTCATTGGTGAGAGAACTGCTGAGATGGTAAAGATCGCTATTAGTTCTGTTATTCCCGGAGAATATATGGAAACAGAAGTTCACGGACGTGATATTCTCACAGGACTTCCTCGTGCTGTGGTGGTGACTGATTCTGACATTCGCGAAGCATTTGCATCGTCAATCAAGGGATTGTGTGAAGGCGTGAAAGACATGCTTGAAACAACGCCACCTGAAATTTTGTCTGACATAATGCATCGGGGTATAACTTTATCTGGCGGTGGCGCTTTGATGCCCGGGCTGGATCAATTTCTAGCGCGTTTTCTAAAAATTCCTGTCTATGTGGTGGAGGATCCGCTTTCAGCCGTAGCGAGAGGTACGGGAATCATTTTGGATGATATATCTTCTTACAAGGAAGTTTTAATCAGCAACCAAGATGAGTTACCTCCTAGATAGAAAAATAAAAAGAAAAAAAATTCTCTACGCTTTAGCATTCATTTTTGTCTGCTTTGTTTTATTTTATTTTCGATTAGGTATTTGGAACAGTCTTTCGTATTTAAGTCATGGATTTTTTCGACCTTTTTTAACAACGGGTAATAATATCGGTGGCAAACTTGGAAGCTTCAGCTCTTATTTTCTTTCCAAAAATTCTCTTTATTTAGAAAATGAAAATCTTAAATCTAAACTGAGTGAACAGGAAGCAAGGAACTCGAATTATAATTCTATTTTAGCCGAGAATGTTCTTCTCAAAGAAACTTTAGGGAGAAAAAAAGAACAAACTATTATGACTTTGTCCGCAATTTTATCCAAACCCAATAAGAGTCCTTATGATACGCTCGTGATAGATGTGGGCATACGACAAGGGATAAAAATAGGGGATATGGTTTTTGCGTTGGGTAATGTGCCTATCGGGTCTATTGCTGAAGCTCACTTGGATTCTTCCAAGGTTGTTTTGTTTTCAAACAGTGGTGAAAAAATTCAAGTTTTAGTCAATGAAAAATCTGCAAGTTTTTCGGAAGCAAATAATAATATTTTTTTGGAAATTGTCGGGCGTGGCGGGGGAAATTTTGAAATGATTTTGCCAAGAGATTTTAAACCTCTAAAAGGGGATGAAGTGATTTTGCCTGGCATTGTCCCTTATGTCGTGGGTATTATTGAAACAATAATCTCTGATCCTCGGGATCCGTTTGTTAAAGCGTTACTTGTAAGTCCAGTGAATATACAGGAACTAAAATTTGTGGAAGTGAAACAGTAGAACAATAGAAATAGTTATCCACATTTATCTTATTAATATAAGAATATTATTGATATAATATAAGAGGTTTTTGTATAGCAAATGTCACACAAAAATTCTTTTAAGGTATTTTTAAGAAAATTGATGCTTTCAAGTTTTTTTGCCTTGGTTCTTTTGTTTTTCTTCTCTTTTTCCGAAGCTTTTGCAACTAGTCCCGCCAGTCCTTTCACTAGTGATTCTCTAATTTCTATTTATAAAAAAAATATTGAGCCAGTAATACCTAAAAAGACGGTAGCAGTCAAAGAAAACGCTACAACTGATGAATCAAACAATAATCCAGCTACGATAAGTTTTGCACTTCAAGCAAATGCGCTTGCATCAAATGTTTCTAAAAATTTTTCTCACTTATGGGGTGGTTATAAAAATTATGTCTTAAAATTAAATAAAGATATGCAGGATGTTTTTGCCGATTATTACGACAACTATACTTCCGAATTGGCGCATATTTTTTATGACACCAAAACAACTTCTATCCCAGTTGGTACCAAGGTCGTCGTTGCTTCGGATGTCTCTGCATCTGTCATTGCCGCAAGTGATCCTCTATCTTCAGTTTCTTCAAATTACGTTTCGCCATCAACAAAAAGTATAAATAGTTCAGACATACTAAACGCTTTCAAAAGTTATACAAAAGTGCAAGCTCCACCATCTACACCCCCTGCTGTTGTTGTGACTAAACCATCGGTTGTGACGACGACTGCACGGGCACAAGGTTTGCAAGGTCCTCAGGGCATTCAAGGACCACAAGGTTCCACAGGTCCCCGAGGTCCAGCCGGCACATCATCTCTTACCACGCCGGAGCTTTTAGCGCAGGCGGGTTTTGTTTCCAAAAGTTTCTTTGATAGGCAAGTTGATAGAATATACAGCTCGACAAGCGATGGCATACAAGATCTTTCAAGTTCACTAGGAGAAGAAGTGGATACTGACTTGCTCACAGTCTCTGGTAATGCAACTATCGGGGGGAACTTGACTATCACTGGCACTTGCACCGGATGCGGTGGTGGTGGAACTGTCGGTCCGGGCACTATCAACGAAATCGCCTATTTTGACACAGCGAACACTGTGGCTTCTCTTACAGTCGCCACTTATCCATCTCTCACCGAGCTCTCTTATGCTAAAGGGGTGACGAGCGCGATACAGACTCAGTTAAACGCTAAAGCCAACTCCGCAGGAGCGTTAACTCAATTCGTGGGTAACGGAAACTGGAGAGTATTTTACTCTGATGGTTCGGGCGATGTGCAAGAGTTGGCTCTCGGAGCTTTGGGTACTTTCTTGCAAGCCAATGGAGTTTCATCTGCACCGACTTGGGCTACTCCCGCAGGCTCAGGAGATGTGACAAAAGTAGGCACACCTGTAGATAACCAAGTAGGTGTCTGGACAGGAGATGGAACCCTTGAAGGTGACACTGCTTTAACTTATGATGCCGCAACTGATACTTTGACCTCTGTGACGTTTGCAGGTGCTTTAACAGGTATAGCTTCAGGAAACGCTCTACCAGCACTTTCAAATCTCGCCAGTGTCGCCATCAACACCACTCTTGTCTCTGACACAGACAACACCGATGCTCTCGGAACTACAGCAATAGCTTGGTCTGATTTATTCTTAGGAAGTGGAGGAGTAATTACTTTTAATTCTGCTCCTTCAACTCCTGACATAACTCTAACTCATTCTGCTGACACTCTTACTTTAGCTGGTGGTGATCTAGCCTTGGGAGCAAATAATATTACAATGACTGGCTCTCTCGGAGCCACAGGAGCTGGAAAACTTACAAAAGTATGGGCCACTGATGCTGAATTTACAAATCTTCCAACTGTAAACGGTGGAACTCTGGCAACTGCTTTGAGTTTATCTTCTTATGCGCCACTCGCGTCTCCGACATTTTCAACTTCAGTTACAGGTTCATATTTAACTGCTTCAGAAATTTTAATTACCGATGGAAGTAAAAATATAGTTTCAGCTCCAGTCGCTACTTATCCCTCTCTCACAGAACTCTCTTATGTTAAAGGGGCATCTTCCGCTATTCAAACTCAAATCGGAACAAAAGCTGCCACTGCAACAACCATGACGATAGCAGGAACTGCTAACCAGATAACTTCTTCCGCAGGCGCGCAAGATTTATCCGCTAACCGAACTTGGACACTTTCTCTTCCTGCAGATGTTCTCATCCCTACTGTTCTTACTGTGCCAAACACAGGGTTACATGTCTTAGACTCAAACGCTTCACACGATTTAATTATAGCTCCTGGTTCAGATTTAACTGCAGACCATACCCTTACTGTTACCACCGGAGATGCAGATACAAATGTAAACCTAACCGCCGTAACCGATGAGTATGTTTTGGCTTATGATACTGGAACGAATACTTGGAGAGGGGTGGCAAGTAGTGGCGGTGCTCAGACTCCATGGTCCAGCGATATCAGCGCTGCTGGTTTTACTCTCTATGGAAATAGCACGTCTGGTGGCAGTCTCACTTTGAGCTCTACATCAGATGCTACCAAGGGATATGTGTTAATTAATCCGACGGGTGGTTCAGTGGGTGTTGGTACTCCATCTCCGCTTCTAAAATTAGATGTCGCTGGTTCGGGACGTTTTACAGGCACAGCTACTTCTGTTTTGACAGGAAGCATTGATCCGGCGGCATCCACCACTGTTCCGGGTGTCAATACTCTCTTTACTACTGAATTAGTGGTGGGGGACAGAATCACGGTAACGGGAGAAACGCGAACTGTTACAGCTATTGCTTCTGATACGAGTTTGACAGTTGATACGGCATTTTCCAACAACAATAACGACACCTCTCCAGATAAATTGCCTGCTATGTTTATTGTTAGGGATTCTAGCAATGTGGTAAAAATGGTGATGAATGATTCAAATTTGGATGTCGGTTCTGGAGGGATCACGCATGTTTGGGGTACCGGCATTACAAGTATTTCTTCTCTTGAGACTGGCAGTTTAAATCTTGAAGATGATGCTGGTGCTGCTAGCTGGGTGGATATGAACGTGACTGGCACACCGTTAGACGGTACAGTAGAAAGTTACACTGCCAAACTTTCTGGCAATTCGGTGTTAACTATATACGGCACAGCTATTGGCGCCGCTGGTGGTGTTGACAATATCGGCGTTGGTATTGGCACCACAACTCCAGCCGGACTCTTTCATGTTTCTTCCGACACAGCGGCTCTTGGACAGACATACTTGACTCAAGCTAATGCTTCAGCTGACAGCTTTGATTTAAATTTCAGAAAAGCGAGGGGTACAGGAGCAACGCCCACTGTCATTACCACTGCCGATGAATTGGGGGTAATTAATTTCACAGGTTACGGAGGAGCGGCAGGATATATTACTGGAGCGGCGATCAAAGGTATTAGTAGTGGAACGATTGCTGACAACAGAGTTCCAGGGCAATTATCTTTTTGGACGGGCACTGATGCAACTACTTCTGTACTTACAGAAAGAATGGTAATTAAAAATGACGGTGGCATAGAGTTCCCGGCTGAAGCCGGCTCAAATGCAAATGATTATGTATGCATAGATGTAACTGGTGGCGCCATTAGCTCAAAAGCAACTGCATGTACGGGCAGTTCTTCACTACGGTACAAGAAAAATATTGAAAATCTTTCACTTGGACTTGATGCTGTACTTGCAATGCGTCCTGTATCTTTTGACTGGAAATTAGACTATATAAAGAATCCAAACGCGCCCCGACAGGTCGGATTTATCGCCGAAGAAATGGAGCAGATCAGCCCACTATTCGTAACGTATGAGAATGGACAAGTAGAAGGAGTTGAGTATATGAAACTCACATCAGTTTTGGCGAAAGCGATTCAGGACCTTGATTTAAAGGTGGAAGGGTTTGAAGAAAGAATAGCTACACTTGAAGCAAATAATGGTGGCGGAAATGATGGAGGAATCATCAATACCCTTGGTCAATATGCCAGTGATTTCTTTAATGGTGTTATCATAAGTGTTGAAAATGGGGTAGCTTATATGAAAGGTATTATAGTAGACACTCTCAAAGTCGGTAGCCCAGCGAAACGCACTGGCGTAACTTTATATGACGAAGTTACCGGAGACCCGTATTGTCTATCTATCGCAAACGGCGAACAGAAAACAACTGCGGGAGAATGTGCCGTTATAGAATCAGAATCAGAGCCTCCTGCATGCGTGGCTCCGCAAACTTTAATAAACGGTGTTTGCGCCGATCTTGAAATAGTAGAAGAACCCCCAGTGTGTATTGCCCCGCAAACTTTGGTAAATAACGTCTGTCAGGACCTCGAGATAGTGGTAGACCCACCCACCTGTTCTGACGGCATTCAAAATCAAGATGAAACCAGTATAGATACTGGAGGAGCCTGCTCTCCGGAAATAGTGGAACTTCCTGCAGAAGAAATTCCCGATTGTGTAGCTCCCAAGACTCTAGTAGATAATGTTTGCGTGGATCCATTACCAGAGCCAGCCCCAGAGCCAGCCCCAGAACCAGTTCAAGATTCAGGGCCGGTTTCTGATGGACCAATTTTGTAGTTTAAAACAAATCTTGTGTTTATAAATTAAATCATAGTATAATGCTATCCATGAATTCAAAAATTTTTGACAAGCTCTCTTTTTTATCACTGTTTTTGGTTATAGTTTTGTTGCCGATTTTCTATTTACCTTTTGTTAACGTTCCGATCGAAACCGGGAAGGGGCTTCTTTTGGTAACTGGGCTTGTTGCCTGCGTTATTTTCTGGGCAATAGCTAGATTCTTGGATGGACGAATAATCTTTCCAAAATCTTGGCTACTTTTGTCTGGATTTGGCGTAGTTTTATCTTTCTTACTTTCGGCTCTCTTTTCTGGGAATCCCAAAGTATCTCTGTTTGGCACCATGCTTGACGTAGGATCCTTTTGGTTTATCTTTGGGAGCTTTATTTTGATGCTTTTTTCTTCTATAATTTTTCGAACTCCAAAACACGCTAAGATAGTTTTATTTGGGACGATACTATCTTCAGTTCTTGTTCTAATTTTTCAAGGTGTTCATTTGTTTTTTCCGACAGTTACTTCATTTGGAGTCTTGGTCGGCAAAACGGCTAATATCTTTGGATCTTGGAACGCGCTGGGACTTTTTGCCGGTTTTTCTGTTCTTATGTTTCTTCTTGTGATTGAATTTTTCCCAATTTCTAAAATAGAGAAAATTTTTTTGGAAGTATTTATTTTGTTGGGGATACTATTGGCGACTTCTGTTAATTTTTCGTTGGTTTGGACGCTTCTTGGAATTTCCAGTTTGATTATTTTTGTTTACAAAGTTTCAACTAATTTTCAAGGAGGAAGCGTGGAAAATAGTGATAAAAAAGTCTTTCCTTTAGTTTCTTTTATTGTTGTGGTCGTATCTCTATTATTTTTTATGTCAGCTGGTTCTTTTGGCAATATCGTTCCGAAATATCTTGATATATCAAATGCCGAGGTTGGCCCGTCTTTTAGGACTACTATGTCTATAACCAAAGACGTGCTCATTGCTCATCCTGTTTTCGGAATCGGCTCGAATAGATTCGGAGAAGCGTGGTCAATGTATAAACCTGTTGCTATAAATAATACTCAATTTTGGGATGTTTCCTTTAATTATGGTTTTGGATTGTTGCCTACTTTGTTTTCTACAGTCGGAGGACTTGGCATTCTTGCAGGGCTTGTTTTCTTTATTTTATTTTTGATTGTTGGAATGAAGTCGGTGTTTTCAAGTATTAAAAATGGATCCAATTGGGAGATGGTGGCATTTTTCGTGTTGCCTCTCTATCTGTTTATTTCTTCGTTTTTTTATTCGACAGGTGCGGTGATATTTTTATTGTCGCTTGCTTTTACCGGAATATTTGTTGGACTGGTTGCATCGAGCTCAAATGGCGAGGTATCAATATCGTTTCTCAATGACCATAGGAAAAGCTTTTTTTCCATACTTGCTTTGATTTTTGTGATAATCATCTCTATCTCTATTTCATTCAAGTATGCAGAGCGCATGATTTCGGTTTTATATTTTGAAAAATCATTATCTGCAGCCACTATTCCGATTGCCGAAACTTCCATCAATAAAGCTTTGGCGCTTTATGAAAATGATCTATATTTACGCACTTATGCGCAAATATATCTCTTAAAATTAGATTCTTTGGCTGTCAAAAAAGCAACAAACTTATCCGAGGCGGATACAGCTGATTTACAATCGAGTTTAGATCAAACAGTAAGGGGCGCTCAATTGGCGACAGCATATAATCCAAAAAATTATTTAAATTTTCAAACACTTGGTTATGTGTATCAGAGCCTTGCTTTATTTGGAGTTAAAGATGCTTACAACAAAGCGATTGAAGCATATAAAATAGCGTCAGATCTCAATCCAAACAATCCGGGGCTCAAGCTTTCTATAGCGAACATGTTCAAAGCTATTGGAAAAATCAAAGATGCAAAAGATTACGGGAATGCAGCTCTAGATTTAAAACCAGATTATGTTGATGCTTTGATTGCTCTTTCTCAAATAGCAAAGAGTGAAGGCAATATCGCTGATGCGCTTTCTTATGGAGAGAAGGCTTTGTCTATTTATCCTGCGAATACGGATTTAATAAAATATATAAATTCTTTGAAAAACGAAGGTAAAATTCCGGATCCAGTTCCAGATTTAAACAAGACTACAAAAACAAAAAAACCATAACAATGGATAGAATTCTGAAGATTTTCAACAAAGAGTCTGTAAATATAAATCAAGCAGCAATACTTTTGGGTCTCTTTACTCTGCTTTCGCAAATTTTAGGTCTTTTTCGCGATCGTTCTATAGCTCATTTTATCGGTCCTTCAGCGTCTTTGGATGCTTATTATGCGGCTTTTCGCGTGCCGGATTTTATTTTTATTTCCATAGCGTCTCTTGCTTCTTTTACTGTGATCATTCCTTTTATAGTGGCAAAGATGAATGGAGAAAATGTCACAGACGATGCGCGTAAATATCTCAACGACATTTTTACCATTTTTTTCAGCGCCATGGTGCTGATTTCCTTTGTTGTATTTTTTATGATGCCTTATTTGGTTTCGATCATTGCTCCAGGTTTTGATCCTATAATGCAGTCAAAGGTAATAGTGCTTTCGCGTATAATGTTGTTATCGCCAATTTTGATGGGTCTCTCGAACCTTTTTGGAGCTGTTACTCAGATTTTTCGCAAATTTTTTATTTATTCTTTGAGTCCGATTCTTTACAATGTGGGAATCATTATTGGCGTTGTGTTTTTTTATCCGATTTTTGGAATCTATGGGTTGGCGGCGGGAGTTGCTTTGGGGGCTCTCATGCATTTTGGAATACAAGCATTTGCTTCGAGCGCTCTGGGGTTTAAGCCGAGGTTTTCCATATCGATTAATTTTTTGGATATAAAGAAAACCATATTGACGTCGCTTCCTAGAACTCTAGGGCTTGCTTTTAATAACATTGCTCTCATTTCCATCATTGCCCTTGCTTCATTTTTAAAAAGCGGATCTATCTCAGTATTTAATTTTGCCTTCAACCTTCAATCAGTGCCACTCAATATCATCGGCATATCCTATGCAGTAGCGGCTTTTCCGACCTTAGCCAAATCTATGTCACTAGGAAAAATGGGTGAGTTCAAAAATCATCTCCAATCTGCCGCTCGAGCCATAATCTTCTGGTCACTGCCTGTTACCTTTCTTTTTGTGGTGCTTCGCGCACAGATTGTGCGCGTGATACTTGGCTCAGGAAGTTTTTCCTGGGACAACACGCGCTTGGTAGCGGCCTCGCTCGCGATTTTTTCTGTCTCAGTGATTGCTCAGGGTATGATTGCTCTTTTAGCAAGGTCATATTATGCTAGGGGTGATACGATACGTCCGCTTACAATCAATTTATGTTGTTCCATCTTGATTGTGATTTTATCTTTTATGCTTATTCACTTTTTTGAGAGTGTGCCATTTTTCCGATATTTCATAGAGTCGTTGCTAAAAGTTTCGGATATTCCGGGCACAGAGGTTCTTATGTTACCACTCGCTTACTCTACCGGCACAATTTTTAATTTTATTCTGTATTGGTTTTTCATCAAGCGAGATTTCATGGGCGGAGAGTCTTTTATTGCAAAAACTTTTTTCCAAAGTCTGGGCGCGTCATTCTTTCTGGGCGCAGTTGCCTATGCCAGTTTAAACGTTCTTTCACCGATCTTTGGAACCACTACTTTTTTCGGAGTGTTCTTGCAAGGGTTTATATCTGGAATTCTGGGCATAGCAACAGCGATCTTGGTGTTGTATCTTCTGAAAAATGAAGAATTAAAAGACATCATAAAAGTTTTGAAGACCAAATTCTGGCGTGTCAAAGTTGTCGCTCCAACTCAGGAAGGGCTTTGAAATAAAGGCTTTTTCTGTTAGAATACAAAGTTCATACAACACATGGAAAAAGATTATTCAAATTTACACCGAAGGCTGGTGCTTAAATATTTTTGGCAAGTGGTTAAACGCTTTAAAGTGTCTTTTTTTACCGTTATTATTCTTACAATAGCTAGCGCGTCTTTCGATGTTTTTATACCACTTCAATATTTGAAGCTCTGGAATGTCTTGGATGCCAATAATTTTTCCGTAGTCTCGGCGGCTAAATCCATCATTCTTTTTATTTTATTATTGAACTTTATTCGTTGGATGATGCGCAGGATTTCAGGATTTTCGCTAGCATATTTTGAAGCAGAGACCATGGCCGGTCTTCGCAAGCAGGCTTTTTCCTATTTAATCGGCCACTCGCATTCATTTTTTGCAAATAATTTCAGTGGTTCGTTGACTCAAAGAATAAATAAATATGCCAGAGCTTTTGAAAAAATCACTGACAGAATGATGGCTGATGGTTTGCCACTTATTGTTCGTAGTTTAGGCACAGTTATCGCGATCTACAGTTTGGTTCCGAAATACTCCTATATTCTAGGAATTTTTTGCATAGTGTTTTTATTTACAGCTTTTATTTATATCCGTTATAAATTAAAATATGATGTTATTGCTTCAGAAGCTGATTCACAAACCACAGGTGTTTTGTCGGACTCAATCGGAAACCATTCATCAATTCAATTATTTACCGGTCACGAATATGAAAAGGAGCGAGTAGGTGGAGTGATTCAAGATCAGAAAAGAAAAATGATTTTTAATTGGTATTTGTGGGAAGGTTTAGGCGCGATAGAGAGTTTTTATTCTCTCGCAATTGAGTTTATAGTCTTTTGGGTTGTCATCGGAGACTGGAAGCTTGGACTCGTAACATTGCCTGTTATCGTTCTGCTCCAAAATTATTTGATTCGTTTAATTGAAAATTTGTGGAGTTTTGGCGCTATCGTGCGCGCATATTATGAGAGTTTTGCTGACGCGGAAGAAATGGCTGTTGTTTTGAGCACCCCTTACGAGGTCATAGATAAATCAGCGCAAATTGCGGGTGGCATGGGAGGGTTAAATCAGTCAAAAGAATCAATTACTCGAACCTCCCCAAACGGAATTTTAGGAGAGGTTGTGTTTGATAATGTCTCCTATGTTTATGAAAATAACAACGCTAAAGTTTTGGATAATTTTTCCTTGACGATTCCGGCTGGACAGAAGATAGCGATTGTTGGAAGTTCTGGAGCAGGCAAAACTACTTTTGCGCGTCTTCTCATGAGATTATTTAATATTAATTCCGGAAGAATCATGATTGATGGAATTGATATTTGTGGTATTTCTCAAAAGAATCTTCGTGAAAAAATCTCTTTCGTCCCTCAAGATCCAGTGCTTTTCCACCGCACTCTTTTAGATAACATACGTTATGGCAGACGTGAAGCTACTGATGAAGAAGTTTTAGTGGCAGCTCGTCTCGCTCACTGCAACGAATTTATTGATAGCTTGCCGAATGGTTATGAAACTTATGTTGGGGAGAGAGGGGTGAAACTTTCTGGGGGAGAGCGTCAACGGGTTGCCATTGCGCGGGCTATTCTCAAAAATGCTCCTATCCTTATTCTTGATGAAGCAACGTCTTCGCTTGATTCCCACTCTGAATCTTTAATCCAGGATGCGCTTCACGTCCTTATTAAGGGAAAGACAACGATTGTCATCGCGCATCGGCTCTCGACTGTCCGAGAAATGGACAGAATTATTGTGATTGAAAAAGGTAAAATTACAGAAGATGGAACTCATGAAGAGCTTGCAAGCAAAAAAGATGGACTTTATAAAAAGTTGTGGGATCTTCAAGCAAGAGGATTTAAGAATAGAATTTAATATGGATTTAAAAAACATTAGAAATTTTTCAATAATAGCTCATATCGACCACGGCAAGAGCACTCTGGCGGATAGAATGCTGGAGATCACGCATACAGTTCCAGAGCGAAAAATGCGCGACCAAGTGCTGGATTCTATGGAGCTTGAACGCGAGAGAGGGATAACTATCAAGATGCAACCTGTCCGTATGGTTTACCATATGGACAGTCCCGAGCCCATCGGGTCTGAGACCCTCAGGGTCGAACGACGTAGCGAGGGACAAGACTATGTTCTGAATCTGATTGATACGCCGGGGCATGTGGACTTTTCTTATGAGGTTTCTCGCGCCCTGAAGGCCGTAGAGGGATCTATTTTGCTGATTGACTCTACACAGGGGGTGCAGGCTCAGACTTTGACCACGCTTGCCATGGCTCGCATATCTACCCAAATGGATGAAAAAGATTCCGATAGCGTCAGAAAGATTATTCCTGTGCTTTCCAAGATTGATTCGCCCTTGGCTCGAGTGCCAGAAATAAAAGATGAAGTTGTAAAGCTTTTAAATTGTGATCCAGATGAAATACTTTTAGTTTCGGGACGCACAGGAGAGGGGGTGGAGAGTCTTTTACAGGAAGTTATAAAACGCGTTCCGGCGCCGAAAACTTCACAAGGCGAAGTTCAGCTAGAAAATCCAAAGAATTTGTCTAAGCCTCAAGACGTTCTGCGCGCCCTAGTTTTTGATTTTAAATATTCTAATCATCGAGGAGTTATAGTCTTCGTGCGTATTATTGATGGTGAAATAAAAAAGGGTGAAAGTTTGATCTTTGCAGTGTCTGGTGAGAAATTTATTGCGCTTGAAGTCGGTATTTTCTCGCCGGAAGAAACTGCGCGCGAGTCCCTCTCTCCGGGAGAGATAGGTTATATTGTTACGGGTATAAAAAAGCCAGGCATTGCTTCTGTCGGAGACACCATCACGAAGACTGCATTTCCAATGCCGGCGCTTCCAGGGTATCAAGAGCCTATGCCAGTAGTTTGGGCCAGCGTTTTTCCGGAAGATGCGGATGATTTTGCTTTGCTCAAGTTGGCTCTTGGTAAGTTGAAACTCTCAGATTCTTCTTTTTCATACGAGGAAGAATCATCTGGGTCTTTAGGTAGGGGTTTTCGTTGTGGCTTTTTGGGGATGTTGCACTTGGAAATTATAACAGAAAGATTAAAACGGGAATTTAATTTGAACTTGGTTATTACCACGCCTTCTATCGTATACGAAGTTGTAAACAATAGCGGAAAAAAGGAGAAGATTTATTCTCCATATTTTTTCCCAGATGACGGGAACATTAAAACTGTTTTTGAACCGTGGGTAATCGCTAAAATAATCACTCCGGTTGAATATTTAGGCAATATCATGCAAATTTTATTCGATCACGAAGGAGAAGTGGGGGAGACAGAAAATTTTGGAGACGGAACGCAGGCAAGCAATCGCGCTATTTTATCTGTAAAAATGCCACTTCGCGAACTGATGCGTAATTTTTTCGATGAATTAAAAAGTGTTTCGTCCGGTTATGGGTCAATATCTTATGAAATAGCTGAAATGCGCGAAGCCAATGTCACACGGCTCGATATATTGGTTGCTGATGAACCTGTTCCTGCTTTTTCTAAAGTGGTTTCTAAAAAAAGGGTGGAAATTGAAGCAGAACAATCCGTGTTAAAACTGGAAAATCTTTTGCCTCGGCAGATGTTCACTTTGAAAATTCAGGGTAAGGCATTTGGACGTATCATCTCGTCGCGAACGCTTTCTGGCATGAAAAAAGATGTTACCGCTCACATGTATGGAGGCGATATCACTCGCAAAATGAAACTTCGCGAAAAACAAAAAAAGGGCAAAAAGAAAATGAAAGAGCGTGGGCGAGTAAACATTCCACAAGATGTATTTCTAAAAATGATGCGCAATGGAGAGTAGAAATTTCCCTAAAATATAGCTTTTGAAGGGGTTTCGAGGCTGACGAGCCGAGAATTTCAGGATTTTTTAAGCTTCAAAAAATCCGTACCGAAAAAAGCTATATTTTAGGGAAATTTTATTTCACACTAAAGATTGGAGAATACAGCAAAATCATACTGACGATGATAAGTATGCTGACAACTGCCCAAGCCACTTGGATTTTCTTTTGATGTTTCTTATTGAAAAGCATATAATCATATTACCACATCATGAAAAATTTTCAAAAGAAAAGAGGTTTGAGGAATATTTTTCATTCAAAGCCTGTTTTGATTTTTTTAGGTATTTTAGTGTTGATTTTCGCCTGGGGTGTGCTCGGTTTTATGGAAAGGACGCGAATGACGATAGAAAATAGGAAAATAGCCGAAAGTAAAGTGGCTGAACTAGAGAAGGAAAAAGAAAAATTATCCTCCGATATCGAAAAATTAAAGAGTCAAGATGGGGTGGAGGAGAGCATACGCTCAAAATTCGGTTTGGCGAAAGAGGGAGAGGGAATGATAGTAATTGTTGAAGACAAGAATAAGCCAGAAGTCGCGCCAAATTCTTCTGATGGATTTTTTCCCTTCTTATTTTTTTGGAAAAACTGGTTTAAATGAGAAATATATTATATATCTGATTTATGGTATAATTAAGGCATGAAGATCATATTATTTGAGGTTTCAAAAGAAGAACAAGCGGTTTTTAGCAAATTATTCGATGGTCTTGAAGTTCATTTTTTTGAAGAAAAATTGAATGAAAACAATGTTGCTGGGGCAAAAGATGCTGACGCTGTCTCTGTCTTTGTTAATTCCAAAATAAATAAAGCTGTCTTGGATGCAATGCCAAATTTAAAATTCATAGCTACGCGTTCGACTGGATTCAATCACATTGATTGCGAATATGCCGAAACTAAGGGGGTAAAAGTATCCAATGTGCCCGCTTATGGCTCCCACACCGTCGCGGAGTTTGCTTTTGGGTTGATTTTAAATCTTTCGAGAAATGTCATCAAGGCCAATAATTACATCAGAGAATCATCCAACTTTAATTATTTTTCAGCAATGGAGGGTTTTGATTTAAAAGGAAAGACCTTGGGAATTATTGGCACGGGTAAAATTGGGAAAAATGTCTTAAAAATTGCCAAAGGTTTTGCGATGGAGGTCGTCGCTTATGATCTGCATCCGGATCTGGTTTTTGCTAAAGAAAATAATTTTGAATATAAGAATTTAAAAGATGTGATTAGCCAGTCGGACATCATAACTCTGCATGCTCCTTACAATAAAGAAAATCATCATCTGATAAACAAAGAAAATATCTCTCTAATGAAAAGAGGAGTTTTTTTGATAAATACAGCTCGCGGAGAGCTTGTTGACACTGATGCGCTTGTCTCCGGCTTAAAAGAGGGAATTATCGCCGGGGCGGGATTGGATGTTCTCGAAGGAGAACATGAATTAAAAGAAGAGATTGAAATTCTCTCATCTCAAGGTAGGCTCTCGAGCATAGAAGGCTATAAAACTCTTCTGGAAGATCATGTTTTGATGGATATGCCGAACGTTATTGTCACTCCACACATTGCTTTTTACACCCGTGAAGCAGTCGCTGAGATTCTTAAAATAACCGTCGAAAATATAAAAAACTTTGTCAATAATAGTCCTATCAATCTTGTGAAATAATATGCAAAAGAAGTGGATCAAGAATTTCGATGAATTAGCAATAAGTGAAAATAGGAAATTAGCGCTAGAGATAGTGGAAGCTGGGATAGATGCTATCAATACAGAAAAAGTAATAGGCGACTTGGTTAAGCTGGAAAATAATATTTTATCTATAAGTGGCAAGAGTTTTGATCTGGCTAAATTTAAAAAGATAAAAGTTGTCGGTTTCGGCAAGGCTTCAGGCGAAGCCACATTGGCTTTAGAAAAAATTCTGGGAGACAAGATCACTGGAGGTGTTGTTATCGGACCTGATAAGATTAATTCTAAATACATTGAAACTTTTGCCGGAACTCACCCAAGGCCGTCTCTAGTTAATTTTCAAGCGGGCAAAAAAATTGTTGAGATAATTGAAAATTCTGATGAAGATGATTTAATAATTGCAATTGTTTCAGGTGGAGGTTCTGCTTATCTTTGTTATCCGGAAAGTGAATATATTCAAGGCGCAAAACTTTACGATGCATTTTTAGGATCCGGTAAAACAATAACTGAAATGAATACAGTTAGAAAACATCTATCACTTTTAAAAGGTGGTGGTTTGGCGAAAATTGCTTACCCAGCGACGATTATCGGGCTTATTTTTTCTGATATTCTAGGAGCTACTTATGAGAATGTTGCTTCTGGTCCAACTTATAGCGATAAAACCACATTAGATGATGCTAAAAAGATTATTGAGGAAAATAATTTAGGAGAGTTTGATTTAATTGAAACTCCAAAAGAAGATAAATATTTTGAAAAAGTCCATAATTTTGTTTTAGTTTCCAATAAAAGCGCGATAGACACGATGGAAAAGAGATCTCAGGAACTTGGCTTGTCCGCGGAGATTGTTTCAACAGAAATATATGATGAAATCGACGTTACTCTTGAAAAAATTTTTAAAGCAAAAAAAGACAATACTGTTGTTATGGCTGCCGGCGAGCCGAAAATAAAAATTGAAGATAGGGGAGGCATCGGTGGCAGGAATCTCCACATGGGGCTTTCTGTAATCAAAAGAAAACTTATAGATGAGAGTTCTGTTTTTATCTCTTTTGCTTCTGACGGCATGGATAATACCGATGTGGCAGGAGCTGTTGTGGATAAAAATACGCTGGAAAAAATGGAAGAATTAGGCTTGAATGCTGATGATTATTTAGATCGTTTTGATTCGTATTCTTTTTTTCAAAAAACAGGCGATATGATTATGACGGGGCCTACCGGAGCCAATGTTTCGGATTTAATGATTTTAATTTCTAAAAATGCAAAATAAAATTACCAAAATCACAGCCGAAGAAATAAAGGATTCTCGCGGGAACCCGACTATCAAAGTTACAGTTTGGGCTGGCGCTAGTTCAGGCAGTTTTTCGGTGCCATCCGGAGCCAGCACCGGAAGCCACGAGGCGCATGAATTAAGAGACGAAGATGACACAGGAGTAAAAAAGGCGATTGAGAAAGTGAATGAAATTATTGCTCCGGCTTTGTTGGGTCAGGATATTTTGAATCAAAAAGAAATAGATAGAATAATGATTGAACTGGATGGAACATTGAATAAAGATAATTTAGGTGGAAATTCCATGATTGGCGTTAGTCTTGCTTGCGCTAAAACGGCGGCAAAGGTTAAAAATCAAGAGCTATATCAGTATCTACAGACGCTTGCAGAGATAAAGCCGTCGCGGAAGGTTCCTTATCTTTATATGAATTTAATAAACGGTGGCAAGCACGCTGAGAATAATCTTGCTTTCCAGGAATATCATATTGTGCCAAATACGGAAAAGATTGAAGATGCGGTTGAGGTCGGGATAAAAATACAAAATAGTTTAGAAGAAATTATCATGAAAGGTTTAGGCGATGAGTCCGTCGTTTTAGGCGATGAAGGAGGTTTTGCGCCAAAAGTAAACGACATTCGAAAGCCATTATTCTATCTAGCTGAAGCCATTAAACAAAATGATTTACAAAACAAAGTTCATTTAGCTCTTGATGTGGCTGCGTCTTCTTTTTACAAAGATGGCTATTATAAGATTGGAGAGAAAAATATCTCCTCTCTAGAATTGATGGATATTTATAAATCTTTAATTACTGAATTTAACTTATTTTCCATTGAGGATCCTTTTGATGAAGAAGATTTTGAAAGTTTTGGACAATTAAGAGAAAATAATAAAGAATTAATTGTGGTCGGAGATGATCTAACTGTTACCAATAAGATTCTCCTAAAAAAAGCAATAGAAAAAAGGAGTATAAATGCTATGATTATAAAACCGAACCAAATTGGCACACTGACAGAGACACTCGAGACCATGAAGCTTGCCAGAGAAAACGGTATAGAACTAATAGTAAGTCACAGAAGCGGAGAAACAGATGATGATTTTATCGCTGACCTTGCATTTGCCTTTAATTGTTTTGGCTTAAAATCTGGCTCTCCAAAAAAATCTGAAAGAATGATAAAATACAAGAGATTGATACAAATTATTAATAACATATAGTAGATAAATTTTTATGGCGGAAGAAAAAAAGCAAGATTTTATAAAATGGTATAACGAAGTGGGTATCGCAGATGTGCCGTCAGTTGGTGGAAAAAATGCTGCATTAGGGGAAATGTATTCCAATCTTGTTCCGCTTGGTGTGAATATACCAGACGGCTTTGCTTTGACTGCCGATGCCTATCGTCATTTTTTTCGGGAAACTGGTTTAGATGAGAAAATAAAAGAAATTCTCTCTGATCTCGACACCAATGATATGCGTAATTTGCAAATACGTGGGAAAAAGATCCGAGAGACTATTTTACAAGCTAACTTACCCCAAGACCTTCAAGATGCAGTCACTGAAGCATATAAAAAATTAGGAGAGAAATATGGGGTAAATCTAGATGTTGCAGTTCGATCTTCAGCTACCGCTGAAGATCTTCCAGGCGCTTCATTTGCCGGGCAACAAGAAACCTATCTCAACATCCGCGGTATTGCTAACGTGCTTATTGCAACCAAGAAGTGCATTGCCTCGCTTTTTACCAATCGAGCTATTTCATACCGCAAAGACAAAGGATTTTCTCATTTTGATGCCGCTTTATCAGTAGGAATTCAATGCATGGTGCGTTCTGATCTTTCTTCTTCGGGCGTAGCGTTTACAGTTGATACCGAGACAGGTTTTGATAAAGTTATTGTGATCAATGGCATTTATGGACTTGGCGAATTTATTGTGCAAGGTGAGGTTATCCCCGATGAATTTATTATTTTCAAACCGACACTAGAGAATGGCGCCAAGGATCCTGTTATAGGAAAAAATCTTGGTAAGAAAAACATAAAGCTTACCTATGCCAAAGATGGCACAAGGCGCGAGAAAGTTTCTTTAGCCGACCAACAAAAATTTTGTTTAACAAATGAAGAAGTTTTAAAATTGGCAAAATGGTGTTCTGAGATAGAAAAATATTTTTCTAAAAAACACAATCGTTATCAACCGATGGATATAGAGTGGGCAAAAGACGGAAAAACAGGCCAGCTTTTTATCGTTCAAGCGCGTCCGGAGACTGTCGTTTCTGGACAAGATAAAAATGTATTAAAAGAATATAAAATAGAAAAAACGAGCAAGGTATTAATAAATGGTATTGCTGTCGGTTCTAAAATTGGCAATGGGAAAGTTCGCATTTTACGTAGCGCGAAAAATATCTCTTCTTTTCAAAAAGGCGAGGTATTGGTGACCGAAATCACTGATCCGGATTGGGAGCCAATTATGAAAATTGCTGGAGCTATAGTGACGGATAAAGGTGGACGCACTTCTCACGCGGCTATTGTTTCGCGCGAACTTGGCATTCCTTGCATTGTTGGCTCAAATAATGCCACAAAAAAATTGAAAAATGGGCAAGGAGTTACTGTAGATTGCTCCTCTGGGCAAGTAGGCAATGTGTATGAAGGCATTATCCCGTTCAAGATAATAGAACATCAGTTGGATAAAATGCCTAAAATAGATACGAAAATAATGGTTAATATCGGTTCTCCAGATGAATCGTTTAAACATCACAGTTTGCCAGTGCAAGGTGTAGGTTTAGGAAGACTGGAATTTATAATTGCCTCTCACATAGGCATACATCCAAATGCGTTGATCGATTATAGAAAATTAAAAAGTGGCAAGAAAACGACTGAAATTAACAAAGTTTTAAAAACCATAGAACAAAAAACTGCTAATTATAAGAACAAAGAAGAGTTTTACGTTCAGCATCTTGCTCTAGGTATAGCAAAAATTGCCGCTACTTTTTATCCACATGATGTTATCATTCGTCTTTCAGATTTTAAGACGAATGAATATCGCACACTTGTGGGGGGCGAGCTATATGAACCACACGAAGAGAATCCAATGTTGGGTTGGCGTGGAGCTTCTCGTTATTATGATCCGAAATTTAAATCAGCTTTCGGTCTTGAATGTCAGGCAATGAAACGGGTGCGTGAAGATATGGGTCTTGTAAACATGATTCCAATGGTTCCGTTCTGCAGGACTCCAGAAGAAGGGAAGAAAGTGCTAGAAGTAATGAAAGAGTATGGACTTGATCGCGCGAAAGATGAAAAATTGAAAGTTTACGTAATGTGCGAGATTCCGTCGAATGTCATTTTGGCTGATGAGTTTTTGGAAATTTTTGATGGTATGTCGATTGGCTCAAATGATCTAACTCAGCTTACCCTCGGACTCGATCGTGATTCTGGGATAGTGACCCATATTGCTAATGAAAATAATCCTTCGGTTAAAAAGCTTGTGGCCGATATAATTCATAAGTGTAAAGAAAAAAATAAATATATTGGTATTTGCGGTCAAGCGCCTTCGGATTATCCGGAGTTTGCGCAGTTCTTGGTGAGGGAGGGGATAGATAGCATGTCTCTCAATCCTGATACTGTCATAAAGATCATCATGGCGCTTGGTGTTAAAGAATAAGAAAAATTAAAATATTTTCTGTGCGAGTAGGGGGAATCGAACCCCCGTCTCAACCTTGGGAAGGTCGTGTTATACCACTGAACCATACTCGCATACAAAGAAATATATCTTTATTTCTCGCGCTTGACAAGTATGCTATAATAGGCAGAGAGGGAGGAATAGCAATTTTTATTGATATTCCGACCGAGAGAACCTATTATATTGTATTTAGTTATATAATTAAAAATATTAGAAGATAACAAAAAATCATTATGAAAAATGTAACAATTTATTCAACACCGTCCTGTCATTTTTGCCACATGGCAAAAGATTTTTTTAATGAACAAAAAGTCGCTTATACGGAATACAACGTTGCTAGCGACCTAGAAAAAAGAAAAGAAATGGTGCAAAAAAGCGGGCAAATGGGTGTGCCAGTTATCATCATTGGAGACGATCTAATAGTAGGCTTTAATAAGCCTAAAATAGCTCAATTGCTTGGACTTTAATCTGCTTCTAATATATATTGTTCTAGCAGGCCCTCGTAGTTCAACGGATAGAACAGTTTCGTCCTAAGAAATAGATGTAGGTTCAATTCCTGCCGAGGGCACCACGGTTGACAAAGTTAACGTATAGGGTATAGCATTATCTATGAATACAGCTCATAGGTTGGTAAGCGTGCCAATCGGGGCTTTTTTGAGAAAGGGATGGTATGAAAGTTGCCATCGGTATAACGTTGGTTGTCTTTGGTTTGTTTTTGGTTTGCAAAGCTGTCAGGGATCATCACAGAGTGGTTACTGAGTACACGAGGGAAGCGTCTCTCTCAAAGATCAAATCAAGTGGCACAAGTAGTACAAACTCAGTGGGATTAGTTCCCAGAGACTTACCACCACAGTTTGAATTTTTGGAAACCACTAACTACTACAAGGCACGATGGGTTACCAATGATTCGCGCCGGGTTCTCGACACTGCGATTGAAGATCTTAGGACTAGGCTTGGGCCTAGCTTTGATGAATTCATTGCATGGGATCTTAGCCAGGCGCAAAGGCATGGCAAGCAACATTGAAATTTGCCGATCATCATCGCACTTGCTTGTCGACGGAAGTCGCGGGCGAGTGCTTTGCATTAAAGGCGTGAATAATATATTAATAGCTTTTGATTTTTATATTTATTTTTGCTAGTATTTATCTATGTCGCCAGAGGAAAGAGAGCTTTTAAATAGGAGTGTCGCTCTTGCAGAAGAGAACAACAAAATGTTGCATTCAATGAGACGCTCGATGCGTTTGGCGAGTATCACTAGAGCGATTTATTGGATATTTATTATCGGTTCTGCGGTAGGAGCGTTTTATCTTCTTCAGCCGTATGTAGATCAATTAAAAGATGTGTATGGTGGAGCATTTAGTAGTTTTACAAATTAAAATATCATGCCTGGGTAGCTCAGTAGTAGAGCTCTCCCCTGAAGAGGGATAGGTCGGCAGTGCGATTCTGCCCCCAGGCACCCCGATTAAAGTCACGTCGTTTTTGCCTAAATTTTGGCGCGCTTCGCGAAGCGAAGCGTAATGTTTGAAAGGGTTTCCGAATGCATGGCGGGATTTTAAATGCAGGTTCGAGCCGAAGATTTTTTGGAGGGAGAGTTTTTTGGAGGGGAGGTCGGCTGTTTTAGATATTTCATCCAGTATTTGAGCCTCTTTTATCCATTCTCGGGTCGGTTCGATCCACATTGTGGGTGTCTTTGAAATTTGCATGATTTTCTCCTCTAGCGACTTCTTGCTAGACATAAGCGAGCGACGCCTTTCAAGGTAGTCGGCTCGCTCGATGTCTTGGGCAACATAGACATCGGTAAGTCGAGATAGGTTTTGAGAAATATCTTCTAGTTCATTTTTTAACTCCTGAATTTCTTTTTGGACTGAAGTTACGGATTGTTTTTCTTCGAGATCTAATTTCCCGCTCAACATGTCTGCCCACTCTTTTGGCATTGTGTATTCGGTAAGGAGATTTGATAACTGATTATCTAATTCTTCCTCTCTTATGCCGAGTTCAAAACATTTTTGCGTCCTTGATTTCTTAGTGCAATGATAATAAACATAATGTTTGATAGTGCCGTCGGCTAGTTTTTTCTTCTTTTTCTCACCAGTAATGCCCATACCGCATGACCCACAAGACATAAGTTCGCAAAGAGGCCTCGGGTTACTTTTTTGCTCTGGTTTACGTCCTCGCCGACGCAAGATAGTGTTGACTCTATCAAAGAGTTCTTTAGTAATTATTGGTTCATGCTTACCCTCATATATTTCTTTAGCATAACGAAAATGCCCATAATATATTGGATTTCCTAGAATAAAAGTAATTCTTGAGATATTAACTCGGCAATTCTTTTTAGTTTTTATGCCATTTTTTTCTAAAACTTCAGTAAGTTTTTCTATGGTGGAGTTTCCCTTAGCGTAGATTTCAAAAAGTTTCTTTATAATTTTTGCATTTTTATGGTGAATAGAAATTTTCTTTGTTTGTGGATTATTTATATATCCAAGGGGAGCGAGACCGGGGAAATATCCCTCACGAGCTTTGTGTTTTAATCCGCGAGCGGTATTCTCGCTCAACTGTCGGACATATTCGTTTGCCATGCCTAATTCAACAGACATCATCAGAACATTGTCATTTGGATAATGACTTTGGCTGTGCGTTTGTATATGCTGAATTATTCCTTGTTGTAAAAGCCACTGGATTTTTCCACTATCAACAGGATTTCGGGACAAGCGGTCAATTTTCCAGCAAACAATTCCTTGTGCTTCGCCAGTTTGTATTCTTTTAAGCATCTCGTTAAAAATAGGGCGTCCGGGAATTTTCGCAGATCGTTTTTCGATAAATTCGTCGGCGATATTTAAATTTTCTCGCTTGGCAAGTTCTCGTAATTCTGCGAGTTGAGCTTCAATAGAGAGGATTTGTTTGTCCTCGACGTTGGTAGATTTTCGAGCATATAAAAAGTATTTAGGCATGAATATTATTGTATCACGATAACTCCCATAATATACTACCCATTGTGTTTATAATTCTGGTATAATTAGACCATGTCGCAAGTGAGCTTTATAAATAAGGAAAATCTCAAGATAGCTCGAGAGAATATTGGGCTAACGACTAGGGTCGTCTCCGATAAAATTTCAAAATCCAAAGAGGATGCAATTTTGCAATTCGAAAATGGCGATAAACTACCTACTTGGGGACAAATACGACAACTTGCAAAACTTTATAATATTTCTGAAATATTATTTTTCTCTAAAAATACGATAAGCAAGTACAAAGAAATTCCTGACTACCGAGTGGGGGCAGATAGTTCTGAAGATGAGAAAGTTAAAAAACTGATTAATTTGGTAATTTCTAGACAAAAATGGCTAGAAAACAAACTTAAAGAAGATGGGTTTAAGCAAAACAATCTTCAAGGAGCTGGTAAAAATCTCTCCTCGCCAAGTGATCTTGCAAAATTTATCTGCAATAAATTGGAAATCTCTACAGAAGATATAAAGAAATTTTCTGGCACAGATAGCTCAAAAAAAACTTTGAAATACTTAATTCAGAAAGCTGAAGATAAGGGAATATTTGTGGGCAAGACGATACACTACCATAATATCAAAGTTAAAAACCTGAGAGGTGTCTTTATTTCCAATCCTTTTTGCCCATTTATTATTTTGAATAGAAAAGATGCCGTAGCTGGTCAAATTTTTTCTTTTATACATGAATTGGCTCATTTGTTTAGAAAATCTGAAGCTATTTCTAATAGCTTAAATTTTAGGAATCAAGGCAATCCAGCAAATAGCGAGGAAATCTTTTGTAATCGAGTCGCTGTTGAATTATTGTTGCCAAAAGAAGAACTTAAGCAAAATACTTATTCTGAATCGGATCTAGAAAATATCTGTACTACATATAAAGTGAGCAAGCTCACAGCTTTTTATAGATTGAAAGAGATGAGAAAACTCGGCTATCAAAACTTAGATGCTCTAGAAGAAAAAATTAAAGCTGAGACTGAAAGGAATCTTCTTCTGAAAGCCGAGGCGGATAAAAAGAAAGAAGGTGGTAACTACACGAATTCAATGCGAGATTCTAATGGGTCTCTATTTAATAATTATGTAGTCCGACTTTATTCTGATAACGAAATAGGTCCCGTCGAGGCATCAAATCTATTACGATTTTCACCAGAAAACGCATGAAAGATGACGCAGAAAATCCAGTAATATATGTTTTAGATGCCAACATCCTTATGGGGTTTGATATATGGATGCCTATCGAGCTAAGCGTCAATAAAAGCTTTTGGAATTTTTTAGAAGAATCATTAAAAAATAAAAAGTGGATTCTTTTGGATGTAGTAGTAGCTGAAGTTAGATATGAGGGGGATTTGAAAAAATGGTGTAAAAAACAAAAAAATGCTGGACATGTATCTACTTTGAGCGACACCAACAGAACACGTGGAATTGAAATAAATGACAACTATCCCATTATTGATGACACTACAAGAAGGTCAGAGACTGATACCTATATTATTGCTCATGCTGAAGAAAATAAATTTAAAGTTTTATCACGAGAGGGTCCAAAGAAACCAACTGAGAGACTAAATAAAATACCTGACGTATGTCGAATGGTGGGAGTAGGATGTGAAAGAAGTCCTCTCGTTTTTTATAAACATATTGGATATGGAAGTTAAATGGAAATAATTTTTAATTAAACTATTAAATTATTATTTTAGGGAGTGTCGTTAACACGCGCACGGGAAGGGTGGGGCAAGTGTTATGTATTTTGTAGCCGACCTCCCCTCCAAAAAACTCTCCCTCCAAAAAATCTTCGGCTCGAACCTGCATTTAAAATCCCGCCATGCATTCGGAAACCCTTTCAAACATTACGCTTCGCTTCGCGAAGCGCGCCAAAATTTAGGCAAAAACGACGTGACTTTAATCGGGGTGTGTCTTTTAAACTCGGCTAGAACTTATTTCATTAAAAATTCGGCGGAAACCCGAAATGTAAACAAGGTCTCGGTTTTGCTAAAGCGATTCTTGGGGAAATGATTTAGCAAAACCTCGGCTAATATTTTCTTAAATTCGGCGAGATTGGGAATTCTACCCGCAGGAGGGGTCTGGGGAGGAATACGGGTGGAATTCTGGGTTTTGGTGGAGCTATTTGCTTAGGAAGCTCGACATGTTATAATACTTGTATTACTAATATATGCCATTAACTTTTCCATAGAAAGTAAGTCGTCGTTACTTTCTGAATATCTTACCAACATTTATATATCTTTTATAAATTATTTATGAAGCATGAAGTACTCTCTCTCTCTCTCGTAAACTAGCCTGGATTTTACCTTTCCTAGGCGCTTTTTCTCTCTTTGGATTTTTTGGATTTGCAAATCAAGCCTTCGCCGCTACTGGCGATATTACAGCAGTTAGAATTGTCAAAGATACCTGCACAGCTGGAATTTCTTGCAACGGTATGGCTGCGGAGATTGATCTTGAAGATTTGAGCACGAGCGGGACATATAATTTTGGATTAGGTGCAGGTAATGATCCGTCGACAGCCAAGATTGTGTTTACCGTGACATCACCAGGATACGATACTAGTGGAAATGCAACTACCATTACACGTACAATATATGGCACATATCAAATCAGAAAACCTTACCCTAACCAAGCCGTAATGGACGAAAATGTTAGTGCTGGAACGTTGACTGTGCGTGTTTCTCTTTCAGATTTTATCTATTCAACCGATACAGTGACAGCAACAATAGCTAGTGGATTTTATACTGGCTCTAATGCTGTGTCTGGTCTTAGTGTTACTAATAATTCAACACAAACATTTCCAACAAGTATTTGTCGCTGGTCATGGCCAGTTCAATATACCGCCGTGACAAGTAACTTCACATTGGAAGCTGTTTGTTTTAATCGCTTCGCACGCAACGCAAAGCCGTTGGCAGCTGTAGTTTTTACAATTACAGATGAACATAGTAATTCGGTATCATACACAGTTAATGATATGACCAAGAGCACGGCGGACACAGGCGACCAATATACTGTGCTCGCATATCAAGCTACGGTAGATGTTTCCACACTAACCCAAGGTGACATATTGACCGCCAACTTGAAAGCGTATCCATGGGTGGGAGATGTCGGTGCGGTTTATGACAGCAATAGTGGAGTAACACAACCAGATGCGCAAATGTCTAATCTTCAATTACTTAATGACAAGGCCGGGACATACAGCGGAGCATTTGTGGTTGTTGATCCCTCAGGTGGAGGACTTGCGTCGAATGCGACAACAAAAGTGTATACATCCCGCTCTCTCGCAGAAGCGGCTTATGGAACCAGCGTCGCCAATTCGTACACAACAGTCGGTTATGCGCTGGACGCGATAAAGGGATGGAACAATGCAAATAAATCACACAACGACCCAGGTGGAGGAACCATACTTCTTGTTGGTAGCTACACATACTCCAGTACTGGCCGGTACACAGCATCTGGTGCGATGAAAACTTGGGCTACGATTACTAGACTCTCGACTGTCGCAAAAGCCTCCGCAATATGGGCGGGCAACGGAAGTAGTAATATACGGACGCAGCGACTGAAGTATGAAGACATCACGATCTCTAGTGCTGGCGGAGTAATTTTTGATGATACTACTAGCTTGGACAATGCACTTTGGCTACACAACAACACGATAAACCTTACACTGGACGGGGCGATTGGCGGTTACGATGTTGCATACGCAACAAAAAATAGCATCACAGCGTTGCGTAATGGATTCACTAATTCAGGCACGACGAAATCACCGTGGTCACTGGTTCGTGGCAATATCTTTCCACAAGGAACAACGCCCACAGGTACCAGATTGGCAGATTTATATACTGTTTTGGGCAATAAAAATGTTAGGCTCAAGCCGCGAGAGGTTAGCGATACATCAGGTGCCCCATCATCGAATAACTCAATTGCAGCATTTAACGGTTCCTTTTATCTCAATACAGGATGGTCTACCGCAACAATTGGTTATCAAGCTGCGTCTCCAATAACCAATGTGGCAATAGTCCAGAATGTCGTCGAAACACAAGACGGCAGCGGATCCGAAGCACAATTGCTCATTGCATCAGATTTAAGTAGTGAAGACGGGAATAACAACTATTTGATTTGGAACAACACTTTTGTTGGGCAACGAACGAATCTCGCATACAATGATCATAATTTGAACGGGCTGACGCCAATATATCGCTGGAATTGGTCACTGCGTGGAAATAATTTTGATGATATAAATATTGTTACGGATATTGATGCTCACGGTGGCGTGCCAGATGGAGCACGAATTGGGAACTGGGCAGAGGTTTTTGGTGTTGGGTTTACTGGTAATAGCTACTATAATCGCACAATTGTTGGTGCAGCAAATACATACAGTCCTGTATTTGCTGGTATCCTCTCACATGTCGGAAACAACGAGGATCCAGTATATATTAATAACTATTCATATAGTGGGACTGGTGCTGGTAATGGGGATTATCACCCCACAGAGACATCTCCATTTCTCAGTATTATTCGTAGCACAGAAGCCAATCTTCCCTACGACCTTGATGGTATAGCCAGAAAAAATGACGGCACAGGTGCGGCCGGAGCGTATGAATACGAATCTTTATCTGACACCAAAGCCATCACCGTCTTTGATTTCAATGGATTAAGCCCTGCTGTAGTTGGAACGGTGAACGAAGGAGCCAAGACCATCGCTCTCACTGTGCCATACGGCACTGCTGTGACTGCTCTTGTCCCAACCATTACCATAACCGGAGCATCGGTTTCGCCAAATACTGGGGTAGCCGCAAACTTCACAACTCCCCAAACCTACACTGTCACCGCGGCTGATGCTTCGACGCAAGCATATGTTGTTACAGTTACCGTTGCTTCAAATACAGCCAAAGCCATCACCGTCTTTGATTTCAATGGATTAAGCCCTGCTGTAGTTGGAACGGTGAACGAAGGAGCCAAGACCATCGCTCTCACTGTGCCATACGGCACTGCTGTGACTGCTCTTGTCCCAAC